>JAKSDK010000506.1 GCA_022360095.1 Phycisphaerales bacterium
TTATTCGCAGGGAATCTTTGCACGCTGTTTTGTTAAAAATTAATATCTCCCACTTTAGCCTTGATTGCCACGTACCTTATACAGAAATTAAGTAGACATATACTTTATTCTTTCTATGTACAAATAAATCTTTCATTTCGAGATCTGCTTAAAAAAAATGTCAGAAAAAATATAAAAACTTACAGCTGAAGCTGGCTCGGACTGTGCCTTGCCCCCTATTTAGAAAAGAAATCACACACTGCAAGTTACAGAAACTGATGCATTTCCAACAAATTGGGTGTAGCTGTCAATAGGGTAAATTTTACTCTGTAAGTAAAAATTTACCAAGAACTTGTTCAAAAGCAACCCTTAAATCAACAAGGTTATGCCTTCTTCAAGGCATTTGATCAAAACCAACAACAGCACAGTACATGAAATAAGAATAGGGAGCTTAAAGGCAAAAACGACATCAACGAATTTAAAAACTCCCAAAGAATTAAGTAGGTAACTTAATAAGCTGAAACAACTCCTTAAATGCATTACCCTTTTTGGTACATCTCTGTGCTATAGTGTGTGTGACTATGATGTGAAATTTGTCAATGTATGACATTTTAATCACACAGTCAATGATAAATAATTCCACCCTCAGTAAGCGGTGCTCCAAGATGGCGGGAGTGCATTTTCTGGTCTCCATAGCATTTAAATGTACTCCTGTCGGCACCCTTTGAACTTTTAACATCCTGTATAGTGTTTTCACTTAAGCATTAATAAATATGCATGTATAAACTTTAATAACATATGATCCTTAACAAATTCACCTTCAGAAGAATTCACCCACATTTGATGAGTTTCATGCAATGGAATGTACCGGTATGTAATAAAGTTCAAAGGAATGCAAATGAACTTAATTATTTGTCAGTAATGTTTTTACTGCTGTCACTGTTCTCATTGCTTAAAGTCTCTGATTCCCAAACTCTTAGCTCCACACACTGACTTCTCAGTGATGTGTTAAAGTTAGGTGTCTGGAGGATGGCTGTGGTTTGGTTACCATGATGACATCTTTGCTGCTATGGAGACTGTTACTGTCCTCTTTTGCTGCCTTTACCATGTCTGCCCTCTAATACTTACATGTATGCCATTTTCTTTACGTTTAATATAATTTTAGAGAACAAAAATGACCAACGATAATAATAGTCTTTTGATTACCTTTCTCAAGCTGAGTAACTCGCAATGTTAGTTTTTCCAGTGCATTCTTTAACTCATCAGTAACTATAGAGTCAAATATCAAAAATGATTTAAGACTAAGGGTTAACACTGTTACGTGATGACCAGGTGATAACAGGTATTAGCACGACTCCCCAAAAGTAGTCTCAGAAGGATGAAGTGCTGTAAACATTATCTGATTAATCAGCAGCATTTTTAGTTATTTATTATAATTCTCTTATGTATGTCAGACCTTTCTTCAGTTGCCTGTTCTCCTCTTCTAGCTGAGCAATACGAGCATCTCCACTTGCCGGAGCTGACACATATGTTGGTGCCTACAGTAGATGGAA
>JAKSDK010000781.1 GCA_022360095.1 Phycisphaerales bacterium
AATATTTTCTCTCTCAGGACTGTGTATACTTCTCCGATCAAAGCTTTGTCCAATCAGAAATTTCGAGAGTTCAAGGATACTTTTGAAGATGTTGGTTTGTTGACCGGTGACGTGCAAATCAGACCCGAGGCGTCCTGTCTTATTATGACCACAGAAATTCTGCGGTGAGTGTTTTACGCATGCGCGCACTCCTCGCAGCTCTTGTTTATTTTTAATCTAGATATCAAAGGGGAGCTTTGGACCGACATTTGTACAAAAGCTAAAGGTGTTTTTTAAATAGCATTCCAGTTGAAGTGAAGAGAAGTTAAGCAACGCAATGAGCTAATCAGAATTCGAATCATAACATTCTTAATGGATAAACACAGCCATAAGCAAGCACTTGGTGCTAATCAAGAAGGGAATAACATTCGTCTTATTCCTGTCGCATTTTGAGCTAAGGTAAACTCGCTGGGTTAATTTGTTTGTTTGTTTATCTGTTTTTTTTCCACAATCATGACGGTGACGCTTTGAAACGAAAGCGAGTGGGGACTGAAAAGCTCAAGTAACTCTCGTTGCATTTGTGTCATTTAATCCTTGCCCGTGTAATTTATCTGAAAGCTTAACGTAAAATATTCACATGAGCAAACTGAAGCAGTATTTGTTGACTTTCTTTCCAGGTCTATGCTGTACAATGGCTCAGATACAATACGTGACGTTGAGTGGGTGATTTTTGATGAAGTTCATTATGTTAATGATGAAGAGGTAATTATGTCGTTAATTCATTACGTGTTTATATGCACCAAACTTTCTTCGAGCTCAAAGGCGTGCCTTTGCTTGTAAGAGCTAGATTTTGTACCCGGCAATATAAGAAAAGCCATCACAGAGCCACCCTTTAGATGACTGTGGCCACTAAACGACTATCTTATAAGTGTGATAGCATACCACCGCCGCCGAGAATAGGGTTTGCATGCCACCCATTCCTCAGAAATTATATTTTTCGTTAACAGACTATTTCTTCTTTGACAGAGGGGTGTTGTTTGGGAAGAGGTGTTGATCATGTTGCCGGCGCAAGTCAAAATCATCTTACTATCTGCCACGGTACCTAACA
>JAKSDK010000492.1 GCA_022360095.1 Phycisphaerales bacterium
CTAATAAAAGTAATATGACCGACTTGTTTTAATCCAAAGAACACAAGATGTCATTTTATACTCTTAGTAGTGCTGTTTCAGTCGAGAGAAATTCTTTGTAGATTGACTGGAACGTCTCGTCAAGTTGGTTGGTCATAATATAACATGTTTCGTCAGTTGAACTGCAACAGACTTTTCAACCAGCATAGAAAGAAACTTTAAATTTGAGATTAGCCAAAAGTTTGTGAACTGCTTGAAGTCAGCAGTTATGTAGGGTGAAAGCGAAGCAACCTTTAGGGTATCAGGCATTAAACCAGTTGTGTATATGTTACAGGTCAAAATTTATATTCAGGTTATTTTTTTTATCCTACGTCAACTTTGAACAACCTAGTTTACTTTTAAATCAACCTTGGTTATTTTTGTATCAACTGTCTGAAAAAGGGCCTTTAATTTTTGGGGTGTGGATGAAGAATAGGGGCCTGGCTTTTTGCGGGGGTTCTTAAAAAGAATAAGTGCTTATCAGCAAATTTGTTTTCTCAGTTCTTTTGCATCTCACCAACCACCCCTCCCTTCTTGTTCTGTCATTCCCCTCCTATCCCCAGTTCTTCCTAATCCCCCTCGTCACTACCTCTCACCTAACCCCCCATATTATCTCACTCTAACCTTTTTCCTTTGTCTACCTTTTTCCTTTGAACTCCCAACCTCTGGATCTGTAGTCCTCTTCCTTATCCACTTGACCACGCAAGCAATCGTTGAAATTCACCGTATAATTCTCAACCTTATAATTTATTGGTCCCAGACTTTTGCCATTGTCCAAGATGCACACTGTGTTCCTAAATAAGTGCTTAACCCTATTAATCACCAAAATGTGTGCAGTAACCCTAACCTTACATGAAAGCTAACCAATATGTGAAACAAGTGCTTAACCTAATCACTAACCTGAGTGCTTAACCCTATAATCACTCAAATGTGTACAAAAGCCCCAACTTTGCATGAAAGGTAAACATTTTAAAGAAAGACTTAACCTAAAATTTTTTATCGAAAAACATTGACATTTGAAAAATTACTTAGGTTTAAAAATAAACCAGTTTAAACAAAATTTTAAAAATAAACTAAGTTTGCAAAAATAATTAAACTAGGTTAAAAAAAATAACCTAAAACTAAATGTGACCTGTAACATATATACAAATGTAGCATAACATGTACATAGGATGTACATAGCATAGCTAGCATGTACTTTGAAATCCCAAAATTATTGTACAGTCCGCATGTAAACTATTGAATAACAATAATAGCACTTACAATAATGTAAGGTTGCAAATAAAAATAACTAATTAATTAAATTAAAGCCAATTTCCATGAATGCCTCGCTCGAGTTAGAAATTAAGAGTTTCTGAAAGCTAGTCAAAGATTTGCTCGTCTTACATTAGAGGGTAAATTGTTCCACAGAACAGCCCCGCTGTCGCAGAAGCCATTTCTATTATTGGTTCATGGCAAGGGAACAGCAATCTTATTTTCAGAATCTCTCAGAGATTAGATGTAGGAATTAAAAATATTGCTGCATAGTATAAATTTTGAAGACAGATAATCAGGTGCAAGGCAATTCAAACATACACCATCACTGCCTTATGAATTAGATGCTAAGTTTCAAGGTTTTGCCAACCTAAGTCATTTAATAGTATACTCGCATCAGCATCATAGTTGGAGTTTGTAAAAATGTGTGTCTGAATCCACTGCAATTTAAACATAGGGTGGTCTCCTACATGTGTTTCAATAATTAATGGAGTATTGATCAAGGCCCATAGTCTTGAAAACTGCATGAGCTTCAACTGACTGCCATTACTAACCTCTGAGCCCAATTTTATATAATGTATCATGGAATGGTTTTACTTGTTGGATTAAAGTGTAATCATAACTGGGAAACCTGTTGTGTCAAGTAATAACAATTAATATTCCAATAGGCTACATGTACAAAAGCAGAAATTATGACAAGAAGAAATTAATTTGACTTAATAATTTTGATGCCAACAACAACAACAACTTTGTTGACTTTATCTTCGACATGAAGATTTCAGTACCAGAACAGTCAATTGATACAACGAGAAATAAAATAAAGTAAAATAAAAGTAAGTAAGAAAGAAAGGAACAACAACTATATATTGAATATTATCATAAAAGAAAAATTACTTGGCTATGTACGGCTTCTACGCTACTCCTATGGTAAGAAAGTTTAATTAGAGTTCTGATTTATAATAATTTAGAATATTTTCATTATAAGAGGCAGTAAGATTTATGATGTTTTTATCGCACATAGACATGATATATAAAAATAGTGCCTTGCCGATGTGTTTTTAACAACTGTCTCAGATTTAGGGACTTCTAAAAGAGACTGTTTCACGAAG
>JAKSDK010001715.1 GCA_022360095.1 Phycisphaerales bacterium
ATACGTTGAATTTTTTAAGGGATCTGAATATGGACGGCAATTCGATTCAGTTGAGGACTTTCAAATGAACAAATACATCGCCATCACAGTCACAACAGACCATGATGTTTTGCCTAAAATATGTTATTCTGTTTTTTAAAACGTTTAACTGGAAATTAAAAAGAAAAGATATTTTGCGGCCCAAGAAATTAACATATAAAATGAGAGGAATGGATTGCGATCATCTAATTGTTCTGACAGAAACGTTTATTTAGCGTCGCAGTGGCTTTCGTTTATTGCCACGGCAGGTGCGGAAAAATTAAATGAAAAGAAGTGATCTCATGATCAGACTAAGGAAAAACTGAGTCATTTAATTTTTGACTACTTTTTCTTTTCTTTCGGTTTTTTCCTTTTTTCAACCGTTTGTACTGGCTTTCTCTTCTTTGTGTCTGTTAATGTTTTGACAGGTCTTCACGTTTTTCTTCGAAAAGTATTAACAAACCGGAGCTCGTAAATTTCAAATTCCTTTCGTTGAATTTCCGAGTTTGAAGTTCGGTTACGGCTGTTTGGTAAAGATTTTATCTTTCTTTTCGCAATTCCTTCCTTTATTTTATCTTTTCTCTTTAATTTGTGTTAACTTAGTGTTGTGTATTATTAAGGTGATTATGTCGTCAATGAAAAATAGCTGGTTGTAAAAAAAGTAAATGTTCTCTTTGAAACGAAATTCTTCTCATTTGCACTCTAGATCTCAATATTAATTTACGCGAACAAACACAAAAAAGCTAGTAAACTGAGAGAAATGCCTTGTATAATCAGTATGCACATGCAGAACCTGAACAAGGCGTTTTTCGCCAATCGCCCTTTTCCTGTGAGCGAGATTGTCTGAGGAAGAACAGGGAAGCTCAATGATTTTGCAAATGAGTTGTATCACGTTATTGCCGAAATTTGAAGAATAAAGAAAAAAAAAATATTAAAACAAACAAAATACTAAAACATCAACAACAAAAAAGGACGCCCTAGAAGTAATGAGACTAACAATGATTTCAAGGTCAGGGGAGAATTATGACTCATACTAAATAACGGTCGATAC
>JAKSDK010001411.1 GCA_022360095.1 Phycisphaerales bacterium
CTGTAAATCAAGTGTAACTAACTACCAGTAAACAAAGCAAACTAACTTTCATCTCTTTCTTGGTATTACAGTGCATAGCTAAGGAACGTTCCGAGTTACGGGGTAAAACTTGCGAAAATAACTACCTCTTCAGGGTCGGTCAGCGCATGGCGCTAGATATCCTCGACGCTCATTAATTCGCCGCTTGTCTCCACCATTATTTACCTCCTCTTCGAGACAAAGTTGTGAACTTATTCACTACGAAACAAAATAAAATGGCTTCTTTTCTTTCCTCTCTGTAAAAGGTATAGAGGTTTTTCGTTGTTGACGTTGTTTTCTTCTTTTGCTAGTGGAATATTAAATTTTGCCAAAGATTCAGTATTCTTTTCGGCTTGACATATCTCTCGGGCTGAAAGGCGACGACGTCATTAAGCACGTGCTTGGGTTTCCTCCGCAGGATAACGTTTGCTATACGTTGGTACTCTTTTATCATAGGTGGAATGTTTTTTGGCTATTCCAACCTTTTATTAGTTCACCTCCGCCTGAGACATCGACGAAACGATTTTTTTCGGCAAGGATAGTAGAAAAAATTGCTCTCAAAGGGCTACGATCAATGTTGTTAACCGGCTAATATAAAAGTTTCAGTATTTTCAAGGAAACCATCAAAAACATAGAAAAAAATAAAGTCGTTACATTGATGGTATATAAAAACGTACAAACCAATAAAAGCGTTGCTAAATGAAAGAAAACTGTACTCTAGACGGAAGTTCGTACTGTGACGATCCGGCATAACTTAACTTGCTATAACTTACTGTATGGGTATCCTCTACCGGGATCGAACCGGGAATACCCATACAGCATTAGGCTGGGTTGTTCAAAGCTGGGTTAAGATAAGATATATGAACGTTTAAAAAGTAAATTTAGTTTTTAAGATTAATTCTTTTTGTCAACAAGTTGATGGTTGGATGCTCTTAGAAATAACAGAGAAAACTATCCGAGAAAAAGCTTTTAAGCAAAAGAAACCCTGCTTACATCTAACCCAAGATTAAGCGCTAATTAATCGGCCTTCGAACAACTTGGTCCTGGTGATTTAGGCA
>JAKSDK010001604.1 GCA_022360095.1 Phycisphaerales bacterium
ACTTGCTTGGTATAAAAAAGCACCTCTGAAATAGCTTTTGCTGGGCTTGTTGTTGGCTCTAATAAACATCTCTTGCACTGTGAAGCAGTTCACCCGGCATGGTTTCCGTACATCAAAGCAAGTTCTTGTTTCATGCTGGCCTTTTGTTCTTGAGCACTTTCATTTCTTTACTTGACAGAGTTAAATATTCTATCTCTGGATCTAAGTACTTTTTCTCTTATGTCTGTCACTGAAAGTGGAGCACACGTAGTAGGGGATACTATATCCCATTTAGATGGTATGTCATTGTCAGAGCTTTCAGTTTCATCCAGAGGAAATGAATTTTCCGGGAGGTCATGTGAAATGATAATAAGAGAGCCCAATTTTTTTCCTGTTTTTTTTCTTCTGCGTTTTTAATTTTTTCAAAAATTAGTTTAAAATCAGCACTGTTGTTGTCTGTTAGGAGCACCCACTTCCTTAGGAGCAGTGTTGGCTGAAGCCTTCCAATCTTTCCTTTTTTTACTTTTCAAACTTCAGTTCTTGAATGGCAGTTGGGTCTTGCTTTCATTTACTTGGAACCTCATGTCCAGAAATCTCACACGTCAAATTTCGCGCGACTTACATTCACTGTTTCGCAACGGTTTTATGGCGACCCACGATTTGTGTCTGACACAGTCTTCCAGGATATAGTCAAATTTAAAGCATTACAGGATGGAGAAGACCCGCGGTTTTGTGACCTCGTACATTTAGTTAAAAAATGTTACCAAACTTTTTAACCACCTTCAAGGAAACCAAAACAAAGATGATCAAGCCTGGTACAAATGTTGGTTGTGTAAAAACTCAAAGCACTGGCCGGATCAATGCCCTAAGTTCGCAGCCCTCAGCGTGGATGATCGCATCGCGACCGCAAAGGCGAATCACCTTTGCTTCAGCTGTTTAGAAAGGGCTGGAAGGGGACATACCATGGACTCCTGCAAACGTAAACAACAATGCACCCAACAGGAGAATGGGACACGATGTTGACAACATTACTATCCGCAGCTTCATAAGAGCAATACTGTTAACATTAGTGTGGCTACATTAGGCAATATGAAAGAAGCTATCCTCCCAGTCCTCTTTGTAAATATCGGCAGCGCGAACGGACTGTTTAAATGGGGAAATATGTTGTTAGACTCTGGCGCTCAAGTTAGTCTAATTCGACAGGAAAGAGCAGATACCCTTGGGCTGAAGAGCAAAGACGTGTCAGTAACCGTTACTAAAGTGGGTGGCGACGAAGAAACAATGAACACAAAATAGTATAGAGTTCAGTTGATCTGCATCGACGGCAACAAACGCTATACCATCAATGCAATTGGCATTGACAACATAAGCGACGAGATTCCAAAGGTTAAAACATCCCACTTACCGGAGCTTCTTGGTTTACAAAATACCACTTTCCGACGCGGACAGGGACACGTTGATCTCCTCATTGGCATTGACCAGGCGCACATTCATGCCTGCAAAACGAAGGAAGTAAATCACCTGATAGCACGTAAGTCACCACTTGGATGGGTAGTCTTTGGAGGAAAGGCTGAAGAAAACCCTGACGCAAGCGCCATATTACACGTTAAATGCGCCTCGCCGATAGATTTGACTGACTTCTGGACAACAGAGTCCATGGGTGTGGCAGTCAAATCCTGCTTTTGCGACCCAGAAAAGTTAACTCAAATAGAGGGGGATTGAAGCCAAACTA
>JAKSDK010000452.1 GCA_022360095.1 Phycisphaerales bacterium
ATCATCCGGCAAGGCTGGGTCGTGCGAGGGAAAGGTCAGGGCCGAAACGTCCGTCGACAGGTCGATAAAGGCCTGGTTGTCAACGAAGTCGCCGGCGGCACCATCGGGGTTGATCTCCGCATAGGCGGTAATGATGACTGTCCGATTGGCCGGGTCACCGTCCTGATCAAGGCCCGACAAACGGAAATCCTCAAGCGTCAACGTGTCGTTGGGATTGGCCGATGTCGAAATCTGGACGGAAGGAGCCGGAGCTCCGCCGGGACCAACGATTTCACCGCTGACACTTGCCCCGGTGAATTGAGGATTGGCGCCCGGGATCGTGTCCGAAAAGTCCAGCCTCAGGCTGTCGGTGACATCGGTAATGTCTTTGTCCTGAAGTTCGGGATGGACCGGAACATTCAGTGCAAAAGTGAATGTCAGCTGCCGACAGCTCTTTTCGACAATCTTGTAGAATGTCGTGGTGGAAGAACCTCCGCCGCCAGCGCCCCCACCGGCGCCGCCGCCCGTTCCACCGGGAGCGGGGGTCAGCTGCTCTTTTTTCAGGGGACCATTCTCTTTAAGAATGAAAGTTTGAGTTTTATCCGTCTGGGCCAGGGATGGCAGGGCCGTGATGACGGGTGCGGTCGCCATCAGCAGGAGACCGAGCGCCGCGGACAGGGCGCGTTTTCTACGGGGCTTCAGCCCGCCGTCTCGATTGGAGTCAAACATGGGTCGGAACCTTCTGAAAGCTGTGCTCGGACCGGTTTGCGCATAGGGCGCGATACACCGGTCGTCGGGAAAGGCGATTGAATCGTGTCTCATCACACCCTCCCTCATGGCCCGCAGATGTCTGCAGGAGCTTCCAAAGGAATCCGCGCCTGACAGCAACGGAACGGTTCACCGGTGGCCGCATCGTCTTTTCGGAAGGCGCACACATCCACCTTGAAGGTTTCGCTCGGCAGAGCACCGTCGATATCAAGCTGGAAGGGGGAGCCCGGTCCCGGAACGGACTGCAGAGGTGGTGAAACGGTGATGCCCGGTGTCAGCGAGTTGGCCTTCAATGTATCGAAGGGCTCGCCGGACTTGTTCCTGATGTCCAGAGCCGCTGCCCAGCCGGTCGGCTTGCAGTAGAACTCAAGATAGTCAATATCCAGACAAGGCGGTAAAGGCGGCCGATCACAGGCTGGATCGCCCGGGAAACAAACGGGTTCCGGCTCAGGAAGCTCGCCGCCGGGATAAGGATAGTCCTCATACCAGCTTGCCTGCCCTTCACAGGGACGCCACATTTCGACGTCGCCCACATGGCCTTTGTTCTGCGAATCGCCGAACTTGTCGTCATAGTCGACAAAGTAGCTCTGGAACGGCGGTTCATTCTGCGGCCGGGTCAGATCCTTGTTGTTGCCCTGAAGACCGTTGACATCCGGCGGGCCGCCGGCTGCGAGATCG
>JAKSDK010001092.1 GCA_022360095.1 Phycisphaerales bacterium
CCAACGGCATTATTGGTCTGGGGCTGGGACCCACCGCCGTTGCGTTATTCACGGACTATGTGTTGGGAGACGAGGCAGCATTGAAATACTCGCTCGTGATCGTCTGCGGGTTCATACAGCTAACAGGTGCCGTATTTATTTTTTCCGCGCTCAAGCCCTTTAGAGGTACTTTAGAAAAATTGGCGTAGTTTGGGCGTCTAAGAGAAGGTAGGAGCCACTTCAGTGGCGAAAATAACTTAACGATGCCAATTACGAGGTAAGCGTCCGTTTTAGCACGTCTATCCGAAGTCCGGAATTTTTGCTATGCTGTATATATGGAAGTCTCAACCTCGGATCGCTGTTATGTATACGGGGGCGTGGTGGATTTGCGCAAGGGGGCTCCTGGCCTGAGTGCGGTGGTTGGCAAGCCTGAGGAGGAGACGCTTTACCTGTTCAGCAACCGGCGGCGCAATCTGTTGAAGTTTCTGAGTATAGACAAGTATGGCACTTGGGTGGGGACGCGACGGCTTCACCATAACCGCTTCGACTGGCCGGAGGACCCTCGGGGTCGTCAAAAACTGACCGCCAAAGAGCTGGCCTGTCTTTTGATTGGAGGCGATGTGAAAAAGTTGCGCCTGAAGCAACTCTTGGCTGGCCAATAGAGCGGAAATATGCTGTATTCAAAATGTGCTTACACTGGAGCAGCAGCGCGAACTTCAGAACCGCAATGCGGAGTTGGAGCACCGACTGAAAACCAGTGAACGCCAGCTTTCCGAGCGGGATCGGGAGATCGCCGAGAAGCAGCACCGCATTGAAAAGCTGAAGTGTGAGATTGCCGAGCTGAAGCGCAAGTTGTTCGGTGGCAAACAGGGAGAGTCGGTTAGCGACGAGCAATTGCAGCTGGCCTTGGCCGAACTGGAAGCGGAGCGGCAGGAGCAGCAACTCAGCGAGAAGGAAGTAGCCGGTTACACCCGCAAAAAGAAAAAAGGCGAACCCAAGCCACGCATCCCCGACCACCTGGAAGAAGTCGAAGAGCTCGTCATCCCCGAGGAGGTGCAGGCCGATCCTGAAGCGTGGGAGTGCATCGGTGAAGAGGTTACTGAAGAACTCGACATTGAACCGACCCGTTTTATCAAGCGCCGGATCATCCGCCCGAAGTATGTGCGCAAGGGCGAAGCGGACCGCAAACCGGTGGTAGCACAGCTGCCACCCCGGGTGATCCCCGGCGGTATCCCCTCAGCTGCCCTGATGGCTTTCCTGATCGTCAGCAAATATGCCGATCATCTGCCCCTATACCGGCTGGAAAAGATTTTAGGCCAGCGTTACCGGGTGCCCATCCGCCGCCAGCGCATGTGCGACTGGATCGCCTATGTGGTGGATAACTGGTTGAGTCTCATTTATCACTCCATCCGGCAAGGCCTGATGAAAGGTGACTACCTTCAGGTGGATGAGACACCGATCCGCTACCTGGACAACGAGCGCAAAGGCAAGAGCCACAAAGGTTACTTCTGGGTGTTTGGCAACCCCGAGGGCAACGTCTGCTTTGACTGGAAGCTAGGGCGTGGCCGTGCGGCTGCCGAGAGTGTCCTCGCGGACTTTAGCGGCTCCTTGCTGCAAAGCGACGGCTACAGCGTTTATGACAGCATGACCCGGGGCAGTGGCGTCACTCAACTGGGCTGCTGGGCTCACGCTCG
>JAKSDK010001881.1 GCA_022360095.1 Phycisphaerales bacterium
AAGAATGCCTACAGATATATTTTGTCTCCCTTTCCCATGTTATTGCTTAACCTCGGTCTGTATATCTACCAGTGTGAAAGCCAGTAACCAATCCTCAATTAATCGTATGTAGACAATTATCGCCACAGTGGGGCAGGTGTTGGGGTTCTTACAGGACGTGAAAATTACCCACTTTGAGCCTGTTTATGTACAGTAGATAAAACTTTTGGGACCAATAAATTACAAAAAATATCAAAATATTCAATGATTTTCTGACTTTTTAAAAGTTATATAATTATTTTTTTTCATATATCAGAATGTCAGAATTACAGAAGCCTTAACAGTTATACCAGAAGGATTACGTACTCAGCTGGTACAGGTCATTGTGACAGGGGAATCGGACCTGACTGGTTTCGTTTTGAGGGGTCCGCCGGCACAAGAATGCCAACTTCATGTCCACGGAAAAACAGATGTGGCACAAATGAACTCAGCTGGTTGAAAGGTGGACACCCCACAGTAGCAGATGGTCAGGTCAAGAGGCAGGTGTGTTTTCACTTTGGAAGTAACTGCTGTGCTTGGTCAAAAAAAATCAAAGTGAGAAATTGTGGTTCATATTATGTGTACTTTCTTCATGGTACACCTTATGGTGTTTGCAATGCCCGTTATTGTGGCACTAACTGAAAACAAGGTGCAAGTAAAGTAATACATGATGCTATCAAAAAAAGGAAAAAAAAAAAGACTTCAATATTTGAATTTCTATTATAACTTAAGCAAACGGAGAAAAAAAACTATATGGCACTTTAATACAACTTTAATACAGCTCAACGTATTACTCGAGTTAACAAGCAAGAAGAGTTTTCTTTAAACTTAAAAAGAAGATATTAAATTTTGTTTTAAGTTGTTTTGAAGATCAAGTAAGAAATACAATTATAGTAATAGAACTTACCAGGGAGACAAACTAGGTAAAATAACACATTCAATTAGCAATACAGGTTTCTGTGTCATTTGTCACGGTAATCAGAAATATACACTGAGTCCAAGAACGCCATGTAGTTGCTAAATAAACAGCGATGGACAGATGTGTTACTACTTAGGAC
>JAKSDK010001687.1 GCA_022360095.1 Phycisphaerales bacterium
AAATGTCAGCTTCGATGCACCGCTTACGAACAGACTTATGTCAAGTTAATCTACCCATTATAGTCAGAACTTTAAAAACAAAGAAGGCGGTTTTTTGTAGCGACGCGCGTCAATCGAAAGATGACCTTTTTCATTTATGAGCAGCGGTTTAGACCAAAATTTCTTATCTACCGCGCTTTCTGTTGTCCCTTTTTCTTTTGGTATCAGCACAGTCGAGGTCAAATGTCAACGCTTAAAGGCGCGTTATGAAGAATAAGTCGGGAGAACTTAATGAGAATCTTGGGTATTGGTATTCTACTTCGCTATAACGCTAGCCTGCGAGCAAGCCCTCCTATTTGGGTGAGTGAAGCGAGTCTCGCGAGAACGCGCGAGCGAGCGAGCGGCGAAGCTTGCTCGCAGGGTACTATATAACGCCTACTAGAGTGATTTAATTTTTCACCCTCTGTTTTTAACCTGTTACCTTTCTGTCTTTGCGGCTTAAAAGTGAGATTATACCAATATTTTGGTTTAAAGTACCTTTTTGTTGTTTTGAACAGGTTATCACCTTCAATAAGGGAGTTTCTACTCTTTGTTTTAGAAAGAGCATAATGGTCATAATTGAAAACAATGATTAAATATTAAAACATGACAATCATTATTTTTAATATTGATCTCCTGTTCTACTTCAATGAACACAATAATGACCTCCTGCTCCTCTTTGGTAGCCACAAGAAATTTTTTACAGCAATATGAGATTGAGGACTGAGCCTTTTTTGCTGCTATGACTTTCTTTCTTTCTTTTTACAACGCTTCTTGTATTTACCAGATACCAGCATTTGCAAACTATTTCTAAATGTTGGTAAACGTAATATTTTAGTTTCCATCCAAAACATTCAAAGAAATAAGAGACAATCTTGGACAGAACAGAATGAAACAAACAAACCCCCATTCCCCCGAATAGCAAGGATGAAGCCGTGCGAAAGGCAAAACGCGCCATTTTTCCATCCTTGGTGTTTGGGGGATCATAATAGGACAATCACATGACTTTTGGAGGGCATATAGTTTATTTGTGGCCCAAGTTTGCGCCCGAGCGGAGCGAGGGTGCAAATGATGACGAGGGACACAAACAAACTATATGCCAGACAAAACTCATGTGATTATCGTTATTATTAATACACATTGTTATTTATTATGACTACACGCGGCCAAATGACAAACTGCCCTCTCTAAAACGCTCCTTTACGCGAACCAAACGGCAAAGTGTAGGCTGTAAATGGGTTTTGCAGCCCTCAATTTCTTTCCTTATGAAATAACATTGTGTATTAATAATAATGATAATCACATGACTTATAGTTTGTTTGTGTCGTTCGTCATCATTTGCACCCTCGCTCCGCTCATGCGCAAACTTGGGCCACAAATGAACTATATGCCCAACACAAGTCATGTGATTGTCCTATTATGATCCCCCAAACACCAAGGATGGAAAAATGGCGCGTTTTGGCCTTCGCACAGCTTCATCCTTGAGATTCGGGGGAATGGGGGTTTGCTGTTTCATTCTATTCTGTCCAAGATTGTCGCTTATTACTTTGAATGTTTGGGATGGAAACTAAAAAATTACGTTTACCA
>JAKSDK010000165.1 GCA_022360095.1 Phycisphaerales bacterium
AGCCTGCCCGCGAACGGCAGCGTTGTAGAGAGCGCTCAACTCTTCCGAAATGACATTGAACGACCAGCCGTCGCAGACGATGTGGTGGCCGGTAATCACCAACACGTGCTCGGTGGCCGACTGCCTGACCAGAGTCGCGCGCATCACCGGGCCGTTTTCAATGCAAAACGGCTCGCTCACGTCGCGGCGAATCAGACTTTCAAGCGTGCCGGGCTGGCCAGACAAATCCACGTAATGGAATGGCACATCAGCTTCGGCATGCACCAGCATGGTGGCACCGTCCTCAACAAAGGTCGCGCGTAGGCAATCGTGCCTGGAAACGACCTGGCGGAAGGCCTGCTCCAGCTTTCCACGGTCGATGTTGCCGGTCAGGGTCAGCGACGCCGATTCATTGAATGCGCAGGATGAGGCTTCGCTAAGACACGAGGCCAGATAAATCTCCCTCTGCGGCTCCGTCGTGGATACGCGCAGAGGCGCCAGGTGCTTTTTTGTCCCCTGCTTCGCCAGCCGCGCCTCCAGTTCAACGTCCAGGTCGCCGTTCGGGGAGCAAAGCATCGGCGGTGGCCCGGTGAGCCGTTCGCCGGCACCGCCTTCAGGGAGCGTCGCCCCTGCAAAAAACCCGGCTTCGCGCATCTCGATCGCCGACTGCTTGAACGCTTCCACGCAGTAATCGAGATCCTCGTCGCTGTGCTCGCAAGTGACATAAGACGGGAAGCCCTCCAGCATGAAAACGCCTTTGGAACGAAGATTGTAGAACATCAGGTTGCCAAATTTTTCCTCGCCCATTCTCACGAACATCAACGATCCGAAATTCAGCATTTCGATAGGGTAACCGTTTTCTCTGAAGAAGCCGTCGACCGTCCTGGCGAGCTTATTACCCTTGGCATTCATCGTCGCCCAGAAGTGCGGCGTCTGATCTTTGAAGAATTGAAGCATCGCCTTGACCGATGCCATTGCGAGCGGATGCCTCACAAACGTACCGGCGAAGAACGTGACGGGCTTTTCCGGAAACGAATCGTCTCCGTAACTCCACATCCCGCCATCGAACGTGTCCATGTATTCCGCTCTTCCCGCGACCACTCCCAGCGGCATCCCGCCACCGACAACCTTTCCGTAGGTTGCGAGATCGGCATCGACGCCGTAAAACTCCTGAGCTCCACGCGGGCCGGAACGAAATCCGGTCACGACTTCATCGAAAACGAGCAACGCGCCGGACTTGCGCGTTACCTCCCGCACCTCTCGAATGAAATCGCGAGGCTGGAATTCCGGCCGGCGGCTCTGCACCGGTTCAACGAGAACCGCCGCCAGTTCGTCGGCTTGTTCCTTGACGATTTCGAGCGACTCATCGGTGCCGTAAGGCAACACAATCATGTCCTCCACGGCGCGCCGAGGAATGCCCGGAGCGATTGGGAGCGTTTTGAGAGTCCTTCCGCGGTTGGCTCCACGCAC
>JAKSDK010001223.1 GCA_022360095.1 Phycisphaerales bacterium
CTATTTTTGTCGTTTTTCATATGTATCTTTCGATATCTTGTCAGTCATGTATTATAATATACTAAAATTATAACGTACCTACAAGATTGTAGCTTACCAGGGGGCGAGAAAGTAATAGGTCAGATACAAAATAGTATATAGAGCACCAATAATTTAGTTTTCTTTAATGACCAGTGTGACCATGTTACAAGTACATACAGAGGTCAGCTACACGCAATGACCAGGGGTCAATTGATAAATCTTCTAAAACGAATAGTGTAATTAAAGTGTAGCTACTGTTTTCAGACTCTAAAACAATGGCTACATTTGTAAATGAAACGTTTTATTAAATTGAACCCAGATTTAAAATGGATTTTGATGAGGCTGTTTTATATCATGAATCATTTGTGTCATGAAGATATGCTAATTAACTCATTCTTGCAGGTCGCTGCACGCCAACAAAATTAAGCACCTTTCATCTGGGATCTTCTCCGATCGATCTGAACTAAGAGAGTTGTAAGTTTTTTTTCTCTGTTTGTTTCTAATGTTCAAGACTAAGACACTACCACGTATACATACGATTCGGTACGAGTAACCTAGGCGGCTAGCATACAAGCAACATTAAGGTACCAACATCACCCAAAAGCGTTGTAGGATACTGTAGCTGACGCCTTTTCCAGTAATAGGGTTGGTTCCATCAAAATACTCAAATGTCTCATTTTTAATACTAATTGCACCATCCCGTGTGACACACGAGCGCAATATAATTTTTGCAAGAACGCCGTGCAAAGTATACACAAACTGACATCGGAAATTGCCTTTAAGGGACATGAATAAATTCCCTTTTGTCATCATTGTCCCTTCTTGAAACTGACTATAAATGTGTTGACTATGGACGTGATTCCGGTTATTGTAAACATTGTAGTAAAAGTGCTTTTGATAAATCTAATGACGAAGAGATGTCGGAGATATCGTCCAAAGAATATCCCGTCCGGGTGAAAAAAAAAATCAGGGAAAGGAGGGTGGAAAATTACCGGCACCAGCGACAAAAAATAATGGCAAATGCAATTAGTTGATGAAGATGTTTCTGCTTTTTTACTGGCACTGAAGAAAGAGA
>JAKSDK010000464.1 GCA_022360095.1 Phycisphaerales bacterium
AGACCAAGCGCCGGGTAGCGCGGGTCTACGAACAAGACCGCGCCGTCCGAAACGCGGGCATCGCCTCCATTGCCGGAATGGCCAAAAGCGGTCTCGGCCTCCTCGCCGAACACCACCGCCACTTTCAAATCGGGCGCTGCTTCGATGGTCACCTGAGCGCGCAGCTTGTACATGGTGAGCCGCTTCAGCAATGGCGCGGCCATTTCCTGATCGCAGTCCAATAGAAAGTCGTCGCCCAAGGCACACAAGAAGAAATCCGCCAATATCTTGCCTTGGGGTGTTAGCAGAGCTGCATAGATGGCGTGATTTGCCGACAGCTTTTCCACGTCATTGGTGACGAGACCTTGAAGGAAATCCTGCTTTTCCGGGCCGCCGATCCGAAGGATCGACCGATTTGGGAGGAGGGCGTGGGCAAGGGCAGTCATATGCTTCTTTCCGGGCTCAAATGGGTGCGCAGTTCACAAACGGTCTCAGTCTTCCTATAAGCCGTCATCGCCTGCCGCCGAAACCTGGACATACCATTTGCGCATTCTTTTCATCACTTCAACCCGTATCGGCGATGCCGTCCTGTCAACAGGTGTCATGAGCCATTTGATTGACCGGCACCCGGGCGCCTCCGTTACTGTCGCGTGCGGTCCGGTGGTGGCGCCGCTCTTTAAGGCCATGCCCGACGTCGACGAAGTGATCGCGCTTCAAAAGCAGAAATATGCCGGCCATTGGTTTGAGCTCTGGTTCAAAACGGCGACACGCCTGTGGGACGTGGTGGTGGATCTGCGCGGATCTGCGATTAACTGGGTGTTGCTCGCAAAGAGACGGTATGTTGCGGGCCGCTCCAAAGGGGCCACCCACAAAGTCGTCACACTGTCCCAAGCGTTGGGTGTGGATCCGCCCGCTGACCCGCGTTTGCGTTTGGACCCATTTTACGATGCCAAAGCCGACGCAATCTTAAAAGGCGGTGGTCCGTTCTTGGCGATCTGTCCCACGGCCAATTGGATCGGTAAACGCTGGCCTGCCGAGCACTTCGTCGAGCTCGTCCGTCGACTGACGAATCACGGTGGCGCCTTCGAAAAGTCGCGTACGGTTGTCTTCGGCGGACCCGGCGAAGAAGAGATGGCGGCGCCCCTTCTGGAGGGGCTTGGCGACACCGCCGTGATC
>JAKSDK010000465.1 GCA_022360095.1 Phycisphaerales bacterium
ATTCTACCGTATTTCTGTAACTGACCACGTTAGTATTCACTTCCTTTGTTTTAAAGTACCAAAACCACTTTGAATTTCCAAAGAATGGTGAGCGAAGTCCCCGGTTAAAAATTCTGGAAATTCCTGGGGGGAGGGGGTTCATCAAAGACCCCCTGGAACGGAAAATCCTGGGGGGTGGGGGGGTGCAAATCAAAGAGTCTTCCGTGGTGGGGGTATGGATATTTTCTGGAACCACACATTTGTTATTTGACTGGCAGTAAAAACTGTCAATGAAATTATACGGACTAATACACATTTCCCAAAATGACAAATGTTTAGTCGTCAATGCAACAAAACAATTTTGACCCTATAATAGCAGTAGCTGCAATGACCCATTTTTGTAATTTTGATTGATGATTCTGCAATGCATACTAACAATGGGCAAGTTGGAATACAGTACATGGAGCGGCTGACCATAAAATTTAGCCTGCACTAAAGATTCAATTGCACCATGCGTTTTTTTCTTACCTGTGACACTTGTAATGGATCATTATCAACAGGGCACTTGGGACCAGCATCCCTGGAAACAATTTAGAGAACATGTTATAAGAGTTCATTGTTTATTACTGAGGTTAAAAACCACCATCAATTAAAACATTTACTTTCGGAAAACATGTCAGTTCTGAAGCAAGTTATAATATTGCCAAACCCCTTTTGAGTAATGAATATAGTGGTTTTGAGCATCTTGTAATTGAAATGCACTGAACTTTCTCACATGATTTTCACCTTTGGGATCGGCACTAAGCGCCCAACTTAGAGAGATGTCGGTCTGAAAAACACAGGGACCAAATCTAGGTGTCTGTTTTCGCCAGATGTCTGTGTTATAGAGACTCAACCACAAGGAGTAACAAACGGCAAGAACCAATATTGTAGGAGCCTGTTTTAGGAAGGTGATTATTAGGAGATCCAGTTACCTGTAATACAGTCAACTCTCTCATAGCAAACACTTCTCATAAGCGACCAACTCTTGTAAGTGACCACTTTGTAAATAGCCGTTTTGTTTCTTACTCAAATGCTGTTTCAAGAACTCTCTTGTAAGCGATCACAACCACCTTTAAGGCCAGAAATTTGACATATTCTTTTGTTTCTAGTGAGTGACCACCCCTAGAATTATTCAAACGTCACAAATGGTCAGTTTTCAATATCACTGACCCAGGGTGCTGACAAATACACTGTAAAAACACTACGGAGTGTGCTTCCAAGAAAAAATGAGTTCACCGATTATCAGGGATTGCGAAGAGTTGCCCTCTGCAGTCACTAAAGTTTCTGATATTCTTGCTGACTTAATGCTTAATGCTTCGAGCATTCTAGATTTTGTTGAGAAGTGTTCAAATGTGACTGAGTGATTGTAAAATGTAAATATTGTACAGTATGCACTAGAGTGCAAGTAAGTATATGCACCCCATGTTTCACATTTTTTCCAAGGTTGTTCAGTTACAATTGAATTTATATGATTTATTATTAACAAAAGACAAATTTTAAACTGCATTGTACTTGTGGCTTGTAAATAGAAAAAATAATTTCAGGCAGAGAAAACATTCTCTATTACCCTACGTTTAGCTTAAAAGGTATCA
>JAKSDK010001379.1 GCA_022360095.1 Phycisphaerales bacterium
ATGGTTGTACTTTAGGTTTCATCTCCGGAGTCTGCAAACTCTGGAACCACTTTGTACAACGTAGGAAAAAAAATTCTGGAAAAATTTGTTCAGTAGCTTTAATTCCATCATGCGAAAGGACTTCATCCACAGATTAAAAAGTTAGAACCGCGTCCTGTCGTAACAGTCTACTCAAGAGAGGAAAGAGTCAGTGCTCCTCTTGTACTCTTCTTACTTGCAGCTACTTCCTTGTAAGCATCTGAATCACACGTTTTCCACATTCTGCCTCTGTATTTCTAGGGACAGTTCATCACACGTCTCAAAGACTTCTTTCAGAAGCAAATCAGCCTTGACGAAGATCAAGAGGTATCCAACTCAGAGCCTCGCTTTTGTTTTTTTAAGGTTCTGACGGTACTCCTGAAAATGTGATATATGTGTCTGTTTAATGTCTCCTTACACGGGATACTTCGCTTGAAAGTACTGTTTTCTGCTTCCTTTGTGGTAGCTTTTTTCACGTTTTAGCTCTGTACTTCTAGGGAAATTCCTTCGTATATCTCAAAGGGTCTTTCAATAAACAAATGGGCCATTTTGAAACGGAAGAGGTATCTTATCTCGGAATCTTATCTCGAAGTGTCTCTTTTTTTGCCTTTCCCTCCAGTCACTTTTTTTTTTCATCTTAGTTCTGATTTACAGCCAACACCCAACAGCCCAGAAATCTAAGACTAATGGAGATTTTGTACTAGTTGCTTTACTTGAGGTAGTTATCTTGTTGTACACAATGCTCTCATCGCCTTTTGTACCTTGCATCCCATATATGAACCTCGTCCTCCTGAACTTGGATATGTTAGTCGTGTTTGTTGTTTGGTCTTACCTTTATTTTACCTTACCTGTTCTCTGGTTCCTCCCGCACCGCAGCGTCAAACTTGACAAAACTATCATTCCTGTTCTCAAACGAGATCTCACATGTCCTTTCTCCTCTGCCTCTTTCTTCTTTTCTTATCATTTTCTCCTTCCCAATTATTTCTGTACAAATTCTGCGTGTTGTATCTTGTTTCTCTTACTAACTTTTCTTCTTGAACAGTAAACCGCGGGCCAATGCCAGATCGGCAGCTAGATCTAAATCTGCAGCGCCGCATCCGAGGCGTAAAAACACTGCACACCGTGAAAGTTCTTCTCTGTCATGGTAATTAACGCTAACTGAAACACTGAAGGTGATTTTGAATGAAGTACCGATATTTCTTTATCTTGTTTCTTTTGATCTTCTTTTTTCTTCTTGGCCAGCAAACCTCAGGCCAACGCTAGATCTAAATCCGCAGCTCCATATCCGAGGCGCAAAACCACAGCGTATCATGAAACCTCTTCTTCCGTATGGTAATTTCACTGAAGCTTTGGCTATTTCTGTGCTTTGTTAACGTGGTGATGGTGTCCATGAGTTAAAGTTAACTGCTGTTATTCTGTATAAATTCTTCTTCTTTTATCTTGTTTCTTTTGGCCATCTTTTCTTTGTTGAATAGCGAACCTCGCATCAAAGCTAGATCTAAGTCAGCGCCCTATCGGAGGCGCAAAGGAACATCACATCATGAAAGCTCTTCTTCGCCATGGTAATTCTCTGTAACTGAATATCTGGATACTTCTTTGCTTTATTAAGGTGGAAGTGGCGGTGATCTTTACTTTACTCTTTATTTCTGTGGAAATTCTCCTGCTTGAATCTTGTCTCTTCTGATCGTTTTTCGTTTCTTGAATAGCA
>JAKSDK010001932.1 GCA_022360095.1 Phycisphaerales bacterium
CGATACCTTGGAAAGATCCGCCCTAAAAATTCATCAGAGAGTGTTTGTTTCTTGTAGCCGTGTTTAAGGTTGTAATTTTTGCGGGTTGTTAACATTTTGTTCTGAAACTTCCCGCGAGAAAATGGCGATCGATGCGGAAAACTACGTCGTGTAAGAGAACACAAGAGTCACCCGGCAACTTCTCTTCGCTGATTGGCCAGAAAAAAATTTTTCTGGCCAATCAAAAGCAGGTAATTCAAACGCTTCTAGAACTGGTTCGGTAAGAGTAAGCGCCCAAAAGCGCCCAGGGGCTCGTCTCGGGGTAAGCGCTTATTTCCATACATCTCAAACCGCCCTCTCCCTTTTCACTAACACTTATATGAAATTTCTAAGTTTCTTGACTCAGAGACTTAGTTTCGGCTCAAACAAATGTCGTCAAAGTGCAAGTCTTTTCAATTTTAAAAGAAAAAAAAACTTGCGTGTCATAAGCAGTTGTCGATCCCAGAGTTATTAAATCTGCAGTCTCCTGCCCTATAACCACTAGACCACCGGCCGGAATGCGACTCTTTTATCCTAAGAATTCGTTAGAATTTGTTTTTCAGAAGTCTCCGGACAGAAGTAAAAGGAAAATCGCTGATTTCTACAGTGTGTTTGACGAAGGCGCCTCCAAGCTGAGAGATGTGCACTTCACGCGATCTTGCAACAAATGATGCTTACTGAGCGAGCGTATTGCGCAAACTCCCAAAAAAATCCCAAAAATGCAAACAATGCTTTTCATGTCGAGCACCTCGTACGTCGAGTGTGAAGTGGAAAACTGCAGGACGCGGCGCCAGCGAAGAATCCTAAGAAGAATTTGCAAGAAATTTTTATCTTAGACAAGGAACATGAAGTTTATAAAACGGTTCAAAACTTGCTGGCTACTCATTCGTCAAATATTTTCAAGCGAAGGTGAGTGTACAATTTTCTCGTGTTTTGTTTTTTACCTACTGTAAACGTCCATGCTTATCGCCTACCTGAACCTTTTTCGCACAATCTACCCGAAGGCGAAGAAAACATCGACCATTTTGACAATTTTTTTAATATGTTTTTATCAGGGACTTCTGAATCCCTGACATGACGACACCATGGAGATGATTTATTGCCTTTTTAAACATCTTTAATAACTATAAACTTAACAATGTTTGAAGCACACCTACCCGTTGCCATTTCACCCGTTGGAATTAGTAGGCTAGCAGTCCGCCTTTTCTCTGAAAATCCGTTGCAAACCACGTCGTAAATGGCGCTGAGGGCGGTAGTCCCATATGACATCGATTTCGATAGGGTTCGACACCGATGAGAATATATAGGTAATCGCATTTCGAGTGCAATTTGTAATAAATAATGTATCGGTCAAATCGAAGCTTCAACAGGCCCCCCCCGGGCAACCCCCCGGGCATTTGACTTTTTTGAAATTTTTTGTTCAAATTCCCCCCTACCTGGACCAAGATGTCGTTCAAATGCCCCACACTAG
>JAKSDK010000902.1 GCA_022360095.1 Phycisphaerales bacterium
ACCAGCCCAAACATCATTTCAACTAGCCCCAAAAACGTTTTGATGAGCGATTGATTTCACAGTTCTTCTGTAATTTGAATTCCTCATAAAACTTCACTTGCCCGTCGGCAAGTCAATAACAGAATTCACTAGCCCGATAGCAAAATCTACTAGCCCCGGGCTATCGAACACTACATTCCTTGCACGTTGACACTATTTCTAATAATAGTTGACACTTAAACTGACCCGTTGCCATTGGATATTAAAAGAAGGGGATGTAATTAACAATTACTCCACGAAAGTGCGTCGGATAAGACTGCGTTGCACACCATTTTACACAGGTGGTTTAGAGTGTCTGCGACGAAAGCTAGCTTTGGATATGGGCTCAGGTAGATAGCCAACGAGCCGGGAAGCGCAGAGTTGGCTATAATCATGTCTGTCCAACAAGCGCGAGTGGAATAATTGTTTTATTAAAATCCCCCACAAAACATGGACGAAGCCCCCTTAAAACAATCCGGAAAAAAACTATGGACTTTCACTGTCATGCGCCGTCTACATTCCGCGAGGAATTGATGGACTTTGCTCTCTTTTACTATTTTGTTTATATTCGTATCGGACGGTCCTGGGATGAGTAGGCTCCTTGGCATCAATGCAAGGTCAATGCGGGGAACTTGTAACCAAGAGGACAAACAAACATGAAAAAACTGCTGCTGAGTTGCCGGAATTTAATTAAGGAAAAAGTTACTGAGAGAAACAGCGAGCCAGGTATTGATAAAAAGATTGCTTGGTGGGCGAGTTTATAATGTAATAAAAATGCGAAATCGAAGATGGTCTCAATTCCCTGAAGACATTTTGATAATATTTTTCAGTGTCGTTAAACCTTTTTATTGAAATGAACGTTCCCCCTATCGAAAGCCTGCGGGAAAGTTAAAGCACCTACTTTGCTGTTGACATTCTAGCGGAGCGGATGAACAAAGATGACTTGAAAGGTAAAGTTTGTTTATAAATTTAGGTTACATTAATATATTATTTATCGAGCAACATATTTTGATCATAGGTAAGTACAAAAACATGCTTATTTTATTCGACGAGAAGTTGAACACAGATTTTTGTACAGACGATAGATAATACTGAGCAGTTTAAAATCCATTTTACAGAGATACATACAAAGTAAACTCCCTGGAGGATCATCACCTTGTTGTGGTCAGGGGGCCCTGTGTACGTACCCCAGTGATCAGGAGAGCTATGCAAGAGGGAGCTTAGCTTCTGGCAGTGTCACCCATGCAGGACAGGTCAACGGGGAAAGGTCAGACGAAAAGTGATCCACCGGCCTCCCAGCTTGGGGATTGGCCGCTGGACTAATAATCCTGTCTTGTAAAAAAGTCTTTTGTTACGGAGAGAGCAACAGGAGGAACCAAAACAACTGGATATAATTGACCTCCAGAGTTATCGGAAGATACTCGGGTGAATGACAGTAGTGAAAGCCAGCAGGTAACCACTGACAGGAAGATGGAAGTCCTGAGCACCAAATCCAAGGCCAGGGTAGGATTTTGAAATGTGAGGACAATGTATGAGACAGGTAAGCTCGCTCAAGTAACATCGGAGATGAAACGCTACAATCTGCATATCCTAGGAATTAGTGAGAGTA
>JAKSDK010001442.1 GCA_022360095.1 Phycisphaerales bacterium
GATTCACAAGGCCTTGAGCTGCATCCAACCTGTTGTCATGATTGTTCATTGGCCTTCTATCTGCTGTTGTTTCACAAGGTTGTGAGCATTCCTCTTTCTTTTTTACATTTTCAGCTTTAATTTCAGGAACAGGGGGCAAGTTGCTCCTGAAAAACAAGGATCTTGGATCTGCACCATCACGGAAAAACAAGTCACTGGCATCTGCCAAGCTGCGGGAGCGCTTTCTTGCTGGATCTTTGTCATTGGCTCTGAGCGACTCCATGAAGTTGGCAGCTCTTTTGCGATCCATTCTATGGGCATTCATAAATGGATGATTCATTCCAGACATCAATCGGTCAGAACCCAACCTTGCATCAACATCTTGGCTATTGCTGCTCGAAGGTGCCAGAGAAACCTCACTTCTATCACTTCGCATGTCAGAGTCGGTCAGTAACAGCTTGCCACCTTGACTGGAATCGGGAGACGGGTGTCCTGAGTCTGATGAGGTTGTGGGAGAAGCCAGGGGACTGACAGCAGCTGAGCGAGTTTCAGACAGGGGAAAAGGTCGGTTCATTGGCATGGAATGCAGCATGCCAGTAAGAGGTAGGGACGATCTCCTAAAATATTGAAATCAAAAGTTGATATTATCTTTAATATCAAACCAGCTTTACACAAGGGTTAGGGAAAAATTCTATCAAATCAGTTTATAACAAGGGATCTGCACAACTGTTTTACATAAAAGGTCAAAGAAAAGGACGTTCTATGTGTGAATTCTCTTAAGCACGCCTTTTGTGGCTACTGCCTCCCTTTAGGTAAGACATAGCCACTATATCTTAAGTCCCTAAACTTGCACATGAACCCAATACCCCAATAAAACAAACTTGGCCTGTTTGTTGTTGGATCTGCTTTAGCTTTGCAAGGTATTTTAAGAGAAAACGGAAGTGATTTGGACCATTCCCTGTAAAAAGAAAAAAAAAAACCTGTTTGTTTCTGCAAACTTTGTTGCGAGCCACATGTTCCTATAC
>JAKSDK010000660.1 GCA_022360095.1 Phycisphaerales bacterium
CTCAGCAACTACCCCATGTTTTACTGTACCTACCCACAGGAGCCATTACCCCTTGAAGTTCAAATAATCATGATGCATACAATAAGTTGACAGAGGAATGTTTGCTTGGGAAAGCCAGGGTAGCAGATATTTAAGGTTACCTTGTTTGAAAGCACTTCTTTAAGCATGGCAGTCGACTTCTGTCTGTAAGACACACACCTTTGGGTCTGCATTATGTGTCCGTCTTAGAGACATGTCCGTGTTACAGAGCATCAACTAAGAGGAGTAATGAAAGGCAGGGACCAACTCTTGGTATCCACTTTAGCGTGACGTCCGTCTTATAAATGTAGCTGGGGACCAGGCTCTGCATTGGGGCGAAAAGGAAAAAAATAGGCGAGCGAAGCGAGCCAAGAAGTAGTCTTTGGAGGGAAAAGGGTGGCGGCCTTTCCCCCTCCCCTTACCACCGCTGGGCTTGCTTCACTCGCCGATATTTTTCCTTTTTGACCCCGTCTTTTACCTTTTTCCCCCACTGTGGAGTCTAGTCTCAGGCTACATAGATGTGTCCATTATAAGAGAGAGGAATGTCAGACAATTCGCCCCCGACAACTAGCCTCCAGTGAGACAATTAGCCCCCACTTACTAGACGATTAACGTCAATGGACTTTAGGATCTGCATACAGAAAAGAGAAACTGTACTCTCTGGGCTAATCCAGATGTCAAGAGTGAAGTAATATATGTTAATTCCAAGACGAAGAGTTCAGTTGATCCCTTCGGACAAGGATATTTGGCGTTCTCCCAGACCACCGTGAAGTTAATCGATAACACAGTCCGTGGATTGAAACATCAAGAGTAGAGAAGGCGGGAGTATAAAAATTGGTATAAGTAGTGTTTCATACCTTTATAATATATTACAATCTGGTTGGGGGCTAATCGTCTAGAAAGTGGGGGCTTATTGTCCATAACGTGGGGGCCAGTTGTTGAGAGAGAAAATCGCTCTGTAGTATCTGTGTATTATTTCATAATCTCATTGCATGACAACGTAAACTTTTTTTGCAGGGTCTGGCAAATCTAGGGAACACTTGCTTCTTTAATGCAGTCATGCAGGTCAGTGGCATCTTACGTTGGCTACAAACCGTAGCCTACTTTGTCTTGATATTCAATTTAATGCTTACTGGTGTTGCCTTACCGCCCACAGTTGTTTGCTCTAATGCCCACATTTCGCCCACTCAGTGAAGCTTATCAACTAAGGGACGGACCATTAGAGAACTTATTGGGTGGGAGGGGGGGGGGGGGGAGGCAAGGGGCGAGAACCACAAA
>JAKSDK010001122.1 GCA_022360095.1 Phycisphaerales bacterium
AAATAGAGAAGGGTCAAGCAGGACTTCCCTAGACTCAACAGCTATAGATACTTTATTATTGGGATGTACACAGAAATTGTCATTTTTTAGTTTATAGACAGTTGTTTACATTTGCTCTGTTGAAAACTACCAGACCACCAAGAAGTCTTTTTTTTAACTATAGTAACACTAAATTTGTATTTAATTTTCAATTTGAGAAGAGTTTAATAAAGTATGTTTTTTGGATTATTATTATCATTATTATTTCTATTTTCAACTTTTTAGTGGATGGTGCTATGATGATCTCTCTTACGAATACTAATAGTGAATAAAAGCAAAGCACAGTTTCATGATTAATTTAAAGGACTGCTTATGTGCGTAAAAAAGCATCATCAAAACTGACCATGTCACCTCCGGTATTCTTTCTCAGCCGCACTGGCCATCTTGTCACTTCAGTTTCGTAGTAATATTGCTGAGGTTGTTGTTGTTGTTGTTGTTGTTGTTTTGTTGTTGCTGCAATTTGTGACTATTTGATTATAAGTGAGGAAATTTTCAATCTACTTACTTGTCCTCTATGCCCTTCGCATACTCAGCCACTTCTTCAAGTCTTTTATCTTTGCCCATTATTTCCTCTTCCTTTGCTTTCCTTTAAAGAAATAAAAGATGGCTTTAAATTATGTCTTCAGGGCTTAAATAATTCTCGTTTTAGATTAGGAATTGCCGTGGAAAAGCTCTCCTCCCTTCACCTCCCTTAAAAAACAACAACAACAGCAACAATTAAGGAAGACCTTTCACAAAGTAGGGCGTACAATTAAGGACTGAGCGTTTGCTTTGAATAAAGCTTGACGGAGGAGGAGATGAAACGAAAATTATATTTTTTCAGTCTTTTCCGTGTCTACTTCCGACAGTTCCATATTTAGTGTACCGCTTTTGCTTACACTAGAGAAGTGGCAGTGCAAGTATAGTAAGCCAGAACGACAAAACAGAAGCTAACCTTACACCCTGTTAAACGTTGTTCAAATTTAAGGCTCGGAATTTTCTGATTTACTGCAAAACCAAAACATCGGTACCAACTAAATGCATTTGTTGCATAAGTGAGCCGAGATTAAACGAAAACGAGGACAGATATTAAAGGATAATGTTGTTGTGTTTTGACATAATTGAAAGGCGGAACCGCAGCGCACGCATGTAAATAAATAAATAAATAAATAAATAAAGGACTAAATATATCAAGGAATAAAAGTATAAATATATCACCACTTGGGTTATTATTTGGATGCAGAAGAGAGGACTTTGAATGTTACACAAGCAAGAAAGGTGTCATGCCAAGCAATACAACAGGGTAAAATGCAGAAAATTCAGTACTCAAAATCATATTTAATGTCAGGACTGTATTATTTCATTTCATTCCACTATTATCCTCTAAATTGATTAATCAGCACTTTCAAACATCAGCTTTTCCCGTGCTCCTCCCCCCCCCCCACCCCCCCCCCCCCCCCCCCCCCCCC
>JAKSDK010000406.1 GCA_022360095.1 Phycisphaerales bacterium
TTATTGTAGACAGAGACCCTGTAGCTCAAAAACAGGAAGATGCAGGAAGTTTAGCTAACTTTTGCCCCAGTTTAGAGTCCGGATTTGACGTAGAGGAGCAAAAAAATAGGAAGAGAGACATAAGAGGTATTATAATAATTATTGGGCGTGGAATACAACTGTTGTTAAGTGATAGATGTGCAATTTTTTAGGTACTTTTGCAAAGACTGCAGCTACTAAGAGCAGAATATTTATTTTACATAACTTTATATATCTTTAAAGTGCTGTTTTACCTGTCATGGTTGAGTTGGGCAAGGTTGGTTCAGTGCCCAAAATTTGAGAGAGTGGTACAGTTACCATCTCATCCTTTGTTCCTGATACATATACAGTAATTTAAATGTTTTAGAGCAGTACTGTACCCTTTAAGGGGATAGAGTACATGTCTTCATCTTCAGTTATGTAGGCAGCAATATTGCAATATTATAAACAATTGGATGAGGTTTTTGTGTTATCGGGAATGATCAAGGTTGAGGTAACTGTCATCAGCCAAGCTAAAGGCTGAGGCTGATGATGCTTACCAAGACCTTGATTATTTTGGATATTTCAAAGACAAATCTAATAATTTTTTCATTGCTTTATTATAAGTTGTCTGAAGTGATTAAGGACAAACACAGCATGGCATCGAACACAGTTTGACAGTGCTCTTGGAAATCCTGCTTTGCATGTGCAACCCACAGATTAGTAACTAATCTACCAGCAGCTAACTTTATTACTTATTTGTAGGTTGCAATGATTTGCAAATTAACTGAAGGCTCGCAGCCAATGAGAAGACAGATAGTGAATACAATGTACAATAATAATTGTATTTAGTGTTATCCCTTCATTTTCTCTATTTTAGCTAGACTTATTTACCAGGCTATAGTTCAGCAACAAGAGGAGGCAGGAAGTTTAGCAAACTTTTGTCCCAGTGTTGTCATGTACAGTGATTCACCAGCCAATGAAACAGTTGATTGTAAGGTGAAATGGGAAGATGATGAGGAGGAGAA
>JAKSDK010000853.1 GCA_022360095.1 Phycisphaerales bacterium
CGCTGAAATTGGGCTAGCCATTGGCTGGCTAGTAACTGGCTGAAGTGGTGTCACTGATTCTGATGGGCTAGCAATTGGCTGAAGTGGTACCACTGATTCTGATTCTGATTTTGAAGCACCATTCTCCTGATACTTCTCAACAAATGACACATTCCATTTTATTTCCACACCATCTTTTTTCCTTAATGTGACTTCTCCTCTATTTGTCTATGACTTCACAGGGACTCGGCTCATAGTTTGGAGACAGTTTATTTCTTTTGGTGTTTCTCAATAATACTTGATCCCCAACGTCCACTTGACTCTCAACAGTAGCAGTAACTGACCATAAGAACACAGTTCATTCTTCACATGTAAATAGGCAGGAACATTACAAGCACTCCAGTCTCCCATTTACACACATTCTTTCACAAGGCTTATTTCTGGGTCTGCTGCTGAAGCTTTCTCAATCTCAGAGGGTGTCAGAGCACAAGGAGTGCTATTCTCAACAACGCTGTGAACATGGTCATAGTGTTCTCCTTCACCACAGGGTACTCTACAATTCAGCCTTGACAATGCATCTGCAATGTTGGTTGTTCCTGGTCTGTAGGTGACCTTAAAGTCATAGGCTTGCAAGCAGAGAACCCATCGTTCCACAAGAGCGGAAGGCTTTTAACTCGGTGAATATATGTATTCCAGCGGCTTATGATTTGTTTCTAGTTCAAAGTTCCTTCCAAAAATTTACATGTTAAAGCGTTCACAAGCCCACACCAGTGCCAGGGCTCCTCTCTCTGTCTGGCTGTACCTCCTTTCTACATCCATCAGACCTCTTGAAGCATAAGCAATAACCCTCTACTCCACCCCTTGGAACTGAATCAACATTGCACCTAAACCAACAGGTGATGCATCCCCACAACCCATGTCTTACCGTTTACATCGAAGGAAGCTGATGCACTTCTACTTGTGATCAGTTCCTTCAACTTGTCAAATGCAGCCTGTTGTTCCGACTGCCATTTGAACTCCACATTCTTGTGAGTTAGTCTCTGGATAGGTTCTGCAACAGTGGACAGGTCTGGAATGAACTTAGACACAAATTGAGCCAGACCCAGGAACGATCGTGCCTCAC
>JAKSDK010000814.1 GCA_022360095.1 Phycisphaerales bacterium
AGAGGCTTGTTATATATCACTGCTTTTTTCAGGCTCTGTTTAAAATGAGAAATTCTATTGTGAAAATAAAGAGGCCTTAAGAAGTGACTGACAGCCAATGATGAGCCGACAGCATAGGTTTTTTCTTGCTTATTTATACCGCGAGAAATCTTTGCCAAAACGCTAGGCCTGAATGTGTTACGCCGCGGTTTTCCCGTTCTTCCTTTCGTGCCTTTCAGAAATCGCATTAACCAACTTTTTGCCATCTCCAATACTTCATCAGCGTGGTCTTTCGTGCCTAGTTTGCGTCCACAGTGATCTTTCATGGAACTTAACTGAAATATATAATAATAAAACTGTTTAGGGGACATTACTATTAAATTGCTCAATGAAAATGAGAAAACTTCGTTTCTGTTCGAGCTCGTGGATTAGCATAACTGAGTGTAATCAATTCTATAGTAATGTAAATTAGGGAGATCTGTACGTTACAGCCCTAAAGTGCCAACTTAGCGCTGCCAGTTAAAGACCGATTCAGCCTCCTTCAGGCCAAACCAGACCTCATGAAATACCTATTATAGCCCAGAGCTGTGACTCGTCTCAGCCCGCGGGTCCAAATTAGCCCTAGATAACTGGACGAGTACTGTATTTTACGCAACGAAACGGCCCCATTTTTGTGGATGAAACACATGAGCGCGCTAATAAAATTAATATTAACACCAGTTTCTAGCCTCGATCTAAAATTTTACGATTGAACTTTTTGGCTTGAAAGTATTGGACTGAAAATGCCGGCTTTTTTTGACCACCGACTGAGGACTCCCGAGGATGTGATTGGCTCAGGCAGAAACTGTCTATACCATTATATATGTATATGTTAGAGTTCTCAGTTACAAGCGCTTTGCGTCGAGCTATCTCGGAGCGACCTCCGCTTTTATCAAAGAGTTCGTTTTACCCTTACTTACAATTTCCAAGAGTTTGCTCCCAGGGTCGATGGCACATTCTACCCCTGGTTGGCGCCCTGTGTCCAATTCAAGATATTCACCCACTTTTCTGAGATTTTCTAAGTCAACAGCATCTCCTCCAAAGTGAAACTCCAGATGCAATCTTAAGCTCCAGTAGATATCCTTAAAATGTTGTTTTATTTTCTCAGGCAGGGATTTTGGTCTTCCGTTGCATTTTGCTAAAAGACTCCAAAGAAGTTGACTCATGTAATCAACATCATGTTTCAACTTTTCCTTCTTCCTTTCCTCATAAACCACTTCCATTATTATGTTTATGGAGTCTTTGACTTCGTCTTCGGTAGACGCCATTTTTTCACCTTTATGAAATCGGCCGGATAATTTTTTTCTTCTTTGAATTGATCTCAGGCTGTACAGAGTTCCGATGGCAGAGTATGTAAATGGTGAAATGACTGAAACGGAAAATGCATCACTATGTATTGAAATGAATTTTTGATTTCCTTTGAATTATTTATTATTCATTCTCTCCTGTTTGTTATTATTCATGTTATTGTCATGCCGGCTGAAATTGACTTGTTGACGAAATTAAGTCGGGTTGTGTTAAAATTTTCGCTATTGTGTTTCTATTGTGTTTCCTATTGGGAAGAGGCTCATAAATGAGTAATGGAAAGCGGGTGAGGTCTATGGAAACCAATAAAGTCATCTACATGAATTACTTATTCATTATTTGTTGAAATTAAGTTCTTCACAGACTGACCGCTCGCTCTAAATGGCAGGTAAGAGTGAACTGAACCTTTCCACAAAAATTGACGATGATGTGCCCTTTTGGGAAAGGA
>JAKSDK010001212.1 GCA_022360095.1 Phycisphaerales bacterium
CTCTTCAGTGAAAATGGGTACGAGGGCAGCTCTCTTGATGAGTTAGCAGAACGCCTAAACATTTCGAAACCGACAATCTACTACTACGTGGGCAATAAACATAATTGCTACTACGAAATTTCATTGCGCGCGCAACAACCGATGCTTCGTGCCCTATCGGAAATCGAAAAGATGCCGGGAACTGCGCTCGACAAGTTGACTGCGCTTTTACGGAGATACGTTCTTGAAGTAGCGACGACGGACTATGGACGATGCTTGTTGCGAATTGGTCGGAGGGTTCTCAATGGCGAAAAGCGGAAGGAAATCGACCGCAACATGCTCACCGCCGACAAGAAGCTGATGAAACTGTTAAAGCTGGGCATGAAAGAAGGATCGATTACAGATTTCGAACCCACGGTTACCTTTTACACAATCTTCGGCGCCATAAACTGGGATGTGATTTGGTACAGCGAAAAGGGTGACGTAACGCCTATTGAACTCGCCGACAGGCAAATCCAAATCTTTCTTCACGGTCTAAGGCCGCGCGACTAAATCCCCAATCCTGCATCGGCATCATGAAGCTTGCGTACATGACCCCGATTCCCGGTTGGAACGACCTCAACCCTACTATATAGTAGCATTTGGCACAAGCTTCGAGAACCAACTGGTCTGTGGGGTTGCTCACAGGTGAAAGCTTCAATTATGAACACTGTCCAAAACATCAGCAGCGGAACCCGAGCTATCAGCAAAAACCTAAAGTTTGATCCAAAGATTCTATTGAGGTGGTTGTCTGAACATGTCGATGGAGTTCAAGGACCAATTGAAGTTAGCGAGTTCAAGGGAGGTCAGTCGAATCCAACATTTAAGCTTGTCACACCAGAGCGAACTTTTGTTCTGCGACGGAAACCTTACGGTCCCTTAGTCAAGTCAGCGCACGCCGTCGACAGAGAATTCCACATCATTTCGGCACTGTATCCGACCGGCTATCCCGTTCCCCAGCCCCTGGCTTTTTGTAAAGATGAATCGGTCATCGGCAGTCAGTTCTATGTTATGGGATTCGTTGAAGGGCGCATCTTGTGGGACGGCACCTTGCCCGGCATGTCACCTGGCGAAAGACGTTCAATCTACTTCGAAAA
>JAKSDK010000589.1 GCA_022360095.1 Phycisphaerales bacterium
CCATTCTTTCGAGTTGATATCTACGAAAATATTTGTCAGGTTTTTAGCTCGTAAAAAGAAGGTATGGAAACCCTACCCTAAGAGGCACCGAAGGGTGCATGTACGACGAACTGCGTGAAACACAGGAGAAAGAAAACTCTACTACCTAGGATGCAACTTCCATGTAAACAGGGTATTATCACAAAAAAGGTAGTTTTAAGCTCAGCAAAAAGAAAATTGCTGACCCTGATGTAAGGCGGTGCAACGTTGTGGTTGTTCGAAAAAGGCAAAAAAGTAAAAACCTTTGAAATTAACTTCGTTTTAAATGATTTAACTTGATCAAAATAACAGCGAGGAATACACAAAGGCCGGCCGGAAATGATGGTCCGAAAGTTCCGTTACAATGGAAGAGATGAAAAAACCACATGGACGAGAAGTAAAAACGAAAATTTACTAATTAACAGCTATATAAGAACACGAAGTACTAAAATTAATTTCCTCTTGCGAAAATGCGTTATCTTCGTAAAAGGGGGTGATATTTTACAACTGAAATTCACTGAGACCGTGTACCGTGTATTTGAAAATCAAATATTTTAAGTTTTTCAAGCAACCTATATTATGTACTACTCACGTCTCTTGTAATTCTGTAATAATCCTTTAGATACACTTGTCTAGATAGACCAAAGTCTGCAATTTTCATGGTATGATCTTCAGCAACTAGGACGTTTCTTGCCGCAAGATCACGATGAATACACTGAGAAAAAGATAAGAAATTTGTTATTGAACTTAGCCTCCCTGATGACTTCTCTTCTCATGCACGGCTGGCTTCCCAAAGATCGAGCCCTCGGTAACTCGTAGCTCGCGCAATCTCGAATCAACGTCCCCCTGGGTTTACTCCATACTTGAATGCATGACAAACCTGAGCAGTAAAAGTAACAAACTGAACAGAACAATTACAAAAGGAATCTAACATCATTATTTTTGTTTTGACAAAGAAAACCCTTAATTCAAGGTTAAGTCTGGTGGGTACTCAATAAAGTGCTATACAGGGAGGCTTCACACCAAGGTCCAGTCGTCCTTACCCTTTTATATAACATTACAAAAAAAAGATACCCCTTTCATGTACCTTCCACAGTTAAAAGTGGCACCTTATTCAGTTAGACTACTGCATCCCTCTTCTGAGCCGCTGATTTTTTCAACTGGCGAAAATAAGCAACTCAAACCTCTGATACTCCTCTAATAACTGGAGCCTTTCTTAATATTTTTGAATGACTAGAAACATACCACACTTTATCAGAATTTCTATTGAATGAAATTGAGTGGCATGCGTTCTCATTACAAAGATATAGTTTTTTGTAACCTTTGTTCGTAATAAACCTGTTTCAACCCAACGGTTGACAAGCAACCAAAATAGTACACACAGTAACGTGAAGTTCAGAAGCAAACTATAGGCGAGACTTAGATATGGTGTCATCTTGAACTACATTGGCATTCCAATTACAGCCTGATTACAGCCCTGAGAAGTTCTTAATGGTTTTAAAGAAATTTGAGTCACTCCGAGGTACGCCGTGAAATTAATTTCAGATAATGGCGCTCAGTTGACAGTAGCCAACGAGGAGCTTAGGAAAGTTGCCAAATCTTGAGATTGGGGCGAGCTGACCGCGGCCAGTGCGAAAAAGGGAATGGAATGGGCTTTTCTTTCAGCCGATTCTCCTTAGCAAAAAAGGCACCTCTGAGGCTCTAATGAAGTCCGTGAAGAA
>JAKSDK010000623.1 GCA_022360095.1 Phycisphaerales bacterium
TCTAGGAAGAAGTGCATTGTAGCAATGTTCAGCTGCTTTAAGAAAAGCAAAAACAATTTTTACTAAGCGAAGTTTATTTATTAGCGCGATGTCTCATGTTAAACTGATCGCGGAGACACGCGTTTATATACGTCGCAAAAACATGAAATCTATGGGTATTTTTTTTACAGTTTTTCGAAAAACTATATATAAAAAATATTCACGGCAAAATGGACACTTAATTAACCACTGTATTCCTGAAACGATTATGTTCGATTTTAGAGTTATACTGTTGAGAAGAATTAAATATCTATAGGATAATTGTTTAACGAAAAATTATCATACTGACTTTTTCCTGTTGCTCAAAAAATGTGCGCTAACTGTTAGGTCGTAAGAACATTCAGCTGCCATCCTCTCTCCAACGTACTGTTTTACTAAAGGAAAGACTGTCCTCTCAAGGGCGATAGCAAGGCTACAATGAACTCACTTTCATCGTAGAAATACTTCGATACTTTAAAAGAACACGTTTGTGGAACGTAGCACCCAAAATTCGTCATTCAGCAGAAAACAGCCTGCAAATGCTGGTGGTGAACGTAAACAATTCACAGAAAATACCTGTGGCACTTCAACAGTCCATATTGACGCACGCGCATAAAAAATGCCCTCCTGTTGTGTTTCGCCCTTATTGGGGCTTATCAGCATCACATAGCCGTTGGGTCAATGAACGGGGGGAGCCCATATCTCAAACACCCTTTACTGCCGAGGCGAGTGCAAAGCCCTCCTTTACGCGCCAGCTCCAAACAACACACGTGGGAGCGGTTGCCTGGCAATCACGTGAACGTACGTCCGTCCACCCGTCCGTCAGCAGTAGAGGGCAACCAATGTGAAATGTCATTTTCTAGCAAGTGTGACAGCCTGCAATTTTAAAGTTAATTTAAATTAACAGCTATCAAAGCAGGCTATCCGTTGACCAGTATCACACGACCGCATCGCGGGCTCAGATGCTAATCTAGTACCTTAAAAGAGTCAATTTTATTTCTCTGCGACGCTAATGGTTGTGATCACACTTGGGATTTGACGTTGGTAAAAGGCTTTAACCGTGGTAAAAAGGATGTAAAAAAACTTAACTATAGTAAAACTCATTAGTTGACTTAACACCTTCCAGATGGTTCTCAACAGAAATGTGTCACTCA
>JAKSDK010000175.1 GCA_022360095.1 Phycisphaerales bacterium
CCTTTGACACCTGAACAGATGCACAGTGAAATGGAATCTGTTTGTTAAACATTTTCAGATAGTGTGGTACTTCAATGATCTCTGACACACTCTTTTACTTCAGGGTGTGAAATTTCTGTATGACTGTGTGACTGGTGAGAGAATTGAAGGCAGCTATGGTTGCATCATGGCAGATGAAATGGTAAGATTTCTAGCAATGTTTCCATTAAGTTGAACATTTTGATTAGATGAATAAATAATACAATATTTATGAATTTGTTTGTTAATCCTTCAAGCCACAGCCCACTGGTCAACATGCATATTCTTATAGTGGTTTCTTTTTCTTTTCCTATAATGGTACTAACAATTTGCATTGTTGTTTGCGTTGATTGTTATTTTTTTATTGTCATGTCTAAACGTTTTGTTTTCAGGCAGTGATTTTCTTGGGAGAAAATTTTCAGTGGTTGGTTGCTGTGGATAATTTTTGCAAAATTAATAATAATAATAATTTTCATTGTTTCATTTCAGGGATTAGGTAAAACCTTGCAGTGTATCACATTGATATGGACTCTACTGGTAAGAATTATGAATTAAATACACTTGGCTGATTTTATAGATCACTTTTATTCGGTTTATTCTGATTAACACACATCCTGTATTAAGCATCCCCTCTCTCTAATAACTGCCTTCTCTTTTTAAGCTTAACCCCCCCCCCCCCACCCCTTTCCTCTCCCTCCCTTCGTATTATTCCTCGTCTCATTATAATTCATGTACTGAAAGTTCAGATATGTTTTTTTCTTTGGTTGCATGACTTTCAATTTCAATGTACTTGACCTTTTCCACTTTGTGTTCTTGTCCTTTATGGTGAACTGATCACATTACCTTTGAAAGGCACCCCCTCTCTTTTAAGCCCTCCCCTCAAATATGTTTGAATTGATTAAGCTCCCTGGGGGCAGGGGGTTGGTGGGAGGGGGGGAGTGGGGATGGGGCACTCACTTAGTTCAAGTGAGGCACTAGCTATTGGTGTTATGTGAAACTTATGTTCATTTTAGCAGCATGAATTTGCTTTCCGGACAAGCACAGAGAATGTGTTTTGTTTGGGAGCCACTAGCTGTTTTAAGATGCCTATTTTGAGA
>JAKSDK010000330.1 GCA_022360095.1 Phycisphaerales bacterium
GAAACGCGACCTCATTTTGCTCTTACGTGTTTCCGCCCTCCGGAAATGTGACGGAAACTTGAACCATCAGATTTCCGCAAGATTTCCGAAATACGGAAACGCCTTATTTCACCCTGTGTGACTTTACTGGGGCATTTGTTGAGGTTTCTCTGACTCATTTTTGATGAACTAACTATTGAACCCGGGTTGAGGTGGGAGGGGGAGACTCCCTATAACTGCCTATACGGGGAGGCTCCGCCAAAAGGGATAGCTTTTTCAGGCTTCGGTTAAATGAAAGGTTTGGGATATCATTAGTTGAAGTATATATAAAAAGAATAAGGAAACATGTTGTAAAGGGACCTTAAAGGGCTGACAGATGCATTTTATGGCTGTTAAACAGTGCATTTACAGCAGTTAACCGAGACCCAAATTTCCAAACAAGGTATGTAGAAGATATACGAATGGGGAACCTTTTCTGTCAAAAATGTTATATGAAAGGGTGTTGGTGTGGACCTCGGGGCGGAGCCTCCCCGTTTAAAAGTTTGTCTAGTAGCTCTCCCCCCCCCCCCATTCCCCCCGGGGCATGAAAATGGCTTCACAATGAAAGATTGCATGATTATTTTCCAGATAGACTTTCGACGTCAAAAAATAATTTAGAATATCCTTGTATTCTGCCTTTAGCTCCGTTCCGTTATCCTATTTGACTGCACTTTAAAGAATCACGACAAAGTTCTAACGCCTTGTTAATCAGGCCCAGTGGTTTAAATCTTGGATAGTACCTGCCACCATGCAGTAATAATGATGGTCTTAATGACTTCGCATGTATCATGTATATAGATAATGCATATTCTTCGTTGTGTTCATTTAACGTCTGTAAATTACGAATTGATCGACTTGACTGTAGGGAATCTCTTTAACAGTAGATGCATATAACTGAGTTTTATAACATTAACCTCTTTTGAAAGGCCACCAGCAGGTACAGTACATTTATGGAGTTCTCCTTAGAATAATGTATCTTCAAGCTGTAACCATCTTAGCTTGGTTCGATTAACCTTAGGCGCCCTTTCTATACAGAAAAATCATA
>JAKSDK010000192.1 GCA_022360095.1 Phycisphaerales bacterium
GTGAGAAATAAAGCAAACTTTTTCCATAATTACATGTACGTGTAACCAGGTAACTGTAGGTAACAGTATGTTGCCTAATTGGCAATTCTTGTCAATCCCTTTTACCTGTGACATCAGAATGCATAATTTGTTATTCTGCATACAGGTTTCCAATCTTTATAAGTTTCAAGTTGTGATGAGGAGAATTTTTTTAACAGTCAAGGACTTTTTTTGCTTGGTCATCTTTTGATTTTTACTTGTCATCTTTATGTCAGATTTAGCAGTGATGTTATTAGCTCAAATTAGATGCTAGTGCTATTATTAGGGCCTACTAACTCTAAAAACTGCTGAAAAAATGTGAATGACATAAACCTAACTCAGGGGTTGACAATTTTACTTCTGAGGGGGGTATAGGTGATTTGGTTTGGGTAAGAACTTGTTTTCCCAAACCCCTGGAATTTTTTTCCCTGACATATAATGGTGTAAGATTTTTTTCCCAGCATAATTTATTTGCCATGAGAGGTAATGTTTTTCAGTGCAGGATATTTTTTCCTCAGGTATCTCCTCACAAGATATTTTTCCCCTCGAAATCAGTCTGCAGGATATTTTTTATTGAAATCACCCATACCCCCCCTCCCCCCCGGTACCATTCTTTTTCCTTTCAATTGCTGGTCTTTGTTCCTTTTCCTCTGGGAAAGGGAATAGTACTGTTGGGTTACCAGACAAAGTTTGTTCTGGGTTCAGTGAGCTCATTTGCTACTCATTTTGCTCATTTGCCACCGCTTAAGGTCATGTTGAAACCTCACGAACAGTCAAGATACTTATTGCAAACATGATAGTTTGTACGTACAAAATAGGCTCATCAGTATGTTACTGCAGCTGTTGCATTCGTGCTAAATTGCAGCTAACAGTAACTGGCTTGTACCTGCATTAACAATGTTTCAGGCTCGAGCCAGGTCAGTCTATTCTGAAGAAGGATCTGGAATGGTGAGTTATTATTGTAACGCCCATAAGAATGAGCTCTTTGTGCTAATGGAAATGCTTTGCTTGAAACAGTGCTAATTTACAACAACAACAACAACTTTAATGTTAGAGTGATTTTTGTATGACCTTGAAAAATTTGATGAAAACACCTGAACAAAACAATTTTAAGACATCTTACAAGGAAAATAAAAGAGATTTGGAACATCAAA
>JAKSDK010000900.1 GCA_022360095.1 Phycisphaerales bacterium
GGAACAAGAACTTCAAACCAAGGAAGGGCAGTAAGTGTACTTTATGTTTTGACACAAACAAGTGTTTCTGGTTACTGGATGACTGATTGTCTCCTTCATCCTTTTTTGTTGTTTGAATTGAAGAGGATGTTGTAGAAGAACCCACGTCACTGTTCAAAAAGAGAATGGGGCATTTCCCCAGTGGTGTAGTCTCCCTTGCACACATTATTCATATCATGGACTGTGTGGGTTAAAGCCCAAGGGGATACTCCCTATATAACAACCTTTACAGGGAGACTTCGCCCCATAAGGGTACTTTTTTCAAGCTATAGGAGCATGTATATGAAAGGGTAGGAATTTCACTAGTTGAAGTATTTCATTGACACGGTAGGGAAATCTGTCATTTTGTTCTGTAAAAAGGCCCAAAATAGCATCCCAGCAGATGTCCTTTGGGGGAGAAATGAATGCATGACGAACGAACCCCAAAGGATGTCAGCGGGGAGGCTAGGCCCAAAAGGGCTTATAGGTGCCTTTTATGGCTGCAAAAAAGTTGAGAAAACGTTCTGGTTTTGTGGTTTATTCATATTTTAAAAACATGCATTTATAGCAGTTAAAAGGGATTCAAAGTTCTAACCTAGACTAGGTAAGTGAAAGGGGTCCCATTTTGAAAGGGATATTGGTATATAAAAGAGTAAGCTATTAAGGTGTGGGACCTCAAAGGTAGAGCCTCCCTGTATAAAACTTTTTTGAGTACCCCTTCCCCCGGGGTTACAGTAAGCTCATGAATGGACTGATAGTGGCTGCCATGAGAACCTCCATATGCTAATGTCCAAGCTTACTCAAACAGCAAGGAGCCCAAAAGTGTGACCTCCTTCAGTTAATTCACATTCTTTCATGCAGACATTAACCAATCAGAAGTCGATGACAGTTTCCAGCTGGCTTCTGATTGGATAAACCTGCACAAAAGAATGTGAATAGACCAAATGCGGTCACATTTTTAGGCTCCTTGCTGTAACATGCAAATGGGTGTAATTTTAAGAGGATACATCTGCTGTCCTCTCATCCACAATAATTATTTCATTCATTCATTCAATCATTCATTCTTGTTGCTCACTTTGTACTGTAGTCTTTTGTTTGTTTTTTCTTTTTACA
>JAKSDK010000019.1 GCA_022360095.1 Phycisphaerales bacterium
TACGTCCTTTCTCTATGTCCTTTCCTGTTTTTAAAATAACTGGCCCTTACTGTTCTACCCTTTGTCTTGGCTTGGGTGGGTAATTTGTAGGGAGGAATCTCATTGAAGAAAAAACCCTTTGTTCTTTTATCGGAGAAGGGTTAGTGTTACTCGCTAGCATCTCAGTTCAATATTATCCTGTTCTTGTAGTGGTCTTGGTGCTCATTGCTGACATGTTATCATGTTATCACAATTCCTACGAGAATAAAGAGGAAGCTCTTAAAAGAATGTCCTCTCTATCCTCCGAGGACGTATGATCAGATTCGTAGACGTGATAGACATTTTTGTCTACACCGCCGTATAACACCATTGCTCAACCTTGATAAAACAATGTGATAAACGTGATAACGACAATGATAACGCTAATGATAACAATAATATAGCTAAACAGACATACATAACGTTAACTGAACTGAGAGGAGTGCAATTTGGTCTGAAATCATAGGCGTGATTTTAAAATCCGCAGAGCGCGCAGCGCGAGTTCGATTTGAAATCACAGGTATGTTTCCAGACCAAAATTGCACGACACAGTCAGTCATTTAGGGTGGATTCACTTGCAACATACGCGTATAGTTGTTGCAGCTTCCTACTGGAATTTCTTTTATTGTTTTTAGGCTTAGAAACAATAAAAAATTCCAGCAGGCAAATGCTGGAATACCTATACGCGTATCTTGCAAATGAATCCACCGTTAGGCAACCTCGTCCCCAGGGCGGCTTTTCCCTGGCTTTGGAGGTGGGGACGAGGTTGACGCTTAGGCAGCCAATCTAATTACCGTAAACTGCCGCTTAGATATCATTAAGTGTTACAAGTTAGGCAGCAAAAACTGGAGACTAGAAGATAGTATTTCTGGTGATATTTTGATTTCACCTACTCTTTCTTTTTGTCATTATCGTACTATGGATGCGCACACATACGGACGGTGTTTCCACTTTCGCGGGAAAAAGTACTCCAAAATGATTCTAAAACTAAACTTGTCTGTGAAAACTTCGTTGCATGGGCTAAGTCAGTATAGGAGTTGAACGCTCCGGATGTTGGGCTGCTGGACCCTATTAATAAATACGACCCCTTTTTTTTCTGGCCCCAACGAAACGCTATAATAAGTTCTATGATTTCATGGATAACATGTTTCGTAGGCGTCA
>JAKSDK010001019.1 GCA_022360095.1 Phycisphaerales bacterium
CGATCCAAATGCTCTGATTTAAATACCCTATGCTAGAGTTAACTTCTTGAAAACCATACCCTTCACAGTGGCACATACCTATATAGCCCATATATGGCAAAACCCTATGTCACTGAGATTCCAACCCTGTCAACTAAAAAAGGGAGGTTTCAGGAGAATAAACATAAAATTGATGCCGGAAATATTTGCCAAAAACAGGGAGTTTCCAACCAAAACGGGAAGGTTGGAATTTCTGTTAACATCAAGCGCCCACTTTATTAAAGCGGTCATGACTGTTATGATTTCCTCCACAGAATGAAGCAATCGAATAGTTTACAAACTGTCCCGGGTGAAATGTGTGACATATCATATTTTTGCATAGATATGCCCAGTAATTATAATCATAACTATAACAAAATTCTAAAATCTGATTGGCTATCAACTGCCCTAATTTCAGCCTTAACAGGACAATTTAATAGGACAGTACGCACCATGCCTAAGTAATTAGACGGTACACACTATCATGCACACACTCAAATGGCTTTTTTTCACTGCTAGCCAAAACAAGAACTTGAATTTCTTCTGTTTTGATTAAAAAAAAAAGCCTTATATATCACAAATTTTGTTAAAGTTTTGATTAATTTGGTAATCATGCTCGTGATTAAACAAATCAGACTCCCACTACGCGATTGTCCAATTCTGTTAATCGCTCGTATGACCCAATTCGACTCAGTGACTCAGTCCTGTTACCATTATTAATATTGAGCATCTTTTATTTCTTTATTTGGGGAAGAAGGTTAATTTTTGTTCCCATTGTAACTATCACTTTTAATGTGGATTGCCCCAGTTAAAAGGCATTAAGAACCAACTGGCATATTTGTTTCTTTATTTAACCATTTACGTTTTGTCTTTGATAGTGTCAACAATGGATAGCCTGGAATAGTGTTATCAGTTTGTCAAGAATACAGTCAGAGAGCTTAAGCTACTGGTCAGATTCGGAACAGATTTACACCATGTTTATCACCATTTGGTCTCAAGACAGACATCAAGAAAGTCACAGCCAGAGAGAACAATGAGAGATGGCTTCATTTATACTTCTCAGGACAGTCATGTCTAGCCATAAAAACCAACTTGAAAGAGGAATAGGGAGTAGGTATAATGAGTTATGCAACATGAAACCTTACTCACAAAAATAATTTTGGTGTCAAAACTGAATTGCTTTTCTTGTATGAGTCCAAAGTTCCAAAGATGGCATCATAAACAAACATCAGCGTGCTGCCGTGAACTGAAAAACTCCTGATGATAAACACTCAATAAAGTTTTAGTGGCAAAATGTCCAAACCAAGACTGTATGTGTACGTTCTTGTGGGTATAATTTCCATGTAAAAGATATATACAGTATTGATGCTCATGATTCTAGATAAGGGTGGTGGGTTAAGAGAATATCTATATATGTATATCATAATATAAAATAATTGTCAATTAACTCACACTTTCAGAAAGTTTATCCATCTCCTTAAATTTAGGGGTTAAAAAGACCCAATCTTCATTCAGATTGGTCTTTTTTTGGTTTTCATATCATGCAACTTCAATTTTCTTTTTCAAATCAGCCATGGAGTTAATGCAAAAAAGACAACGTATTCTGTCAAATTTATTTAAAGACAACAATTTAGGGAAACAAATTATATATTTAATTATTCACAAAATATTCAAGATTTAAAAAAGGCCTTTTGCATTTAGGTTGATCACATGATCAATTTTAGAAAACACTAAGGCAGTTTGCTTTTGAAAAATTTTGTTAGTTGTGTGAGAAAAAC
>JAKSDK010001639.1 GCA_022360095.1 Phycisphaerales bacterium
TTATTACGCTTTAGGTTTCATCTTTTGCCGACAGCGGACAATCTTATGATGATGGAAAAGGACGGAAAAGCCCACTCCACTAAAGACATGGTTAGCAAGCAGCCGTCAATTAAACAAGTTCTAAGTAATTTTTGTGGCTATACAACAGCACATGGACTTGGAAGATTGGCTGAAAGCCGCACTGTTATTCGCCGAATAGCATGGAGCTTGTTTTGCATCGGGGCTTTGGTGATGTTCGTTCTCCAGATAAAGAATCTTTTTCTCATTTATTTGAGTAGGCCTGTGGCAACAGTGGTAAACGTTCATCATGAAAGCGTAAGTGTGAAAGACAAAGAAAGCAGATTAAATGCTGTAAACGGTTACGGTTAGGGTTACCACCTACGGTCACCCATGGATGCAATACAAATCCATAGGTAACATAGAGACGGCACAGACTACAAATCGGCTTTAGTTTGAGCTTTGATTTTGGAGCCCCGTTATTCTAATAATTTGAATTATTGGAGAGATGAGAAACAATATTTTTATTCAATATTTTTTTCTTCTACTTCCAGTGAATTTTGTTGTTAGTTTGGATCCGGCTCGTGATATTGGGAAAAATCAATGAAACGCAGTAAATTTACAAATAACAGTATCGTCCGTGTCAATCTTATCATCTCCTAAATTTACCTCACGTCAAGCAAAATTTAAGTAATATTCAGTTGCTTTTATGGGTAGACACATTATTTTAAAGACCGTTGAAACTCTTTCGCAGTTTACTTAAAAAGAGCTCAGACGCGTTCCAACACCAGCGGAAAAGTTTGTAAGCAAGTTGTTACCATCACTCTCTTGATGGATGTTATGCAAAGTCTTCAAACAGATCGCCATAGGCAGAACTGATATTATGTATTTATTAACTAGGTTCACCCTGATCTGAGGGATTTTTAAAATCTATTGTGGAATATAATCTAGTATCACCTGAAATATTTCAGTTTAGTATGAAAACTTTCTTATTCATAATTTTAAAATTTTGCACTGGACTTATTGGTGTTGAGGCATTTTTTATAAGTATACATTATTCAGTGCAAAACTCTCGATTTTTGAGTAATTTATACCCGTTCAATAATGCAGAAAAAAATGTTAATGTGTATCATGCCATGTTGTTGAATGTTGCAATAAGTATGACGCTTCCTAATATAAAGATTTGTTCAATATTTGAGCGACGTTGCAGCTTGTTAAATGATAAACATTAAACAATTCAATGTTTGCTGTTCAACAAGTTGAACTTGCTAAACAGCGAAATAAGGCCCAGCTTTATTCTCTCAGTCAACAATATTCATCATGTGAAACTATGGCCTATTGCAATTTTCAGTACCAGATTTGGTACATTTTTTATTACTTTTTAACCGCATGTTTTCTCGCGTGCTTGTAAGTTCAGATCATTTGGAGAGATTTAATGTCGTTCTTAACTGTCAGTATAGTTTTCCTCATGTCTACGCATTAGTCAGTAGCTCTTCTGCCAGCCGAGTTTCATCGATAAGAATTATTCCGGACAGTTTTTGTCAGCTCTTTCCTAATATGAGAATTGTCAACTGGAATCTGACGTTCGTCGTTTGCCGGGAACCTGAGTCTAAATATCGGTCTCTCGGTTGTCTGCGAGAGAATGATTGATGAGAAGAATGTGATGATGGACGGTTTGTTGCCTTAGATTTCCTAATTAAAGAAAATTCACCGAAAATAGACTCTGAAAACCTTTTAATGTTGTTGTCTATGTATATGAAAAAGAATCATGCAAACAAATCGCAAAAGGAAAATAACAATGAAAATATTACTAATAATAATCATGATTATACAACTACATGAGACATTTCTGCAATTTGATTGGCTTAGAGCAGTGGTATTTCAGCTTAATTTGAAATACCTACATGTGAAAATTACAAACCTTTTGCGGGTAGTCGTATAAGCAAATAATAGAATGATTTGTACGTGATATTTGGCATAAATATCACTCGTGATATTTCAAAATTGTCTCAAATTTCATTCGCCTAACGGCTCGTGAAATTACGTATAACAATTTCGAAATATCACTCGTGGTATTTATGTCAAATATCACTACAAATCATGCTAGTACAAAAACAAAGCCCTTCATGTCATATGTCGTGGTAGCTTGCCCTCGATCATGGAAAAAAGAACATGTTCCCTTTTTAACGATGATCAACTCAGTAGTATAATAAATATGTTAGCTTCCTCGTGAATTAAACGCTTTTTTCATTCCAGAAAATCTGAGGAA
>JAKSDK010001678.1 GCA_022360095.1 Phycisphaerales bacterium
GCTTATGCCCTTGTTTCTTGCAACAACCGGCCTCGCCGCTCGCGTGCTTAGGTTTCGCATGCAGTAACTTTGCAAAGAAAAATAAGAGACTTCTCGCAGCCTAATGCAAACCCACTTTCAAGGAGCTCTCACCATTAGTGAAAGGGGAGACAGAGTAATGCCACTTCCCCACAACAAGAGCCAGACATGGTTCAAAGCAGAAATAGAAGAACTAACAGATGTGCGATCCTATAAAGTGAAGACAGAACATGGGAGAATCCTCCGAAGAAACTGCAGACATCTCTGCAGGAGCAGAGATCAGCCATTCTACAGCTCATGACCTAGCGAGACTCGTGTAGCCCTGCAACCCCCGATATAGCAGCCTCTCCAGAGAAACTCCAAGGACCTCAGCCAACAGAGGGTCAGTCATTCCCAACAGTGCCAGCTAAGGGGGACCAGTCTAAACAGCCAACCAAAACCCCTGTTGTAATACCTAGCAGGGCCCAACCTCTGTGCACAACACTTAACAAGTCTCAGCTAGTTGAAAATAGGATCAAAATCGCTGGTCAGTTGTCAAAGCTACCTACACTGTAGCTGTTTAAAGGACTATACTTGACTACACCTGATGATTGTAGGAGACAGTTAAAAAAACTGGGTGTTTTTCTCTTTCTCTTTCTTGCTTAGACATTGAACAGTTTTTAAAACAGTTGACTTTGTTTGTTCAATATGTTCTGCGTTAAGTGCTTTAGCTGACGTTGTTGGGCTTTCACTAGTTATTAAGTGCCTATTGTGCAATAATTTTGTTAAAATTTTAATTTAATTTTTTCAAAAAAAGAAAGAAGGAAAGGTGTCATGGTAGGCCTGTGGTTGTAAGCCACGTGACCTAAAAAACAGGTGCTTTTGTAGTAGCTATTAGCATTTGAGACTGCTATTGTTACACTAATCATAAAATTGTGCAGAGTCTCTGAGAGCTTTCATGTTGTTGAGAATTAGATGACAGCAAGTGTCCTCCGTGAAAGTCAGTCTCCAGAAAAATGCATAATTTTCTTCCTGGTAGACCTTCCTTGTTGCATGTGACCACCTGGAAATTCTGCACAATTTCCAAATACTTCTTGCACACAATCAACAGCCACCAAGATGTTTTATTAGGCTGGTACAAGATTCTGAGTGATAAATCATCTTACCATAACTTTATCTAGTAGTGAATGTTCCTTTTCTTTGTTAATGCATTTTCATGCACACCATA
>JAKSDK010001739.1 GCA_022360095.1 Phycisphaerales bacterium
AAAATCTAATGTCGTATTGAATTGTGGGTGTTTTGGGACTTAGCAGTAATTACAACTTCATGTAAGCCTTAGTTTAAGTGCCCCCCCAAAAAATGCGACCAGGTCAATGGCGTCTTGAGTTGGTTGATCTCCAGGAAACAGTCCTTCCAGACAATAAAATAAGAGCAGACTTCGACATTTGCACTTGGAAGGTAAGAGTTATACGACTTTTCAACGTTAGACAAATCATTTCTGGTTCAAAGTTATCTGGTGGGTCGTTTCTGGGAGCAAATTGTTCTTAACAAGGGCCCTGTTTGAGCGGCCTCTACTAGCAGGGAATGTTTGATCAGCTGTTTTCATCAGCTGGATGATACACTACAGTAAGTCTTATATTCTGCTGAAATATTGGCTATAACTCCTTTAAGTGCTTCTCGGAAAAGGTCACCTATACCGTTGTTGTAACGATACAAGCTTATCAGACTTTTCCCAGCAGTCGACTGTTTTCTCTGGGGAAAGGGAACATTGAACTGAACCGGAAGATCGAGGTGGTTACTCTCCATATTTGGGACACATGAGATAATGGGAGGCCCTGAAGTACCATCCTCAGGCTTCAGGTTTATACCTGTATGAAAGAGTAGGAAAGAAAATAGTAGGGTAGGGAAAATGACAATAATATTATAGGTATTTCAAAAAGGTCTGTCAAAGCTTGCTTGAAATATGACCATCTTTATTGCTGCGTGACTTTCAAACTATAGAGATTTGTAACTGTGGGAATGAAAAGAAAATTTTTTGCATTTATGCATTTATTAATTAATTAATTCATTTATTTATTTTTATGGCAATCTTTACAAACAGGCATTTAGAAACACAAAACAGATTGTACATACAAAACAATAATATTGCAGTAAGTTCAACTTAAGACGTTAAAAAATGCTAGCTGTTGTTCATCGTGCTTTGATTGACTTTGAGTAGCTCAGGCAGTGAAGGGAGGGGTGCGTACCATTTACACAACCCATCCGGGTGGAAATCTTGTGCATAAACATAAAACTATAGAATTTGGCGTGTTGGGAGAACAACCCGCTACAAAGTATCCAAATCAGTTGATGAAGTAGAAAAATTGCATTGCCTGCCAACCAGAGCCCCCCTTCCCCAACAGTCAGCCTACTTTTAATGTGATGAGGTGTTGTGAGTAGTTCTTCTGTGCAACTCTGCTTACAGATAATAACTCAATATTATGTTTGTAATTTATTTTGGTTGGCCCTTTCAACTCAGCCTGGGGATGAAAATAAATGGATTGAAATAGGTGAGTGTTTTTATTTTCATCACTGATGACAAAGCAATCAAACAGCTGTACCGCATAATAAGAATATTTCTCTAAACAATCTCCCACTGTAAAAGCCATGCTTTCCTTTATGGATATCCATATTCCCTTAATTTGAAAAAGGCACCTGCCTCATCAGTGGCTAACATTTTAATATCTCAGGAATGGCTTTTTCAGAGAAATAAAAGATATTTTAAATTCTTTATTGAGGATGCTGACATCAGTTATGCAAAGTTTTTTCCAGTAGGGAGGGTCCTTGATTGAAAATTACAAAATAAAGTAATAATGAGAAACAATGGAAACACTGAAGTGCCTAGAAAATAATAAGACTAAATAAAGAAAACATGTTAGCCTAACAT
>JAKSDK010000909.1 GCA_022360095.1 Phycisphaerales bacterium
CCTAACAGTTCTCAGTGAGTCCGGCTGGAGGATCACAACGTCTTGATGATGGGAGCAATTTGTGAGAATAAGTCATGCGATGAGATACGTTATCTCTAGTGGACATAACATGTGGGCAGTTGATGGGTTACAATAATTTCCACCAGTTACATATACTGCAAACCTTCCTTAAAGTTTTTGTGATTCTTCACCTACAGTTGCAGAGTAAGGGTAGAAAACGCATATTTGTACTTGGATACCAGCCACAGCCAGTTAACAGACGGTCTTACCTCTGGTGTAGTATCCAGTACTTCAAATGATTATTTCTCCATCCCACCAAGCACATCAAGACATGTCTGGGGTAGAGTGCTAACACTTGGAAGCTGCAATGTGAACGTAAGAAGATTTCAACGATAGGTTAGATCTAAACATTTGCATTTTTGTAAGAACGAAGGACGTGTTCAGTGGAAAGAGTAAGATGATGACTGATGTAGCTGTAGATGCTTTTGTGTAATCTCCATATACATTTCTTGATAGGCTAGATTTCTTGGCAGAATAGTATAATGAAGTTCCCGGCTAGCAGAGACCTCTTTTCCCTGGTATTAGGCGAATACCACGGGAAAAGGCCTCTGCTGGCAGGGAAATATGAAGTGTTATTTTAAACTCTTTTTGAGTACGATGTAGTTATGGTCATGCCACTAGCGTGCCACAAACTAGGAAGAAATCTTGAGTCCCTGATGGGAGGTGAACCTTAAATTCCCCTAACAATGGGTGGGCCTTCTTTCCACTGAGCTGTGTAGAAACTCGTGGATAGCAAATGCTGTTAAATTGCATTTACCTGCGTTTGGGGAGGTGTTAAGACCGTGTTCAGCTTTCTCAATGCACAAAGGTTTTCTTTCTCCACCTGCAAATAGAGGATCCAATTATGATGCAATGTTGTTCTCCTTTAGTGTACTACAGAACTCCTTGCGGATACTGAGCAACCTGATGTGAAGCTGACTATTGAAGCAGCCTCAGTGGGTATTGAATGGTCTCATGATGTGTGTAGATTCTTGCTTAAGTGGTTGCCTGTCTGGGCATTGAAGAAGTTCAAATCTGCAGAAACGTCGTCAGGGGAAAAGAATGATGTTAGCAGTAGTTTCGGTATGTACACTGTACACACAGTCTACCGTTGCTTTTCTGCTCAAATTACATGTTCTGCTTTAGCAACACCTTTAGCAACAGAGCATTTTCTGGAGTGATGATATAAGCCAAATTGAATCGTTGAGCTCTTAAAGAATACTTGGTTTTTTAATGTTGTGCCGTTTGGCTTTGACCATGCCCCGTTAAGCTTTAAGTGAATAATGAACAATGGAAAAAATGTGAATTAGTATTCTGAAAGACTTCTATCTTGTGCTCATGTTTCTGAAACAAGAAATATGACCACATTCAAATACCATCATTTCAACTAGCAGTTACATTATCGCAAAGTCTGCCATATATGTTATTCTTTCCCTTCATTCTTTTGTTTTCTCTCTGGTGTTTTCTATTTTTCAGCTTTGGACATGGATTGCAGAGTAGCTGGCATCAACCTGTTTTATCTTGGAACACTGGAGGGTCAGCATTCATTACCATTTACTCTGTTTATGATGCTAACATATGCAGCAACAAACCGATAACATTTCTTAAACTATGTCAACTTGTATTGTACAGGAGGAGTTGATTCCTTTATGACAAGAGTTGACGTGGCAGTAGTTACAACAACATCTGTTCCCGACCAGTCATTAAAGAGTGAACTCTGTGGAATGAAACTCTGCCGACTGCTAGAACTGAAAAAGGTATCTACAGTAATGTCAGTTAGGCCATGCCCACACGAGTGCGCACATTTTTGAAGCCGCATATTCTTTATCCGGGACCTTAG
>JAKSDK010000890.1 GCA_022360095.1 Phycisphaerales bacterium
AGTTGGTTGAGAGAATACAGCCTCGAGCAAACTCGTTTCCAGGGTACTCTCTGTTGATGAAGAGAGGACCCTGGGAACGAGGCTGAGGCCCGATGTCGCACTTACAGTAAAGGGAGCTTTAGCAACCACGACGGCGCGCGACGCCTATTTCCCTTCCGTAAACTGTCTTTGTCATTTTTACCGGTTGATGGCCACCATTTGTAACCAAGCCCTATGTCATGATAGATGTAATATATTTCCTGGATTAAGTTTCAATATGGCAAATAATACGTTTGTGAATAGTCTTTCAAAGAAGAACGTTGAAGCCCAAATTGAATTTACTTTTAAAGTTACGGAAATGGCTAGCTAGGGTCATTTGTTACTGATGTATCAGTTAAGAAAAACAGTTTGCTAGTTTATATTTTTAATTTTCCGGAATTTTGACGGCTCAGTGTGGTAGTGTAGTGGTAAGGGAGAGAGGTTAGGGTACGAAGGGTCCGAGTTCGACCTTGAGTTGCAATTTTCTCTCTTTTTAATAGGAACACTCTCAATAACAGGTCAAAAATTTTCTACATGTCCTGAAAATGGCAGCGACCCTTTACGAAAGGGAAAACTGCTACGGCGACGATAGAGAAAACTTCACGAATAAATGAATTCCCGCGTTGTTTTAAACTCGCTCACTGACTTAGATTCGATGTCCATGTAGAGGGAATCCTTTCACCAACAACGTTTTTAGGTTTTTCCCCTTCGTAGCCTGGACATTAATTGTCACTGTAACGTTCAGCCTCAGGATCAATCTCGTAAATGTTGGACTTTGAAAAAGCTTAAAAATTGCTCTTTATTGTCTGCTTGTAAATGTGTCCGTCATTTTTTTCTTCTCCAGGTACACACGATATCCATGCGCTGATTCTTGGAAGAGCTATAACTGGAATACAAGCTTTCACAAGATGATTAATTACCAAGAAAACAGAAAACAGCAGCATTCAGACTGCAATTATACCAAAGCAACCACTAACATATAATCTCAGTTTGCCCGCCGTGTCTCATAATATCGGTTGTATGACGAGTTAGCGAATTCCGCAGTAAAACTTTCTGGAAGATCTAAGTATGTTTTCTCGAGAGTAGCTGGAGAATTTCCGGTAAATTTTGGGAGAGGAATCTTCATCGATCTAGGCGACCTGTTAATTCCTTCCGGGTTGTAAGTAGGTACATCAGTGCCACATGGTCATCCTGTCTTCAAGACAGACGGCGAGCGTAAGCCAACGCGACAAAGATGGCGAAATCCTTAGTAAAAATGCGAATGCTTGTTCTTTTAATATCATCGTTATTATTCCAACTTTCTCAGGTCGTTATC
>JAKSDK010001058.1 GCA_022360095.1 Phycisphaerales bacterium
GTTGTGTAACAAGGGTGTTTATGAACAACATATTTTTTAGTTATTCTCACCTACTCATGGCCACATCAAGACACCAAACCATGGCGTGGTTCACTGACTGTGGATCGACCTAGCAAGGAAATACATTATAAATTCTTTTGTTCTTTTAGATGTACCCATAAAAATTTCCCCGAGGCAATTTGACCTTAACTTGGGAAGTACAGCTGTACATTTGAGTAGAGGAACAAAATTTTTCCTGAAATTTACTGTCAACTTAAATTTTTTTTCATGCATTTTCCATGTTTCACTACATTGCTACATCATGAGTACCAGTATGAGCCAAAAGATTTTGTCCCCCAGCAGAAGTTAAGCTTAACCATAAAACTGATGATGTCACAAATGCTATAAGGTACATGGGTGAATGTGTTAAAAAAAGTTAAAACAGTCTTAAAAACGTATGCCAGGCTCATTGTTGAGTTATATACAAATATATTGCAATCTTAAACTTGTGAGAGACATCAGCTGAATACTCCATCAATAACAAAATCTGATCATTATAGGGAACTTGTTTAGAACAAAAAAAGTGCCATGTAAATTTTCCTGAACATATATTATATGATTTACGGGCAGTAACTGAAAATGAGTGGGAGGCAGTTCTTTCATATTGTGACATGCTGTGACAAATAATACATGCAGACATGACAAAACTGGCATATAAATTGGAATCCTAATTTCTAATCTGATACAGAGGTCCCAACTAAGTTACCTGTTTACAGCTGTACCCCTTTTTTAACAGCACATGTCCTTCAGGGTTTAAATAATAACCCTTTTACAGATTATCACATACTGATGACTGCATTTGACAAGTCTAATGGCCATTCAAATACCAAACTGTCTCTTAGTGTTCATTATTAACATTACAAGTGGACTCTACATATAGTTAGTAACTCTTGCCTGTAGCGTATTTACTGTAGCTTCTTTAAATAGTCTTTCAAGTTCTAGCTGAAATGTAAGCTGAAAAAAAGGATTAGAAAAGATATATGTTGTATATAGCTACAGAAAGATCAATCTGTACACATACTTTCTTTCATAGTAAGGTTAGCCTTATGTTTACATGTACCTTGGGTGGGCACAGCTTAATGGTGGATATGGTCTGTCTAAAGGCAAGAAAGGTTACATATAGATTGAATTATTAATAACCTGTTTAGTAAAACTAAGCCACACCAGCCATCCACAAAAAAAGGAAAAAAAACCTTTTAACTTGAACTGAACTTTATAATAGCTATTTGGGTCATCCCAAATGATATAAGTATGATCGTTGATTCAGATGTCAAACTTAATTAATCAGTCGGCCTCAATTCATTTTCACAATTATAAAAATTGGTCTTCAATGTTTACCAGTCAAAATAAACTATAGAAATTTCATATTCATTAGATTCAGCACATGAAAA
>JAKSDK010001388.1 GCA_022360095.1 Phycisphaerales bacterium
CGACGAAAGCGCTCGGAACCATGTATTCCGGCAGTTCGCTGCGAAGAAAGGCGCGAAGCTCCTCTCCGAAATCGGTTCGCTTGGCAGGGTCTGCTGCGATCGCCCGCAGTTTCCTGGTTTCCGGAACGACCCAGGCAATCAACTGCTTGTCCATCGTCTCTTCGACCTCACGGATCGCGACCACACCGGCATGGACCGCGCCGTGGCCGGCCAGCACCGCTTCGATCTCGTCAAGCTCGACACGGAATCCACGCAGCTTTACCTGCCGGTCGGTGCGGCCCAGCATTTCGATATTGCCGTCCGTCCGGTAGAGGCCGAGGTCTCCAGTGCGGTACAGGGTCCCGCCGGGCTCTTCAGGCAAGCGGCTCTTCACGAAACGCTCGGCCGTAAGGTCGGCGCGGTTGATGTAACCGCGGGCAAGACCGTCGCCGGCCAGGCAAATTTCGCCGACGATCCCGATCGGCACCGGATTGCCCGCGGCGTCCAGAATATAGGCCCGCGTGTTCGATATCGGCCGCCCGAGCGGTACGGTGGATCCGATCGCATCGGCGTCACCGATCGGGAACATCGTCGAATAGGTTGTGTTCTCGGTCGGGCCGTAGGCCGCAACAAGGCGACCTCTGTCTTTGGGGTCTCATCCCAGCGATTCCTCCTGGTTGATGAAATACCTGAGTGTAGGAAAAGAAAATACGTCATACAAGTACATGGTACCTATATTTTGTAAATAACGTATATCAAAGTACATGTGTTATGTTATTTTCTTATCTACAGATGAAACCCACACAATCACCATAAGGTTACAACCACTATTTTAGCCTGAAAAAAAGTACAGTCACTATCTCATCGACACTAGACCCTGTTGTTATGACCAACAACCTGCTTTTGAAGTTTACAGTCTTTACTTTCTACACATTTTTCCTTACTAACGTGACCAGTCAATGACAATCACTAAGTGAGAATAAGAGAGAAAAAAACAATCTGACAAGCAGTAGCCGTTCAGCAAAGGGGTCTACAGGAAGTTGTCCAAAGTGGATAATGAACATCTCAGCGATATCAAGTAATTGATGGTTAAAATGAAATAAAATGTTGCAATGCAGCAATCTCATAATTTCAGAAACACTAAGGGTGAATTTGATCGTCTGTATTCCACAATAAGAATACACCAAAAATTTTTAACAACAC
>JAKSDK010001224.1 GCA_022360095.1 Phycisphaerales bacterium
AGTGACTTTCAAAATGGCGAGCAAAGTGTTCATCGAAGAGATGGATAAAAATTTCGATTTTATCACGGAAATACTGTTCCGATTTCCTGGATTTGGAGATTTAAGGTTTCTATTGTCATAGAAAACTAGACTTACGTACTTTTTTGGAATGAATGTCCAGTGGTGTAATGAATTTAAAGGATTTCTTTCTATCGTCGAGCAAATTTTACGGGCAATCATACCGACCGGTCACACTTTTGAGGGCCAGGGCACAGGAAGATTGAGGAATTCAGACACAGCAATAGGAGGTTCATCAAAGGATGCATTTATTATACGTTACACTTTGGGTATTTACAGCTCTTCAGTGCTAGTGGAACCCTATGCTAATCCTTTTAAAGTTCGCTTAGTTGTAGCGTTGAAAGAAGATTGAAGCTAAATGACAGGTATTTGTGAGAGACTGTGGGCATTGAATCTTGTTGCTTTACCGCATTTTATTGGGCATAGACCTGTAATTCTGTAATTAAAACCCGAAAACTGAAAAAAAGGTTTCGTTTCATTATTTTTGGGGGGGCAAACTCAGTGGAGATTTTACGGTAATAATAATGATGATTAAGACGATGTACAAAAGGCAAGTTTAAATTTCGCCAGTGGGTCAATGGTGGGTGTGGGGGGTAAATTAGTACAGTTTGTGTTGTACTGTGTGTTGTTTGCATTGATGTCTACTAACATTGAAAAAAATTCGGCTGTTTCAGTGGACGGACATGTCTTGATAGCTTATGGTTTTTTTGTGGTCGTAAGCATGGCCAGTATGCAGATCAACAGCTTTTGAAATCCCTTTTCCAAAAAAAAAAACTCCGGACTTAAGCTTAAAATGTATATTGATCCAAGTGCATGACCAGGAGGGTCAGCAGTAAGAATAAAGGAAAACAGGCCAAAAGGAAAAATAGTGTTAAAAAGCAGAGACCAAAAAGAAAAAAAACAGCTCAACAAGGAAACAGAAAACAGCGTCGCCGGGAGTCGAACCCGGTTTATCTGCATGACCAAGCAACTCCTTAACCACTGCACCACAGTGACACACATAATTTGCAAAATCAATTTTGTCACATCAAAACAATTATTCTCTACCATAAACGCTGTTTGAAGCTGGTGGAGCTGTATTTATCATGAATTCAAATGTACATTTAAGGAAAATTAGCTTAAGCGCGTAT
>JAKSDK010001880.1 GCA_022360095.1 Phycisphaerales bacterium
CGAGCGCGTGACCTGTTAAATGAAAGTCGAACAAGAATAAACAGCATACTTCATAATGTGTAGATATGTAATGGTAACGGGACTGAGTGGAGGCCAAATAGGCACGACGCGTACTGTCCTAAAAACTGTCCTATTAAGGCTGAAATCAGGGCAGTTGATAGTCAATCAGATTTGAGATTTTGTTATAGTTTTGGTCAGTTCCATATATAATCTTATTAATGGTACCTTCAACTTATTCTAGAAAATTTTAAATGATTATGGTTTATTATCAATAATTATGTGAAATAAAGACATTTCACTCAAACTGTCTTGATTTATTTTTTTAGTGTTTGGTCTCACACAAAAATAATGAGTTTTAAGTTTTTCAGTTGTTTTCTCCCAATCAAAACATTTTATTCAGTTTCAAAAAAATACGCCATCATAACTAAACCAAAATGTGTGATAATTTTAACTGAAAATCACAGTAACGCAGGAATAGGAGACGAAACATAGCTACCCTGCGAGCAGTGGTTTCCTCAGGCCGTGCGCTACGGGAGAGTGGTTTCTCTCCCGTAGCGTCCGTCCTGGAGAAACCACTGCTGGCAGGGTAAAACATAGCGAGAGCGAGGAGAAGAGAAAAAGCAATGGTTAGCTCTTAGATTACTTATTGGCTACTTTGGAGCGGGCTTAGTGGTAAAATTTGAGTGTCTGACATAAACCAGCATAAGAGCTATTCAAATTTGAACGTTTGCATTATATTATACCATAAAAGATTAAATTAAAGTACTGCCAGGATTTACACCTTTCTTACCAATTTCATGAGCTACTATTCCAGGAGTCCAACATCCACTTGCCAAAGTGATAGGTTCAGGTCGTCCCGTTTGACCAACATATGAGGAGCAACTGTTGATACATAAAGTAAAATTACTGCATCTTTGATTTTTTGTTGTTGTAAAAAGTGAAAAACTTCAGTGATAGTCCTAATGAAAAAGTTTATCTTCCGTTTTGTTACTACTATTTTGAAGTTCAACTTGACAGCCAATCGTCAATGATTATTTGTTCTCCGATGTCCGGATTTTTTCAGGTGGTTAAGTTCTCAACCCGATTCCTCGTCAGGTTTTCCAAGACGTAAGTTAATTAAATACCGTATATCCTCTATTAAGCCGCATCTTTCAAATAAGTCCCCCTTTTCGGGGGAAGAAAGTTAATAAGCCACTTTTTCTCCTGCTCTTATCATTCTTCATTAATAAATGCTAGACTATATATAACGTCATTTGAACTGATCCAGGATTCGGTTTATTCAGGATTCAGGATTGTTTTAGAACCTCGGTTGCATGACCTCCAACTTCCTGTACATGTGTTGAGCTTTTCCACTTTGCATTCTAGTTCTTTATGCAGAGCTGATATCACCACCTTTGCTAAATTCACTACTTTGCATAAGCCCCC
>JAKSDK010001641.1 GCA_022360095.1 Phycisphaerales bacterium
ATCAACCGCATCGGCCACCAGGGCCTGTTCTTCGACCGCTTCGACGGCGGCATCCACGACCCGGTGCTGGCGCCCGGCGCGGCGGGTCTGTACTACAACCGCAACCGCATGTACAGCCCGAGCATGGGGCGGTTCATCCAGCGCGATCCCAACGAGACGGCCATGCCTGCGTTGACCGCCCTCGCCTCCAACGGCGACGCGATGTTTATCTTGCTGGGAGGCTTTGACGGCCGAGGCCTCTACGGCGACGGCATGAATCTGTACGAATACGCGGGAAGTAATCCATTGAACGTCCGCGACCCGCTCGGTCTTTATGATGATTTCGACGAAGTCATGAGTGACCTGACTGGTCAGCGCGTCGCCACCCTAGGCTACATTAACAGCGCATCGGGCTGGGCGTTGATTGCGATGAACACGACGGTGGACCTCATCGGTGGCATCCTCGGTATCAGCGATCTCTACGAGCTGGGCAAGAACGCCATGAACGGCGAGATGGACGTCTGGGACTTCGTGACGGCGGCGACGCTCGTGGCGGGTCCCGCCTCCCGGGTCGGTGTCGCGGTCTTCAAGGCTTTCAAGTGGGGCCGGAAGTTTGCCAAACACGGTCGTCTGTCCAGCACGAGTAAGATGTTTGGGAGATACTGCAAGCGCAGCTTTGTGGCGGGCACTTGGATCAGCACGCCGGAAGGCGGTAAACCGATCGAGGACCTTCGCGTCGGCGATGAAGTGTTTTCTGTCGATGAACATGATCCCTGCGGGCCGCCCAAGGTTGGGCGCGTGACGCAGCTGTTCCGTCGAATTGCCCCGGCGATCTTATGGGTAGAATTGGCATGCGGTACGGCCCTGGGCACAACGCCGAACCACGAAGTTTGGACACACCAACACGGCTGGATCGAGGCGTCTCTGCTTTCGCCCGGTGATACGTTCCTGGACGAGAATGACGACCCGGTGACGGTCAAAGAAATCTGGATCGACCCCACGCCGACGCCGGTGTACAATTTTGAGGTTGAAGGCACTGCCACCTATTACGCCCAAGGGGTGTGGGTGCATAATTGTCCAATGGGCAGGAAGTTATTCGGCCTAGACTATGAAGCATTTGTCAGAAACACGCTTGGAGTAGGAAACGCATTTCGTAAGGGTGGCAGAGAATTCGATGGTAGACTCGGTCAATTGTGGATTGAAATGAAGACCTCCAGGAAAGGTTGGTCAGATTGGATGCAACGCAAAAACCAACTGGGATCGCAAGCAAAAATTGCAAGGGAGAACGGGCGTCAATTCGGGTTATTTACACCCGATCCTATCCCATCTGAATTTGCTGCATGGCTTCAGCGAAAAGGAATAATTCATAGAATAGTATCCCCATGAGCGCTTGGAATACGACAACATTGCATTTATTTCAAGAGTCAATCGGTGCGACTGAGTTATTTCAGTTTCTCATCGCAAATGGCTGGGTAGTTAATGAGGATTTCCTTTATTTGCCGATTGGTGAAGAGGATGATTTTGGCTGGAGTAGCGAAAAAATCTCCATAAGCGAGTTACAAAAGATTTTTGCGCAGCAGGTCAAACTCAGCAAAAAAAGTGGTTTTTATCTGTTTAATCCCGAACTATCTGTCCATGCAGGTTTTGTTTTTTTATCGTCTGAGTTGGAGATAAGTTGGGGAGCCGATTGTCCTAAGCATGATGCTTGGCCACGAATTGTGAACCCTGTATGGGTACTGGATATCTTGAGACCTATCGTAAGAGAACTTGCTCTTCCAGTGGCTGAGATATCATTCCGATTCGATTCGCCATTATAACATTTCGTCTCGTAGTCTCGTAGGGTCCGCACGGCGGACCATTTGAGAAGCGAGCGAATCCTCCCCAATCGGTCCGTGATGCGGACCCTACCAGACTGCATTACACTTACTACGGCGAGACGATTCACCGCTACGAATACGGCTACGACCTTGCCGGGAATCGGACGCATGCCCGGGTGACGTGACCTTTCCCCCTGAAATCGATCCGGGTTTTGAATTAGGATTCGAGTCTGGATCAAGGAGGAAAGTCGATGAGCCGAAAACGATTCAAGGCGGAAGAGGTTGTCAACAAGCTGCGTGAGGCGGATGTGCTGATCG
>JAKSDK010001752.1 GCA_022360095.1 Phycisphaerales bacterium
GGCTGCTAAGAGAACCAAAGCAGTTACAACAACTAGCAAAACTACAGCTGTGATAGCGATGATCTTGTACTTCATAAATACGCCGCTTCTCTTGCTGTTTTGTTCCGACTGATCCACAATTTTGTAAGTAGCGAGTTCCATCGCAACAACGTGTGCGACTTTCCAAAAAAAAAAAAACTGTAATGGCTTGCAACTCTTATTATTCTGCTCGCAGGCTTGCGTGAGGTCTGTGAGAATAAATGGGTGGGAAGCACGGTTTATCTTTACGCTTCCGGTATTTTCAATGCCCAAGCGTCATTGGTCTCGGATCACAGGCCGCCCAAGCTCACGACAGGAACGCGGACGTGACTCTTGCTTGCGAGCGGTGTTGTGTTACAAACGGTTATTTACAAAGGCTCGTATAGAGAATGTAAACGGTTTTTCTTAAAAAAGAGAAAAAATGTTATGTTTTTAAATAAACTCGACTTACCTTATTGCCTTGTCGTATTCTTTAATTTGTTGTTTGCCCGCGTCTCAGGCCATTTTAAAGCGTTTTCGGTGAAAGTTAGCGCTATTTTGGTGTTCCACCGGCTAAGAGAAAGACAAGGAAGAACAATGATTTCCGGAGTATCCGTCGCTCGAGGCGAATAATTCCGCTGGGAAAGTACCCCGGCCTCAATTCCTCCAGGAATTCAGAGCAGAGATGTTGCAGTTCCATGTCCATTCAGTCGATTCGCAATTCCTCCCACAGATCGTTCACTAGCGATGCTTTTGTCTCTTGCTCGAATGGCTTCCGAATTTCGAACTAGGCTCGTCCAAACCGCCTTTGACCCGTTCACCGATCGCATAGTATGTCGGGTAACTAAAATAAGCCCGGCATGGGTAGCCAGCAGGGCTAACGGGTTTGTTTGTTTGTCGACTGCAGGCCGCTAGTTATGCCATCGGTGAACGGGTCCACGGCAGTTTGGAAGAGCCAAGTTCGAAATGGGTGTTACTAAAACGAAGACCCAAAAACGAAGACCTAAGACCTAAGACCCCTTGGGCTAAAACGAAGACCCTACGGACTAAAACGAAGAGCCCATGGACTAAAACGAAGGCCATGGACTAAAACGAAGA
>JAKSDK010000443.1 GCA_022360095.1 Phycisphaerales bacterium
AGCCCTTTTTTGACGTCCTTATCACGTCTACTCAACAAAGGTCTAGTCACTTTTCCTCCCTCTTCTTCTTCAGTGGTGCCGGAAAATTTTCTCCATCAGCTCACCCTAAGCCTGATGAAAAGTTTTCTTTTATCAGCTTTAACTTATCCACCATGAAGTATAGCGTGGATTTTATGCGAAGTGGATTAGTTACTTTGTTAACTCTACTGCAAATCCCCTTTGCTAGCTGGTAGTCTTTGTCCCCTACAAGCAAAAGTTTTTTCCCTTAATTCTTTATTTTTAATTATTAAGATCATGTTTAGGTTTATTTTTTTGTATTGTTAGCTTTCGGCACAAACGTGAGGGGCTACAGCCACCTCTTGCCCCCCCTCTGCACGGTCCCTAGCTTAAGATTCAGCAGGCCTATTCAGAGATATCATTTAATTGCTTGATCAGAGAATTATTAGCAGAGAATTATTAGCGTACGTTACGATGCAAAACGATTTTCCTTCAGACGATAATAAACACGTTTTACTGCACTCAACTCCAGGCTGTTCCTCAGTGCACAACTTAACTGTTGCTTTCTCGGATTCTCTTAGTTTCCTCAATAAATGTCCCAAGAGAGGATAAAGGTGACAGAGAAGGTATCCTCCATACACACCCTATTCCATTGGTAATTCGTCTCGAGTTATTTTTAGAATCGGGATAAAGTTACCTAGCGCGCTGCGTGGATGTTTCGTGGAGGTTTCGCATGACTAAACGCCGTACAAAATATGTCGGGCGAAGGGCAATGAAAGCGTATAGAGGTCGAGAGCATTTCTGAATATTGAAGCGAAATGAGTCGGCGCACACCTGGTAAAAGGGAATCGCTCGACTCTTTGACAACCTGTGAAATCAGTTTAACTCGAAGTTATCGTAACCTCAGTGTTTTAACAAAATGAGAAATTTCGCCGGTCTATTGAAACCGGTCGTTTGTACAATAAAGCAAGTAGCAAGTAATATTCATGTACATGTAATTAGTTTTACAAATTTGAATTTTATTGTAGTTTTTTAAGTTGTTAAGCGCTGTTGATCAGTGAATGTAAATAGCGC
>JAKSDK010000116.1 GCA_022360095.1 Phycisphaerales bacterium
AACCTTTACTCCTGCGTTGGCAATTAAGGACGCTGAGTCATTATTCAACCTAGTTCTTGAAAAATTGCGGCGATCTATGTATTATTGCGTTTCCACTTTTTTACTGAAATGTTGTGCTCTCTTGTGACCCTTGAGTTTCAAGAGCATTAATTCACGTGGAAGAGAGGGAGAAAGTAGATGTTGTAACCTTTTAATTTTTAATCTTTTTTTTAAACGGTTCAATTGTCTGTAAGGGGTGGGGGGGGGGGTAAACGAGAAGAGAGAAGCAAAAAGGGGAGCCTCCCCCCCTAACTGCTAAACATGCTTAAGGAAGGCCTGACACTTAATCTAAAATGTACGGACTCTGACAAACCTTGGGAAGTCTCATTAATTTAGTTTCCACATCAACTTCACTGAAAAAGTAATAAAGAACGGAAAATGGTTTATCTGAAAAAGTTTAGAGAGTTTTTGATCACTCAGATAACTCTGCTTCAGAAATGCAATACACTAACAACTCTTCTCACAACTTTTCATGTTTCTTCTTATTTCTTAACACTCTTTTAATGAAGGATCGTCATTATGCTAAATAGGCTAGAACTAAAAACTGACTGCGCAAACTGACATCTCTATGGGCAATTGGCGAGGGAAAGGGAAAAGTTTGGTCGGGGAGGTGACAGTAACGGTTTCAAAACCCATTTTGGTCAGTTTGAGTTAGTATTTTTACAAGTAACCTTTGCCACATTAGTAGAGACACAGTAACAGCAGGCCCTAGGATATGGTACACATCTCCCAAAAGTTAATAGTTGCCTGAACTTTTAGAACAGAAAGATTGTTCTTTCACTTCCCTACTAGTCAATAGAACACGCTCTATCACTTCCTTACCCTGCCTCGTGTGGTTTTTCAGAAAAAATCCTCAGAAGAAACTCCGATTCCTGACGCGGATAAAACGTGGACGGTACTATAACGTATTCTCCTTGTGGCAGCGAATAGCGGCAGCTTATCTCTCTCAGTTTAGTAAACGAGTTTGTCATCATTTGTGCCTTAGTAGTCTCAAAAAATCTTCGGCCGAAACGCTCTTTGGTATCTCGCAGGTCGCCTGGAACCTGAAAAAAAATCGATTAAAAAATTGACAGGCCATATTTGGATAAGCTTATTTTCCTAACTATGAGTTTGCTTACCTTGTAAATTGCGAAACCAATTGGGGGTTTTTCTGTTGCCGGGGTTCTCTTTCGATCGATGCGCATAAGAGACACTACTATTGAACAGCGGTCTTCATCATCGTCCTCATCCGGGTCCTGAAGCTGAATCCTGTTTAAT
>JAKSDK010001184.1 GCA_022360095.1 Phycisphaerales bacterium
AAGTAGAGCCTATGTTTTTAAGCTCTACCTACGGAATTACTGAATTACACAACGCTTAAGGGTGACCAAGCTTAAGTGCAACCTATGTTTGGTAGGTCTACCTACAACAATTACGGGCTACACTGCGCCTATGAGTGTCCAACCTTACTTGCAGCCTATTGTTTATTAGGAATAACTTGGTTAGTTTACACTTATTGTGTGCCACCTTAAATGCAGCTTATGTTTGTAACCTTTACCTAGAGCATCATTAGGTTACACTACACTTTCGGGTGTCCCGCCTTAAATAAACCCTATATTTTCTAGCTCTTTCGACAGAATCACTTTGTTACAATACACTTATAGGTGCGTTACCTTAATTGAAGCCTATTTTTCTAAGCTCTTTTTTGAGAATCACTGGGTTAGACCATACTTATGGCTGCGGCAACTTAAGTGAAGCTTATGTTTGTAAGCTCTACCTACACTATCGCTGCGTTACATTTACACGGCCACCAGTGTCTTGGCCGTAACATCGCTCAATCTAGGTAAAAGTGTCTCCCCGATCCACATTTGCTAGTCTCTTAACCACCGTGTTGAGAGGTGCTTCGGCATCTAAACCTCCCAGTTGTTTCCCAAATTTCTTTGCAGACGATTCTGTCGCCTCTGACATTGCTTAGTATATTGCAACGTTTTTAGCAAAAACCTCTTGAAACCTGATAGCGAGCTTGTGTACCTCTGTTTCGTTTGCCGCATTGCCTATTGTGTCAGCAAATGGCTTTACCTCTACTTCGGTTAAAGTGGCAGCCAGCGCAACGGTTAGTGCCTTGGCCTCAGCATCGCTTACTCTGTCGCCGAGTGTGTTGTGTTCCACATTGTTGTATATGAGCCTCCGTGTTAACCAGTACTTCGGTCTCCGCATTCCTTATTGTGTCATCAAATCTCTCGGGCTGCAACTCTACTAGCGTGTTGCAGCATGTCAACCACGGTCTCGTTCTCCATATCGTCCGAGACTAAGTGTCGACCGGTATCTGGGCCAGTACATCGTTTATCGTGTCGACACATGTCTCGCCATCCATCTGTACTAGCGTGTCAGCCACCATGTCGACCAACGCCTTGGCCTCCACTACGTTCACTGTGTTCTTCAGGGCTTTTGCCTCCACCTTTGGTAGCCCTTTAGCGAGCCTGTTGACAAGTGCCTCCTCCCTCACATCGCCTGGTGTTTTGCGTGTCAACGTCTGCTGACGTTTCAGTTAGCGCGTAACTCAGTACCAAGCCTTTTCATCAACTACTGTGTCTCCAAGTTTCTTGGCCTCCACCTCTGCTATTGTGTAAGCCAGCGTTTAGAGAAAAGCCTCCACCTTAACCCCGTCAAGTGTGTCGCCGAGTGATTTTCCTCCATTTCTTCAAGGGTGTTAAACAGCGTGACGACCAGTACCTTGGACTCCAAATCTTATAGAAAGTTAGCATTAGTCTTGTCTTGCACCTCTGCTAGTGTGTCAGCCTGCGAGTTGATTTCTGTTTTGGCCTATACATCCCCCCGTTTTTCCAAATACTCCTACTCTTCACTTCTACAAGCGTGTCTGCAAGCTTGGCATGCAGTGCTTTACCCTCCATGTCGCTTATTGTTTCGCCGAATGTCTTGATATGCAGCTTTGCAGGTGGGTCAGCCAATGTATGCAGCAGTGTCTTGGCCAGCGTGTAACCTAGTGTTTCAGGAAAGCCTCGGCAAAGGTGTCAGCTAAGACGAAGAACAGTTCTTTGCTCTGCTCTTGCTTGTTTCTTTGTCCAGGTCCAGTGTGTCCCCAAATGTCTTAGCCTCCAGCTCTACTATCGTGTGAGCGAGAGTCTTGACCAGTGCTTCGGTCGTTATATCGACAAGTGTCTCTCCACGTTTCCTAGCCTCCTCGTCATGCTCATGTGTTAACCAGCGTGTGAACCAGTGCTTGGCCTGTACATCTCCTAGTGTTTATCATATTTCGAGTTTTCCACCACTGCTACCGTTTCAACCACTATGTCAAGAAGTGCCTTAGCCTGAACATCGTTTAGTGTTCTGCAAAGTGTCTCTCTCTGCATTACTGCAAGCATGTCAGCCAGTTTCTCAAACAATGCTTTCTTCCCTCAGCGCCTAGAGCGTCTGCAAATGTTTCGGTTTGCACTCCTGGTTGCTCTGTGCTTCGGCATCCACTTTGCCCGGTGTGTTGCTCTTTCCGTTGGCCTCCACATCGCCGAGAGTTTTGAAATTGTCTTGGCTTTTACCTGTGTTATTGTGGCAGCCGGTGTGTCTGTGCCCTGCACATCAACAAGTGTGTCGCAAACTTCTGCGGCATCCATATTTGCTAGCGTGTCAGCAGGCGTATCGAGTACTGCTTTGGGGTGCATATTGCCGGATGTTTTACTAAGTATGTCTGCTGAATCTCTGCTTCCGAGAGTAGCAATAAGCATTTTGACCTCTTTTGCACTTAGTTTGTAAGCAAATGTCTCGGCATCTATGTCTGCTCCTGTGTGTCGGAATTGTCTTAGCTTCCAAATCTGCTAGTTTGGTAGACAGCGTGTCGACCTGTGCCTCGCCCCCACATCGTCAAGTGTGTCACCAAGTTTCTAGTTCTGCACAGCGGCAAGTATGTCACCAAGCAATACCACCC
>JAKSDK010000755.1 GCA_022360095.1 Phycisphaerales bacterium
AACGACAAAGCACAATATGGTAAAGTAAAAAACTCTCTTGTTGAGTTGTGTCTGTCGCAAAGATAACTTGGTGCTAGAAACTAAGATACGAGGGGTGGGGCTGATAACGCAAGCTCCCTTGCCCCTTCCCTTCTGTCCTTGCGAGGCCTGTACAGTGACATAGCTTGCCCGAATACAATAGCTTTATTTATAAGCCCTCGTGTTAAAGAGAAAGAAGTCTAAATTATATTTTCTAACACATTGAATATTGCGACACAAAAAGTACCTCAGTGACTCAATGAATTCTGTTAAATGGTTAAAGATCTCTCATTAATTGACTCAAGTTTTGGGGCTACCTTATTTGCTTGCTATAAACACTAAATATGAAACTTTGCGGCAGTTTATAGGTTCAATTATAGGTGACGTTTAGAGATATGTCATCTAGCTAGGGTAGTGGAAAACATTAACAAATGTTTATAAACATTAATTTGCTGTATGACAAAATTTAGTCTTGTTTTATAGATTATATTCTCCAGCGACGAAATTTGCACAATGTATTTCGTCGGAGCATACTAAATGGCTCGAGAGAGAAAAAATTTCCTAAAGAATTTTCGGTTCTACGAATTAAGTGTTCTCTGGAATTATCTGGGGTTATCACTAGAATAATTCAAGGCATAAGAAATAATTTTGCAATGCATTTTTGTTTCTGATGAATGTATCGTCCGTTTTATAAAAAAAATAAAAGGGGAAAATATGTTTTGCTAAAGCCAACTATGGGTCTTCATTAGACCCCGCAGATAATGATAAATTGCAATATTTGGTTTTATGGAAATAATTGCCAATTAAAATATATTTATTGGTTCTCCCAGTCATAAAATAAGGATGGGATAAAAATTTTAAAAATCACCAGTGTTAGTATTTCATTCATATCAAAAGTTACTGTTTTTATTACATTTATCATTATCAGACAAAGTCAGGATTTTTGACGCAAATGATACCTAAAGTCTTAAGGTAGATGAAATTCTAGTGTTCTTATTATCTCAGTTGCTTTAGCTAGTCAATTGTCAATAAATCTATGTTCATTTCAGATCAATTGTTTAATCAAAATATAGGTGGATCTACAACCTCAAACACGGCGCGTTTAAATGGTCAGGTCAGGTGATCAAGGACATTCGCATAATAGCAGTCAATTGACTAATGAGGACCTTGTAACGTTCAAATGTTTTTGAAACTATTTTGTCTTGAGTCTGAAATTGTTCTTGACAACGCCATGTTTCCAGAGCAGGAAAACAATCTAATGTTCGATGGATGTTTAAGCTCATTTCAGATGCCCAACTATTCGTAAGTCGAACTTGATTCGAATTTGGGCTGACCCCAATTTACAAATGTACGCCGAAGCTGATAAAAAATTTCTATGTGATAACTTTTCAGAACTTACGCTTTTTAGTAAAATCCAACTAGTGGTCTATTATCAATGCTGCGTTCTGATTGGTTGAGCTACTACTAGGCTATAT
>JAKSDK010000758.1 GCA_022360095.1 Phycisphaerales bacterium
ATTCACGTGAAGATCGCTGGTTATCCGGATACGCGGGATGAATCCCAGAGCAAGCATGTGTGTAAGGTCGTCTCGGACCAAAAACGGCTGCGGATTTCCGTCCGCATCTACAATCTCATAGGCTGCGTAGTCTTCCGGTCTGAACCTGAAATACCCATCACGCAATATGAACCAGAGAACCCGTCCCCCTTTGAGCGTTAGCGCGGGATGCAACTCCAACTCACCTTCGAACGGCCTGCCGCCGTGCCAGAACTCGTCGTGGTTGTAAAACACGTTTCCCTGAACGGCTAGGGCGAACTGTTCCAGGATTGCGCCGGGCTTCCCAAAATGCGTGCCGCCGACCCGGCCAAACAACTCCGTATCACCCAAGCGAGGGATGAACCCACTAGCAGTGCTGAAATCCCCGTGCACATCGTCGAAACGCGCCTGGAACTGAAAATTCCGGCCGCTTCGCTGTAACTCTGCCGCGACCAGCGGCGCTACGCGAATCGCTTCTCCAGTGCCTGCCGACGTCCAACTGTTGGCCACCTGGGCGGTAAATGTGTAACGGCGCAAAAACAGAAATCTCACATCACCCGACACCACCCTGTTGAACTGCCCGGTGCCCGGAACTGATCGGTCGGTATAGAGAACTCCGACAGTCGAACCTGCACCCACGTCGCCTCTGGCGCGGAGCAGGTTGAATGCCGCTGCGTCGTCGGCGCCAAATAGAGTCTTTGGCGCCTCGTCCAGCGCGCCCAGGTACCCGACGTTGAGGGGGCCCAGCTTACCCGTCAGCTTGGCGCCACCGATCGGGTCGGCAATCCGCCTGGTGTGAACCAAGTTGCGTGGCGTGCGGAAAATCTCGGTGCCTTCCAGAAAGAACGCTCGTTTCTCAGGAAAAAACAAAGCGAATCGCTCGTTGACGGTTATGCGGTTTGCATCCGTCTCAACTTGTGAGAAATCGGGATTCACGGTCGCATCGAGAATCAAGTTCTGCGTAATCCCGATTCTGCCGTTCACCCCGAA
>JAKSDK010000234.1 GCA_022360095.1 Phycisphaerales bacterium
AAATCTTTCATTATCAAACTTTGCCAAAACAGAGCTATCATCTGGTATCCATTGTGTGGTTCCAAAAATTTTCCATACTTCCCCCACGAAAAGGATTATTTCTTAGACCTCCCCCCCCCAACCTCTCTGGCAATTACAGTCAAGCTTCATACATTTACTTAAATTTTCGGGCCTTAATGAGAACCCCCAACCTGCCAGCAATTTCCAAACCCTTCTATAAAGGGAGTATGAATATATTCTAGAACTACACATTTGGGGTAGCCTGGTTAAATTCCAAGGGGTTGGGGTTATTATAAGACAAGACAAAAAAATCCTTTATTTTGAGTCTTATACGGTCCTATGTACATCGACTTTAGCCAAATAATTTAAAATCATAACACAAATTGCACACTAGTGAAAATATAATCAATGTTAACCTAAAGAACTAATGATCTTCTTTTCTCATAGAAGTCGAATACGTATTTTGCAATTAACTTTTGCACTGGTATGTTCTTGCTCGGAGGGTTGTAAAGACTATGCTTTGTGCTAGAGTGCAGATTTGCTGAGTCTTTGTACCTGGGCTTACCCCTGTCTTTCAAAGCTCAATGTCTCCCTCAAATTAGGGGGTGGTTGTGTCTGGCTGGCTGTCATGTTGTTGCACAGACACAGGGCTATCATGTGGTATGCATTTGGGGTAGCCTGGTTAAATTCCAGGGGGGTGGGGTTGTTGTAAAGACTATGCTTTGTGCTAGAGTGCAGATTTGCTGAGGTTTTGTACCTGGGCTAACCCCTGTCTTTCAAAGCTCAATGTCTCCCTCAAATTAAGGGGGGGTTGTGTCTGGCTGGGTGCCATGTTGTTGCACAGACACGGGGCTATCGTCTGGTATGCATTTGGGGTAGCGTGGTTAAATTACAGGGGAGTGGGGTTGTTGTAAAGTTTGATGTGTTTTTGCACTGTTATACAGTTTGTTTGTGCTGTTTGCATGCAAGCAATGACCCACTCTGTTGATAATGTTCCTAGTCAGGAAGCAGTTGAACTGCTGGTTTTAGGACTTGGTTTTGTTGAGCAGTGTTGGCTTAGATTGTTTTTGGGAGACCAGCTTCAATTAAAAATGGGGTGAACTGGGGAATTGGCTTTGCAATCGTTGACACCGACACTAAAAATTGCTTCTTAAAATGCCTGATTTTTCAGATTAATGAG
>JAKSDK010000491.1 GCA_022360095.1 Phycisphaerales bacterium
ACCTCTCAAGAAGCAGAATCTACCAGCTCAAAAGATTCGCCCCCGGAAATGAAGGATTGTCACATGTCAAGCCCTGTTCTGGAGCATAAGACAGTTAACCACTCGGAATCAAAGAAAAATACAGCAGAGACTTCGACTGACAGAGAAAAGCAACGGACTTATGTCAATTATGCTCCATCTGAGCATGCTTCCAAGCAGAAACCGCTGGCCTCTTACAAGAGGAGTGCGCCATCGCCAGCCTTTTCTATCAAATCTTATGAATCAGATCAATATAGTGAACTGCCTACTGTGATTCATGTATCAAGGAGGGAATCAAGTGGTTCCAAAGACAGTAATAGTGGTATTCCGACACGCCGCACATTACAAGATAAGGACGCTATCATTCCACCAGTCAGCGGTTCTGTACCTGACATGCGCAGTCGACCACCTGTGGAAAAAATTAGCAGGGTGTTAACACGTGACAAAAGAGTGACGTCGACTTCCAGTCTACCTTCTAAGCCGCGAGTTGATGTCAGAGCGAAGCGTGTGCAAAAAACATGACCAAAAAATTGGCCGTGTTGCAGCCTCTAAACAATCTTTGCACCCGGCTTATGAAGGTTTGGCAGAGCATTCTCCCCACAGATTCCTAAAGTGGCTTCAACATGAAACTTGGTGCAGAGCATCTCGTTGTTTACACGAGTTGGTGTGTTAAGTTTGTCAACGTATGCACAGCTAAGTAATCACGGCTTCCACCACACATACACGGAGATCTTTAAAAGACATTTGTGAATGTATCGTACTTTATCTCCAGAGTATGGAGCACAATAGGTTTGAACAAGGTTTTTCCTGCGAATTATAGGATTAAATGTTCGGCACAACAGCACATACACAAGGAACAAGAATGTTGTTTATTTAACGAGTGTGAACAAGGGTACATTTCGTTGCGAAGTACACAAAGGTATTGCACAATTTTCCTAAACTTGACAGCGGCTTCACTCTCAGTTAAATCTCAGGTATTATTTATTGACAAAAGAAAGCATCATCTTAAGGCAAACAATTAAGCAATGTGCTGTTTGCTTAAGTTGTCTTCTTTGTTTCACTGGACATAAACAAGGGATGAGTAATGAGAAAAATCCGCGGGAAGTGGCATTAGAGCAGAACAAAATGTTATTTTCGAAAGGCAAGTGAAGGTTGTTTAGACTCTAGTCAACTGAGAAACCCACTGTACACCGTCATACGCCAAGAGAACTTTAAATTATTTATTGGTTGTAAATATTTGTTTGCAAGAAAGTTGCTGGCTGCAATAAAAATTTTCCAAGGAAAAGTTGACTCTTTCAAAGTTTTAAAACCTTGGGCGCTAA
>JAKSDK010000987.1 GCA_022360095.1 Phycisphaerales bacterium
AAGCAAGAAACGGGTTTGCTCCCTTTTGCTAATTCCTACTATTTTGGAGTAACTGTCATAGGGTGCGTCTGTTAGACAAGGGGCGTTTATTAGAGAGGGGCGACTAACACAATTTTAACAGCGTGTGGAGGGGATGTCTACTCGTTAAGAGGCGTTTATCTGGAAGTGGGCGTTTATTAGGTCATTTACGGTATTTATCTCCAAAACCAATTTCACTGCTAGGTATATTTTGTGTGGACTTTAACCCCAAGTGATACATAATGGCGGTTTTCATGTTAGAAACGTTAATAAGCGTAATTAACGTATGAGACGTCGACTGGTGTAAAAACGGGATGCTTAGTTACAGCCAGCTTACCTTTTCGCGTAAAGAACCTCTGGAAAATTTGCTGGCTATTCTTCTCAGTTGATCATAGTACTCCTGAGGAAAGATGTTACATAAGCAGTTAGTGGGAATGTGACCAAAATGGGGAAAAACAACTGTTCGGTCGCAAACGTCCTTAAAACAATAACCTGGCAGACATTTGAATACATAAACTAATCAAAATGGTGAAAAACAGCAGATCTGATAGAAATGTGTCCTACCATTTACCACCTACGCGTTTAGTCTTTGTCTTTAAAAGCGCATCCTTGGAGACCCAGGGGTGGTCAGTCGGGTGTAAAAAAAACTTGAAAACTTTCGCCGCGTTTTCTTCCGACCCGACTGACCGCCCCTGAGTTTCCGAGGATACAAAATAGTGCTAAAATTGGTGCTCTAAATATCGTCGTGGCAAATCGTCTCGTGTGTGATCACCTTAGTAGTGTAATAGTGTAGTGTAGTAGTGTAACCCCTCAGAGAAGACTTTGCTCTCTAGGGACTGAACCACGAATAGACCGACAAAAACCTTGAAGGGAAAATAACTGGGTTAGTGAAGGATCGAATACGCGTTGGCTGGATGACGTTATAATTCACTCGTTCCATACCTTTGACCTCAATCAAATTGACTGAACGTCATTAAAAGTACAGTTAAAACGATTCCCGTGAAAAAAAATCAAAACTTAGGGTTATTTCTCAGCTGCACGGGTAAAGATGTAACTTCAAAATAATGAATAAATAAATAAATAAATAAATAAGAGAAAGGGAGAAAGAAAGAAATTCCAAACGAAATCTGATTGTTTAATTCGTTCAGTTTTTGTTGCGCTGTTACATGCAGAAGGAGACCTCATTTGAATATGAGGGAGCTTAATAAACAAACACGTTAATGAGTGGCGCACGTCAGCTAAATGTGAGGTATTTCACCAAATTTATATTGCTAAGTGTCTTTTCTCTTATAGAGGCGATTTGCTCGAAAACTTGAAAAAAATCCATTGTAGAAGTCCACTTCCGTTATAACCCCCACTTAGACGACTACATAGGACGTGCCATGTGTCAAAACAATTGACGCCGGATATAGCAAAAGCAACGTAACATCAAATGAGAACGCGTTTTGCTATTAATCAAGTCTCGGTAACGTCGGTTGTA
>JAKSDK010000001.1 GCA_022360095.1 Phycisphaerales bacterium
CTATGCTTCGAAACACCTTTAGCAGTAATAAAAGAAGTAAAAATTGTGAAGAATTAAAATGGCAGTCTCTAAGTGCCCTTGTTTGACCTTAAGCAATATTATTAAAGGTTAGACGCCAGGATTAGATGCCGGTAAGATGTTCTTACGCATCAACTCATAGTACTTTCAACCTTATTGGCCCCTGCAACAAACATCCGAACATACAAAGCCACAAAGATGCGTACGCCCAAACCACTGACATATGAGCTATTTTTTCAAAATAGCTCAATAAAGGATCACGTGATGAAAGTTCAGTGATAAGATAGTTCGGAACAAAGCATCATGGGAAGGCGATTCAATCCTCTTGAGCTGGACCATTACGGTTTAAAAACTCTAGATATCGACTGCGATCTAACGACGGAATACTGCTGTCTCACCATTTTAAAACTTTAACAACCCTGGGCGACCGCGCTTTCGTCGCTTCGGCACCTAACCTCTGGAACTATTTACCTCTGGAAATTAGAATGGCCAAATCTGTTGACACTTTTAAAAAATTTTCAAAGATACATCTTTTTAGTAAGGCTTTTCATTCTTAGTTAGGTTTGTTTAATACCTATACATAACTATGTAATTTTTATTTATTTTTAGCAAAACGTTTAAAGACGTATCTTTTAGTAAGGCTTTTTATTCTTAGTTTTTTAATAATATACACAACACATGATGTATTCTTATTTATCATTTAGTTATTTTTATTCTATGCACTGCTGTAATGCGCAGTTGATCATCTCGTCGTGAAAACTGCGCAATATAAATTCTTAAAATTATTTATTATTATTATTATTACTATTATTACTGTGGTTACGTCAATAGGTTTCTTTTACGGAAACCCAAACTCACGCACATTCTATGCATCTAGTTTCTGTTATGTCAACAAGGTGTTTTAATTCAAGGTGTTTTAATTCACCTTGAAGTGTTCATACTGCAAATAAAAGATAAATCAATAGAAATTTACGAAATACCTCTCAACGTATCCCACCAGGATGATCCTTGAAACTAATAACAACAGATAAATAGTATTTAGTTGTATGGACTGAAACAAGCATATGACTATTAATTGTTTTTTATTATTCATTCAAAATATTTCCCCGATTCTGATTTGCTAAAAGCGCACGTTTAATTCACCATAACCAGTTAGTGATGACTATGGCAAGCCAAATGTAGCAATATTTAATTCGTTTAATTTTATATGTA
>JAKSDK010001895.1 GCA_022360095.1 Phycisphaerales bacterium
AAGAAAATGGGCAAAACCACTGCCGAAGAGGGCAAACGTTCACTGGTGGTAAACCTGCGTCGTTCAAAAACGTCTTTGCTTAAAGTGGCCAATGCCTCGCGCCCGTAACATGCCCTGGAAAATTAGAGCCTGGAGCATGCGCGCGCTGTCTTTGTAACCGACTTAAAGTCGTAATATGGCTCCAAGGAAGATACACTTGACTCACAGTTAAAAAATAACAACAAGCTATGTTCCCTGCGGCTAAACATCATTTTGTGTGTTCAATTGCAGGGGAAATTACTGGCAATAGTGTTGATTATAATCTTGAAAGGTAGCAGCACATCCAAAACAGTTACGGTTCGAATTTTTACGTCAAAAATTTCATTATAACGTCACCGTATATTTCATTTGTTGGGATCTTTCAAATCGATTTAATCTTTCTGGAAATCTTCACAATATTTCTGAGGTTTTCAGGGAAACGAGCGATTTTCAAGTCCAAAGCTTCACGTTTAGAAGAAAATGAAATTGTTGAAATATGTTCTCGGTGGTTTAGCTGTGACCGCGGCTGTTGGTGTGGGCGTCGTCGCGTACAAATGGTGGAAAGGAAGAAAGCAGGTTAAAAACCATTTTGCACCGGCTTTCGAAAAAAACGAAAAAAAATGCAGTTACTGGTAAAGCCGATTCTGGATGCATCCTTTGGCCACTAACAATGAATATCGCAGTGGGAACATATAGAGTCAGGCAATCTCTTTGTAAAGTTGTAAATAACTAAAACAGATTCACGTACTCTGGCTCTGCGTAGACTGAAGCAAAAGAATATTTTTGCTTGATTTTTCGGGACTAAGATGAACACTGTTGTATTTCACAGAACGATGTCGATGACTACGACGAAGAAAACAACCATCCTGAGCTGAGAGACGGAGTTTACGAGAATCCGACCGACGGTCCTTCCTGGAGACTGGAACCAGGGGAATATTACAACCCAGAATGAAAAACTGAGAGTGACTGCGATTGCGCGCAATATCAATTTGGTGAGAAGGTGAGAAATAAGCTTTATTTAAGCTGGAAC
>JAKSDK010000636.1 GCA_022360095.1 Phycisphaerales bacterium
GGCGTTGTCCGGAGTGATCAACGTGGTGTTGAGAATATACCGGCCGTCGAGCGGTATCTGGTTGACGAAGTGCTCTGCCGTCAGCACGATTGCGGTCGCGATCATGGATGGAGGATAGGAGACGGTCACGGGCACGTCTTCACGCTCCCGGTCCTTGACCATCTTCACGATCTGCTTCATTCCGCCGCCGCCAACAATGAAGAACTCACCTTCGCGATCGGCGTCCCGCGCGGCATCGATGACGCCAAGGGTCGTGTCGTCATCCTGCGTCCAGACAGCGTCGATCTGGGGGAACCGCTGCAGATAGTCCTGCATGACCGCAAAACCCTGGTCGCGGTTCCAGTTGGAGTGTTTCTTGTCCAGGATTTCGATGTTGTCATTCAGGGCGGTTTCAAAACCCTCGACACGCTGATTGTCGATTTCCGTCGGAATGCCCCGCATCGCCACGACCTTGCCGCCGTCCGGCAGGACCTGGTTCATGTATTTTGCGGCCTCCCGGCCGAGCGCCGGATTGTCGCCGGCGACATGGAAGTCCTCGATACCGTCCTCGGAAAGGCCCCGGTCCACGACCGTGATGTAGACGCCTTGATCGGCGATGTCCTTGACGGGTGCGGTCAGCGGCGCCGATTCAAAGGGCAATATGACCAGGGCGTCGAGTTTCACACCTGAGTTCAGGTCTTCGATATCATTGACCTGTTCCGTGGCATTGCTCGCCGTTTGAAGAACGATGTCGAGATTGTCGTATTGGCTTTTAAGCCGTTCGATCGCATTGCGGGCGTGGTAATTGAGGCCGCCGGCCCATCCATGGGTCGCTGCGGGGATCGAGACGCCGATTTTGATCGTATCCTTATCGGCGATCGCTGTGCCGGTGAAGCCGGCAGCGACCAAAAGCGTTGCCGCAAAGAGTGCAGTGGTTGCCTTCATTGTCCTTCCTCCTTCAATTGATCATCTGTTTCGTTGGTCAGGAACCCGGAACTGCGCGTCACCGTCGGTTCGACCGTTGCAAGAGGACGGCGATGATCACGACTGCCCCTTGCATCGCCCCGTTGAGATATGGGCTGACAATGTTTGTGAGATTGAGCATGTTGTCGATCAGGCTGAGGATGAGCACGCCGACTACGGTTCCCCAAACCCGGCCGCGACCACCCTTCAAAAGCGTGCCGCCGATGATGACGGCCGCGATGGCCTCCAGCTCCCAAAGGAGCCCGGTCGAGGGTGTTGCGGATCCAAGTCGCGGCACATAAAGGAAGACGGCGATCGCAAC
>JAKSDK010000640.1 GCA_022360095.1 Phycisphaerales bacterium
ATTTCTGGAGGACGTAAGTGCCTTGAAAGGGAACTATTCCGAGACTGAAAAGTTTAAAAAACGTCATGAATGCGGGCTCGATAAGTGAGTTCGTTAATACGTTTTGAAGGAAAAAATTTCCTGAAGTTTTTCTTTCTTTCTGTCTTCTTTTTTTACACGATAGATATTGTCCCGAAAAGAATTCTGCACTGTAAAATAGTTACTTCTTGCTCCCAGTCACGGAAATGTCAATCCTCTAATCGGACGACAATAGTGAGGCCGAAAGACAAAGTGACTTTAAACTGCTCTATCAAGACTGGTGGAAAGGTACAAGACATGACCTGGCAGGACCTTGAAAAAACCCTCAGTGCAAGAAACGGTCTATTCGTGCAACAAATAGACTCATCCGATGGAAGACAGTCATGTGAATGTTATTCTATAAAATACACAAGTGAGTGGTTTTCTCCTTTTTCGTATTGGAATCGATGGCAATTAATGCCGCCGGAGAATCGAACTAGTAACGAAGAAGAAAAGACAGGGGAGGGGTAGGGGTAGGGGGCTAGCGCCCTCTATCGATCCTCATTAGTTTTTTTCAAAGTGTCCCCTTTTCTTTCTTCAAGAGTCTGCAAAAGGCTAGCATTCGCTACAACTGTCTTTGTTATTATTATAAGTAGTTTACCATCTGCAGAATATATCTATTTTTATTTGTACTGAATGACGAGTGACAAAGTGAAAAAGTTGATAAGTAGCCGGTGTTTAGCCATGTGGATTTTTTACTTTTTCACTGAGCCAACTCTTACTCTCAGGTGGCATTGAGTTGGTCAACATTACAAACTCTCTTGTTTGGTTCTCTGCTAACACGACACTGGTAGAACTGAAGTGTTCCTTTAAGGGGTGGCCTCGTCCTCGTATTTTTTGGCGCATTCCAGATCGTAAGAAACTAATCATCAACGGATCTGAAAGCTTTTACCTCACAGAGAAGCTGGTTGGAGAGGACACAATAACTTCTTTTCTTCGCAATCCTAATATCCAACAAAAACATCAGGGGATATACGAATGCCTTGCAATAACCACCGTTGATGTCGGCGAGCCACTTGAAAAGTCTCAGGAAATAAAGCTGCTTTATAACTGTAAGTAATACGATTACACATACCTTATGGCCACTCGTAAAGCGAATGTGTAAAAGCAGTCAAAATTACTGTACCATCATTTATAATTACATTTTGTGAATCAATGACTTCTTTTAATCATGATGATGATCAGGCTGGGAAAACTTATCCTCCTGGCAACAAGAGACAAATGAACAAATAAATAATTGCTTTTAAGTAATTATTTATTTGTTCATTTGTCTCTTGTTGCCAGAAGGATAGGTTTTCCCCGCCTGATCATCATCATAAAAGAAGTCATTGATTCACAAAA
>JAKSDK010001407.1 GCA_022360095.1 Phycisphaerales bacterium
TACAAGTGAAAGTACTGCTGAAGAGGCTTCATGTACCCAAAGGTTAATTAAAACACAGGGTTAAAACTCCAAAACTTTTATTCATAATTTCCTTTGAGTGTCTAAAGGTTGACATTCTTAACCCGGCACTTGGCCCTGCCTTAGCGACTGCCATTAATCAGTGAGAAATTTCAAGGCCACTTATTACCTGCCGACTTAATGGCATTTTACTCGAGACGATATCGAACATTCATTTCCTCTTAGTAGAGCCATTCCGAAGGCAAATTTGTCAGATTAGTCTATAACACCCGTTTAACCTGAAAGAAACCAATTTTAATTATTATATAAAACTAACTCGCGCACCTTTAGTTCATGAGGCCGACTGAGCACTATCACGGAAAAATTTATTCAGAACAGAAATCATGCCGTTGCTAATATTAGGTAGACAATAGGTCATTTTCTTAACGTTAAGAATTTTATTTGATCTTCTTCGAAATACCGTACGTATTACTACCGACAACATTTTCTCTTCGATCAGAGTGGCCGAGTTAGCCAAAGAGTGTCAATGACCTTCCACAGTCAAGACCAGCAGCAAAGGGCAGGAACTTCGTTCAGTAAGCTACGGAACGATTCGTGAAGAGAAAAATTTAAAAAAAAAATCCATGCTTATTTCTTAAGTATTTATGATGATAAAAGAACGCGAATTACTGTCCAGCGACAGCACCTCTCTTGACTGTTCAACCCATTTAGTGGTGATTGCATAACCATGTATTCAACTCATAGCTTGATCACGTACCTACTACCAACGGAAGAGATATAAAAAAAATCCTGACGTAGAACTACACAACACATAGTTGAACGAGAGTTTAATTCTGACCTTCAAAAGTTTAATATTGAATTGAACATAAGGTGAGCAATTTACGTAACTAGGGTATAGTCAAGTACTCTTTCCCAAGAGGGTGTCAGAAGCGATCAGAATGACTCCACTCACTCTATTGTGTTAATACATGCATACTCTCAGTGTATAGAAAGCAAATGCAGGGCTTCTGTAATCTATTTGTTACTCCAACGTTGCGAGATGACGATAACACAGTAATTATGGCCAGACAAAAACGCAAATCAGTGAAGACCTCATTTAATTTCCATTCATCATCTTTAACCCTTGACTCCGAAGGCCACTTAACATAATTAAGATTCAAGAAAAGCCCCAGATCTCATTATGGAAATTGCTGACATACAAATAAGCAGTTACCCACCACATGATTTGACATCATGCGCTCCAAGCTTAAAACACACCGTAATAACTACATAACAAATCTCTA
>JAKSDK010000976.1 GCA_022360095.1 Phycisphaerales bacterium
CAAAGATGCCAGCCTCTTTAAACGTTTCTAGTGTGTTTTTATGCTCCTTTATGACTGCAATTATTTACTCGAATATGCACCGATCTTGATTGAACCACTGACCTCAAATATGCGACGCGTTTGGGACAAAAAAGTTTAGCGTTAAGAGCACCTGTTCGTAAAAATCGAACATATCTTGGCATGGGTGGACAATTCGATTTTATATTTTTATGAAAGAAAGGCCAGGTTGTAACTAAAATCACTGTATAGTTTTTTCGGTGAAATACCGTGAAATTCCGAAAAGCCCCTCCATGTATAAGCCCTTCTAAATATAAGCACCCCTAAACTCGTAACGCGTATAAGCCTCCGGGGGCTTGTACAATTGCATGCACGGATTTGTGAGCCTCACGCGTGCAAAACGCTACTCTATACCCTCTTTAACACAGTAAAGTCTCTTTTTAAAACTCCTTAATATCTCTTAAATGTTTATATATATTTGAATATTTTAATCAGCTTATGATTACGATTAATTCATTTTAAACTATTTTTAATGCACGCTGTAAAATGAAAAGAGCCAATTTGGCCCCCAAAATGGGGCCGAAACGGGTGAGTCCAGAATGGTACTGTTTTGGGGGTCAATTCAGCCCCACTGAGATGGGGCTGTTTTGGTACCAAAATTTGGGGCTAAATTGACCCTTGCATCGGGGCCAAATTAGACCATGTAAAGGGTCAATATGGAAAACACTAGGGCCATTTTGGGTTTTCCAGTAGCCAAAACACGCCCTCAAATTTTGGCCCTCTTAAAAACTACCCCTCCAAAAGTAGCCGATTCAGCCCCATATCGGGCCATTGTGGTTTTTTTAATTTGGGTGGGGGCCTACAGATTTTTTCCCTTAATTAGGGTATTGATAAATAATGAAACCAAACTAAGGCTTATTTCAAACATTTATTCAGTTCTGAATAAGTTACTGTGATCTGTGTACACCATAACAATGCGTATTCCAACCTATTTATGTAATATTATCTTCGGTTTATCTCAACTTTTCTAGATTGAACATTTAGAATTATTAGAGGAATTAAATTGGCCAAG
>JAKSDK010000382.1 GCA_022360095.1 Phycisphaerales bacterium
GAACGTCTGCGACTAAGCGACAGAAATTCCATACTGATGACGTAAATCAATGTTTACATCATAAATTTGGTAGGCATGGGGTTTCAAATGCAAATATGTTCAATTTTACATTTCTCCTGGTCGATTTCGGTAAAGTGTTGTGTTCATTTGCGAACAAGCTCCAGCAAAATTCAGATGCTTTATCTAAAGGAGAATGTATTCTAGGAATATTTACTGTTTTGTAATAAAGTCATCACGTTTACATAATATTTTGACCTTTGTGGCCTTGTAACTTTTGTCGCTTTCATTTAAAAACAATAAGTAAAACAATATAACTACTACGCCAACCAATCAGAGCTCCTGACCAGACAGATTTTATACAATGTACATTGATCATCAGTATAGAATTTCTGTTGCCGAGTCGCAGACGTTCCTCCCGGCAAAACATCCTTTGTGGCAAGGAACAAGGAAAAACAGCTGTATTAGCAGGCTAAATTTTCTCCTACCATATGCAAAAAAAACTGTGACGATTTCCTTTACCTTAACTACTTAATTTATAACTGCAGTTCCTTAATACAGCATAATATCAAAACCATTATAGCCATTATTTGTGGATCGGACAATGTACTCAAACCTGTACAGACATATCAAGAAAAACTGTTATTATTCTTATGTTTACGTATTAAATATTTGTTTTGTTTCTTGTTGTTGTTGTTTTTTTTGTGATTTGTAATCTTTTTGCAAAATCCTCTTGACTACCATGTTTAATTAAAAAGTGTCCTTTGAATCTACAAAATAATTTATGACAAAGTTTAAGATGTACATTAATGCAGGATTAACCATTTTTGTATTTTCTTCATTCAATCTGCTGTGTAAATACTAGTAAGTGCACTTACAATTTCTTTAATTTCATTAACCAACAATGACATCTTGTAGTGTTCTCGTCCTTTGGGACTGTCACTTTCACCATAGCCCCTTAAATACAAAATAATGCTGTAATATTTAGCTTTTTAAAAATTCTTTACTTTTGTTTTTCACAAAATCAAAATAAACTACTGAC
>JAKSDK010001455.1 GCA_022360095.1 Phycisphaerales bacterium
ATCAGCAAACCTTGAAACACAGAAACAAACCAAGTTGATCGAAACGCACCAATCACAAGTAAACATGTGTTTCCTAAGAGGTCCGCTAAGATGATTGATGGAACAGAAAAACCCAAAACTCCTTTGAAGTTTGAAAAACACGCAGCCCGATACAATGAATTTGGCTATAACAACCTCTACTTAACATAATTACAACATCCCAACTGCACACCACTACCAAAAAAACTGCGCCAAATGTAGTGAATGTAGTGATGTAATGTGTGAATGTAGGTTCGACTTTGGGCTTGCTGACCATGAGAGTTACAAACTTGCTTCCTTAAGTGACTTAAACTAATTTCCTGTTGATGACCAAAGTGAAATAAACAAACTTATAAGCTTAATAATGTCAAGTACTAGAAAACCAATGGAAACTTGATAGCTAAACTAACAAGGCTGTACCTTAAACCAAAACAGGAACTCTGTGATCTGATGTAGGTAACAATCAAGGTCAGTGATCATCCCAAAAGGTGCACCCTTCAAGGACTGACACTTGTGTTAAAAAACTACTTAAAATAGGTCATGAAATTAAAAAACCTGTTGATTCAAACACCGATTAACCTTGATCTTCAAACCTAATAACAACAACTCTAAGCACGTGTGAAACTTCAAGTGTAAAAATGAAATAAACTAAAAACATCCTATAAAATACTTCGCAACAATATGATACATATTGTAATATAAGGGCCACAAAATGATAAGCAATAAAAATTATTATATTTATAACTGTGTTTGACAAGACTGCACTGTGTTCAAAGCTGTGGAGACCTCATGTTTTGCTTGTCAGGCACACAAGACTTTACTGCTGACCTTGTTCAGACGCCAAACTTTTCATGAGCCGAACCTAATTCAAATTAAGGCTGAATTGATGCTGATCTTAATTGCAGCTGAACTGAATCCAAGAGGAAAAAAAATGCCTAATTTTTTCAAACTTCTTACAAAATACTTTATATCTGATTTATAAACTAGGGTGCATGACAAATTTGCCATCTGAATCATAAATTCAGCCTTAATTCGAATTATAAGGTTTGGCTCGTGAAAAGTTTGGCATCTGAACCAGGCCAG
>JAKSDK010000569.1 GCA_022360095.1 Phycisphaerales bacterium
CATTTACTTTATGATAACAATGAAACAAATGAAAATACAAATTTTGCAAATGACTCGGATGAAACAGAAAATTTGCCAGATGATGAAATCTTAGGAAAACTGACCACGCCAAAAGAACTCCATGAACATAATTTATATTGAAACTTACATGTAAGACAAAGACAAAAAGAAAACTGGATTCTTTTCTAAATGAAATGGTCAAACATGGACAATATTTTTTGCTTCCCTCATTAGAAAAAATCTTTCATGATATACTTAAGGTAAATTTCCGACTGACTGGAATCATTGGCATGATGAAACCCATTTACAAAAAGAAAGGTGATAGAAGGTGGACCGCAGAAAATTACAGCTGAGGATTCAATTTTTTGACAAGTTGTCTGGGCAAATTGTTCACATCAATTTAACAATCCAGTGTTATTTTCTTTATTGATTTTTATGAATAACTGGCCGGAGTATTTTAGAGCACATAACTACCCGGGCGTAAAGTTAGGTAATCATTCACTAAATTGCCTGATGTACGTATGCTGATGATCTGTTAGTAATTAGTAATTCAACAGAAGGATATGCAACAATTCGTGGATGTAATTTAGAAACACGCTCAAGAATGGAAGCTCAAAGTAATGGACAAAACAAAAAACAAATTAAACAAATTTCAAATATGCAAATAAAATAATATATAGAAATTGTTAACAAACAAACGTACAGTACACCTAGAAATAGAAATGACATCATCTGGTCGTTACGCCTATGCAAGGGAAATTGTTAATAAAAAGGCTACCAAAATTGACTTCACAATTAAACGATTACTCTTGAACATTGATTCTTCAGTGGTCGAGACAAGGAACAAACTTTCCGATGCCCTTGTTAAACCTCTACTACTTTATGGTTGTGAAATATCGGGACCAGAACTACTAGATGTATCTTATAAGACACATTTTGATAAAAGTACAATATATCATTATTGAGCAAGTTCACATTAAATTCTGTAAACAAACATTAAATGTCCCATGGTAGACAGAAATCACAGCCTGTAGAGCAGAACTTGGCCAATACCCTCTATCTATATAACATAAAGGTTTCCCTTTTATGTTACTGGCAAAGATTAGAACAAAAATCAGACAACCCTCTCTTAAATGAAATAAGCTCTTATTTACTATACGCAAGAAATTACAGACAATTTGATGGTTCATTAAACAGTGACGAAACATTTACAACACTAGTGCACTACAAAAACGAGGCAATAAAAATCAGCAATGTGTTAGGAACACTCGTTTCAGCATTAAACAACAGAAAAAACTTTCTCAGGATTGGTTAAAAGCTCAAAATGACATTTCGGATAGCTCTAGACAAAAAGATACAAAAAAAGAAATTAAAAAAGATCATTGCTTTGAACAATACCTAAAGATAGTTAGAAATCCAGCTCATAGAATCAGTATGACCTAACTGCGATTGGGAGTTCATACTTTATGTATACAAACAGGGAAGTATGAAAATGAAGGAGCCTCTACAAAATAGAGGAAAGGCTTTGTTTAGTTTGCAAAAGAAACTGCATAGAAGACCAGAAACACTTCTTAATCGATTACAAGTATTGAATACAATAGTCTTTGACGGAAACTTTATTTTCATATTTTTTTAAATTGTGCAAACTTCATCAATTTAAGTACAGATCATGATAGAACGTTATACATGTATTTACATGTACTAAGATTAGACAATGACAATACTTCACAAGTTACAGTGTATAGCCAAATATGACCATCTAATGTTTAAAAAACGAAAACAGATCCTGAGTCACAAGTCTAATTAATTGGTTAATTAAATTATAGTATAACTTTCATTGAAATGGTATATTCTGTATAACTTTGTTGTTTCCGTTCATATTGTAGTAAGGTTATGAAAACCTTTATTGTAACTATAGACCAATGCCTCCCTTTGGAGAGTAATCAAGGCACAATAAAGATATACTACATGACTGTATACTACACAGGGGTTTCAATAAGCACTGGTGACCAACAAAATGCGCCGGCTACTTTGCTCAGAGTAGTCGGCTACTTTTTTCTCCAAAAAAGAAGCAATTAGTTTTCAAAA
>JAKSDK010000405.1 GCA_022360095.1 Phycisphaerales bacterium
TAAAATTTAGGGAGAACACTGGTAATTTATGTGAGACTTCGGATAATGTCCTGAGCCAAACCCATGTCATAATTTGGGGTCACTGGGTCCATTTGCGGTTATGGGGACAGCGGTGTTTGATGTTGGTGGTACTGCAAAATAGACAGTCTCCAGATTTCAAATCTCCAGAGGTTGGCACCTCTGAAGGTGATGGGTTCAGCCAAATGAAGTGGCCAAGGTTGCAATTAATAGTCGTACATTGTACAGAGATCACATTTTCACTTTAAACTGTAAGTGGACCTATTCTTTACCCAATTACCTTCTTCATCTGATTCTTCAGCCATATCTCTCCTGCTCTTTCTTGCTTCCCTGACAGTAAGTTGAAATGGCTTCACACAACAACAAACTAGAGAATCAAAGTAGTTTTTTAATATTTATAAGCAAACAACAAACAATTACAAACAAGATAAAAACAAAACAAATCTAAAGCAGCTATAATCAATACCACACTTATCATTAGCATGAGAAAAATAGGTAGCCGATGGCTACCAGTTTACTGGCTGGGAAATTGGAAGACAGAAAGTGGGGAGGAGCAAGAAATTGTGATCCTTTAAGTCAGTTGGAAGTGCACTAAACGTTTTTGCTTAACTTAGTTTGTTTACATACAACAGACTTTATTATTCACTTGTATGTTTTAATTTTCTGTTCTGGATCATGCAAGACAATACTCAAGATTTGATCCTTCGTCTTGTTAGAAATAAAGTGTGTGTGCGAGCATGAATATATATGTCCAATTTAAAAAGAGTCAAAAGAGAAGACTCCATTGAGTATCATCACCTATCATCTCTTATTAATAAATAAGAGAACAGAGCTAAGAGTTGTTTAACCTCACAATAATTTTAAAACACCAAATAACTTTATAAAGATTAAATTGCTTATAATTGCTGATTTGCCTTAGCTGGGATTCAAATCTTGAAAGAAAGGAAAATTATCAGCGTTGAACTGAGTACCCAAGACTTATGCATGTAAGTCAACACTTGACTAACACAATTTAACTATTTCAGAGAGAGTGCAAAGGTTATCTCCTTTATTTCCAACTTCATAGCATTTGTTTA
>JAKSDK010001359.1 GCA_022360095.1 Phycisphaerales bacterium
ATGAGAAAGATCAGGGTCGGCGCCACATATTGCATCAGCCCCATGGTGGAAAGCCGCAGCATCCTGGCGCCGAGTGCATAACAGATCAGCGGCAGTGCCGTTGCCGGACCGGCAAACAGCATGAGCATCGTGTCGAACGTGTTGCCGGCCATGAAATGACCCATTCCCTCAACGTCGAGCGCCAGCAGAACAAACAGCGACGGCAGGCTCAGAAGCACGACTTCGAGGAAAAAGCCCTGAGACGGCCCGATCGGCATCGTCTTGCGGAAGTAGCCATAGATCCCGAAGCTGAAGGCAAGCGAAAGCGACACCCAGGGAAGCCCGCCGGCATCGTAGGTCAGCACCGCGACCGCGAGGACCGCCAGGAAGATGGCCGCCAGTTGCGGCCTGGTGAAGCGTTCGCCCAGGAACAAGGCGCCGAGCATGATGCTGACGATCGGATTGATATAGTAGCCGAGGGCCGTCTCGACCGTGCGCTCATTGGCGACCGCCCAGGTGTAAATGCCCCAATTGATCGCAATCAGGACCGCCGTCAGGCCGGCCATGGCCAGCGTTCTCGGGTTCCTGACGGCATGTTTCAGATCGGCCGTGCGGCCCATCCAAAGAATGATCAGCCCGGCGACGGGGATTGAGCACAGGATGCGGTAGGCAACGACCTCGACCGCCGGCACATGATCGACAGCCTTCATGTAGAACGGCAGAAGGCCCCACATCAGATAGGCGCTGATCCCGAAAGCAAATCCGCGTGCCGCCGTATTGTCTGGCTCCGTGCCGTTCATAGAACAGGTATTTCCATTTGGATTCAATATCCTGCAGTGTAGTGCGGATACTCTGAATCAAGAACTCGGGTGCATCCCATGCGGTGATTGCCTGCCGTCAAATCGACGGGTCAGGCAATCACATGCGGGTTCCCATAGCAAGTGGGATCATCCATCCTTGCGGATTTTCAGCAGTTTGAAGGTCACCGAATCCATCAGCGCCTGGAATGAGGCATCGATGATGTTGTCGGAAACACCGACGGTCCACCAGCGCTGGCCGCTCTGGTCCCGCGATTCGATGAGAACCCGTGTAATCGCCTCGGTGCCGCCATTGAGGATACGAACCTTGTAGTCCGTCAGTTCGAGATCCTCGATTTCCGCCTGATACTTTCCGAGATCCTTGCGAAGGGCGATGTCGAGCGCGTTGACCGGACCGTGGCCCTCCGCGACAGCCAGCTTTTCCTCGCCGTCGATCTCGACCCGGACGATGGCCTCGGAGACGGTCTTCAGATTCCCGCGCGCGTCAAACCGGC
>JAKSDK010000570.1 GCA_022360095.1 Phycisphaerales bacterium
GCTAAATTATTTTTGTTGATAATTAATTCACTTCAGACGGTAACTGCACAACAATTCTAGGCTACTGCATAATTTTTCATGTCATTCAAAAGCCGAATTCAACAATTGTTTGAAAATATTTCCATGTTCTAAACAGACTTTTTTCAAAACATTTGCTTGTTTCTAAGCACATTTTCCGAATCTAAACAGATTTCAAAGGAGGAAAGTCCGAAACTGACCAGGGTGACAGATCAGCAACTGAACACATCTGCTCCCTGTCAATCCCGCGCTGTTTGAGAACCACCAGTCAGAGGGCATAGTCTTTCGAGACTGAAGGATGTTAGTAACACTCACTAGCCCGGATATCCCAGGGTTTACCTTGTCCTATAAGAAGAAAATTTCTTATGCTAATGAGCACACGAAAAAGGTGGAAAAATTTCGGTGCTCAACGAGGAATGAAACAAATTTTGAAGTGAATGAGAGAACATGAGCGAATTTAAGCTGTAGCGGGGGACCTACGGGGCTACCTCCACTGTTCTTCTTTTCTAACTTTTGTTTATTTCTTTAAAAGTCTTTTTAATCAATGCAGATATCACGGTTAGCACACCATATGCCAGGTCCCCTTTTTCTGAATTTTCTGGATCCACTGTGGAAGAACCAATCTCAAAACGGAAGGGTTACAAAAGTTCTTTGGAATAACGAAAAGCAACAGCTTCTAGCAACATGCAACAACAGGCTGCGCACGGACACAACGCGTAACATGCAACAATGTTGCGAGATATTGGCCAACAATGTTGCGTCCGTTAGCATGTGCTTTTATTTTGAACGATTGAAGCTTACAACGGGGAGTTATCCGAATTTCAGATTGAGTTAATCATTTTTTAAATCCATATATACACTATTCCCCCTGGTCTTGCTCGCATCTCATTTAGAAGATCTGCACGATGTTGGCAAGGATAGCAAGAGGACTGTTTTATGTAGAAGCAATGGTACGTTATTATTGCATGGTTCCTGTACTTGTGTCCATGGATTAAAAAAAAAACAAACAAACAAACAAAAACAAAAAATCAGTGATATCCGGACTGTTTTCCAGTTCGCGTGACAAATATGACAAACGTTACAGTTAAAACAATATATATTCCAAATAACTATGACCTATAGACCTTGATATGATTTAATGTATTCCTCTGTTTCTAAGAAATAACGACACGCTACGCAACACAGATTTTAGTGTCGCATGAGTTCTCCATCTTAATGAATATTCAGCTAAGTTTGACTTTAGAACACTTTCGATATCCTTCATCCAAACAAGATGGATATCCCAACTCTGATGTACAACCTAAGGGAGGAGGTAAGTTGCTCGGTGTGTATGCAACTGTACACAAACCCTAAGCAACTGCCTTGCTTACATATTTTTTGCCTTGAATGTCTGAACAACTTAGCTCGAACCAGCGCCCGTTATGGCAAGATTAAATGTCCGCTCTGCCAGAGAGAAGTCGCAGTTCCCGAGAGTGGTACTTTGGAAACTCTACCTAACTGTTTTCACATGAAGAATCTGCTCGATATTCTAGCCATCAGAGAATGCAACAATGCAA
>JAKSDK010000965.1 GCA_022360095.1 Phycisphaerales bacterium
GACTAAGATACTAACGATGCGTTATAATTATTGTTTACTATACCGTTTAGCTCTAAAAAAAACTGATGAGCTAGCTGGTTTTCCCTTCAAGTTATTTCAGTCGTAAAAACAATAAACCGACCTTTTTTTGGTTTCGTCGACACCTTAGGCTCGTTAGTTTTTATTGCGTGCTCGCTTAAAATCTTGCGTTGATTTATTTCGTAGTTAAACCAAAAAAATAATCGGTATATAGCTTAAACAATTATTGGGACTTAGCATTTGTAGTGTTTTTATTGTTAAAGATGGTTCTCGCTACAGCGGTTTTGTATAAGACTTTTCAATTATATTAAAAATTAATTTTTAAAATAGGACCTCGCTCACTTTTAGGCTATTTCTAAAAATCAGGACGGCATTTTTAAAATTTTATAATATCAATTAATCTGCTAAAAATCAGAACGGCATTATTAAAATGTTATAATATCAATTTACCGGCTAAATTATTTTTTGTTATGATAATCATTTTTTCAGTCTTGGGTGTACTAGACGAACTCGTGACCTCTATCTTAGCAACTTCGAGTCCCTTATAAGAATGTCTGAATAAAATAGAAGATCGACTCGTATGGTTCTGATATTGGTCCTTTGAGGGATATAACAACAATCCTTGTTCTGTTGCTGAATTATCTGAACTTTTTCTCACTCAATGAAGAGTACAACTAAAAACTGAAAATTTCTTCTGTAGCGGTGAATCCTAGATATTACAAGGAGGGTTGCAATAGTTATTGACTAGAATGAGTTCTATTCCTAGTATGTTTAATTTGTTTGTAAAACAAACACAACATTTGCTTTGTATTATATTTTGAAAAATTCAAATGGCATGTGAATCGAGGGGCTTTTTTCAAAACATAGAAAATTTAACATTAATGAGTGATAAAGGAATTAAGGTACTACTAGGTAGCTGTCATTTTTATAGCCAGTACAGTGTAAGATAACCACAGCCTAGCAAGCAGTACCTCAGAAAAGTGCTCCTAATAAGAAGCTTTAATTTCAGTGATCACACTTTAGATTTTTTAATTTCAGTCACCAAACTCA
>JAKSDK010001779.1 GCA_022360095.1 Phycisphaerales bacterium
AAATGACATTTTGACAAGATTTTCAAGGAAAAGTGCTCAAGTATAATACAAACAAGGCGTTTAACTGTTATCCGCCCTTAACACTTTTTATAAGCTTTTCGTCCTCACTGTCGCAGTTTCAGCCCATCTTTGTGTCGTTTGTCGCCATTTAAGCTGTCTTGAGTCGCTGTTTCAAGGCCATGTCGCTCAGTGTCGGGATTTTACCCTTGTGGATTGTACTATATAATATATACACACCCACATCGTGATTGGACTATCTTTTTTCCTACCTTATATCCCCTTTATTTCAAGTGTATTTAGAAAGAAAAGCAGATTCAAATGCTTCGGGAGCCCATAGGACTTGTACAATACAATCAGATTCGGAAGTGAATTTAATATTTGTTGTTGTTGCTGGTTTTCAGAAAGAGATGACTTGGTTGTTTCAGCTACCTTACAAGCTCAAATAATATAATTATTTTTTCTTCTAAACTGACTTACAAAAGATTTATGGGTTCAAAAATGATTTGCATGGTTAATTCTGATCGGTAAGCAAAGAACGGATAAACCACTCCATTATTAGTCCCGTTAGTTAGTCCATTGTAAGGCTTTGGGAAAAAAGCGAATCAGGTTTTCCCAGTTAATGTTTTAACTATTTGCTGTCTTCTGCACAAGCTCTATGTGTTCTGGGTTCTCGGCTGTTTTGTCTACTTGGTTCTCGTTGACGTCGTTGTTACTCTTCGTTTTAGTTAATGAGGTGTCGTCTTGTTTATTGCCATTTGCTTCTTCGCTCTTTAATCCAGGCTCCTCATTTACCATTTCTATCTGTTGTTCTTCAATTTCTGGCGGTGAAATGTGCATGCAGCTACAAAACAGGAAATGTAGAAACAAAAGCACTTAGGTCATGACATTCTCAGTGTTCTTCAGTGCCCGGTAAACACGAATGATTATTATGTTATTAGAAAGAATGAAATTAAGTTTCTGAGCCAGTGATGCACTTTCAAAATAACACTAAAAACTTCCATAACTGCTATTCTTTAAACGAAAGACATACACAGGGTGGAAAAACCTATCTGCCCCAAACTCCTTCTTAACTGAATTTAACAAGGTACTGAATTCCTAAAACTTCATTAAAGGAAATAACTTTTCCAGTATTGTGAATAAGAAGATGAACCTAAACGCAGGGTAACTCGTTTCCAAATCTTATTACGAAAATAATCATGGCTTTTAAATTGAAGAA
>JAKSDK010001153.1 GCA_022360095.1 Phycisphaerales bacterium
ACTGGTTTGGGGGCCTTATATTTGGAGGGGCTTATACATGGATTGGTTCATTTTCGGAAATTTACGGTAGCTTTCTTCGCAACCTTGATCGCAATCTCATGTACACTGCTGAAGTAGGGGTCAAGAGGAGGTTTAACGTGCCAAGTTACTCCTAAACTGTAGGTTCCCAATCTTCTTTTGGTCCAATGCTTCCAATTCCTTCAACTCATTACTCCCACCAACCAAATTACTTCCATTGTCACATAAAATGTCTTTTGGTAGACACCATTCGGGATGAATACATTTAGAAATAAGTCAGTATTGAGGCTAAATGGTACATCGAGATGAACAGCTCATGTCGTAAGGCAAGTAAATAGTCAACGATATCTCTTCTGATGGGTCTTTCCTCTTCCTTGTTTGGTAATAAAAGGTCCAGCATATATGTGGCTGAAAGCTTGTAACTATATCCCGATTCGCAGTTCTGGTAAAGGGGCCATTATGTTTTTGGCTGGAGCGGCCTTTCTTCTTTTGCAATGCATACAATCTCTTTCCCATTCTTTAATTGCCTCTCTCGCCGAGATTATCCAATAATGAGCAAAAAGGTCTGCTAGCACCTGATTGGTTCCACCATGATGATCCTGCTCGTGCACATACTTGATTACGAGTCTCATAATCCAGTGGTGGCGCGGTAGTATGATTGTATAAAGTCTCCCTTGGCAAAAATACTACATAGCGAAGCCATCCATCACATAAGACAATTCCATCCTCAATTAAAACAGGATTTAGGGCCGGGGCTGTAATCTACTTCCGTTTTTGGCAGTTTTTTCCGGCCTGTACTACTCTGCTTTCTTCATGCAATTCCTGCTGAACCTGACGGATAAATCGTGTGCCTGCAGAGGTGACTTCACCAGGTTGTATAGTTTTTTTTTGCGAATGTTAACTGGCAAACGGCAGTTTTGTACAAACTGGGGTCACCCAGGCGGCTGCTCTTCTCAGCTTGAATATCTGTGAGGGTCTAAACGTTGCTCTATAGTTGCGCAAATAGACATCTGTTCTTGCTACAGTTTCTGGAAGTTGCCATCTGTCTCTTTCGACTGACATTTCCATCCTTGGCCAGTTAGACAGGTTATGCTTCAAAAATGGTCGCCCTTCCCACCACACTTCTTCACTGAGAGCTTAGACGCTAAGTCCTCTCGTCCGCAAATTAGCTGGATTCTCTTTTGTCAAAACGTGTCAAGGCTTGGATTTAACCAACACGATTTGCTACAAACGGTTTGAAACTTTTGTTCTGTCCATGCTGTCGGACCAAAACATCCAATGTTCTTTCTGACAGCTTGCAATGGTGAACAGGTGATCTCGACGCCACAAGGTAACAGCTAACAATTCCATACTCATAGAAATGTCTGGTGTAACAAGCTGCACCATACGCTTGTTGGGACACATCCACAAAGGTGTGCAAGGTCATTTTTTGACAGCGGCTGTTCTCCTTAGGCATTAGGAAATACGAATGTTAACCATTGCGGGTAACTCTTGAAACCACCTCGCAGCCCTAAGTGAAAGGTTCTCATTTATAGGCTCATCCCAGTCCACGCTGCTTCCCATAGCGTACGTAGTTAACAAGCGAAGAGGATCAAACACGGTAGCTAACATGTTCAGGAAGATGCGCTTTGTGTGATCTTGCTTTTACGGACGCTGATTAATTTGAGCATTAAACATGAATTCCATGGGGCACCACAGGACTCCCAAGGTTTTAACAGGCAGTAGTTCACCAAGGTCAAGATCAACTTCCCTCGGGATGCACTTTAACAAGGAAGGGTGGCCTCGTTGTTGAGAACACTCACCTTTCACCAATATGGCCCAGGTTCAAATCCCAGC
>JAKSDK010001342.1 GCA_022360095.1 Phycisphaerales bacterium
TTGATTCTGATGTAACAACTGCATTTGGAGAGGTTCAGAAGGTGGAAACACAAAAACAGCGTTTGGAGTGAGTCATGATTTCTATAAAAAATTGCAATTTGTTTGCTCACGGAGCACTTAAGGAATGTGTCTGTGCGCTCCAGATCGAATTGGAATTTAGAAATGTTGGTTTTCAAGGAAAGGGGAAAACCTGAGTACCGGGAGAAAAAACTCTCAGAGTAAGGGAAAGAACCAACAAGAAACTCAACCCACATATGGCGTCCACGCGAGGATTTGAACTCGGGCCACATTGGTGGGAGGCGAGAGCTCTTTGTAACCTAACTTTGCTTATACGAGGGCTTTTTTTAGCCATCATTAACTTTTACACTTAGAATGAGAACATACAATAAAGTCAACCTCCATCTGTGACCACCTCTCACATCCAATCATCTGTCCAAAACACCAAAATATTCCCAGTCTGAGCCTAAGAGCCTCTGGTAAATGCCCATTTATTGCAACACTTTTCTGTACAAAATTTGAGTAAAATAAAAGAACAGTGCCCCCCACCCCACACACACACACAAACAAAAATCTGTTGGCCGTCTGTCCGCAGACGCCGATCAACCAGCAATGAACTGACAAGTGGCTAAAAGTCCATGGACAATTTTGCCAATTAAAATGAAAAAGGGTTGGCCGACAGTTGGTAAATGTAAAATTTGTTGTCAGGATTGTTGACTGAAGTGTGCAGAATTTAGGTGTTAAGTTTTCAGCTCTGTTATAGTTTAATGTAATTCTTGTGCAAAATGTGTACCATGATTTGATAAACGACTAGTAACTTTGCAGGCAAACTTATGAAAAACAAAAAATAGATGTAAAAGCCAAGATCCAAGAGAAGAAAACTGCCGAACGAACCTTGGAGTCAAAGGTAAAATTTCTTTCAGAGGTTTAGATAAAAGACCTATTCGGCTAACTCAATGTTGTACCCAATTCAAACCTTTTGGGAATAAAACGTTTTGTTTCAGGAATTTCCATATCATTTAAA
>JAKSDK010001128.1 GCA_022360095.1 Phycisphaerales bacterium
AGCTGTCTTATTCAGCAGGGGGTATTTTGCAGAACGCTGAATGCCAAATGACTCTGAGTTTATAGTGACTGGGGTTAGGAAACTGAGTGAATCAGGTTCCACTTAGGGTCATATTTCGAAAACTTGGAAAACAGACCTGTAAACAGTTTCCTAACCCTAATTTGACACTAATTTTCAGAGTCATTCAGTGTTTTGCAGTTCCCTGAATGTCAAATGCAGAATGCCAAATTTTGTGATTAGTAAGGGTTAGTAAGGTGAGTGAATCAGGTTCTATTTAGGGTCATTTAGGAAAACTGACCTGAAACTTGATTCAGTCAGTTTCCTAAATCCTTTACTTCAGAGCCATTCGGAGTGCAAAATACAACGACCGTGTTGTTTTATTTGCGAAAATGACTACAGCACAAAGATAATGGAATCTGATGTATGCTAATATGATGTATGCCAAGCTCACCTCCAAAGTCGCGTACTTGTTGGGTTTTACGGGCGCACCTCTGTATTGAAGATAGAAAGGTAAACGGCTGGTCCCTCCCGCATTGGCATTGGCAAGAGCTACCACCTAAGCGTCCACCTGAGGGAACATATTGTGCCCCCAGCGAAGGGCAAGTAGTTAAGTTACAGGTACGGTCGGTTTTCATCTTAAGGATAAATGAATCGAAATAACCCACTGTCCTTTCCACAATTAACTCTTTCACCGATTTCTCAATGATAGACAACGCTGGCCTTGTTTGATGAACGAAAAGTAAGCTTAATAAGCCCAGCCGCAACAACCTTAAAAGCATCCGTCTCGAATTCATTTTGTATTAAACAGGTTTCTTGATCAGACTTGAAATTATACCGAAGCTCGCTTTATATTAGCCACCATAACAGAACGAAAGGTTTTCCAACTACTTCACACTGACGATTATGACGGAACTATTTCCTTGTCTCTCAGTTTTTCACTTTTCGTTGTTGTGGATCCGGATATAGATACGTTCGATATCCCATAACCCCCAAATTCCAAGAATTTGCGGGTTGATGGGTTAACCGATGACGGGGATAATACCCCCTGAGTCGGCTGGGTTGTCCAAAGCCCGCTAATAATGCGAAATTAAAGTCAAAAGGCAGTTCAGTCTGATTCTTTTTGTCTAAAATTTGATATGATAGACGCTCTAAAAAGAATATAGCAAATTATCTGAGAAAACGCTTTCAAAGAAAAGAAAAAGAAACACGGATTTAAATTTATCCCCGGGTTTATAGCGCTTCACTTTATAGGTTGACGTGTGTCTATCCGATTACGGGACGTTCTGCGTTCCTGGGCGCGTGCTTTGGTTTTATCCAAATTCTCAGAAAAGAAGATACTGAGCAAAACAAATTTGTCAGCGTCAAGGAATATTCAAACGGAAACTATTTCCTGCCACTCGGCTTCCACGCGTCACTAAGTGAAGTAGACGGATCAAAACGGAAAATTTCGAAAACTCATTACGTCACAGTAACTGATCTTGCGTGAAATATTGAGAATGTTCCATTGCTCTCCTAGTAAGTTTTTAAAGTCTTCTTAAATACCTTAAAGCTATTTTTTTTTTTGTTTAAGTAGTTATTATTAAGTTTGTTGTTTACATAATGCGACTTGAATTTATCATTAGGCCAATGCTCTATCTTTTTTACAGTTAAATTGGAGTGAAGAAAATGAGGAGAAAATTAAAGTGATCGGGCGAGACAAACTTTGTCGACAAAACAGTTTATTTCAGAATAAGGGAGAAAGAATTTTCACACGATTTCAAGCCAGTCAGTATATATAAAAAATATAAATGTTTTTAAACAGAAGGGGACATACAATGTTCTTGAAAGCGGAAAAAATATTCGCTTTTCTGAAAAGAAGACAAGTACTTG
>JAKSDK010001038.1 GCA_022360095.1 Phycisphaerales bacterium
GAACGTGCGATAGCAAGTGCCAAAACTACGAAACGTCCACCAATCGTTCCTTGTGTAACACCAGCTTAAACATCGTCATCGTCAAAACATTGTGTTCTAGCTGGTGCAAAAATTTCGTGGACATCTCTAATGAAACACTCCAGAGGTGATTGACTATCATTTGAGACGTTGTATTGCTTTATTCTTTGTTAAAGTTGTTGATATTAAAGATTTGTTTATAAAATGATACCTTGTTGTTTCAATTAATTGCAGTGTAGCGTTGAGACAATATATACACACCGATGAAAGAAACAAAATCATCTCAAACTGTTAGGACACGTTTGCATATCTCCACTCCGGTGTAACAATTTTGAAAGCGTTTGTCTGGACAGGGCTTATTTTAAAATAAATAGCAAAAGTGTTCTTACAAAATAAAAACCACTTCGCTCCCAAAATTCCTGAAACTAGCCGGCTCTGTTACGTTGGATGGTTCGAAGGGTGGTTGGCCTTCAAAAGACTCTGATCTCAATGTTTGATCTTCTCTTGCGCCACTTATCACGAGTGAGCAGCTCGGAATCCGTAAAACATCTCCAGGTAGCGATCAGCGTAAAACTAGAACTCGGAACCTACTAAATCGGCGAACAAATTACAGAGGCACAAAACGGGGTAGACATAAACAAACTGGACCCCCCCTCCCACCCCTCCCCCCAGATACAACTTCGACGACCTTCTACACATGCACAGAGGAGACGAGAATCCTGGTCCGTTTTACTTGGACACTTTTTGTTAGAAAGTGCAAAAATGTGATCGTAAATGTCTTTCGGACGAAGCGTGTTTAACTTTAAGGCCGATGTCCTGTTATCCTCGACCACTCGGCCCTTTAAGCTACAGTGAAACGTGCAGCAAAAAACATTCAACTAGTTTTGCAACACTGCTGCAACACGAGTTGAACACTACTAGTGATAATGCGCATTATACTACCCACGTTCAAATCTGTATTGCAAAAATAAGGTCGAAAGGTTTTTTGTGGATGATAAAACGCGCAACATCGCTATTCAACTCGTTTTGCAGCAATTTTGCAAACAAGTTGCATGTTTTTTTTGTTGCCCGTTTTACCACACC
>JAKSDK010001186.1 GCA_022360095.1 Phycisphaerales bacterium
CCGTACCACCGATTCACAACTTTTTGTCAGCTTAAGACGAAGTTGGATAAGTGCAAGTCTGAGTGCAGTGTCATAGCAATGATAATTTTCTGTTATCGCGTTTGTGTTACATACTGTTTCTTTTATTTGGCAAAACCAAAGGCAAAAAATTGTATGTTATAGTCTTGAAATTTATGATCCAAAGGTTATTTGAAAAATCTGTCAAAATCTAAAACACGCCAGCTCGTGAGTTCGCGAGGAGTCACTAGAGCTTTACACTTACTTTTACCCTCAATTCCCATTGGTCAACAACAAAACTGTATCGCCGCTCATGTTCGCAAACATTACTTTTCGGGTGGAGAGAAGAAAGGACCAGCGCCTGCGTTTGCAGGGTAATCTTTCTCCGAATCTATTTTTGGAATATTATCTTCGTGACATTTTGTCTGTCATTAGTAAACAACAGCTAAACAAAAAAATTACTACATTAACCAAACAGCACTCTATGACCAGATTCTGACAAATCTGTTATCAGTATGGATTCTTGGGGACATGAGAAGCCAGGAGAGACAGCTGTATTCGTAGGCTAATGGAACAGGCACTAGAATAGAGATCTAGATCAATGATGGATATTTACATGTACCCCATGTGGATTATAACACAAAAAGGAATACAAAGGCAGATGAAGGAAAAAACAGGTAAATGAATGAAAATTATTTTAACCAATGATGGTTAACGAACACTAAAGGTAACGAAGGTGACCAAACATTCGGTACCAGTCAAAAGTAAGTTACTAGTGTGCCAATTAATCAAATGTCATTGGAGACCTTTTATTTGCAAGTTTCCCCTTAAATAAACAGATACCTTGTGAGGTTCAAGTGATAACTTGCTTTGCAATCACTATGATATGTGATATCTGTTGCCCCTACCCAAAAACCATATCCCTAGTGATATGCAGGGCTGAAAATAACGGCCGGTCAACGCACAATGTCCGGCCTCACTGTGGACTTGACCGGTCAAACTCTCGTCTTGCCGGTCATTTTGACTGGTCATTTTTGGAAATGAAAATATAATTATATTTTCCATACAGTTGTCCGTTAATGAGTTGTCCAAGCTGTTATGATTTTTTTCTTTGGCATTTTTGTCTCCTTTGCACTAAAACCTTTTAAGAACATGAACACCGCGATAAAATTCATGTCATCATGTCGTCATGAAATGTAAAAAACCGAAACAACAACAAACTGAGTCATGGAGTAACACAACGATGCAGGTCGTTCTGCTTTGCTGTAACCAGTAATGTGTCTCCTTTGGAAAAACATACACTAACGATAATTCGTTGTCCGTTAGAAAACTAAAGGATAGCTAACAGTTTTGGTCCATCTAA
>JAKSDK010001218.1 GCA_022360095.1 Phycisphaerales bacterium
CAGAGGAACAAGGATATATAATTAACCAAGAGCTCTTGAATTAACTAATGACTGAAACTAATATAAAAGTTAGGAGCTCGAATGAATGCTGATCTACACTGATTCGATTTTCATGCGCAACGAACTACTAACTTACCGTATTTCCTCGAATAATAGCCGGGGGCGATTATTTCTTTTTTCACCACATATGCGCAAAAAAATGGGGTGATTATTCGAGGGAAGGCGATTATTCGATTGAGGCTATTATTTCAAATATTGCTCACTGGACGTCGTGCCCTAAATATTTTGTTTTATTTTCCCATCAAAAAATAATCACATCAAATAAACAATTTAGTTCCTTAAATAATTTTCAGAGCCTGAATCGTCACTGATCAGTTTTGCTGGATCACATTACACTTAAACTTGACAGGGAGGGGATAAACGGAGGAGAAAAGAGCAAGAGGGGTGAAAGGGGGGGATTATTCGAGGGAGGCGATTATTTCAAATATTTCGGTCAAATGGGGGCAATTATTCGAGGGAGGCGATTGATCGAGGGACGGCTATTATTAGAGGAAAATCTCAGCAAGCTACCCATAATTCCTCCTAGCCGACCCAGTCCGTGCTGTCAAAATAGCTATTTGTGGTTCCGTTATACATAATTTGATAGCATGAATGTGATTCGCTACCGATATAGTCAACATACAGCACGTTGTTTTTGAACCGGTAGATCTGGATAATTAAGGAGAATTTTCAGGTGTCATCTGGCATTATCTGTTCTCGGCGTCTTAGAGTTCTTAATTGACGGTTTTTTGAAATCTCCGTGGATTGGCTAGCAGTAATCCACAGCAGTTAACCAGAGCACCAACCGGTGGTTTTGACTGAGTGATCGGTTTAATTTCATTCCGCTTTCATTCAAGCCGAGAGGAAGATATCTTATTACGAGTTATACCAGCCAGGGGCTGATGGCTATGTTTACGATACTATCATTACATTACAATTCACATGGCATGAAGCAGGTATGTTGACTACAAACGACTACAATAATGACGAGACGATCATGTCAGACTGTTCCAAAAGAACATAAAAATCTAGTAGTTGTACGCGTTCCTAAAGCTTTAACAATTCTCGACAATGG
>JAKSDK010001813.1 GCA_022360095.1 Phycisphaerales bacterium
TACTGGCAGCCAGTTAGTGTTTACAGGAATAAATAGAAGAGAACAAGTTGTGTTTAAAAACGTGATTGTTAAGTAGAAGGATTGACTTCAAAGGTTGAATTACAAAGGCCACGATAAAAACGTGGCGTGGACCGGAGTAGGATCCATTCTGGTCCAAACAAAACAGAGGAAAGCATCTGCATGTATGATACACCAGTGCTCCTTAATACTTGGACGCATTGAGAGAAGGCGGTGCTACGCAATATGCAAATGTTTTTTGCATTGCTTTGATTTTTAGGTTTATTCGTTTTTTCCTAACTGTTAATTGTTAACTGTCAGAATTCTTCTGCGTAAGGGATGATACTGCTCCTTTATATACGCTAAATATATTCAGTGGTCATGGTCTGATGATGAATTCAGTTTTTGGACTCCATTGTTCTCCAAAGATGAGCACTGCTCTTGGCTACTTCAAGAGTATTACTCGAATCATCGTACGTGGTCTTTTCCGTAATCTAGCCCTGAATGACATGGACGAACGTGCAAAAAACCGCGAAAAGTGCCACAAAAGTACGACATAAATTATACAACTTCCACTTAAAAACACCTCTTTATAGTGCTTAGTAAGTGAAATATCTGCTGTACAAAGCCAAATGTAGACAAAAAAACCAATATCTAACCTGGAACTTCTTTTGACTGACGTACCCATCTACAACCTGCTATGAAACACACAGTTTAATATTTAAGCCTAATTACCCTTACAGCCATAAGATATACACAGTATCTCAATGCAAACATCTTTACAATATCACGTGGGAATGACGCAGATATCATGCATGCTCTGCCTATCCACACTGACTCTGAACAATTCTCTATCATAAATAAAAGCACCTGTAAACCCTTATCTTTAGCAAAAAAGAAAGTTAATTGCTCCTTCCCAACACTCATTAAACACAAAACCCTTATAAGACGAGCACTTTTAACATATAAACTGGTATGTGTTTCTTGAATGTAAGGCTAGACGGTTATAACAAAGTGGCGGGCATCTGTAAATCCTTGTCTTTAACCAAAACAAATTAATTTTTGCCTTCCCAACACCATTCATATTACACACAAACGCCTTCTAAGGTGAGCATTCTAAACATTTCAGTAAACTAATACGTGTTTCTTGAATGTAAGGCCAGACGGTTATACCAAACTAGCGAGCACTGGCGTGTAATGCAGACACAGCGCAACAGAACAGAAACACAAATCGGGTCCCTTGTAGAAGTGTAAGTTATCAGCGGACCAGATGAAATTAGTTAAAAAGACGCTGTTATTCACCAGATATGCAGTAGTGAGAGTTGGTTAGTCACGACAGAAAGTATTAGTAAGAACAATGTTTCACTTCTCCCACCTCTTAAAATCCCTTGCACTGACAGCTTGTTTGAAGGACATTTATTGACCAGTAGGGTATAAAGTCAGAATACTCTTCCACTTCTCATCTTTACCCTTATACAAGAAACATTTTCCCCGCTTATCCCGAGTATTCTAAGATACTTACAGTCTTACGTTCCCCAGTCAGCTCCCAGTCGATGTTGAGATTAAAAGCAAAGGAAGCGAGAGTTCTGAAGGACGAACGAAATGTCATTGAAAATCGATAAA
>JAKSDK010000803.1 GCA_022360095.1 Phycisphaerales bacterium
AGAGCACTGCAGTGCTAATGCAGAGGCCATTAGTTCGCATTCCGTTCAAAAGCCCAAAACTTTTTTCCGACTTAAAATTTCTTAAATTGCAATTACAACTGCGGTGGCCATATCTTTATTTAGATTTTTACATTGATTGTCGATGTATGCGAGTTTTACTTTCAGGATAGTGTGCTATGGAGTGCACCTAACAGTCTCTATATCGTGGTTTTACTCTAAGTTCTTGTCAGAATTCCTTTTGCATTTTCTATAAGTAAACAAGTTATAAATTCATATCAGCCTTAGTTCCTTTTTTCATCTATTAGGGCAGCGTGGTGGAGCGCTGTTCATGTAACCCGGACGTCTCGCCCTGACCCCTAACTGGAGTTTTAGTCGGTAGTCCCAAGTTTAAATTCTCCGCTAAGCTTGTAAAATCGCCTCTGGCCAGTTAGGATTCTTAACCATATTTTTTCCATTTGAATTATTTCTATCTGAAAAGCCCCATAAGGGGAGAGGATAATAAAGTATTTATGACACAATCCTTTACCAATCAGGGCGAAGGAATCTGAAGAAATTTGAATTTGTGTGTTTTTAGAGTCACTTTGTGACGCTGTCCTCCTAAACAGCAACAGCCAATCGTCTCACTACCGTCTACACAGCCGAAAGTTTCAATTCATGATTGACGCCCAGGGAAAAGTTACCGTTCTGTTAACCAGTGGATCGCTTGTCACTAGCTCGCGGTATGAAATAATCATTGGGTCTGCGGAGGATAACCAGCTCAAACTAAAACGTATCAAAGGCAACCCTGCTGATGATTTGTTGGTGAAGAACGTTACGGGGCCATTAAAGGAAAACGAGATGCGGTCATTCTGGATTGAAGTAGAATCGGACAGAGTAGTGTTTGGTTCTGGAGAAGTGGTATGTCTGACAGAGTATATGATTAGTTTTTTGCAAGAGAGAAACTACTTGGTCGATATTTCTTATTTGTACGACCCTCGCCCATACCCTCGTGTATGATACGTCTTTGAGTCTTAGCGTGTCATAGCCCCGTCAACCTCTGTTATTTTCTTGTCAAAGATCATCGTTATCATTATCCTTATTTTCGAAACGCTTAGTAGACTATGGCATAACATAAA
>JAKSDK010000348.1 GCA_022360095.1 Phycisphaerales bacterium
AACTAAGAGAGCACTTGAAAAATGCCCCTAAAATGATCATGGCCCAACAGCGAGCTGCGGCGAGTGACAGTGACTCAGATTCTTCTGATGATAGCAGCAGTGAAGGTGGGTGTGAGTGAGTCTTTTAACTGTTTTTTTCTGCTATTGTATAAAAGGAAAATCTTCCGGCTTTCCGTGAGCAATCGACGCCAATTTAAGTGCTGTTAGAATAATATGGGAATGTTGTTAAAAGACTCCACAATCCACAATTAAACTAGAGCTGTTTTGCCAATATCTCTCTTACTCATCAATACGCTTCCACTTTGCTCAACGTCACTGCAACTTACCATGACAAAAGGCTTGGTATAAGTGTATGGTAATGACCGTTTACGAAAGGGAAATTGGTATCGGCGTGAGAGTACAAGCGTCTGTGCTTCAGAGAGCCTTTTTTGTTCAGGTTTTTTTCTAAATCCTTTATAGAGTCTCCTCTATTACGTCTATTAGGGGCAGATACAGAAAACTCAAGAAGAGGAAGCCGGTGCCAGCTGAATAGATACTATTTATTTATTGGATTAAGTCAAAAACGTTAGGTCCTATAAGACAGATTTTACAGAACACGCTATCTCAGACAAAAGGTGGGGGGTGGGGTCATGGCCCCCTTGGCCTTCTTCTCAATCCACCTGTGGGTGTAGTTTTGAGGCACAATTTACGTTCTGTACGCCCTTTTGTACCTTTCTTTTTTCTTGTATTTATTGGTTAAACTTCCAGTTTTTGTTGCATTTTGAGGTGCGCCTGAGATTAACCAAAGGTTTTACTTTTTGTCTCTACAGATAGTTCGAGTTCGGAAGAATCATCGGAATCATCCGAAGAGTCGTCGGATGATGATCGGAAGAAGAGGTCAGTACACCTTTGTCATTCTTACTTTCTGATCTAAAATTCACCCTCAAATGCAAGACTGGTTGTTATCTCTATATTTTGTGTTATTCCGCTAATTTTGAAGGAGGAGTTATAAGACGGCTTTAAAGTTAGCTTAATCGAATAGACTAGCATCTTGACTCACTGTTTAACCCCTGGCCCTGGGTCTATATCCAATGTTTGTCAATGTTAGTTTGAAGATAAACTCAGTTTAGTTCAGGGATTCTCACTATAGTTATAAATATTACAATGCAGTGAATTGTGTTATTAAGTATCATTTGACAGTTTGTAACTCGTTAATTCCGTTTGTATTTTTCGTGGCAAAAGTCATAACTCAGTAACACAAAACACGTTTCATTTTTAGGCGTAAAAAGAAGCAATCGCACAAGAGTAAAGACAAGAGAAAGCCCAAGAAAAGACGGTGAACGTGTGTTATTCAAAAGAACACTTTCGCAGAAA
>JAKSDK010001326.1 GCA_022360095.1 Phycisphaerales bacterium
AGAGTCTTTGTTTACAAGAGAGGCAAGTGAATTTAATTTTATTTCCAGGAGAGATTATTAAAAATCTTAGAACAAGAAACATGGCCATTTGACACAATTGAGGAGGAGCAGTCAACAGCAGATGTGGAACTTGTGAAAGAGGATAATAATGTTGTAAATGATGATGAATCACAACCAGGATTTTTCAACAAACTTAAAAGAAAACTCTTGCCTGGAATGTGGAGGACTACATAACTATTTAAAGAATTTTGATGGAAGTACAGGTGTACGTTGAGGATCAACTACACCATCCGTGGCATTGAAATCTACTGTCGTTCACTCACATTCACATTCAATTGAAAAGGAAAATGTTTGGTTTGGAGTTAGTTAATAGACTGACATACAAGTACATGGCTCAAGTATTGTCTGTGACCTGGTCTCCAATGAGTCTACTGTTGATCAATAATTGCAAGTCATTCACAACATTTTAACATAACTGAAAAGGAAACTTTTATTTCACAATGGGTGATTGCACAAGGATGTAGTTGAATATTGTTCATTTACTTTAATGTTCTATGTACCAATACCATGATTATTATGGAAAGAAATGTGTACCAGACAGAACTATTCAAAATTAAGCAAGATCTAAGATGAGGATCACTGTTGGCTATACACAACTTGTACTACTGTATAAACATTTATGGTATGACTTTGTACATGTACAAAACCATTATTTAAGAACAAGTAGGGTTCAACTTCTACTGCATAAAACAGTTCTAAAAGCTCTAAATTCAGATGTTCATATTCTACAAAACTACAGGTACATATTCGATATGATAAACAACAATATTAGTTTAGTATCATTCCATGTTGTTGATCTGTCCCAGATAGTAAGCAGCAAATGCCCGCTATTAAACCCTTTGACCACTGAAAAGCGGTGATGGGCTTGTGGCATAAACTATATTGCAGATTGTGAAAACAAGAGTTTTAAAGGTAAAGTAAGATGCCATTGCATGAGACCTTGTGTGCAAAGATGCACGTCATATTAATAAGTAATAATTATTTTGTATAATTTCTCTTGAGAACTACAAAATTTTAAGGGGCCCTGTAGAGCAATAAAATCTTTGTGAGTCTTTTGCCAGTGTGCTCTATTTTTTGTCTGTAGAATAGACTAGGAGACTGAACCTAGGCTAATACACGAGCAAAATGATTTGATTTGCAGATTCATTACTAATGCAATCTCAGATTGAAGCGCGTCACCACACTGCCATGCCACTATGGTGCAACAGCCATTGATTGAATTTGCTGATTTATAAGGCATCCCTGTCTCTGCTCTGTCACAAAACCAAT
>JAKSDK010000931.1 GCA_022360095.1 Phycisphaerales bacterium
AAACCAGAGTAATGCCAGTTGATCCAGCCACCAATAAGAATCATTGGTAATACATTTGTGATATTTCCTTTAGCCATGTCCACCATCATTGACGGATCTTCAATAAGGAAAGTATCGTTAGGAATACTTTAAAAATACTTTTGGAGTGGGTGTCAGCGTTATAATTGTATGATTTGAAACAATTCCCCTTTGGAGACACATTTACTGTAACCTTGAGTTGCGGCTTGTAGTCAAGAAAACTTATAATGGGTGGAAGTGATTTTGCTATCTGAGGTTTCCCTACAGATAGGCATAATTTCATGAGGTCCATTAAAAAGGTTTGTGACAGTCGACAGGTCATGCACATAAAAGTTTTGCTATGTGTCTTAATTCAATGTTTTGGTTTTCATGGCAATACATGCTGCATGTCAAATCCACTCTACTTCTCAAATCCTTTAACAAATTCTTCAAGCGCCATGGGGTTATCATTGAAAAGTATAAAACTACACTGTGGGAGATACGACTGGCATTCAATAGCTAAATAGTGCCACCATATCCTTTGTTAATTTAATCATTTTAGTATCCTTTCAGTAAGTGAAGGTTGTGTACTTTATTTGCTTATTAAATGCCACGGCATTTATTAAATTTTTAGCATTTCCGATGCGGCGTTTATGTCAGGGTGGCGTTTATTTTGAAATCACTTTAATTAAATCACTGACAACAGGTACTGTAAATTGTTTATGAATACCGGTACTATGTAACTGAAAGGTTCCAGTGTCTCTAATATTTTGTTGAGATAGAATTGTAAATGTCTAGATGGTGTAAATTACCAAGTTGTACCAAGGTTTTTCTTATTATCCTCGAGGAGATGCCGCATTCTTCTAATTAGGTACGGCGTTCATTCGAGGGTGGTGTTTATTGGTAGTTTTTCTTCCATCTGCGGCATTTAATTCAATAAATACAGTAACTGTGCTCACATTCTGGGTGGCCCCTTCTACAATGTTCTACAGTGAGTATAGGATTTAATGGGGCTCAAACCAATTGTGGAATTGTGCACACATTTTTGGCATCCTACTGATAAACAGTTACAACAGATAGATATTTTGAGCAACAAAAATTGGTCATCTGTCCTCTTTGCATTGATCTTGCAATAAATAACAGCTGTTAACAGATGACTACCTGCGTTGAAATGATTTTTATTTGATTTTATTGTGCAGGCCTTGTCCCGTTAATCCTATAGGAAGATCTTGGTTTACTATCTTTCATCACTGGTCAGTTTCCTGAAAAATGATACCCTATTCTAGACCCAAACGCTCTGATTTATACACCCTATCCTAGAGTAAACTGCTTGAAAACCATACCCTTCACAGCAGCACATACCTATATAGCCCATATATGGCAGTACCCCCCCCCC
>JAKSDK010001696.1 GCA_022360095.1 Phycisphaerales bacterium
AGTTAGCGTGCCAAGAAAGTATTGTCCGATAGCCTGAGACTAGTGGATTTTGCTATCAGGCTAGTGAATTCAGTTTTTAACTAGCCCAACAGGCAAGTGAAGTTTTTTCAGGAATTCAAATTACATAAGAACTGTGTAATCAATCCTGCTCATCAAAATGTTTTTGGGGCTAGTTGAAATGATATTGGGGCTGGTTCATGCTAGCTACAGCTTGCCCAAATGGCAAGCTGTAAAACTGACTTTCTTTGCACCCTTTGTAAGTTAAAACATAAGATTTAGCAAAATATGCCGAATAACCAGATATTAATAGTCAGATCAATAAGAGCAATGCAATATTACAAAGTAGAAAAGCAGGTTAGAGATACCTTTAAATACACGTATATAACCCTAAGCATGTGTACAACCAACTGTACACAGACCGAAGATAAAGTGGACGTACTGTTGCAATCAGGGGTTTCAATAAATTTTTATGCAGGCAGCTGGTTTGAGTTGAGTAACTAGACTTTGTCTGACTCAACAAGGTGGAAATAATAAAACAGTGCATGTTTACCCATGATGTTTATAATTGTAATTCCATTTCAAAGGTACAGCTGTACAGCTGTAGGTGTAAGAGGAAATGTTTTTGAGACATCAAACTGAAGACATTATGAGTTTGATGGCTATGAAAGAAAAATGCAGGAAGATTACAGCCAGACCTCTTTGTATAATGTAGTTACAAACTCAAGAAAGACATGCAGAGCCAAGTGTGTACATGTACATGTATCATAGAGGTGTCTGTGTTATAAAGATTGGGACCATATGGGGTTTGTTATCTTTAGCACTATAATAACTGTCCAGTTAGAGGGTTGTCATGATAAAAATAGGGAGCTAAAGCAATGTCGCTAAAAATGAATTTGCATCCTTTCAAACTTTATCCTGTCTATTTGGACCCGCTCAATTTGTCAAATGCTTTTATTGATTTTTCGTGGAGTTCAATTTTTAAGGACTTTATCCAGGTTCAAAAAGAGAAAGGGAAATAACTAAATTCTAAGTCTTGTATGAAATATCACATAAGAGGGTTTCACATTGTGGTTGTGCAGTGGACATCCAAAAAATAATACTAAAAAGTGTAAAGCACATGCAGAGTTGTTGTTTTGCTCATAAAACCAATTGTGTCTTGATGTTGGCATTGTTGTTGTTG
>JAKSDK010001690.1 GCA_022360095.1 Phycisphaerales bacterium
TACTACTCTTTAATAATAATATCAAATAAAGCACAATTACCTAGTAATGCAAAGAATTTAAAACACGATTTTGGCTTATCTGACGAAGACTTAAAAATTGCTTACAACCTTCCCCACCTGACAGCACAGGAGCCTTACGTCAAATCCTTTCAATATAAAGTTTTAAATTCAATACTTTACACTAATGCAAAACTTTTTAAAATTGGATATCTCCAGCATGACAAAAGTACTTTTTGCAAGACTGAAAAGGAAACATTATGTCACTTTCTCTTTTACTGTCGGCACTCAAATATGTTGTGGAAAAATGTTGAACAGTATTATTTAACAATAACAAAGGAATTTCACGGGTTGTGTTTACGATAGGTTATAATTGGAATAACGATGGCAAAATGCCCCTTGTTAAATCATCTGATATTAATTGGCAAATTCTATTTATGGGATTGCAGAAAGAAACAGGTACTTCAAACATTGTATAGATTTACTTGTTGAAGAATGGTGGATGGGTCAAGATATACGTGTTTGGTCTTTGAACTTAATGAGCGACTCATGTACTTGATTTTTGAAATTATTAGTGATATTAAAGTTGTTTTAGATGTTTTGGTAAGGCATTTTACGCTTTAGCTGTGTAGTATATCTTTTGAATTGGTACATGAGATTAGAGATTGATATAGCATAGAGGAAACTTAAGGGCCGATTACTTTTGATAAAGCTATGGAAAGCATAATCATTTTTTGTAGATAAAAAATTGCTGGTAGCCGGATATGTTAAATAAATTATAACGTAGCCTTGTGGCAGACGTTCCCGTTTACTTTGTTGTTTCGCAAAGGAAATATAAGACGTCTGTACTCAAACCAAAATGGGCGTGGAGTTGGCAGGGAAACACAACGGCAAATGAGATTGCGAGGGCGCTCTCCGGTTGCCAGTCCGCCATTGGTCAACTCGGTTTTAAGATTTGCGCGCAAATTCATCACTCTCTCCATCTTGTCACGATCTAAGTCATGCGCAGAAAAAAAAAAAAAAA
>JAKSDK010001178.1 GCA_022360095.1 Phycisphaerales bacterium
TATTTACTTACCTACCTGCTTGCTTGCCTACATAGTTACTTACTAACTTGCTTACCTACTTACTTACTTGCTTACTTACTTACTTACTTACTTACTTACTTACTTACTTACCTACCTAGTTACTTACTTACCTACTTACCTATCTTCCTTCTTACGTACTTACTTATTTACATACCTACCTACTTACTTATTTACTTACTTACTTAGTTACTTATTTACTTGCTTCCTTACTTACTTATTTACTTACTTACTTACCTATCTATTCACTTACTTACGTACTTACTTACCTACCTACTTACTTAGTTACCTACCTACTTACTACCTACCTATTTACTTACTTACGTACTTACTAACTTACTTAGTTACCTACCTGCTTACTTACTTACCTACCCACCTACTTACTTACTTACCTACCTCCTTACCTACCTACTTACTTACATACCTAGCTACTTACTTACTTACCTACCTACTTGTTTACTTACCTATATACTTACTTCCTTCCATACTTACTTACTTACTTACCTTTTTACTTACTTGCTTACTTACTTACTTACTTACCTACCTACCTACTCACTTGCTTACTTATTTACTTGCTTCCTTACTTACCTATTTACTTCTTTCCTTACCTACCTATTCACTTACTTAATTACATACTTACTTGCTTACTTACCTACCTACCTACTTTCTTATTTACCTACCTACCTACTTACTTACTTACTTACTTACTTACTTACCTCATCCTCATTCAAAAATTGTTTATTGGTTTTTAACGTTCTCCTTTATTGACAAACGTTGAACTTTTTTTTCGGCGAACAAATAGTTTAGTTGAAAGAGGATTCTTTAAAACTCTCAAAAGTAACTCCCCTTTTTGACCTTTGCGGTTTTAACTTGCAATATCGGTCAATTGCAATTTCTAAACTTCTGGCTCAGTTGACGTTTGCTTCTGCTTTAAAAATGGATCCCTAATTACTCAGAGGGAATACAGTGTAAAGAAATGTAGAGAAAAACAACAAAAACTTGCCAATTTATAACAAAAAATCTACTTTATAAAAGAACTAAAATATTCAAAACGATCTGGTCACGTGACTGATGACGTCATGTACCTCTTTTGGTCATAATAATTTACATTTCAGAGTTTTAGAGTTCTATTTTTAATTCACGATTGACCAAAGATCTTGTTCAAAGCTCAATGTCTAGCTGCAAATGTGACAAATTGACATCAGAAATATTAATTTCTTCAAAACTTAAACGTTTTGTCGTATTCTCTATTAGAAAACCTATTCTTTATCATTAAATGTCAAATTTATTTTTCAATGCTACGGAATTTCGGGTTTGAATAATAATTTCCCCTTGCGCTATTCTCGATCACATGCATAGTATTGCCTTTCGAGTTGAGAAAACGTTTTCCGTCGTCCAAAGATATAAAACTATAATTTTGGAAATAGTATTTATAACTGAATTCTCTGTGCGCTAATGATTGTTTTCTGTTTTCTGATCTGTCTTCTTGTTAGCTAACTTTATGTGGCTTGGCTTCTTCTATTACCGTGACGGACATGGTGCCTTTACAAGCCCGCCGGTGTTGCAAGATCATGGCTATTGTTACTTAACTTTTTACTATATTCTGAATCACTTTGGCCATGCATCGCTCTCAGTTTTTATTGAGGATAACATTGGAAAAAAAATAAGTACTTTATGGAACGCAAAAGCCTCAACGTACAATTGGAAGAAAAAAGTGCTGGAACTTCCACCATTGTCCAACTATTCCGTGGTTTTTCTGGGGTACATTGACAGCGGGGGTCACTACGTGATCATAGACGACATTAAGTTCAGACATTGCAACTCTCGTAAGTTCCTTTGTTTGTTTGCTTTATTTAATTTTCTTATACGCTATTTTTTACTAAAAATTAATATAAATTCTGTGTTTCTACTTCCCATGAAAGTGACTATCATTGGGACAAATGTATATGAAATAAATCATATTTTAAATCCTATAATATTATGTGAACTGCGGTGGAAACGATGAGAGTAAATGTGATCCTTAATTAGCTTGCTGTTGAATGAGCAACCTAAGCGGTTAATTCCCAGTCAATCCGAACATTTTGCAGTTCTTTTTAACCACTGAAAGGTTTTCCATTCAACTGGGATTATTAAATTCACTTCAATTTAATTCATATGTCAGTTAATTTGGTTTCTACTGAATTGTTTTTTATTTGGAAGATGCCAAGTAGTCTTTCAAACTTGTTAGTTGTTGCTTTGGACCGCTAAGAGAACAAGATTTATGCTTTACACATGGGCTTTAACAGCTAGACCCGGGGTAATTTCTCCAACTTTCTTGCAATGACCTGTTTTACAGTTAGGGGTGGAAAAGACGTTTATATCTTCATATATGCTAAAAGTGAGTTAAATGTCTTTTGACGATCGGATGCAAAGGGGAACATCGTTTTTGGGTCAGAACCTCTCCTCTTCAGGAACTGTTCACTTTTTTTCCTTAAATGCATTTTGGTAAAGTTTAGAGACTGAAACGGTTGGTGATCGATTGCGGTATGTGACGCTACAATATGCAAGAAGTCAAGGTATTTAAAGGAACGGTCATTGAGTATTGCGGGAGAGGGGAGGGCCGGCAAATTTGGGAGGAGGGCTAAGATTTTATGGGCTCCGATTTGAGGAGGGCCAAAAATTTTTTGACCCATACTTGGGGAGGATCACAAATTTTCTGACGCCTGTTTTAACAATGAAACTTGAAAGGAAGTTAAAGACACGAAGGAAGGAAAGAAACAGTACAACAATCAGGCCACAGAATTACCTTGCCTTGCAAAATAACAGCTTTAATTGGAACGGTTGAATAATGTGTAATTTTTCTTTACAGCAAACTCTACCATACACACAATAACCGAA
>JAKSDK010001262.1 GCA_022360095.1 Phycisphaerales bacterium
ATAGCGCGAACGGCATACAGCCCCATCAGTAGAACCGCAATTAGAGCCACATGAAAGATGTCTTCGCCAAATCCCACGTTTGGTCCTTCAATAATGAACGCTCCTTCATAAATAGCTGTGGTCACCAAAATTAACTGGAAAGTGATGAGTGTGGCGGCAAACCGAGAAAAGGATGCATCCCCATTCCGCGCAAACAGAAATCTGAAAGGGTTCCCAGAGAACTGATTCTTCGGTTCTAATGTTTTAATCATAATCTCCCCCATTTTGCTAAAGTACCTATCCGCAATCTTCAGTGTTCAAATTTTTGACCTCTAATCTCTTTCACGGTTTGTTTGGTCATTCGCATAGAGTGTTTGCGCGTCAACCGCCGACAACACTCGTGACTATATGCCTATCAATTGGCGTTAGTACGGCTCCATTCCATTGAGAAGATTTCAAACACCAGCGCCTCGACACCGATTGGATGCGGACGCGTGCCGGCACGAACCGCCCCGATTTTTTCTGCGGCCCGTTGCGAGCGGATATTGTCGGGGCTAATGAGCAACACCACCACGTTCACGAAGCGAAACGCGTGCTCAAGCATAAGGCGTTTCATTTCGCCATTATAGGTGCCGCCCCAATGGGAGCGGGCCAAAAATGACCAGCCAATTTCGATCTCGTTTCGGATCGCGTCGTAGCCATGATAGCGGGATGAGCCCACCACCCGGTTTGAGGCCCTGTCGACGGCCACCAAGGCCCCGCCCGATGCCAGTGATTCGTCGAAGAACTTCTTAAACTCGGCCATCTCATATCGATTGGGAACCGGATGCTGCTCCCAGATGAGGGGATCGCGCGCAACGCGGTAAAGCGCATTGAAATCCCCGGCGTGCAGAGGACGCAAAGCAATCAGATCGCTCGTAAGCGTTGGTTGATAGTCGAAGGGCACGGCCGAAACTCCTCAATCGGAGTATGTGGCCGGACCCGAGCGTCGTCAAACGCCCCTAAACGGGCAGGGGCTCCGCACGCACGTCGCTTACTTTGAAGGGCAAGGTCTCGCCGTCGTGTTCTTTCACCGAAACGTATTCGCCCTTCAGCAGGGCGTGTGTCTCCAGATGGAAAACCGGTTCGTCGTCGTCTTCGCCCGGCTCGTATGAAAACGCCCAGGTGCGATGACGTGTATGAATAAGCTGACCGTGTTCGTCATCCTCATCTTCCCAG
>JAKSDK010001836.1 GCA_022360095.1 Phycisphaerales bacterium
AAAGGCTTTGTTGATATTGTTTCATTCAAACTTGTTACAAGTTTAATGTTTCTGTTTGCTGTAGACACTGAGGGTGGTACTCACCACTGGATTGCACCTGTCATCAGCTTGGGTTTCTTCATCATTCTTCCACTATGGGTGTATATCACTCACAACAATGCCTTCACTCACAGTGTATTATATACTGGATGGAGTCCAGTGCTCAGTGCCATGATTATCAGTAGGTAAAGCTGTGTTCCTTATATTTCTACTTAGGTAAAGGCTGGTTTTCACTAGCGATGCAGTCTGAGTCAGAGTCGTAATCAGAGGCGTGCAATTTACGATCTAGTAAAAACAGCATTCTGATTCCACTTACAACTGCGTTGCTTACGATCAAGTGAAAACTAGGTTATCGGAGTCGCAAGCAGAAGCGGAAGAACTACTGGATAAACTAATCGCAAAGCTTGGGAACAAGCATTGTGATTGGTTCGTTCTTCTGCTTCTGCTTGAGACTTTAACGATGTGGTTTTCACTAGATCATAAGCAACTGAGTCATAAGTGGAGTTTTAAGAAAATGGAAATGTTCTGATTCTTCCGACTCTAATTCCATCGTGGTTATGACTCCGTTTATGACTCCGATTTTTGATTTTCACCAGGTCATAAGCACTTTTAAGACTACACTTATGATCCTGGCCCTGTCATTAATGAAAACCAGCCTTAAATTGCTCCATCGTGTGCCAGAGACTCCATTTTTCATAAAGTTTTCACCAGTATTGTAAAGGCAGTTCTCTTAATTTTGTTGTATCTGATAAGGTTTCTGTTTTCTAAGTCAAATATGCGAGTTATAAATTTAGATTTTTGATCTCTGTGCAGTTCAGACACCAAAGACTAAGAATGTTGTAATGGATGATCCAAGACTTCTTTAACTGCCCCCTACCTCTCTCCTTTTTTAAGCAACTGGATTATACTTTGTAACAACCTTCATGTCAAAGTTTTCGTAATTGCTAGATTTTTATTCAGCCTTCTAAGATGTAGTCAACCATGCAGTAGTTTTTGTCTCGTTCGTCAAGCTTAGCATGATGAGACAAAAATGGCAGC
>JAKSDK010000013.1 GCA_022360095.1 Phycisphaerales bacterium
ATTCACCAACAAACATTGAGCCACCTCTGGGAAGTAAATTTCTCTTATCACTTCAAACAGATTCATTTTAAACTGAACATGTATCAATACACATTGTCCCACCAATGAAAAGATTACAAACTTAAACAGAGCTAATGTAAAGAAGCCCTACTTACAATGCCTTTCTATCATCTCGGTATGTTCTCTGCCATGGATGTCTCCAGTTCTTGAGAGGCCAGCCTGCTGGAAGCCACAGCGTCACAGAGCCTTCCATGACTGTACCATTGGCACATGCAGCTTCAGCTTTCTTACAGTAATAACATACCCCATAGAAGCAAGTGTTTTTACCTACAAACATTTAACACTCCATTTAATTCAGATGTCTGGTCAACATAATTAACACATACACTATTTACGCAATAATTTTTCTTGCCTTCCTTGAAGAAGGTATCCATAAGTCTCTTCTCTCCAATTGGTTCTATCTCTTCTTCTAAGTTGACTCTTCTTCCAGCTACAGGGGGAGCTCTGTAGAATCCTAAAATTCTGCAAAAAACATTTCCTAACATGAATACCCTGATATGAAAAGCAGACGAGAACTGTTTAGTGATAAGAAAGTTACCAGCAACCCACATAGCCTGTGTCGCAGATGCAATCTAACACCTGTGAAGCAGCACCAAGATCCTTGTTCTGAGCCCCTAACAGACTCAACAAATTACTGGAAGTGCATATCATTTTTCCCTTCCTCCGATTGGCAAACCAGAAATGGGATTTTTAACAGGCCAATCATGGTGCGTACTTATATATACTGGTAAACAGGTAGGGGGTTTAGAACAAGGATTTCTGAGTGCTTTGCACTGCCCTGACAGCTCAAAGTCCAAATGTTCGCACAGGAATTGATGTGACAGGTGGGTAGAAAAATGGAAATTTTGAAACTTTTCCACATTGAGTTTCTAGAACTGTAAAAGCAAATTGTCAATCCGAGATTTGGAGCTCACTAGCCATTTAAGAAATTAAATCGCAGATGGAGGGTTAACAACAGCACACGAAAAATATTTGACTTTTGGTGCACTGGATTATTAGATCTACTTTGCTCTGCAAAATTAGTTACATCTAAGCCTGAAGGTAAAAAGAGGACTTCTTAATGCCTGCGAGAGCTCCAACACGAATGTTAGGGGTATATCCTACCCAATGCACTGGCACTGCTTGGCATTGTGCATGAATAAATAAAGAAAGCAGATCAGGTTTCATATTCCAGTTTTCTGACGTGAGTATCCCCACC
>JAKSDK010001622.1 GCA_022360095.1 Phycisphaerales bacterium
CCGACTGATCCACATTCGCCACGAAAGGACAGTTGTCGCACGTGTCCCCGAAACCGTCGCCGTCCACGTCAGACTGATCCGTGTTCACGATGTTCGGACAGTTGTCGCAAGCGTCCCCGACGTCGTCACTGTCCGTGTCCAGCTGGTCGCTGTTCGCGTCATTCGGACAGTTGTCGCAAACATCCCCCACACCGTCACCGTCCGTGTCCAACTGGTCCGGATTCGCGATCAAAGGACAGTTGTCATCGAAGCAAATATTGTCCACAAAACCGGGATCACCGAAGCCGTCTCCGTCACTGTCAACGCAAGTGTCGCAAACGTCCGCCGCGCCGTCGCCGTCCACGTCAGGACACCGATCCGTAAACGACTCACCCGAGACCGCAGACGTCACCGCTGTAATGTCCAGAATATTGATCGTACGGTCAGGCGTGCACGCAAAGATGTCCGCCGAATACCGCGTGCACGTCGAAGTGAACATCCCACTAAACGCATCCTGGATGCACAAGATGTCCAGAACGGACACGAAGCCGTCGCCGTTCACGTCTCCCCACTTGAACGTCGTCGCCTCACCCAACAAAATCTCCGTCGAACCGTCCACCGCAGTCACCGTGTACGTCGTCTCGGGAACGATCTCAACACCCGTCAAGTAAACCTTGCAATCCGACGGGGAGAAACATGCCGCACCAGACTCGTCCGACACAAGACCAGAGATCGCATTCGCGTCAGGCGCATCCAGCCAACGGGTCTTCGCGCCGCAACCCTCCACGCGAAGCTTCCAGCAAGGACCCGCTGGCAACTCCAACAACGAAACCGCAACATAACGACAACCCGCCGCCTGAACCAAGGGCTCACAAGCATCACCCACACCGTCACCGTCGCAGTCAGACTGATCCTCATTCGCCACGAAAGGACAGTTGTCGCAAACATCCCCCACACCGTCGCCGTCCACATCAGACTGGTCCGCATTCGACACCGCAGGACAGTTGTCGCAAACGTCACCGTAACCATCCTCATCCACATCAGACTGATCGTCGTTCGCCTCGTTCGGACAGTTGTCGCACGCATCACCATGCAAATCACCGTCCACGTTCTCCTGGCTCGTGTTCGCAACACTCGGACAGTTGTCGTTCGAAATGCACGTGTTCTGAGGGAACCCGGGATCACCGATCCCATCCCCGTCGCTGTCAACACATGTATCGCAAACGTCCGCTACACCGTTGGCGTCCACGTCTCCGCAATACTCCGCGAACGTCGTCCCTGAAACCGCGTTCACGATCGCAAAAATGTCCAGCATGCTGATCCAGTGATCAGGCACACAAGGGGCCATGTTCGCACCGAAGAACGTGCATCCGTTCGCGAAACTCCCACCGAATCCCTCCGTCGCACAATCGATGTCGGACTGATTCACAAAACCGTCGTTGTTCGCGTCCCCCCAAATCCAGGTCGTCGCCGTACCCAACGACACCCCGGCGCCCCCGTCCTCCGCAAAAACCTCATACAAACGCTCAGGGATCATCGCCTCGCCCGTCACGTAAACCTTGCACCATTCCTGAGACGTCAGGCACGCCGCCGCCGAAATATCGTCCACCAGCTCCGCGATACGGTTCCCAGAATCAGGAACACCCACCCACCGAGACGCGCCGCAGCCTTCAACACGCAACTCGAAACAACCCGATAGCCCCACCCCAACCGGAGACACCGCAAGGAAACGAGAGCCCACCGCGCTCACGACCGCTTCGCAAGCATCACCGACAGCGTCTCCGTCACAGTCCGACTGATCCACATTCGCCACGAAAGGACAGTTGTCGCACGTGTCCCCGAAACCGTCGCCGTCCACGTCAGACTGATCCGTGTTCACGATGTTCGGACAGTTGTCGCAAGCGTCCCCGACGTCGTCACTGTCCGTGTCCA
>JAKSDK010001256.1 GCA_022360095.1 Phycisphaerales bacterium
ATGTTAGAGCAGGATGATCCTCCAAGCTTTTTGGCCGCTTATTTTAACGAGCCAGATCACAGTGGGCATAAATTTGGCCCTAATTCACCAGAGATTAAAAGTGTTATTCGTAGAATGGATAATGTCACTGGATATCTGTTGAAAAGTTTACGAAATAGCGGATTGTTGAATGAGGTAAGAATAACAAGTAAACGATAACCACAATGATGCACAAACTGCATGTGATAAGTTATGTTACGTTGTTAGGGAGCTCTCTTTTTCAGGGTGAGCAGCTAAGATGTAAGACGAGATAGTGCACATTACACGCCAATGAGCTTGAGAAAGTAATCACAATTATCTCCTGGCACAAAAGCCAATGCCAAAAAAAAACAAACCCACACTTAAGCTTAAGAGGCTAAGTTTAGGCTAAGGAATACCTATAGCAAGAAATCTTACCTGATGAGGATGACAAAATATTTACCTGCTACTGGAGACGTGTGCACAATGGCTTCCTGATAACTGCAGTTGGCACAAAACCACTGTGGAAGAGAAGCTAGTCAGTAGAGTGTTTAATTTGACTATCCCTAAATGTCTAATAATCATTGTCTCCAATGGTGAATGCAAGGAACTCCAAAGGAAGTAAATGTTAAAAAATATTGCAAGAAGGGGCAAGGGGTGTGCAAGATGTTAAACATAGTCGTGAACTAAATATTTCTCTCCCTTGAAGAGTTTCGATTGAGCATTCTGTGAGAAGTGAGTGCAAGCACACAACTTTTTTGCCAATTACCGACCAAATTTTGCACTTGGACCCCACCCCACACCCCCTTCACCATGCCCCTTAAGAGACCAAAATAATTCAAAAATTTCATAGCAAAATGTACTGTAGTAGTAGGTTTACCAATCCTTGTGTATCTACTTCAACTGAAGAAACAACCTGACAATTCATTTTACAATAACTGAGTGATTTCTTGTGCGCTGATTGGTGGAGAGCTTTGTTTGATAAATGCATAGACCATGGAAATGATGTGATGGTCGCACAATTTTATTCTTCTCTGTCTTGTATGTGTAACTTTTCAAGAAATTTCAAAGGAAATGGATGTCAAAACTGTCAATGTTATTGTAAAAAACAAATCAACAATAATTTTTCATAG
>JAKSDK010001713.1 GCA_022360095.1 Phycisphaerales bacterium
AATAAAGTAACACAACTTACATGGTGATACTGTGGAAGTATATTGTGCAGTCTCTCGATATCTTCACTTTCTATGGTTTTGACATAAAACTTCTTGTTTTTGGAAATAAAAAACCTTGCTCCACTGCGACCAGGAGATGGAGTCATGACTGGGGAAGACTGGAAAGCTGCCTGCAAATCAAACAAAATATTAAGTCTTAAAAAGGCCTGTGAAAGATGTGCATTCATTACAGGGTCTAAAATTTGCAATTGTCCACTACATGTATGTATGAGACAAGCAGATTTTAAGAGCGACAACCAAATCACAGAATATGGTTGCCCATTGGACCACAGGTGACCCAAGCATAATATGAGAGTTTATATGGCAAATAAAGAGCTTGGACCGCAAATAAAACTTACGTCAAGTAAATGAAGGAAAATGGAAACTGGGCACCCATTTTAGTTCATTTATTCAAAGCAAAGTCCTTCCAATGTCGCTTATTTTACATAACAAAAATTTTGAAATAAAATCGGAGCGGCGTAATGACCTTTAAAAAGTTAAATAGGCCTTGTGTAATAGTTCCTCATGTGAACAACGTTCTGTATACTTTTTGGAAAAGGTGATTTTAGCAGGAACTGAAAGAGCATATAAAAATAAGAAAAACTGTTTACTTTCAGCCCTACATGTATATCTCAAAAGTAGCAATGGCTGCTGAAAAATAATGATTTATATAGGAAGAACACCTCTTGCTAACTGGTCAAAGGACATCATTCAATAACGAAAAAGGCTACACACTACTGCTAAGAATACAGGGTTTTCATGTGGCAGGAGAAATGTGTAACATTATAGGAGAATACATGTATTTTGAAAGATGCCACACATCTAAATAAAAATAGTCATAGGCTATGGAGCTTTAGCCAGAGAATTCTGCATAGTAAACAGAGAATAATAGGGCTAATAGGGTTTTAGGGTTGGTTAAGAGGACTTGTAGGGACTTAAAGGATATTGATACCATGAACACACTTTATTGTAGTCTTGTGAGACCTTTATTAGAATATTCATGCGAAACTTGCAACCCTCATACTAAACGTAACAGTGATACATTGGAGGCTATTCAGCGAAGAGCTACCAGATGGATCACTAGGTCTGATGATGATTATGATACTAGACTATCTAAGCTAAAATTGTTATCATTATCTAATAGGAGGTTGACTAGATATGTTACATCTTTTTAATGTAATTA
>JAKSDK010000649.1 GCA_022360095.1 Phycisphaerales bacterium
GATGAGAATGAGTACAAGTCAGTAGGAGATTCAACTGTAAGATTTTGTGGGTGTTTCTAAAAAAACAACAACACCATCTTGGAAAGCTTCATTTTACTTTTGTTTCACCCAAAACTTAAGCACAGTTAATATTGAAGGAGGTTTAAAGCCCTTTCCCGATAGCAAAATGTTAGAACTTCTTACATTTGATAACTTGTTCTTGCTACTAAAATCAATCATAGAATGACAACAGCTATCGCATTTTTTGGGCCAAAATGATGCTAGCTCGCACATATACATAATACTTAGATAAAATCTTGTACTCGTATTCATCCTTGTCCTCAAATGTAAAACTCTCTAATAAAACAATAACACACAGACCTCATCAGCCTTGCCTTGCAAAGTCGCTTTAGAAAGGTGCTCAAAAAGAAGGGTCTGCACATTGGTCTTCCCCTGATTATCCACAGATCCACTTGCATTGTCAGTTTCATTTACTTGGATGTAACTAGGTATAACAAGGCTAAAAAGCTTTTTGTTGATTTCATCATAAAATTGCTCACCACCAACTTGTTTCAGTATCTATAAGGTATGAACAAAACAAGACCCTAATACTAAAACACCTTAATTAAGAAAATTTCATAACAGCTAGTGCAACAATAATATGTAAAGGCTGAGTAATTAGTAGGCCTTTCTGCTCTCTTTTTCTTTTATTTCCTTCAGTGGTAAACCGTTGTCATGTTTTTCAAGGTCAGGTAGTATTTTACCTTCACCCATAACACAACACAGCCATGAAATTAGCATATTAAAATGAAAAAAAATTGCATACATAAGACAATCTTTACAAAATATTTTACCCAAACAAATTTAATCAAAAACAAGTTTTGAAGTTCGTAATCCTTTATTCTGAAATATAAAACTTCGTCTTGTTGGAGATCCTCTTTTGGTTTCCACTTCTGTGATTCTGATTTCAGAAGCTGTATTCTGGATTCAGTGTATTAAGAGTGCATTCACGAAAGGACCAGGCAGGGGCGGCACAAGCCATCTAACCGATTTCGATGAAACTTGGCCAGTTTGAAGGGGTCCACCCAAAACTACTTCACTCCAAGTTTAAGGAAATTTGGTCGAAA
>JAKSDK010001829.1 GCA_022360095.1 Phycisphaerales bacterium
AGCAAGAAAAAGCGACGACCGCGGCCAAGCGGTCATTGCGCCCCAAAATTGTAATCGTTGGCAACAGTAAACTAGTTAAAAATGATCATTTTTGTGTTCAATTATCTCACTGTTTTAGTATATACTAAAACAATTGTTCACCTCAGTGTCGGTGGCTAGTAGTGTATATTTACTTCACCGCCTCGCGGCCTCGGAAAATATCACTTACTAGCCACCCCCACTTCGGTGAATAATTGTTATGTATCTAATCATATAGATATGAAAAAATCAGATCTTAAGAAAGTTATTAAAGAAATCGGAACTAATTAGGCTGTTATTGAAACAGAATGCAAAAAAACCTGTAAAATTGAAATAGTGATGAACCAGTTTCTACCGCACAGAGTGTAAAATCAATCCCAAAACCAAGGAATATAAAGCCAATTCCTAAACCACGTTAGAGTGTTAAAAAAATGGTTAAAATTGTGAAGATAACATGATCCTTCTGCCCCCAGAGTTTAGGGAGTGGGTACAAACCAGTCCCAAAACCAAGGACTAAAACCCAATGCTAAAACCAACACCAGCACTTAGAACTAAAACGTTAGTTGTAGAAAAACCAGTTCCAGTTCCTAGAATCAAATTAGAGCAAACAAGTGAAGCTCTAAAAGGATATACTCAATCATTTGAAATTAAAATTAAAAATAACTAAGACCCTTTAATACAATTACAAAATACAACAAAAAGGTATTGAGCAAACATTCAAAACTCTTTTAATTGAAACAATCAAAAGGATTCCAATTTGTTGAATCATCGAAGGTTGAATTCTCAAAAGTATCCAATGATGAAAGATCACTCAAACAATTGTTAATGAGATTACGAACATCCAAACAAGGTGTATTGAATAAAATTGCACAGTGGATATCAGAGGGTTCGGTTTGGACTATTAAATCAGTTGATAACCATTACATAAATAGTGTCAAACATCAACCATTAAAAAAGATCATTACATTGTCAACTGCCTAAAAAATATGGGAAATGCAGCTAAAGGATTGATTAATCTTAAGAATGATGATGATGAATGTTTTAGATGGTGCCACATTAGCCATTTAAAGCCACAAGAAAAAACCCTCAGG
>JAKSDK010001020.1 GCA_022360095.1 Phycisphaerales bacterium
TACCGACGTACTCCCCAGCATAATCTTTGTTCTTGATCTTTAAATTTGGGTCTGTCCAGAAGGAGATAAGGATGTCACGTGGTTTATAATTTACTGTGCACAACGTATTTTAATGTTCCTTAAAGCACTTCCACAGTAATAAGGGAGCACAACAAGTTTCTTTACATAGTTCATTGTGGCCTGTTTAAGACAAGAAAGGTAACCGAGAAGACAGGTTGTAAATAGTAACACAAGATTGTGATAAAGGAGATTATTTATATTTCACCCAAAATGAGGAAAAAGTAATATATGGAATAAGTGCATTTGTTTTACAGTCTTCGCGGTCACATGACATCTAACATCGAAACTGTTTCCCGCCAAAATGTCTGAGCGAGAAACATTGCAAAAAACATTATTGCACAAATCTATGGCGTCAGAGGGTAACAGTGCTCTGTAACCGTAAGCCTTTGTGGCTATTTGTATAAAATGCCTAACTGTTTGAAAAGGAGAATGAGATCTTTTAACATTACTGCTTCAAAATTTTCCACCTTTTAACAAATCACTTAGAGACTGTTTCCTCAGCACACAGTTAATTTTGCCTCCCGAAATTCTCGGAAAACAAAAATAACTGTTTCCCTCGTTACACGGTAGTCAGCGGATTTTACAGAATATCTTTCATGAAATATATGACAATGATAATGATGATGCAAGAGATAAACACGCACTGTTTCTGGTCATTCGGTAACGTCTTATTGCAAAGTGATTGAAAAGAACTAAAGATAGAGCATGCCTCTTTCACGTCGATGGGTAGCATATTGTCGAGGTCTGTGGAACGTCATATGACCTTCCATAATATGTCAATGTTCCATGTATCACTGTCTTGTTCCTGCAGGTCTTGTGGTCAGCATCATGTCAAAGACTCCAACAAAGACAATTTCATTTGTCAATCTCAAAATGATTTTCTGGGCCATCACATGTGTCAAAGGCTTGACTCCAGGACTGGAATTCAAACGTTTTAAACTCTGCGGTAAGAGTTTATACAGTAGTGGAAAATAGGAGACAAGTTTTCATTACACATTGTAGTTTTAAATATATGTACAAAGCCTAGAGATTGATCCCTTATATAAAAGTTTAATGACA
>JAKSDK010001125.1 GCA_022360095.1 Phycisphaerales bacterium
ACCCTTTCACGAGGCCAATTTTCGTAATATCTAACTATCTGGTGCCTGTGGCTTGTTCGATGAAAACGTTTCATCTTTAAATACAGCTTGGGCTGTCGTGCTTTCACTGTGCCAACAATTTAGCTCAGTTACCTCAAACTGGGGTGGCGGTGACAATAGACCAAGTTAAATGCTTAAAAGCAGTGTGCATACCAACATAAGCATTGAAGAGGCTGTCTTTTCAAAGCTTTAATCTACACCTTAACAGTTAAACTAGTGATTCAGGAAAACTTTAGTCAAGGGCATTATTTGCCAAATTACCAGCTAGCCAGAAGATTTTAACGCTCCCATTTATTAAACTATCAGTTTTATCGGCCACTTTCACAGGTAACGTTAATATCCCAGTTGCAGACTAGAACCTTTCGCTCTGTTAATTTACTACTTACTTATACAACTTAACAATGTAAGATAATTTGCTGAAAGCTGTGTTAAACTCATGAATGACATAGTTTCCCTTGTATAAGGTAGTGCATCGTCAAGCAATACCAAAGCATCTTAGTTTCCCCAGGGTGTGATAACCTTGTTCGTTTGTACCGCTAGTATCCCCAAACCTGAGTTGTTTGACTGGAAGCTTTGTCTTATCAGTGAGAAGACCGCTGTCCTCCCGCCATACAAGGTCATTCTTATCACAGTTACAAAGTTTACTGGAGTCTGCACATGAGTTGCTCATCCCGCATGCGCACTTACCACTGCCGGGTGACGCTCCACCCCAGTACGTCATCTTAGCAGAATCACGTGACACCCACCATCCGTATGGATTCTTAAACCACAAACCCGAGCCATAACACTCATACTTAATGAACTGCTCACATTGCGAAGATAGTCTGGTGAGACTCGCCAGTTGAGAGAGACTCGCTCCTTTGTAATGAATATCACGTGAGTAACATCCCTGATCTTCACATCCTTTAACATGTGTTCTACTCTCACTGTCGTGACTAATGACTGTCACACCAACTCCACTTTTATCAGCCATGTCACAGAACACCGTGAATGGTGCCACACCTCCCTCACCATCAGGATCAATGACGTAATTTCCGCTTACACTGCTGATGTATTTTTTAACTTCAGAACAGGAAGCGGGAATCGGAGCATTGATTTTAACTTTAGC
>JAKSDK010000784.1 GCA_022360095.1 Phycisphaerales bacterium
AGTAGCACGCTTTTGCAGCACCTTCCCTCATCTAGGGATTAACATGGAGGCCCCCTCCCAACCCATGGCGAGGTAGCTCAGGGACTGAACTTGATAATGAGACCAACCAGGACAGCAAGCCCCCTATGTTTCCTCTCACCGTACTGACCAGAAAGCTGGCTATCCCCAGGTTCCTGTGCGATTATTCTGGTCCGTTTTGTTTGAGGTATGTTTTCAAAAATTCGGCTGTATATTAATTGCACAGAAATCACAAAGGAGCATCTTTAAATTCGTGAGAGATCAGTGAAATGTCTCTCAAGATTCTCTTATACATGCATGTTGTTTGTCGGCGAGCTGATTTGCTAAATAAAAAGCACTTTTCTAGGTATAATGATCCTCATATTCTTTGCATGTGCTCTAAGGCATTGTAGAGTGATGACAGGCTACTATGGGACATTGACATATCAGGCAAAACCCAGAACTATCGCCTGAAAAGAGTTTGCAACTTTAAAGTGACTCGATTCTACTTGATTTTGACTTGCAAACAACATAATTGGACCTCAGGCACCTCTTCCATTGATTATATATCTGTCTGGGTTTGCAAAAACATGGCTACAGAAATCTCTCTTATATACCCTATGACTGAGCCTTGTAGTGGAGCATGTTTTTTTTTACTTTCTTTTCATATTTACTTTTCATTGATTTAATCGGTACCGGATAGGCCACATTAGATAGACTTTGATGAGTTTATGGCTGGCTTTTACCCTATTCCCCCCCCCCCCTCCCAAAATGTTTTTCATACTTCTCTCTGTATGTCAGTTTGAAAACAGCGCGCGTATTAGACTGATTTCGGCCCTGATAGTGGGTTGTCTTAGAGTTTTTTTGGCTGCCTTGAGCAAAGTTTTCCGGACGGCATCATTAAGCCTTATGAAGGAACAATTCTCACGTCTGGCAAAGTCTGCTGCGCCCAATATCTTTTCGTATTTCGTCTCATTTCGGGTTACCCGGGTAAAAGACTGATACCGGGTTTTAGACGGAAAGATTGGATATTGCGAGCTTTGTTGTTGGCAGTAACAAGTCTTTGGCCTC
>JAKSDK010000327.1 GCA_022360095.1 Phycisphaerales bacterium
CTTATAGGAGCTGGTCTTTGACGGAGTAAACTGTAATTATTTGTACTGTTCTTTTATCATCCACTAGTCAAGCAACATGTTACATCACTCTATAAATCACATACCTTGGAGCCCTCCAAGAAGTTCAGAGATGAGGCTTTTGTCTATTGTTTGATACGTTATTCCTATGACATAGCTAACATCTGTACAAAATAAAACACATACATGAAACGAGGCTGTAAACATGCAATGAAAGACTCTGAATCAAACTACATGTACAAATAAAGCATTGTCCAGAAAATTGAAAGAAGAAGGAGAAAAAAATAAGTATTTGGTAATAGGCTTTGAGCAATCTCTTATTTTCCTTTTGAGTCACAGAGATCAAGAGCACATGTGACGAACGAGCAGCGAAGACGCAAGGAACAAGGGTGGAAGCCAATCTCTCCTCCTTTTTACCATTAATTTGCATAAATTCATTTTATTGCTCATTGCATGTGGTTCTGAGGAAAGAAGGACAATTTGGTAATAGATTAAATAACAAGGTTCCATTGTCATTATCCTGTACCATTAATTAGCACAATTTCATTTTATCGCTCGTTTCACATGGCTCTGAGAAAAGAAGGACAGTTTGGTAATAGATTAAATAACAAGGTTCATTGCCATTATCCTGTAGGGGTGAATGTTAGTCAAGGGTCAACTAAACTTACATTTTCTTATTGCATCATGAAATCCTACAACACCCTCCACAAGAGAACTTTCTTCCTCTAAGTATTTCTGAAATAAAAATTGAAATGAAAATGTTGTAGAAAAGGTACTGGAAAACTACACATTAAATAAGGCAGGCTCCATTGGATAGCAAGCTATTCACCAAATAAATCAGTATGGATCCAACATTTAGGTATTAGGAAAACTAATTGCACTATTCAGTGGATAGCATTAACCATCTTTAAGCCAACTGGGGCCAGAAAAGTACACTATTATAATAAAAAATAAGTGAACAAAACATACATGTGAAGAACAATATAGACATAAAATAACTTTAATTTTTGATTTGAAAGGTTTTATACCTGGTTGATGACTACATTATAACACATTTATTTTAATAAAACATCAAACAAGAGCCTACCCAAGCCTCCAAAAAGTTACAGGTTTCCAACAGTTCTGCGAGTTTGATAACACTAGCTATAGCTGGATCCTGTTGCTGAC
>JAKSDK010000256.1 GCA_022360095.1 Phycisphaerales bacterium
CACTCAAACTTTTATAAACTTTTCTGTTACCTTACAATACATTCTGTGACACAATCTGCTGCAGAAACAATGTTTCTGTTCATGCAAGACTGGTCCCAAATGGATGTTACCTAACAATAGAACCACTGACTTCAAAAAGGACTGGGCCTAGTTCTTCAAAGGATGATTACTGCTAATCCAGGGTTAAAATTTTAGTTTAACATTTATTCACCATCCTTTTAATTGATCATAGTATCATTTTGTATTAACAACCAGGAACCAGTTACATCTTCCTGAAAAAGACAACTCTGCTTCAAAGTTGGCCTAACCCTGGATTTAACCTGTACATCTTTTGAGGAGCCAGGCCCTGGTCTGGATTCAATAACTTAAAGGAGATCTCATACAAACAAATAAGCCTGTGCGACATTTAGACAGACTCCTGTCCATTAATTATGGAACCAGCGCTGCACAAATGCATAGTCTTAAACCACTTGTACTTTACAGAAAATGTGGAGATGTTAATTAAGCATAGATCCATTTGGTTCTGTCACCTGCCAGTATTGCAAGCTTCACTCTTGTTTTCCCAGGAAAGCACATTATTTCTCAATGGACGATTTACCTGTCGAAGGAGAAAAGTCTCACTTTAAATCAAGAAATCTTTTAAGCTATAAACACAAAAAAAAGTTGTAAATAACCGGTACTTAAACTGTTGTATTCATTCCCCCCCACCCCCCAAAAAAGAAAGTTGCCAACAGTTGTTAATATTTTTGAACAACTGACATGAAATAGTCCAGTCTGCACCATCATCTTTTATTTTTAAAAAAAGTGAAATAAGGCTCTAGTAAGTAACCAATGGCAAATCCTCTCTTTGGTAGAAAACACAAGGTTATTTATGGTGAGAATCTAGAAGTTTATCAGAGCACAGTTTGGGGCTATTTTAGGCATTCCTTAAAAATTGTTGCTGGAAAATAATGGCAACCTGCCCTCTTCATCCCTAATCCCACTGCCCCTCCAAGAGAGCTTCCTTCTGGATTGGCCACAAGAGGCTCAGCCACATCCTACTCTCAAACAATAACTAAAAGTAGGTCGTACCTTTCCTGAAGTCTTTTATTGCCACCTTTAGTGGGCTGGTCTGCTTGTTAGCATTAGTAGAAGAACTCCGCAATGAGTACAATGATGTATCAGCCTGTCTTCCAGAACTGCTTGTGTTAGATCCACTGGTATTTGGTTTGTTAACAATACGTGACGGCGCTGTTACCTTCATGGAATCAATAGTTTGGTCCATTTCGTCTAGGTTTGGCAGAATATCTGGTATGGGTAGTTCTGATGGATCTAAAAGCACACTGGACAGATCTGCATTTTGCTTTATGCCAGGAATATTCAGCATCTCTTGGGTCAAAACTGTTGATGAGTTTGATGTTTCGGGTTTGAACAACTCATCGGCAATAAGCAGAGGGCTAAGAGAGGTGTCACATTCATTGACTTGAATTGGAACTTCAGCTCCAATGTTTAAACTGCTTGTTATGGTCTTTGGCTCAGAAGGGATAGCTGGTTTAGACAGTGGCAGTTGTTTGGGTACAAGATTAAATGGATCTAAACTGTTGGTAACCAGTG
>JAKSDK010000820.1 GCA_022360095.1 Phycisphaerales bacterium
ATTTGTCTTCTTGCAACAACCTAACAGTCGAACAGAGGGTGGTCATTGGTAAGTATGGAGCTTCTCAACTGGATAACTTGAAATAGCTAGCACACTGAGCCTCACAACTTGTCTGTAAAATAAAATGAATGCTTCGGCTCTGATGGGCACCAGAGATATAAAGGGATAAAAAGTCCATACTAGAGAGCTCTAAAAATATCTGTCAGCTTGGTTGAAAAAATGGAGACCTTTTCGGTCTTGCTACAACTTATGAAATCACCTGATGAGTTATGCATATTGTGTCTCTAGATTTATGTGCTAAAACGTTTCCCTGAAGGGATATCTGGCAGACCCTTGTTAAATTAAAAATAAATAGCTCAATTTTTCTTTAAAAAAATAAGCATTTCTGATACTATTTTGAAGCAATGATACTGTTTAGAAGCCGATCATCCCCCCACGTTTGAAGTTACTAACAGTTCTATCCCTCAGGACGTGCCTAATACCCCCCGTTGAGGGTACCAATGTCTGGAGTACAATAACAGCAACATAAACAGTAAAATATTATTTTACAGGTGAAATAGAATACGTATAAATCTGAAACTTTCATATAAATCACAGTTTGAGAGGACAAACGTCTGTCAAGGAATTATCAGATTTAATTACATAAATGACAACAGTCAGACTATTGATGCTGGGTGATCTAAAAAAAATTTTTGTTTTTGAGTCACTGTTGAAGATACCACACCAAAATATCCAAATAAAATATGAAAACAGGGCTCCCATTTGACTAAACTATAAATTTGTAATTACACTGTACACTGTAACTTTCAATTTGAACAACCAACACAACAAATGAGATGGGTTTAACCAAAATACCTGGATTTGTTCAGATGGACCCACACTGTCCAACACTTCTAACGCAAAACTGACAGATCCAATAGCTGACAAAAGCTATTGCACTTATGCAACTCGACAAATTTGTCAATGGCATGGCTATTGAGGTTACCTGCACAAAAAAGCTTTCCCTCATTGTCCGACTCAACTTGCGAACTTGCAACCTCTGGGTCAAACAAACGCACCCCACAGCCTTGAATATCCACCACCATTATTTC
>JAKSDK010000366.1 GCA_022360095.1 Phycisphaerales bacterium
CAAGTGTTGCTGCATTTGACAAAGATGACTAATGTAACTCTTAAAAAAGTCATTTCTCTTGGCGAGAAAATAAAAAGGGTTCAACCATAACTTCTTCAGAAGAGAATAACGATCGATCAGCATCATTGCGTGGAAGTTGAATACCGAGTAAAAGAGCAAAATTGATTTTATAATATGTTTTGTTTTCAATTACACATACAGTATTTTTTTTTAAACGTAGCAATCTGTAATAAATCCCACGCACCGAATAAAATTCTCTTAACAATTGTCACTCAAAATAAATGCGTTGTGAATATACCTTGTCACTGACAATGTTTTAACAATGAGAGTTCATTATATTTTTAGAATAATCGAAATAACTTTTTATAGACTTTTGTGTACTAAAAAATTCCTCAGACGTTGGTTAGTAAACTTGTCTCCAAATAGAAGTTTGCTGATTAAATGTTACTGAACATCAAAACGGTTATCAAAATTAACTTCAGCACTATGCACTTTGAAGCCCAATCCTGAGATTGCTGCTTATGCTGTGCCGTAACACTTCAATTTCCCCAGTGTGTGGTAGCCGTGCTCCTTGCCGCTAACATCTCCAAACCTGAGCTGTTTGACAGGAAGCTTTGTTTTGTCAGTCAGCAGACCGCTGTCCTCACGCCATACATAGTCATTCTTGTCACAATTACAACCAAACCTGGAGTCTACGCATGAGTTGGTCATCCCGCATGCGCACTTACCATTTATAGATGCTCCGCCCCAGTATGTCATCTTGGTAGAATCACGGGACACCCACCAGGCAGTTTGTCCATAGCGGAATATCCGTGAACCATGACATTCATACTTAATAAACTGTTCACAGTTTTTAGAGACTCTGGTGAGACTCGCCAGCTGAGAAAGACTCGCTCCCGTGTAATGAATGTCACGTGAGTAAGTACTTTTACCGCCATATCTATTCACATGTGTTCTACTTTCACTGTCGTGACTTATTACTGTCACGCCAACTCCACTCTTATCTGACATGTCACAGAAGACTGTGAATGGTGCCTGGCCTCCCACGCCATCTGGATCAATGACGTAATTTCCGCTGACACTGCTGACGTATTTTTTTGCCACTGAACAGGAAGTAACTTTAACAGGAGAATTGATTTTAACTTTAGTTTCTATCATAGATAGAGCATTAGTTGCTCTACATATATAAGATCCTTCGTGTATTTTTTTGATGTCTTGGAAAAGCAATGTTCCATTTGGGAAAAAATACGTGTCAACGGAAAGTGACAATTTGCCCTCTTTCTCCCACGTTATTGTTGGTCTCAGATCACTCTCGGCCAAACACGTCACGCGGACGTTTGAACCAACGAAAGGTGTTATTTCTTGAGGAGGACGGATTTCGAACTGCAGGGGAGAGAATACCACGAGTTGAACTGTGTCAGTGGCCCGTCCCAGAATATTCTCTGCCTTGCACATGTATATCCCACCGTCGTTTTTTGCAACGTTATAGATTGTAAGGGCTCCATTCTTAACGACAGCTTTGTCTTTAGGCAAAGAACTAAAGGCTTTTGACCACGTGATACTTGGGTGCGGCTTACCAGTAGCATTGCAGGCGATAGTGACATTTTGCTTCTCTTCAGCCATCAGTCGATTGGATGATAAGAAAAGTTGAGGACCAACTAATAAGAAATTGAAAACAAAACTTCTAATTTAATGAAAAATAGCGGCTGGAAACAAAAAACTTTCAAGCGAATTGCTCGTTCAATAGATTCTAGGATTTACAGATGTGAATTCAGTACTCTGAAATTTCCTCTCTCTCTTAGATAACATTATCTGATTTTTCTTGTATATTTAGTTATTGTTTTCATGGAACCCTTGAATAATCAATACCTTTGATTTAATTTAGCATCACGTTGCGGATCGAGGTACAGCTGTAGCACCTTTTTTCCATCTGCATTTTTAATACTGTACTCCTTAAAATATTCTCTTAGCTGTTGGTAATGAGATCCTGTGCTCACTTTTTTAGTCTCTTCCGCCTTACAAAAAGGAAAGCTAAAGTCAAATATAAAACTCACTAGCTACAACACGCCCTCGTCAAACGTTGTACTTAGTTTACAGTCTACACCTTCAGTTGCTCAAAAATTTATTATTACACAAAACACTTTAAAGTAAGTAGTCAATCTTACATTGAACAATAAGATTTGCTGTAGCGTTGATGCTGCCCAGCAAGTTTTCAGCTCTACATCCGTAAACTCCATCGTCTTCCGGTCTAACGTCCTTCACAATCAGAGCGCTACTGGACACTGCATAACGTCCAACGGGAAGCGATGAATTTACTTTGGACCACGTGACCTGTGGAGTTGGATTACCGTCCGCTACACA
>JAKSDK010001470.1 GCA_022360095.1 Phycisphaerales bacterium
ACACGGAAACATCGGCGACCTCGGGCGAGTTGATGCTAAACGATCACAGGGCGAGGTTTAGTGATGTCGTAACGGGGAGATGGACGACAAGAGATCCGATTGATTACAATGCTTTCTTGCAAGATGGTTGGGCGTTGGCATGGACATATCATGATTCTAAAAATCTGTACGAATTTCTTCGATCATCGCCGACACAAGCTCTTGATCCAATGGGAACGACCTTGATTTTACTTGGAGGTAACAAATTTGTGATCGGAGCTGACGGAAAAGATGGACTAGATAGAATCAAGGAAGCATTAAAAGTCTTCTTAGGACCTGGAGAAAAGGTGTATTGGATTCGTGGATCTCGAAGGTTGTTTCATGACAACACACGTGCAAAACACGAGCTACGAGGTGCAATTCTTGAACATTTTGAACCCTTTGATCGTTTTGAGTGTGTTGACTTTGATAAGATCACACCGCTTGTGATCATCGGCTTTAGCGATGGTGCGACAACAATATACCAAGTGCTCGGCGAGCTGACATCAGTTTTTCCTAAACGTGGACGTGAGTGGATCGATTATTTAGTCATGATCGACATGGTGCGGAAGGATACCGACATCGGCAGAGGTTGGCCAAACATCCAGAAAAATCAGCCTGCATCGCTACCACCGGTTGCTAAAGCTGGTGTGAATTTTTTTCAAGAATCTAATGTATTTGGTATTACAGGAGCTTGGAAAGGCTATCGCTTCGCTTCATTAGACCAGGAGAATGGCCAGGGTTATGCTGATAATCCCAGCTCGACCATAGGACATATTGATAATGGACTTTTTGAAAAGGGAATAATAAAGCAACGGAGAGTTCAAGATGAAATTATCAAACGAGCATCCAAAGCTTGGGACAGCCCATAATTCATATATACATAACAGTTATCTATTTTCGTTTTTTGTAATCGGAGTAGCCCTGATGGCAGCTAGCGGTTGTGCACAGATACCTCTGGCTGTTTTTCCTGCTCCTGAAGCTGGAAGCAGGAAACAGATCAAATTTCTTGACACCGATCGAAAGCTGATACGAAAAGATGGTCTATTGGTGGTGCGACGAGATTACATACCCAATCGTACAGTTTGCAATATAGTCGAGATTAAGGATGGTGTCGCAAGAATACCTGAGAAGTGGAATCTAGCGTCTGTCTGGCTGGAGGTGTTGCAATTCGCCCCAAAACTGATTGTTTTGCCCGGCGATAATATCCGAGTTTCTCCACTAATACCCGGCTACTACCACAATTGGACAGCTGATAATAGAAAAGAGTCTTCTCAACGTCCATACTATAGAGATTTTAAAAAAGGATATGTAGTTTTGAGTAAGAATAATCACGATATTCGCCAAGCGACCTATTGGTGGAAGCTGGAGCTGCCTAAACTAAGAGAATGTTCCACAACCGTTGATTATGAGGTAGAGCTCGTCACAGATTATACCCTTGAAATAAGTGATGCAGATGCTCAGAGAGTTGAATCGTTTGTCAAACGTGAACTTGCCCACTTAGAGAAACAGAATGCTCTAAAGGAGAATTGTCTTGAGCTGGAAGACATGCGAGTCGTTCACTCTCTCTATCGATAATTAGTAGCGCCTCATTATCACAGGAATCCATTCCTGTGTCCCCTCGCTCCAGTCTTTGGAGTGGTGTGTTATACAGCTCTAACACCAGCGCGACGAACTGGTGACCGGTTCACTACAGCACGACGACCTATGACGTCCGCGGTCTGCAGACCGACGCCGGCAACTATGCCAGTGGTGGAACGCATCTGGCGCAAACGGTGTACGAATATGACACGGTGGGCCGACAGACGCTGAGTCGGCGCAAGGTCAACCCCGGCGGCGCCATCGACAACACGGCCGACATCGTGCTCAAGACGTTTTACGACGGCGACGGCCGGGTCACCAGGACGACCGGCGCGTCGGGCCATGATACGACCTATGCCTAT
>JAKSDK010001762.1 GCA_022360095.1 Phycisphaerales bacterium
GAACAGTTGTAGCCATTCCCGCTATAACCTGGTTTGCAACTACAGTTAAAGGAACCTGAGGTGTTGTTGCAGGTGGCATTGCTGCTACAATTATTGTGAGAGCTGGACCGGCATTCGTCTACATCTGAATGATAATTAATTTTAGTTAAGAATCAATTCTACGCAGGACAGTATGTGACAAACAAACATATGTTATGTACTAATTGTTACGGAATGCTGGACGACAGCGAAGGTCTGACATGATGCTCTTGCTCAACCCAACGCTGTGCTTTGCGTAAGTTCTAGTGATAGTGAAAGTCAAATCAGGCGTAATCAGATCACCAGTGATAGAAGGTCCAAACGAGCGTTACCAGATTGCGACTTCTGCATTCCACTACATTCTTAGTGGAAGTTTGAACGAAGCTGCCTACAATACGTACCGTGCAGGTGTGATGGAGATTAGGATTGCGGGCTCTTCTTGTCGCCGGCTGCAATTACACTTTGATCAAATATATTTTCTTTCTCAAACTCGATCGGACTATCGGTTTTTTATCTTTCATACAACAACCAGTAGATTTTTTCTCGACAATTTTATATTCATGCAATCAAACTAACAATCCGCTTGATCCTTCACAATCATTTAATTGTTTTTCTACTAACATGCTGTCCGTGTTTGACGCTATGCAGAAATCCATCCGACATGGCCAGTGAAGTCCGACGCTGAAGAGTCCACCAAACGTTGAAGTTGTGGGTTGGATTTAATACTCCGCCAAATCATACTAAGAAAAGTAGTTCTCGAAGGCCGCAAAAATCTTTAGTGAAAGCAAGGCTTCTTTTTCTCTTTTTAATTTACTTTCTTACCTGCTTGACAGCGAAAGTCCTTAAAACCAGAAGGACACAAACACCGATATCCTCTTGCTGAAAATCCGGATTGACAGATTCCTCCATTGTAGCAGGGGGACTTATCACAGGCACTCTTTCAAAAAGAAGAAAAAGAAAGTAAAATAAGGGAGTAGCGGAGTTTTCATAGTAAAGAAGTATCATCGCCGTGGACCTTTTTATGCTCAATGATTTTTGACATTTCATTATGTGTTGAGGATCAGAAGTGGAACACCAACAGCAAAAGAAGTAGAAAAGGAGAACGGAAAGGAGGAAGGAAGGAGGAAGAGGAGGAAGA
>JAKSDK010000951.1 GCA_022360095.1 Phycisphaerales bacterium
AATGGGGAGGCAACATGGACTTTTGTTGGAATTTTATGAGACCCAAAGATTCTGTCATTGAAGCTTTATTGTGTTTATTTTCTTTCAATTTAAACAAATATGGTACCTATGATTATGAATTCTTGGGATTCACGCATAACGATATTGATCAATTATTTCATTGGCAACGAGATATTCAATAAAACACCATGTTGAACTCAATGTAATGTGTGTGTTTTTTATTAGTACAAAACAGAAACCTCATCGCCTGCTCTTCTTCCAAGCACATAAAGAAAATCCTTTCCATTCTAACTACATGAGTAAACTCTTGCATTTTAAAATCAACGCAGATCCTAAAAGAGAAATCGGTCGATGTCTCTTTCCCGATCGACCGCCATTTTGTTTTCTTCTCGGGATGGCGTATATTTTTTTATTGATTGTTTGCTGGTTGGGAAGAAAACACCGCCGAGTTGTACTGATTTACTAAACGTGAACCTGTTTCACTTGGAAAAAGAAGAAACCAAACTCATCTAGGATAACTCAAGTTTTCCTTCTCCGCGCGTGAATTGAACTCCCATCTCTCTCTGTGTAACTCCCCATGGTGCAATACGGGGCATTCGAGAGTCGCGAGTTCAATTCACGCACGGTGTAGGAAAACTTGAGTTATGCGAGATGAGTTTGGTTTCTTCTTTTTCCAAGTGAAATAGGTTCACGGTCCATGTGCGAGTACAACTCGGTCGTGTTTTCTTCCCAACCAGCAAACAATCATTAAAAAAAAAAAAAAAATGTACGCCATCCCGAGAAGAAAACAATATGGCGGTCGAACAGGAAAGAGAGGCCGATGGTGATTATCTTTCTTTTTTGGGATGTAAAATGATTTTTTTGAGAGTTGCTTTGAGTTGATCCAAGTCTAATGTAACTTTTTTATTCCATTTTCGAGTGCATTCAAGCCGATACGAGTTCAGGCGAGCCTACACTTGCGATACGAGTTGATACAAGGACGAGTGAAAGAGAACGCGCGCAAACTATTGACGACTTCAATTTGCATAGGTCATCTTAGCTTATCCGTAGTAGTGTGGGCGGGTTCGCGCGCACTGAATACAGACCCCGGAGGTCATGAGTTCGAGCCCGACCTGAAACTTCTTTCCTCTTCTTCTTTCTCTTTAAAAGTGAAAAAAAAAAAAAAAAAAAAAAAAAACAAAAAAAAAAAAAAAAAAAAAAAAAAAAAAAA
>JAKSDK010001436.1 GCA_022360095.1 Phycisphaerales bacterium
GGTTGGTGGCCGCCATGACAATGACACCTTCCCGGTCTTGGAAGCCCTGAAGTTCCTCCAGCACCGCGTTTACCACCGCCGTATGGTAGAATTCGTTGTGGCCGCCAAAGCCACGCCGGCCGATCGAATCGAATTCATCGATGAAGATGATCGATGGAGCGTAGCGCCGGGCCATCGCAAAAGAACCGCGAATGGCTTGAACATGCTCGCCCAGATGATTCGCAGATTGCCAGTCCGACGCCGATGCATGAATGAAGCGGATGCCCGCTTCCCGGGACATGGCCCGCGCCATCATGGTCTTACCCGTGCCCGGCGGTCCGACCAGCAACATGCCCCGGTCCACTTGGCTCCACGGAATTGAGCCTGCCAAATAGGCTTTGATGTCGCCGATAAACGCGTTGGCATGTTCCTTGGCCTCGCCAAGGCCATGAATCTGATTGAGCGCCGGCCCCTTTGTGGCCCCCATGCGCGTAAGGCGCCCTTGCACGCGCTCGGACAGATCCTGAACCGCCGCCACGCCACGCGCGCCCGCGTGGTAGACCTTTTCCAAGTCCAGCGCAGATGCATACCGCGTCCACAAATCACCATCGGGCCCGGGCACGGCCCCCGGTCCGAAAATCTCCGTGAACACACGATCCCGCACATGCCCCACCAATTCGGGGAGCTCCAATTCCAAATCCCGGTTTAGACGAAGAGGCGCCGGCAACGACATAATGTTGTCGGTCACCACAAGCCCGATGTCGCCAGCGGCCAGCAAGGCGCGAATGCGGTTGTCGATTTCTTTGGCGGCGTCTTGCCCCCCGCCTTCAAAAGACCGCCTGCTGAACAACACAACGGAGCCGCTGTCGCGATCCATCATGCCGCCATTTTGATAAGAGCCGTAATCGCCATACCGGCCTTCAGCCCGGTAGCGCAGGCCGCCGATCTCAGCCATGAATTTAGCGATGTTGGGGCCCAGCTCCCAATGCACCGTTTCAAGCAGAATCAAGGGGCGCTTGGACAGATAAATGTCGCGGAATCCCCGCAGCGCTTCTTCGGGATGGCTGGGTCTACCCTCCATAAATCGGACGATGGTCTCTTCCACCAACCCTTCGCACAGCACATCGGCGACCGACTTCATCTTTTTGGGCGCCACCGCGGGCTCGTTCAATTCCGCATCGGCGTCTTCGGCCGTACTGTCGCTTTCATCCTTATCCAGATCATCGTCGAAAGCCGCCGGCGGTAAGTGCCCGTTCTCAGAAGGATAGAAGGGCGGTTCCGAAGGACGGTGATCCGAGCGGAATGCAAGACCTGCGCTTTCCAGGCGCATACCGCCTTCGAACAGGGTGATTGGCTCCCACCATTCATGGGCCGCCACCATATCGACAATGGATGATTCAAGTTCTCTGAACAGGAAGACCGGCATAACCTCAATCGACCGGTCGCGACGATCGAGATAGACAAGCGTGTGCTCTACGAACTTGTCGCGCAGCCGCTTCGGCACACGTGCTTGATCGTCATACCAGGCTTTTGCGCCAAACGACGCCAAACGCCCCTGTACCATCGCGCGCTTTCGTGAGGCGCGCGGCTTGCCCGACGCAGACGAGACGCGCGCAAACCGGCAATAGTGATTGGACAACGCGCCGTCGTCGCTATTGCAAACCAGATCGTATATGTCGGATACGGACAATTGCAGCCGCGAACGGCCGGATAGAATTCCGGCAAATGCCAAACCGTCTTCCGAGGGAATGTCGGCGCTTGCGTTCCTTAAAATTTGGCCGATATCGGCATTGCCGTTGCGCGGCAGCGTGACCGGCTTGCACCAGGATTCAACCACCACATTTCGATGATCGACCCGATAAAACAACGCATGCGTCGTCGACATAAAAATCCCCACCGGCCAGCCTTTGGGCGGCAAAACTCAAGACAATTTCTTATTGTTTGGAGGGATTATGGCCTGTCCATAAGGGGGCCCGTCAAGCCCCGATTTTTGTGCCGCCAGATCCCATGACCCCCCTATATCTAGTCAAGTGAAATTTTCGATCCACTAGATGTTGACGTCCCGAAAATAGCCTTCTACGATGGCTTTCCGTCGCCGCTCTTGCGGTCTGCGTGTCTGGGAAAATGGTTAACACCACCGCCTGTTTGAAGCTTGTATGCGTGGTGTTGCGTCGGTTTTAGTTTTCCCGGAATCGCTTAAATGCAAGGTGTCATTCCTCTGTGACGTGGGCTCGGAGGGACGGGATACGGCCAAGGCCAAATCGGACTGGCCATCTACGAACAATGTGAGAGTACGCCGAAATCGATTTCGGCGAGCGGGCAGTTAGTGCTGCACGCAACACCCGAGCACGGGTGGACTTTAGGCCGGTTCGCAACACCGCACCGCTACGAGTCGAAAGTGAAGCTGGGTGCTGGTTCCGTGGACAAGCGGGCCGCGATGAGGAAGGGTCGACAGAATGCTGCAACAGACGGCAGAAGCCGTTCAA
>JAKSDK010000966.1 GCA_022360095.1 Phycisphaerales bacterium
CCAGTCCGCCAGACTACAGGCCGCAGCAGCTTTGTGAGATGTTGGCACGCTAAGACAGATGGTTGGGCGGCATCAACATTCCACAGCAACTGTGATGGAAAGGGTCCCACTGTAACCATCGTCCAAGTCGGTAGTTACATATTTGGTGGATATACTGACAAGTCTTGGGGTGGTATGTATCAGTTTATAACAGCCTTAATGACACACAGATCATAAATGTTCGGCGTTTCCTTGTGGACTGGTGAAAACGATTCTAGAACGCTTCGCGTAGGCGCATATTTTTTGTGAATAAAAATCCTGATACGTGTGTTCTGGGCCTTAAACCAGAGTTTTTGTTGCCCGAAAACGCCGTTTATGTGTAAATGGAAGCCAAAATATAATGTCCGGATACATGTGGATATTAGGCCTCTCTTAAAGTCACTGACACCGTTGGCATAAAGAGACACTTTTAAAATTATTTTCCTCTCGGGATTATTCTATTTGTCTCTTAAAAACATTCTTATAAACGGATTGGAGGTACTGAAATGCGTTCACACCGAACAATTGGTAAATTGGTATATTGTTATTAAATGGAGTTACATTAAATGAAAGAACAATCTAGTTGAGTAAATAAATACCAAAGCGAAGATGCCTTAAATTTCATTTTCTCTACAAGAGTTTACTAGCAGCTCTATAATGTGTAGGAAAGTACTTTTTTTAAAACAACTTAACTGATTTTTGTTGAGGACTGGTGTGTTGCCTGGCTTTGTTAAGCGTTATAGCATTTTCTATCAGAAAGGTTTTAAGGTGAAAAATATCCAACTTCGAACACAGATATTTATAGCTGTCATTGTCGCCCTTGCTACTTGAAGTGTTTTGAATAATCTAAATTAATATCTGAAAAATGTTTTCCCACAGGTTCTTGTAGTTATGTCTATTCAAGTAACTCGTTCCTGTTCTCGTTATATAACATCAATGGCTACACTCCTGTTAAGGTGAACATCAAGTCAAGTCATTACAGTCAAGCTATTTACACATGTTCTGATAGGGGACCATCCTTTGGTAACGGACACGACCTATAC
>JAKSDK010001389.1 GCA_022360095.1 Phycisphaerales bacterium
ACTAAAGATGATCCAACTGTCCTACATCCAAGAACAAAAATCCCGCGAGCTCATAAAAGAGCAGCTTTAAAATGCCTCTTTAGTCCTGATTCTTGGTTAGTATTCAGTTTAAGTTGGTAATAGTCATGTCATCCATCATTTTGGCCTGTCTGCTGACAAAAATGAGCCAGTGCATGTCTTTTGTGCATGATTGACTCAGAACCTGGACACCATTATCAAATTACCTAACCTGAGAAAACAGGTAACATTTCATGATGCCACCACTGGTTTCCCTACAAAATCTGAGAAACGAGTGAAGAAATTCCATACTGTTGACACATCACCACCCAGATCTGGGTAGTGCTTCTGATTAAATGAAGCAAATGTTCAACCAATCAGAAGCACAAGCCAGATCTGGATGGTGACGCGTCATCAGTATGGAATTTCTCTGCTCTTTTCTCAGACCTGATTTGTCGCGAAATGTTGGCTGTTTTCTCAGGCTTCAAATTACCTTGTTGGTAACCCTGTTACTTGATATTGGTAATTTATTCAGTGAAGCATTATATTCCCCAGTTGGAGCAGTGCATCAACATTACACATAAGGTGCTAACAAAATATCAGCCCAACACCTCCACCCTGCGCCCTCCACTTAACTGCACCTTACCGTTTGTCTTTGTCAGTGGTGGATCCAGAGGAGGGGCCCCTTGCCCCCCCCCCCCTTTATTTTTAGACTGAACTGAGGCCTGAAGGAAGACCAGGTCCTCCCCTTATCTGAAGGTCTGGATCTGGCACTGTTTGTTCTCTAGAGTAATTTGAACTGTACCCTGCTAGCAGAGTTGCTTCAAACTTTCCTAGATACATCAAGAAAGAGGAAGCGACTTATTCCTCTTCCTGACTTATCTAGGAAGATCAAAGGAGACTCTGCAGGGTATTTGAACTGGTGGAAAGGGTTTTTTTCAGCCAGGTAAATTAGCTAGCAGCTGGCTCTTAGCGACATACCTGCATTCCAAGGCTGTGTTCTTAGAAAGTTGATAGGAGTCCAGCATATGATCTTATGAAAAAATTCTCCACTTGCTCATGAGAAAAAGCCAGGGAGGGGTCATTGGGCACTGGTACAGCACAGTCTTACTCTTTTACTCTGGGTGAAGCATACTTTCTCATTCTCAGGAATCTGTGGATCTAATTCCTGTGTGGTGATGGTCATTTATTGATAGAGACAAAAGTACATGTATTGTCTAAAGCAACTTCCCTTTCACCCTATGTGATGATACAAAACACTGGAAACATTAGCTAGCATTAAATAGCCCTACGTTTTCTGTAAATTTTATTATTGTTTATTTTTACCACCTTTCTTATTTTCTCATTATCTGTTATAAGTTTTCTAGCCACAACCTCTGCTGACACAACAGTGAACATATGGCAAACAGCTGACTTTTCCCGTAGCAAAACTCTAAAGGAAACCAGTCAAAGATGGGTCTGGGACTGTGCTTTTTCAGAAGATTCACAGTATCTTATTACAGGTAATAATGAAAATTAATATTAGATTTCTTTGTAGATAATGCTTTTTAGAAGTAAGAGTTGTTTGGGTGGGATTTTGACGAGTCTGGCTTCCCTATCTATGAGCTACGTGGATTGTATAGTAAAATTGGGTAGTTATTATTATCCATGGAGCTCGTAGCTAGGGAAGCCAGACTCACCACTTTCCCACCCAATTCCAATTTTTATTCCTATAAAACATTATAAGTGATGTTCATACTGTTTTCTACCCCAAAGCATCTATCAGACGTGATGTCTTTGTATAAACTTAAGGTAGCTAAGTGTAGAGTTAACAGTCCTGATTTGAGATTGATTGAGTTGATGTGGTGGCAAGGGTATTTTGCAGAATGCTGAATGGCTGCCAAACACCCAATTGACTCTGATGTTTAGTGATTAGGGTTAAGAAACTGAGTGAATCAGGTTCCACTTAAAGTCATTATGCTGGGAAAACGGACCGGAAACTTGATTCACTCAGATTCCTAACCTTTGTCAGTAAACTTTATAGTCATTCAGCGGCTGTTTGGCATTCTGCAAAATACCCCTGACATTGGTGTGGTATTCTCTAGCTTTTTAGAGTTAATGTTAACTAAATAATGTCACTAAGGGTGGAAATCGATGAACACTATAAAACAGTCTTACATAAGGTACACAAACAGACGTTCCAAAGGAAAAACAAGATTATTAA
>JAKSDK010000088.1 GCA_022360095.1 Phycisphaerales bacterium
AGTGACTCACCACCGGCAGGGCCAAGGTTATTGCCAGACAAATCCAACTTTGTCAGAGATGTGTTCGATGTAAGTGAGGCAGCAAGTGAGTCAGCGCTAGCAGGATAGAGGTTATTCCAACACAAATTCAAATCTTCCAGGCTTCTGTTTGTTTCAAGGGCTGCAGCAAGAGACGTAACATCAGTCAGAGCATTGTGGGACAAATTCAATTCCGTCAGGAACGCGTTTGTCTTAAACCCGGCGGCAAGTGACTCGGCACTAGCAGGTCCAAGGTTATTGAACTGCAAATCCAACCTTGTTAGAGCCGTGTTTGTTTTAAGCGCGTCAGCGAGGGACTCTGCACCACCAGGGCCAAGGTTATTATGAGTCAAGTTCAACTTTGTCAGAGTTGTGTTCGTTTTAAGTGCAACAGCAAGGGACTCAGCAGCGGCAGAACCGAGGTTATTGGCAGACAAACCCAGATATGTCAGAGTTGTGTTTGTTGTAAGCGCGGCACCAAGGAACTCAGCAGCGGCAGAACCGAGGTTATTGCCAGACAAATCCAACTTTGTTAGAGTCTTGTTTGTTTTAAGCGCGTCAGCGAGGGACTCAGCACCAGCAGAACCGAGTTCATTGACAGACATATCCAAATTTGTCAGAGTTGTATTTGTTGTAAGCGCGGCACCAATGGACTTAGCAGTAGAAGGACCAACGAAATTGCTGGTCAAAACCAACTCTTTCAAAGCGGTTTTAAACAACAAAGAAAGTGACTCAGTGCCACCTCTTCCAAGAGAATTTTCAGACAAATTTAAATATTTCAGGGTTCTGTTTGTTTCAAGTGCGGCGGCAAGTGAGTAAACTTCAGCATCACTAAGGTGATTGTGACTCAAATCCAAACTTGTCAGAGTTGCATTTTTTCCTAGCGCGGCAGCCAGAGAATCAGCAATAGCAAGCTCATTGTCAGCCAAATTCAAAACTGTCAGAGTTGTGTTTTTTTCAAGCGCGCCAGCGAGTAACTCAACAGGGACATAGCCAAGCTCATTGTGAGTCAAATCCAAATGTGTCAGAGTTTTGTTGGTTTTGAGCAAGCAGAAAACCCAAACAGCAAGATCTAGTTCAACAATTACTTGATAACTGAGATCAAGCTTTTGAACTTTCAGACGTGAACCAAAGGTACGTGCCTCTTTTAAGGGAAGATCTTTGATGATTTCCAGAGCAGCAAGAAAATATTCTTTTGCACCTTCTTTGTTGACCTCATCTGCTATGCTTTCGATCATGGCCTTTAGACGTTCTTCATATTGTACTGCCAGCAGGCCACAGGTAAAATGTAATACCAGTATCAACTCTCGGAAATATCGCTTGTCTTTTACTAGCACTTCAGGGCTGATTTCTCCACTAACCAGTTGGTAACAGAGATAATATCCAGCGAAAAACTCTTGAAAACTTCTATGCGTAAAGCCATAACGAAAGCAAGGTCTTCGTTTACTTCTTCCAGGTTGAACGGAAAGGAATCCGAATTCAGTTAAGTCGCTATGTTCGCTTCCTAGCTGTTTGTCTTCAAAGTGGGTGGTGCCTTCACGAAGACTGTTTAACGCTATGAAGCCAAGGTGTTCTAATTGACCCTTGTAGAGTTCCATCAGACCGTCATTGTCAACTGGTAGACCTTTCCTTTTTCTGTATCTAATAAGAACGTATTGTACTATTTCCGAGTACAACTGAGTTCTGCTTTGAGGTAATTTTCCCTCAAAATCTTCAAAAAGAAGGCAAAGCAGTGCAGTGTTTAAAGGATTGGCTATCAACATTCCTGGTCTGCTGTCGATTGACATGTTTGCGAGGAGATCAAGAGCCATGTCTCCCTTGCCTTCAAAGTATGTGAGCTCTTCTAGCCTGCTGTCAATTGACATTTTATCTATGAGTGCGTGAGCCATGTCTTAGA
>JAKSDK010000984.1 GCA_022360095.1 Phycisphaerales bacterium
CCGGTTCGAGCAGTCTCACTGTAATAATAACGACCACATACAATGTAAACATAGAGAAGCTAAATGATCCGTTAAACAATTATCTCAGTAGATCATTCTTAAAGCAAATAACCGAATTTCTTCTCCGGCGATCATAGCTAATCAACTCTTGTAGCCGCCACGTATATTAATCCACTTGTTTAAATGTCTGTAAGTTTCTTTTTATTTAAACAGGGGCAAGGTTGAAAATCATCACATATTTCGTTGTGTGGAGAAGCGTCCGTAGTCAATGAAAGAGAAAATCATTTTCTATTAATTCTCTCGCTCTTATAGTGCATCAGTCAAAGCAGTCAAATATATCAAATTGCATAGGAAAGTGAACTGTCTCGACTGGCGAATCATTAGCATGATTTTCAGCATGCCAGCCTAGCGTGGTATGTTGCTGTCTAATCAGTATTCACTCAATGACAGATTTCTTCAGAATTAAAATCTAGAAATTTGAACTCAATGAAAATAGTAGTTTTAAGTCAAAGCTAACCTAAATCAGTCAGTCTATAGATTTATTTCAGACCAATCTGTGAGATCGGTGAAGGAAGAAGCCATCTTCTTTGCCGCTCTGTCTCTCGCGCAGTGTGACTTAGTCCAATTCTCATCCCCATTTCGTATGGAATCAGCAGTAGGTCATTAAAACATAATTTAAATAATAATAATAGTAATAATAATAATAATCCTGTTGGACCTTGTACTCAAAACAAACATAAGAACCGTTTTGTGGCGTCGCCGTTGCATAGTCGACATGGCAACTACAAAATAGCATCTCTTAGCTTCTCAGCATGGGTGGAAAACGGAAAATAGACTTTTGTTCACTCGAAACGGGGAGAGAGCGTAAAGAGGGTGTTGGTGTAGAGAGAAAAAAAGAAAAGAGGAGGACAGAATTTAATTTCACCTCTCAATTGACGAAACCAGTTTTTTTGTACCCCTTTTTAGTGAATTCCAAGCTCTGTTTGACTTGTTATTCCAATTCCGAAATAAGAGGAATATATTTCAAATATATTGATCTAGGGAGGAGAGTGCTTGAAACACTACCAGGGACGTAGCCAGCCTATAGACCTTGTAGGCCCGAGCCTACAAATTCTTGGTTTGATCACTCTACCGCTTGTAATAATTTATGCGTTGTTGGGGTGAGCTTAAAGGCTTTTAAGCTTTTTAGCTCTTAAAAGAGCTCAAATTGTTGGTTAGGTCAAGGCGTACTAGTCACGCGTGCAATTTTCAGGATATGTGGAAATGAAAGTCAGCCAGGCCTACTACTAGTCGAAAAGCTGGCTACGCCCCTGACTACGACCGTTGGCGGTCGGTCTTTTCAAAAACAACGAGAAAGATTGACTTTGTCGGTAACAATAACCAATAGTGGAAAGAAACAGATGAGGTAGGAAACTCTCTGGAATATTTC
>JAKSDK010000354.1 GCA_022360095.1 Phycisphaerales bacterium
CACAAGAATGTGGTGCTCTTTATACCAAGTAATAAAACCTTTACAGTGATCAAGCTTGCCGAGTAAAGATGGCTGGATGTTGGCTTCGTTCCTTTTCTGCGTGCTTTCTATGGAACTCGACTACGTCTTGGTCCATGAAAACCTCTAAAAATAACTTGGCCAAGATCCGGCCGTCTTGACCTCACGCTTAGTCAATAAACCCATACAACTGTTTTGAGAGAGGTTGCCCCACAAAAGCGTATAAGAGTACGCGACAATGGTGGGTTAAGGTGTCTTGATTGAAGCTGCAAGGTGTTTCAGCGTGATAAAAGAAAACAGCACAAACACATGTACTCATGCTTCCCTTTCCTTCTTGCTTTTACACCCTGAACGTAAATCAAGTAACGCCATAAACTATCGCTATCAATCGGCATTGTGCCGCATGCTTAAGTTTTGTGGCACAACCTTTGTCGAAACAGCTGTATATAGCGACCAGTGATCCCGTAATTTAAATTTTCTCTGTATACTGGGCGCGAGGGTGAAACGGCGATTCACCTTCTGAGACGTGAGACCTCAACGCGAACAAAAGGTTTTTCTACTCATTTTGAAATAAAAGCCAATCTATCAGTGAAAACCTGTAAAGGGCTGGGGTGTGATTGCTCCCCAGACTCTCCAAAAAGTGTGCTGAAATGGATTTTTGTCTTCAGTCGACGCAATTTCACGCACGCCCTGTTTAGTTGATTCGGTCGGCGAAACAAGGCTAGTGAAAAGGGACCCCGAATGAGGGGGCGGTGGGGGTGCGCTTTGAATAAGTTATCTAGGGTGTGACTTGAGCCGAGTATTAGTTTGCAATATTGTATAGAGTTTGACCAGTTCTGGTCTGAAACTGACAGGGCATACTTTGTGCATTCTGGTCAACAATGAAGTATAGTTCTTGTCATTGTTGTTATTGATCTCTTACGACTTTGAAGCCCTTACTCTTTTTAAACACGAAAAAAAAAAAAAAAAAAAACAACCAGCCGCCATTCCCGCCCCGGGGGGCCGC
>JAKSDK010001671.1 GCA_022360095.1 Phycisphaerales bacterium
CTTGGTTAATATATTTGCCTATACTCTGTCCATCACAAACTGGATGCTCCTGTATAAATTCCATTACTTTTTTGACCACTTCATTATTTCTAGCCGCATCCCAAACAATCTCCTTCGCTGATATACTTAGATCAGACGGCTGAACTATACAGTATTTTCCCTCACTTAAGTGTGTTAAACCCAAATGATTGAGCGATTGAATTGCATTGCGATATCCCGAAAGTTTAATTTCAGACCCTGTCTTCGGCTGATTTAGTCTCAACCATTCATATCCTTCTACCGTCTTAAGAGGTGGGGACTCACCGACAAACATTAGACCTCTTTGGCCTTTGCCTCGAAACTGTCTTAGCAGCGTCGGAATACTAACATCTCCACAATCTTGAAACAAAAAGCCATCAGGTGCCTCTACGAGATACCCAGTCACCAGTAGCAACTGAGTAAGTCGCTCAGTATAAATTTTCCAGGTTCTTTCCTTATGCTGAGCAGTCGGATTGACCTCTTTCAAACACTCGATAATATCTGACTCGCTGAATACAGTATTTGGTTCTTTTTTTGACAAACTGATAGTCAATGCATGTCGTCGTAATGCCTGTCGCAGACGACGCAGCACATTATCCAGCTCTGAGCTTTGCATACCACTATCAAGATTTACCTGAAATTGATTTGTAGATGCCACTCCAAACATTACTAAGTCGCGAACGACATTTCCGGCGGATTTCTCACTAAGTCGAGCCTGTTTTCCGATTTCGCCCAAATTCATATTCGGATGCATATCTATTAACCGAGCTACGGTAAGTGAAGTTCTCAAAGATGGTGATGATGGCAAATAAGTCAGGGGAATTGATGGAATATCTTTTGTTAACACATATATACGAAAGATATCCCAATACAAGTTAAGCCTATCACCACTGCGGATGACCAAACGCTTATCCTGCAATCCCTTGACGATTTCCTGCTCGAAGTTGCCCAAGACTTCATACCAATTCGCAGGTGCATTTTCTGCAATTGTA
>JAKSDK010000173.1 GCA_022360095.1 Phycisphaerales bacterium
AGTCAAAACGTCAAAAAGTCAAAAAGTCAAAACGTCAAAAAGTCAAAAAGTCAAAACGTCAAAAAGTCAAAAAGTCAAAACGTCAAAAAGTCAAAAAGTCAAAACGTCAAAAAGTCGAAAAGTTAAAAAGTCGAAAAAATCACTCATTACCAAACTGATAGCCGACAACTTAGTCCGGCCCGACTTGATCGAGCCATTGGCGGATTTCTATCAGTGTCTTCTCCTCATTTGCGACATTCCACGCCTTTGGTCGTCCCTCAACAACCCACGTGATCATTTGGACCAGGGCCTCCAACTCCTCCGGCGTTCCAGCAAAAGGGGGCATAAAAGACTTTGTGTGCTGGAGCTTGGCGATATTGAGGCGTCGTTGGTCTAGAGTCCACGTACCTGCCAAATGCGTCAACCCGTTGACACCGTCGATCGTGTGACAGACGCTGCATTGAAAACGAAAGACTTTGGCACCCAATCGAAGCTGGTCTGTCGGATAGTCTTCGGCGTTCTTCAGCGGATAGGGATCGTGAGTCACACTGCCGACTTCTCGCAAATGCACGACTTCCTCTTTTGCGATGGAGTTTGAATAGAGACGTTCGCGGATGGTGTAAGGTTTGCGAACGCCCTCCCGGACGAATTCGCCGCCGGCCGTCGCGCCGAAGGCAAGAGCGCACAGTAGCGTGGCCGTCGCACCATTGATGAACAGCTTCTGTCGGATCAAGCCGATCATGGCATACAGACCGATCAACAACGAAGCGGCGACGGCGAGGGTCATGAACATCGTCATCGCTGCACTACCGCCGGTGACCCATGTTCGACTGTCGCTCGGAATAACGCCGAGATACCAAAGGCCCAGCAACGGCATAAGTGCCATCGGAGCCAGCAATCGGGCTGCCTGATTTTGGAGCTTCGTCATCGCGGGACGATCGAGATCATGCATGGTGTTGATCACGATACAGGCGACCAATGAAGCGATCGTCAGCGAGACAATCGTTCGAAAGATCAGCGAAGGCCAAAAGCTGGGATTGAAGAAACCTGACCAGACGTTCTTTGTTTCGATCCATTGACCCGGGGTCAATTGCCATGAAAGAATCCCGTTGATCCAGAACAGGCTGAACCACGCTGCAACGGTGTAGAGTATGAGCAGCGTGAAACGGGCACGATCGCTTAATTGCTTCCCATAGCGATAAAACGTATAGCCGGCGACGACCTCGAGGCAAAAGAAAGTCCATTCCGTCGCCCAGATCCAATGGAATTCGTCTACCATCGTGCCGATGGTGCGGGGGCTGATCTGGATGGTCGTAAACCACATGGCAACACCGGTCAGGGCGCCGAGGACGAAGCTGATCAGAACCAATGCCCGAAAATAGCCGTCCAGAAATCGCCGCGCGTGCGAGCTGCGTCGGGTCTGGTCCAGCCACTGAAAGTAGCACATCAGCATTCCGCCGCCGATGGCGAACTGGGCCAGGAAAACATGCAGGATTCCGAGCCCGCCGATGACCATGCCTTTGATCATGGGATCGAAATCGTTGAGAGGGTAGTAAGGAAGGTCCACGTTGCTTTGGCTCCACCCTTATGATGGCACTTGCATGCGCTAAGACGCGAGGATTATAGTGCGGTCGCGTGACGAACTCGATAGAGAGACAAAGAAACGCACGTGACGGACGCGGCAGGAACAGCAAGAACGGCGATGGACGACCTCGACGAATCGCTTTCTTGGCTTAACTTATTGAACTCATGACCTTACTAGCTGTCCCGGTTTTTGGTGAGTCGATCGAGCAAATTCGTCAGGATATTGCGAGGGCGACCGAGCTTGGCGCCGATCTTGTCGAACTCCGTCTGGATCGAATGCTCGCGATTTCAGATGATGAGATTCGATCCCTCCGAGAAAGATTGAAGACGACCGTTCCATGGATCCTGACGCTTCGTTCCGAAAACGAGGGTGGAGACTGGCACGGCAACGAGGCGGAACAAGTCGAGCGACTGGCCTCGTTGGCACCGGTCGCTGAATTCGTGGATGTGGAACTCGCCACCCGGCGTGTCTCCGAAAAATCACACCATTGGCCTCACGATCTCATTTTCTCAAAGCACGATGTCGCCGGCCGCCCCAAGAGCCTGCTATCCGATTTGTTCGAGATGCTGGACGCCGAGGACTGTAAGACACCCAAGCTGGCATGGCGCGCGAGGAGCGTCCGAGACAATTTCGAAGCGTTTGAACTCATGCGGACGTGCACCTCGGCCCATACAACCACCGGTCCAAAGCCCGGTATCATCATCTGCATGGGCCCGGAGGGCCTCGCCTCGCGTGTGCTCGCAAAGAAGTTTGGCGCCTTTGCTACGTTTGCCGCCATAGCGCCGGACCGTGCATCCGCCCCCGGGCAGATAACGATCGCGGAGCTTAGAGACCTTTACCGCTGGGATGCGATTGATGACCAAACCAGGGTTTTCGGAGTCATTGGCGATCCGGTGGATCATTCGGTAAGTCCTCACGTACACAATGCCGCCTTTGAAGAAACTGGGCACAACGCGGTCTACTTACCACTCAAGGTCGCCGCCAGCTATGAATCCTTTAAGGCGTTCATGGTCGAGGTCTCAGCCAGGCCATGGCTGGATTTCTCGGGCTTCAGCGTCACGATTCCACATAAGGAAAATGCCCTGAGATGGATCCGAGAGGTCGAGGGGATCATCAGTGACACGGCTGCACGGGTCGGCGCGGTCAACACCATGATCCTGAAGCCGGACGGTTCATTCGAGGGGCATAATACGGACTGCCCAGCCGCTTTGAAGACCATCACTTCGGGCATGGGATGCTCGACAGCCGACCTCGCGAAGATGGACGTTGCCGTTCTTGGCGCCGGAGGTGTGGCCCGAGCAGTGGTGGGCGGTTTGACGGATCTGGGCGCGCGGGTCACGATTTTCAACCGGACGGAATTGAAAGCGACAAAGCTGGCCGAAACGTTTCAGTGCGCCTACGCCCCATGGGAAGAACGAGGGGACATCTCGGCTCACCTGATCGTCAATTGCACGAGCCTGGGTCTGCAACCGGACATTGAGGATTCGCCCTTGCACGATCATCCCTTGCGACCGAACCAGACGGTCTTCGACACTATCTATAATCCTTTGCAAACAAAGCTCCTACGACAAAGTGCGGAGGCGGGCTGCACGGTGATCGACGGCGTCGCCATGTTCGCCCTCCAGGCCCGGGACCAGTTCAATCTGTGGACCGGTCAAGCGCTTCCGACTGAGTTTTTCAGGGCGCAGGCCGAGAAGTTCGTCAAGACGAGCCAATGAGGTATTCCCCTCGGTCTTGGTGTACAATCCGCCGGCGCGGTTACTTCAGGTTGCGCCAGCCTTTGCATCGGCCACCTGAAGCAATTGACCAACGACCGGCTTCCGGACAAGATGCGGAATTAGATCGGTGAGGGTTTCCTAGCGACTTAGAGTCGAAAGTCCTTCCGAAGCAGAGTGAGGCGATCATCAATCAATGAGGGTGCTTTACACGTCAGATTTGCACGGGAGTCCGGGTCACTACGCCAAGCTCCTCGCCGTCGCTGAGTCCTTTCGACCGGAACTTGTGGTGTTGGGCGGGGACTTGTTTCCGGATGACTCTGCCCTGGAGCCTCAGCGCCTTGGCCACGGCCAACCCGAGTACATTCGCACGCAATTTCGAAAAAACGTCATCGATCTGCGACAGTGCAGTGGTTGCCAAAACGTCCTGATGATCTTCGGGAATCACGATTGGGGCAGTTGCGTTCCCGCCGCCGAGGAACTTGTGACCGAAGGCGTCGTGACCGTTCTTGACCTTAATCAAAGCGTCAATATCAACGGCTTGAATTTCCTCGGCTACCCCTACACGCCTCCTACGCCCTGGTTCGTCAAGGATTTCGAACGTCTCGACAAACCCGGTGATCGCGCCCCGCTGCTGGGCGGGGCACGGTGGGATCCGCGATTTTCCAGGCCGGTTCAGCACGGAGCCAATCTCATGTTTGACGGAGTCCAGACCATTGCCGAGGACCTGGCAGATTTGACGGCACCGGATGATCCGTGGGTCTTCGTCGTCCATGCGCCGCCGCATGAAACACATCTGGATCGAGCGTATGGCAATAAGGCGTACGGATCGAGGGCGATACGGGAGGCCATCGAACGGCATCAACCTCTACTATCGCTTCACGGCCATATCCACGAGTCGCCAACCGTCTCCGGCCACTGGCGGGACAAGTTGGGCCGGACCATTGCGGTCAATCCAGGACAATCCTCGCAGCATCTCAGTTATGTCACCGTCGAAATCGATGTCGCCGGTAAGACCGTTTCAAAACTTGAATTTGGGCAGCAATCGTGAATTTTCTTCTGGTCGGGGCACGTGGTAGCGGAAAAAGCACGGTGGGACCGTTGTTGGCCGCACGGCTCGGTTGGCCGTTCCTGGATCTTGACGAGGAAATCGTCAAGGAAGCCGGCAGCACGATTCATGACATTTTCGCCAACGAGGGGGAAGAGGGATTCAGGCAACGAGAACGCGCCGCCTGTCAAAAGCTTCGTAAAATCAAACGTCATGTCGTGGCCCTGGGAGGGGGCGTCTTGACGGACCCCGACAATCGCAATCTCCTCAAACGAATCGGCAAAGTCATTTGGCTGCGGGCCCCGGCAGCCGTGCTCTGGTCGCGAATCAACAAAGACCCGCATTCCGTACACAATCGACCCAATCTCACGGCGGAAGGCGGGCTCGGAGAACTCGAGTCGATTCTGGCCGAACGTGAGCCTCAGTATCAGGCGTCGGCGCATCACATCATCGACACCATGTCGATCTCGCCGACGGAGACCGCAGAGGCCATTGAAATCTGGTATCAGGCCAATGATGCACAATCCCATTAAGGCAATAGAAGCCATGCTAGAATAAAACGTGGAAACTGCGCTCGAAATCTTGCAGGTCATCATGGCTGCCGTTTTTGGCGCAATCGTCGGCAGTTTTCTAAACGTTGTCATTTTTCGTCTGCCGAACGAAATGTCGGTGACCAAACCGGCCTGGTCTTTCTGTCCGCACTGCAAGAAACGGATTCGTCCCTATCATAATTTGCCCGTGATCGGCTGGCTTTGGTTACGTGGCCGATGTTACGACTGTCGTACGCCCATCAGCATCGTCTATCCGCTGATCGAGTGTGCGACGGCGCTGTTGTTCGTCATGATTTGGGACGCCATGTTCGTCGGGCGCGTCCTTCCCGGAATCCAGCAACCCGGGCAAGACTGGCCCATGGCCATCGCCTACCTCGCCCTGTTCGCCGGCCTTCTCGCAACCTCGGCCATGGACATTGAGTCGTATACGATCGATATCCGGCTCTCCGTGTTCACAATGATTCTTGGGGTCCTTTGCCACGCCGTCTGGGGAATGCCTTCCAAAGCCGTTGCCCTGACGGAAACGGCTTCCGCTGCCGCCTCAGAGAAGTATCAGACGCTCGACCTGTTACCGTCCTCCATGTGTGTCATTGGCATTGCAATGGGGGCGGCATGGTTTTTAACGGTGTTGATCGGGACCGCGTTGCTCAAATCCAAACAGGGGGACCTCGACGCAGATCACACCGAAAACGGCAAAATGCAAGAAGAACCGGATACGGGAGCCACCGCTTATCTGGAATCTGCCAATCAGCGATTCCGGCCGCTTGTCATCATGACGTTTGCAGCGGTCATCCTAGGGCTCGTCATCTGGCAGCTCTCCGCACCGAAACAGACGAGCCATTGGCGACTCGAAACCGGCGAAGTGAGGGGTCTCGTCGCCTGCGTCGTGATCATGCTTCTGTTGATTTTCGTCTCACTCGTGCGCCGGGAATCAGACGATCAGATCGTTGAAGAAATCGAATCCGAGCGTGACGAGGCCCGCCCGATGGCACTTCGCGAGATCGCGTGGTTTCTCCCTGCGATTCTCGTCGGGGGAGGGCTGCTGATTTACTTTCAGTCCACTCAAAAACTGAATGCCGGTTTCACAGAACTACTCGGGCGGACCGCAACGGCTCCCAACTGGATCGAGCACGTGGAAGCTGCGTCTCAAGCCGTCGCGGCCATGGTCTTCGCCGCGGCCCTGGGATGGACGGTTCGTATCCTGGGCACCCTTGCCTTCGGGAAAGAAGCTTTCGGAACGGGAGATATCTATATCATGGCCGCCATCGCAAGCGTGATGGGCTTCTGGTCCGTGTTTTTCACGTTCTTCCTGGCGACGATTCTGGCTCTCGTGGGCGTATTGGCCACACTTTTCAGGAAAAGCAGCCGTGCCATTCCGTTCGGTCCCTGGTTGTCTCTCGGGGCCTTCGTCAACCTCTGGCTGCTGGGGCCTTTGCTGGACTATTACGAGCCGACGGCCCAGATCCTCTGGTCGATTCTGACAGAACCGTGAGCTCGACGGCTTTCGCCGAACAAATCACAAATCCGTTCCGTCCGAAGCGTTGAGGCACCAAAATGTACCAAAAGTCGTTGACGCTATTGGTACTTTGTGGTATTCGTAGCGGCTGAAGTTGACAATTCACAGTAGTTTCGGCGTTATGGCACAAACACGAATGCGAGTGTTTGTTTCAACCATTGGAGGATTAAGCCATGCCACGGATGTCTCGCTGTCTCATCACCTCTTTTTCCATGTTGGCCCTCGTTCTGACCACCGTTGGCACGGGTTGCGGGCCTAGCGAAAAAGACATCAAGATCCAGGATCTGACCGCCGAGAACGAGCAGCTCAAAAACGAACTGAGCGATCGTGATCGGCAGCTAAACGACGCCATCGTTCGTGAAAACGAAGCCCGTGAGACGATTGACGAATTGAATCGCGAACTCGTGGCCGCGAGGACCACAACCCCTCAGCCTCGAATGCAACAACCCCCCATCGAACAACACGCGAAGGCGGATGGGTGGATCAAAGCACCGTCATTCGACATGATCTCCGTCCCCGGCTCCGTGCTCTTCGCGTCGGGCAAAGCGGACGTCACACGCAAAGGACGCAGTACTCTGGCCAGGATTGCCGGCGACATCCGGTCGCAATACTCCGACCGAGATATTTACGTCTTCGGCCACACTGACAATCAGCCGATCCGGAAAAGCAAATGGAAGGACAACTGGGAACTCGGCGCAGCCCGGGCGCTTAGTGTCGTTCGAGCTTTACGAAGCAACGGCATTCCAAACGAACAATTGATTCAAGCCAACTGCGGTCCCTATCGCCCCAAAGAGACGAATTCGAGCAACCGCGGTCGCAAGCAGAATCGACGCGTGGAGTTTTATGCCGTCAAACGAAACGTCGGCATGATCGAAACAGCCCGCGGTTATGGCACGGAGTAGTGCTCGTCGATTTTTTTACTTGAACAAGTTCAGCTTCTTGAATCGACCGCCGAGGATTTTCCCAGTGTCGGCCTTCAGCCAATCGGAGAGAACGGCTGCGTAGACCGATCGAAAGTCCGTGTGCCACTTAAGATCGCCCCCGTCAAGCTGCTCCGGCTCCAGACTGGGATGGTCACCTTGGCAGCCGGGTCTGATCCGGTTGCCAAGGACGAACAGTGGCGCGGCCGCCCCATGATCCGTGCCTTGTGAACCGTTTTCCGAAACTCGCCGGCCGAACTCCGAAAAAGTCATCAGGGTCACTCGGTCGAGTAGACCGTCCTCTTTAAGTTCCTCGACGAAACCGGTCAGGGCCTCGCCCAATTGTTGCAGCAGATTCTGATGACGGCCCGTTTGCCCAGCATGCGTATCAAAGCCGCCCATCGAAACATAATAGACCTTCGTCTCCAGACCGGCGGCGATCATTCGTTTCACCATGGCAAGTTGCTGACCGAGTTGGCCTCCGCCGCGACGTGATCGCGGCATATCCCGTTTCCGTCCGCGACCCCTTCCACGACGAATCTTCGCGCCAGTCCCCCTTTGAATCTCCTGCGCCGAGGCCCGGGCATCCATTGCCATGCGCTCCAGATAAGCGAGGGCGCCGGCCTCATTAACCTGTTGATCCTGATTTGCAACCTCGGAATGCTCGGCCGTATTCAGTTTCTCAAAGGCTTCGAGCCCCGCTCCCGACGCAGCTGGACCTTTCCAGGACAGATCCTCCGGTCGGCCGAAACTGACCGGACTGAACCGTCCCCCGGTCATGGCCAGCGGAGCTTCCGTGGTCAGCGAGATTCCCAACTTCGGGTCCGGACGTCCCGCGCCGGTGCAAGTGCAGTCAAAAAAACGTCCAAGCCAGCCTTCGTGCGCACGCCGATCCGGATCGGCCGTGGACCAGATATCCGTCGAAAGAAAATGCGAGCGATTGGGATTCGGATAGCCCACGCCCTGAATCACAGCCAGCAAGCCGTCGTCATAGAGCTTCTTGAGTCCGTCGGCCTTAGGATGGAAACCCAGCTCATCGTTGATTTTGAGCACTTTGTTCTTGGCGATGCCGAGTCTGGGCCGGGCCTTGTAATAGAGATCGTTCTGATACGGGATAATCGTATTGAGCCCGTCATTTCCGCCCGCGAGTTGCAAAACGACGAGCACACGATCATCGTTTGCACCCGGCTTGCTCCTTACCAACGGTGTATCGAACGGGTCTGCGATGGCCCAGGCCGTGCGGTCGAGAAAAAACGGCACGGTCGCGTTGGCAGAAACCAACGTCAAGCCCTTGTGCAAAAACTCCCGCCGCGTATGAATCGTTTCATCGTTCATGGTCTGACCTTATTCATCGGTGCACACTTTCGCATTCTCACGAAAGCTGATACTCGGGCATACTCACGATGAGGTGAATCAAACCTCGCACGCCCGGCGCATTTCCCGGAGATTGAACGTTTCGTGTATTAATGTGGCGTTTGAGCGCGTCGATCAACACCTGACGGCGCTCCTGCTTAATCGGACGCTGAAGCAAACGACTCACAAAGCAATCCACAACGTCTTCCACGGTCTTCAGCTTCTCTCGCTCAACGATGGGCATTGGGTCGTACGCAGGCTGAAGTGGGGTCATGTCATCCGGAGCCAGTTTGGCTTCGTCGCCCACGGTTTCCAACAAACGCCGGCGCTGGTTCGCGCGTCGAGTTCGAGTGCTCGGGTTGTCATTGCCTGAGAGCAACACGCCGATGGTGTTATAGCGGTTCATCAACGTGCTCGTCGTGATCCAAGTGGCTCCGCCGTCCCAGCCCTTGACATTCGGCGGCTGCATAAGCGATTGCCCCATCATTCGAAGCCCCGTGGCCATCATCGTCGTATCGATCGGAGGGATTTCCAGCGTGCGCATCGTTCCCACCAAAAGTTCTACGGGGCTCTTGATGTGAGTGAAACGGGCGCGATCACTATAAAAAGCCTCCGACGTGAACATGGCAGTGAGCATCGGCTTGAAGTCATAATCATTGTCGCGCAAAACTTTTGCCAGGGCCTTTATGACCCGTTCTTCCGGCTCTTCATAGGCAAAAAAAGTCCAGAACTTGCGAGCGAGGTATTCCGCCGTCACCGATTGTTCGAGAATGATGTCAATGATGTCCGCCGGCTCGAAATTCCCTGTTTTTCCGAGAAAGGTTTTTTCACCGGAATCGTGTTGCCGTGCCCGATAGATTGTCCTGCCGGTTTTCTTGTCGAGCCCCAGACCGGTAAACGCCCGTGCGGCTTCCTTAATGTCTTTTTCCGTGTAATGGCCCGGACCCATGGTAAAAAGTTCCAACAGTTCACGGGCATAGTTCTCGTTGGGTTTTCGTTTTCGATTTTGCTGGGTGTTCAGATACAGGATCATTGCGGGGTCTTCGGTGACGTCGATCAACAATTCGCGAAGACGGCCGCTGGCGTGCTTACGCAAGAGGTGGTTCTGCTCATACATCAGCCGACTGCTCTGAACTTCACGGTATCCGCTGGTCAGATGACCGTGCCAGAACAAAACAAGCTTCTCCTGCAAAGGCCGCGAGGATGAGACCATCGTCTCGATCCACCAGCGGACAACACGCTGGAATTGCCGACGACTCGCCTGTCGCCGTCGCATCCCGATCTTCCGAAGCTCCTCTCGATTCAAATGAGGATGAGTGAATCGCGGCGGCGGTTGATGCGGTTCAATCGTGACTGGAATCGGTGTCTCAGGCACAGACTCGTAATAAACCAGGTATTCCACCGCCTTTTGACGACCCAGCTTCGTCAGGAACTCAATCTGCTCGGGAGTCCCTCCAAAACCCGCCCGACGCAAGAGATGGGCCGCGTGGTCTTGCGACCAAGCCTGCGAAGTCGCAAGCGGATCGGCAGCCGAGCCGGCGCCGAGCCCGATGATCATGGCGAGACAGCTCAGATGATTCATGACATACCCTGTTTCGCAAAGACCGACGATGGACGTGAATAAGAAGCCCGCTGAGAGAAAAGCGGGCACGCACTTTCTCACACACGCGTCCACGTATTCTAAGAGATAGAACGAACAATTTGCGAATGTATTTCAATCGACGGCACGAAAGGTCGTTTATGCGACGCGAGCGGCGGTCTCCTCTTTGTCACGGCACGGGGACAACCCGATCAAGCAGTGACTGAGCGTTCTGCATTCCGACCGGGAAAATTGAAGGACTCAATTCCGCCGTCTTGAAATCCTGATCCGCGAGGAGAGTGCTGGCCGTACCGGTGTTGTCCATCACAGCCGTAATGTCGCCGACATGATTCAAGCCGAGGAGGTGACCCGCCTCGTGGGCAGCGACGTTCGCGATGGCCGTGGCGATGCCCACAACCGAGGGCTGCTGTGCAAACGGATCGTCGAAACTATTGGTGAACACAATTCCATCGTCGCAACGGTCCGCGTTTCCTTGATCGACGCTGTCGGCCACACCGAATTTCGTCGTGCTGAACGCGCCGAAGTGGATGGTGCTGAAAACTCCGGTGGGATTCGCGTTCTCATCCGTCGTCACGACCATCAGTCCGGTATTTTCGAAATTCTCTCGAACGACTTCGGCAATGCGGTTCTTAATGGCGGTCGTCTCACCGGCATAGGCTGCATCGATATCGGCCGCATCGAAAGGATCAAGATTAAACGAACCCTCCCCCTCGATCGTAAAGGCGCCGCCGTTGAAATTGAGAAGCAGCATCTGAACCGCAGGCTGGGGAACCGCCCCGCCGCGTTCGATCCTTACCGTCCCCTCATACGCCCCGCCCGTCGGGTCGAAGGCGAACTTGGTCACGGCCAAAAAGAGCTGTGAGCCGGCCACAACAACGACATCATCCAGCGCCGAGTTGAAGTTGCCCGCCCCGAAGTCGATGTCGTCGTTGAGCGAGAAAAGTTCCTGGTTCCCGTCAAAGACCGCAATCGTGGGATCGAGTGTGCTTCCAGAGGCAGCCTCGACCGTGACGATTACGCGGTCGCCGGGCGATACTGCGCCCAGGTCATAGAAATCGATGCTATTGCCGGTAATGGTTCCGGAAATCGTCACACTTCCGTTCGAGTCCAACGTGAGCAATCCGGCGTTCGCGAAGCTGTCACCCGGCGTCGCTGGGGTGTTCGGCAATTGCGGCGTAAGCGTACATCCCCCGTCGGCCCCCAACATCGCGGGAAGGCCGATGAACGCACCTAAAACGAGAAGAACAGTCTGATTTCGTTTGCCTATCAAGTGCCTCACTCCCATACCTCGGCAGCGCCGAATCCAACCCCAATGACGTCAGCACTGATATATCGTCTCAACGGAGGCTCTGATCCTCCAACCGGTGTTAGTATTGAATTCGTTTTCGGCCGGGTCAAGTGCGGAGCGGTCCGAAAAGACACGACTTTCTCGAGGCATACACGACGATTGCACGTTTTTTGTTCTTGGAATGAGGATTTGATATGACACCAAGGGCCTGTTTTGAGCCCATAAGCTGACATTATAACGACAGACACATGGTCAAAACGACGATCTCGACATCATATTGCCGCGACGCGGCGAAATCGCGAAAAACACCGTCGTCGTTGAGCGGGCGGCTGATCTTCCGCCGGAGCTCCACGTAAAAAATCGCGACCGACTGAGGGGAATACGAAGTCCACCACCTACCTTTGACCGAAAGGAACCAGACCGTGTCTACTCGAATCCTCGCTGTTTCGTCCGTCGTTCTCTCGTTTGCATGTTTCACGGGCTGTGAGAAGCCGGTGCAGCCCCTTCCGATCAAATCAATCGAGAAAAACTACGACCGACCCCTGCCGCCCGGCGAGTTTGCACTGCGAAAAGTGACCGACCCGGCCGAATACCCGAATTTCGCGGACGCCTGGTATCGGGCCAAGGGTCTCGGACTGCGCGAAGCCGTGCAGCACAGCATCGACTACCTCAAAGCCCCCTCCAGCCGTGCATATTTCCCCGTCGGGCCGATCACGCATGAGAACGCCATGGCCAGTCTCACACGGTTTCTGGAGGTGCTTGATGCGTCCAACAGCCCCGAGATGCTGGATGAACTCATCCGCGAGAACTTTGACGTCTACATGTCCGTCGGGTGCGACGATGAGGGAACGGTGCTCTTCACCGGATATTATTCGCCGATCTTCAACGGCAGTCTGACCCGAACCGAGGAGTTCCGCTATCCCCTCTACAAACTCCCAGCCGGGCTTCAAAAGGATGCGACCGGTAATGTCGTCGGCGGACCATGGAGCAGTCGCGAAGAAATCGAGAGGGAACGGCTGCTCGAAGGTGAAGAACTTGTCTGGCTCGGAGACCGTTTCGAAGCCTACGTCGTCAGTGTCCAAGGCTCAGGATTCATCCGTTTGCCGGACGGCCGGCGGTATGAGGTCGGTTATGCCGGCAATAACGGCCACGACTACACCCCCATCGGCAAGATGCTCGTGGAAGACGACAAAATTGATCGGCATCGGATTTCACTCGCCACGATGATCCGTCATTTCCAACAGTATCCGCAGGACATGGACGAATATCTCCATCAGAACAAACGATACATCTTCTTTCGCGAATCGTCAGGCGGTCCTTACGGCTGCCTGGGACGCCCGGTGACGCCGGGGCACTCGATCGCCACCGACAAGGACATCTTTCCACGAGGCTGCCTGACCTTCGTGGACACCTTCGTTCCGGACGATTCAGGTCGAAAAAAACAACGGTTCCGTCACTTCATGCTGGACCAGGATCGAGGCGCGGCCATCCGCGCTCCGGGCCGATGTGACCTTTACATCGGTGTCGGCGACAAGGCCGGACGCCGGGCGGGATACACCTACCACGAAGGAAAACTGTATTACCTCTTCGCCAAGGGCGGCGACCGGCCGACGGAGTCTTATGCGAAGGCGTCATCGCGCTGAATTCAGTCTCCGATCAGCCTGTAGGGCGGGTTCCACCCGCCACGACGCGTGACGATGCGTAAGTGAATACATCGCTCAGTGCCCGCCATATCAAGGCGGGCCGAGCCCGTCCCACACTTCAATGGGTGAGTTCACTTTTCGCCGGCTTTTCAATCCGCGGCCAGACTGGCGCAGACAAGTTCCTTGTCATTGCGCGCAAAAACGTGCTTATTCGCGAAAGCCGGATGGGACCAGCAGACGCCGCCGCGGCGCGAAGGAAGCTGATCGCGCGTGGGATCGATGAGTTTCGCTCGGCTGATCTCTTTGTAGCCCTCGGGCGACAACGTTGCGATGATCAGCTCTCCCATCTCGTTGAACATCCAAATCCGATCTCCGTTGCGGACGAAGTGGATCGTCGCCCAACGGGCCCTTGGAACGGCGTCTGTGTTTTCCCAGATACGGTCACCGGTCATCAAATCCAGACAACGGAGTTCGCCGTAGCTGTCGACACCATAGATGGAATCGCCTTGCAGATAAGGTGTCGAGATGATGCTCTGGAGGCTGTCGGTCTCCTTTTCGCTGGCCCCGGCCCGCTGCCAAACCTTCTCGACCGTCAGCTCTTTCCGGCCCAGCCTGAGCAAGAGTGAACCGTCGAAAAAATTGGACATAAAAAGCATGCCCTTGTGATAAACGGGGGTCGCAATGCCGATAATCATTCTCCTCGGCGGGAAGGGATGCCTCCAATGCACACGACCCGTCTGCGGATCGAGACCAACGACATTAGCGCCCGTGTAGCACACCAAGACGCGCCGGCCCGCTTGTTCGATCACGACCGGCGCAGCATAGGAGGCGGGATCATCAAGCGCGCGCCACTTCTCCTTCCCTGATTTCTTATCAAAAGCGACAAGACACGCACCGGCCTCTCCACCGATCTGGACGATGATCAAGTCGCCTTCGATGAGTGGAGACGAGGCGATGCCCCAAATCGGCATGCGAATCTTGTAGTCTTGGTTCAGGTCCTTTTTCCAACGGACCTCGCCCGATTTCGAATCAAAACAGAAGAAGTGCCCCATCGTGCCTAGCGCGAATGCCCGAGTATTATCGATCAGGACGGAGGCCCGCGGCCCGGCTTCATATTGAACGCCGCGATAGGGACAGTCGTAAGTGTGCGTCCAGACTTTCTTGCCGGTCCTGGCGTCGAAACAGTGGACTCGTTCGATCTGTTTCGGCTCCACGAGGCGATCGGTGACGTACACTCTACCGTTTGCAACGGTCGGACCGCTGTAACCACTTCCGATCTCGACGCGCCAGACCGGGTCCAGCCGAGGTTTGTCGAATTTCTTCAGGATGCCCTTTTCCCGCCACACACCGTCGCGGCGCGGCCCTCTCCATTGGGGCCAGTCGTCTGCCATCGTGGTCGCGGTCGGAAAGGCGGCGATCAACATGAAACAACAAAAAACCGTTCGAGCGTCGCGTTGGATCATTGTTTCTTTCCTATCTGGATTGTCGGGTTACGATAAGCTCCTGATCGTCAAGAACCCACCGCATGAGTTTATCTTCTTGGCATCACGTATTTTGCGGTTGACGGGCATCATGAGCAAGATTCGATTGGAACACAAAATCATTGCATTTCTTTGGAGACTGCAATTAGGATGTGCTTGGAAAATACGGGTATCAGGAAACCATGACTACATTTCGTACGACAAATTCTTATTGCCTGATGATCGCGTTGGCTCTGACTCCGGCATTCTCGATGGATCTCTCCGCTGCACCTTTCACCTTCAGCGAAACATCGGTTTCCCGGTCGGACGACGATTCCTCGCAAAAAAATCGCAAACGCAAGAAATCGAAGAAGAGACCCAAATCCTCAAAAAAGAAGAAAAAAGGCAAGAAAAAGGCGTTTCCCAAGGGGGATCGTGAGAACGAGTTTCGCGAACAATTGGGCGAAACGTATCGAGTTCACCGAACCGACCATTTTTTCATCATGTACGACGTCGAAAAGAGCGTGCTGAAGGATTCGATCTTTCGCCTCGAACGGACTTACGACGCAGTGCATCAGTTTGTCAAAGAGCTGAAGTTCCAGATCAATTATCCCACAGAGAAACTCCCCATCGTTTTGTGCAAGGACTTCCCGGAATATAGCCGGCGTTGCAAACAATTCGTCGGGCAGAGCCCCCCTCCCCAAGCAGCCGGGCTCTACTACCGTATCCCCTTTAATTTCTGCATTTTTTATGACGTGTCGCAATCTCGATACGTCAAGGAGCGCAATGTCCGTATTCGTCGCCTGAAAGAGGAATCGCAAAGCGCCAGAAGCGTGAGGGATCGCAACACGAAAAAGGCGGAGGCGCGGAAGCTCCAAAGGGAGGTCGATCGCTATCAGGAAACGATGAACCGTTCCGTCGTTCAACATGAGGTCGCGCATCAACTTCTCTTCAACTTCGGCGTCCATAACCTCAAGATCGCATCCGAAGGCCGCATGAATCCGCTCTGGTTTACGGAAGGCATTGCCGCTCATTTCGAGCCGGCACAGACGGGTGAAGGGGTCAATCGGCCCAATCGTAATCGCCTGCGCGCCATGTGCGACTCGTTGGAAAAAGGGAATATTCCCAACCTGAAAAAATTCGTCGGCAACCCCACCGGAGGCAAGGCCCTGCTGCCGGCCGAGGGCTATGCCTGGTCATGGCTCGTCACGCATTACCTGATTCGACGAAAAGAAAAGGAATTGCCCCGATACGTTGAGCTGATAAAGCAGCGGAAAGAAGGCGATCGCATTACACCGGAAAAGGACGTTGCGGATTTCGAGGAATGCTTCGGCAAAATCGATGAGAGATTCGAGAAGAAGTGGCAAACCTTCGCGACAGGCTATCTTCGCAGAGCCTGCCGTTAATTCTCGACGTCCCGAGTCAAACCGGCGAGCCGAAGCAACGATTCGAATCCTCTGACGTCGTGGTCGTCGAACGCTCCGACGTCGTGACTGTCCACATCGAGCACACCCCAGCACCGGCCTGAGTCATCGAACAACGGGATCACCAGTTCCGATTGATCCCGCGGATCACAGGCGATGTAATGATCGCCCAGCTCTTTGACATCATCAACCACCACAGGGCGTCGTGATCGAAACGCCCGACCGCATGCTCCGTGCAGCCCGATCGGTGAACACGCGGGCTTGTCTCGTCTCGGCCCGAGCACGAGTTCCTCACCGGCTTCATGAAGATAAAAGCCGATCCAAGAAATGCCCGTGGGGTGCAAAGCCTCCCACAACAGGTCGACAAAAGACTGCATTTGTGTTGTGCGGTCCGGCTCTTTGGTCATTCGGGTTGCAAAACTGGCATATTCTCGCTGCATGACATCACTATGAGCGATGTCTTCCGTTGCGCCAAGTTGTCGGGGGTGATGAGGCCGCTTATCGTGGCCCGGAGACGACGGAACCTTCGGCTACCGTCACTCGGTTGCGACCAAGGTCTTTGGAGCGATAGAGTGCTTTGTCCGCAGCCTTGAGCAGATCATCCGGACCCTCCATGTCCGGCGTCGGCTCAGCCACACCAAGGCTGACGGTCACCTTCAACTCTTCGTGGTGATACATGTATGCATGTTCTTCGATCTCGACTCGAAGCTTTTCGGCACACACTGCCGCGCCGTCCACACCGACGTTGGAGCACAGGATAAGAAACTCCTCGCCGCCAATGCGACAGGCATTGTCCGTCTGGCGAATGTTCTTCATGAACAGTTCCGCCGTCTCTTTCAGGACCTCGTCCCCGGCAGCATGACCGTGAAGGTCATTGAACGACTTGAAATGATCGATGTCCACCATGATGCAAGAGAAGTTCTGATCGTATCGATCTCGAGCGGCCCAGAGCTCACTCAGCCGGCTCATCGCTTCTCGGCGATTGAGCAGACTCGTCAACTCATCGGTCGTCGCCATCTCCCTGAGACGCTCATTGGCTCGATTCAGTTGCTTATGGGCAACCGCCATCTCGGCATTTGTCCGATGCACTTCGCGCGTTCTCTTGGCCAGGTCCGACTCCATGCAGACAATCCGATCGGCGGCACGAAGCCTCACAAGGAGTTCGTCTTTGTTCAGCGGCTTGGTGAGAAAATCGTCGGCTCCTGCGTTAAAGGCCTCGATCATCTTGCCGCTCCCGCGCCCGGTGACGACGATAATGTAGATGAAACGAATGCCCTCATGTCGCCGCAGAGTTTCGCACAACTGCAAACCGTTCATCTCCGGCATGGTGAGGTCTGTAATAACGATCCGAGGTTCTTCACTGGCAATGACCCGTAGCGCTTCTTGACCGGTGGCCGCCGTCAGGATTTCAATTCCTAACTCCTTGACCATCTCCGTGATGAGCTTAAGGTCCGCAGGATCTTCGTCGACTATAAGAATCTTCTTACTTGACATCGGGTTGGGCCTCTGATTTCTGATTACTGATTAGCTTGCACGAACACGACCGCAGAGCTCCACCAATGCATTTGCGGCCTCAGTCAGTTTTTCCAAATCCGTGGTCGTCTTCGACGTATCCTCGAGCTGCTTTGCGGCCTCGGTGATCGAAGGGAAACCGTAGCCACCGGCCGAGCCCTTGAGTTGGTGCGCCAGAGAGGCCAGCTTTGCGTAGTTCCCCTGAGCCAGGGCCTCTTGCAACGCGGACACCCTATCCGGCAATTCTGTTACGAAGAACTCGACCAATTCAGCCATGTCGGCATCGTCGGCAAACTCACTCAGCAACACATCTGATTTATTGGCTGTTTCATCCACGGCATCGGCCCTTGCTCATGACGTCGGCAATCCCACGCATCCTGAACCAATCATGACCATGCACCGCCGACTTTTTACACAGTCTGATTCGGCATCCAACCGGACGACAACCTATACAGCGCCTAAGTTCCGGTTTTTTCCTTCCGTTGCTTCATCGTCGCGAATCATTCGGATGTTGAATACTCATCCAAAACCCGATTGAATTTGTCCGGCTTGGTCCGGAAAAACGGATAATAAAACTCAGAAAGTGCGATTGACATCTTAGACTTCGACCAGTACAAACCGCGCCGTGTGGCGGTCGATTGTCTTAGCGGTCCTTCTCACTCTGGCCGGGACGGTGGTGATCTGGGTCTCTCTCCGCCTGCGCAGGCTTCGAAAATCCGAGCAGATTGTGATCGATACCTTCCTTTCATCCCCGATTGACCGGCGGGCAGACGCTCTCCGAGCTTTGTTGGATACCACGGACTGTCGCGCCCCGGGCTGGTACCTGCTCGGCTGCCTCCATTTGAGAAGCTGCCGAGTCAAGGAAGCCGCTCGGGCCTTCGGAATGGCCCATCACAGCGATTATCGCTTGGAAACCGCCGCACTCCTCACCTTCGCCTGTCTAAAGGCCAAAGAAGGCGAAGGTTCGGACATTATCGAACAAATACTCGTCACGTGGCAAGAAATGAAACGGCCCGACGTTGTTCATCGGGCCGAAGATCGTCGCATGCTGGATTGTCTCGCATCGACAACGCGCGATGTCCCCACGACATCCCAACTTGGTCGGCTGATCTGGCTCGTCACAGGCCCCGCCCATCAATCCAAGATCGAAGAGATGCTCGCGGTCAATGGACCCAACAGCGGCTTGCTAAAACAGGGCGGGTGATCTACGGCCCTTTCTCCACAGGCATGCCGGCGCGCTTCCAGTCTTTGATGCCACCATGGTATTCCCAAACGTCGGTGTAACCCCACTTCGCCGCCTTCGACGCCGCCATGCGTCCGACAGGGCACATTCCACCTGAACAGTAAAACACGATGGGCTGATCTTTCTGCTCGGGCAGCATGTCGGGCGTCATCTTCTCATAGTCGATATTTTGAGCCCCGGGAATGTGGCCCTTGGCGTAATGTTCGGCATCGAGCGCATGGACGACGGTGATCGAGCCGGCGTCCATCTTCGACTTGAGCTCCGACGCCGTCTTCAACCGTTGAACTTTGGCCTTTTGGCTGATTCCTTCGTTCTGTTGGCAACCGCAAAACGCCACCGCCAAAACCAAACCTAAGACACTCAGATTACTTCGCATGGATGTGTCCTTTCTTGCTGTTTTCCATCATCCTAAAGCAGAGCCGCGCTCTACGCATCCAATTCCACAATCACCTTCGACGTCGTCGTCAGGTTATCGTGGCCCGTGTCAGTCACCACGATCATGTCCTCAATTCGAACGCCGCCCCAACCCTCGTAATACAAGCCAGGCTCCACGGTGAACACCATGCCCGGCTCCACCTTGGCTTCGATTCCTCGCTTGATCCTCGGAGCCTCGTGAATCGCCAAACCTACCCCATGGCCGGTCCCGTGCGCAAACTGCTCGGCGCAACCATTCTCAGCAAAGTAGTCACGGCATAACGCATCCAGTGAGTGGCAAGTCACGCCCGGTTTGATACCACCCAGGCATCGCAGTTGTGCCTGCAGCACCAGATCATACACTTCTCGCTGTCGATCATCGGCCTTACCCATAAACAGCATTCGCGTCATGTCACCGCAATAGCCTTCGTGAATCGAGCCGAAATCCAAAAGGACCATCTGCCCCTTCTCCAATATTCTGTTGCGGTCCGGAAGATAGTGCGGGTGACAACTCGTTTCGCCGAACGCCACGATGGGATCGAACGAGTTGCCTTCACTCTGGGTGCGCAGGTAGTTTCCGATCTCCAAGGCCACCTGCCGCTCTGTCATGCCGATGCGAATGAATTTCACGACGTGTTCGAAACAGTCCGAAGTAATTGCCTGAGCCTTGCGTATCAACTCGACCTCTTCGGGTGTTTTGATCAACCGGAGACCGGCCAACCGTTCCTCCGCCGGCTGCCATTTCACGTCAGGCGACGACTCCAGCAGCCCGACCGCGTCGCTGTAAAGCAGCGCATCGCGTTCGAAGCCAATCGTCTTCGCGCCGGCCCCCACGAGTTCCTTGATCTTGTCGGCGATGATCTTCGGACCGGTCGGAGACTCGATGAGCTGGGCCGTCACACCCGGCAACTGCCGGGCACCTGCGATGTAGCGACCATCGCACAAGAGATGAACATCGCTCGGCCGAACCAAGGCGAAGCCTTCAGGGTCGCCGATCGGCTGAACCTCTCCCGGCATCATGGCCTTGAAACCGGTCAGGTACTGAACATTCTTGGGATTGGACACAAACACGGCATCCAGGCCGGCCGACTGCATTTCTTGACGTAAGCGTTCGAGTCGTTGTGGGTCCATCAGCTTGAACTCCTGGTTCGATTCACCGACGACATCGGTCACCGTTGATATCGTAGATTTACAAGATTGTACGTATTCCGTTCTACGCGTCTAATCGCGACGGCCGCTCTTTTTTAACTTGAGTTTCTGCAACAGTTGGCCCGCCCTCGGATGTTGCGGGTCGAGCTTCAGGACCGTTTGAAGACCCTGAATCGACTCGTCCGTCCTGCCCGATCGCCACAGCGCGAACGCTAACCCGTAATGGGCTTCGACCGATTTCGAATCGAGATCGATCGCCTTGCGACACATCACGATCGCTTCGTCGTTTTGACCCTGCACCGCGAGGATGCGTCCAAGACGAGCCAAGGCGACCGCCCAATCCGGCCGAATCCTAAGCACTTCACGATACGCTGCGATTCCCCGGTCGATCTCGTTCATCTTCACGTAAACACCGGCCAGATTCATATGAGCCTGAGCCAGATTCGGCTTGAGTTCGATCGCCTGGCGATGTTGAACGACCGCTTCCTCATAGCGTCCTTGACTGGCCAAGGCGTTGCCAAGGTTCGTGTAGACTTTGGCATATGTAGGACTGATTCGAATCGCTTCTTTGTAATGCCAAATAGCGTCTTCAATCCGATTTTCCCTTCTCAGGGCACGACCGTATCCGAAATGAGCCCGGGGATTCTGAGGTTGCGCCGTAATGACATCCCACCACATCGCTCTGAGCGAATGAAAAACTCTGTTGCGTTTCACCGACGCATGGCCGAGTCCCAGCACGAGGACGCTTACACTCACCGCCGAAATCCAGCGAGCCCTCTCGCCATGCTTAAGAAGGTACTTGCAGACGAAGGCGATACACAGATGCCCGCCGAACACGACCATCACGACCACAGCCGCCAACGGTAGATACATCCGATGTTCGAATGCCGGGTCCTTCACTGGAATGAAACTGGAGGTCGGTGCAAGAATGACAAAAAACCATAGACCGAGAAAGGCAAGCCGCGGCTTCAGAAAAACCGCCAAGATCGTGCCTGTCAGCATCACAAGAATGACAAGGCCGACTCCCCAGACCTCGTCCAGGCCCTGCGCGGGGCGCCAAACGTAATCCAGACACTGACCGGCGGGCCAGAAACATAGACCCAGGTAGTGCAGAATGACACCGGCTTGCGTGAGCAAATAGTTCCACGGACGGATCCCCTTGTACGAAAAACCGACCGTCGTTTGCGCCCCTGATGAGGTCGCGAAAATGTTACCGACTCCTACGGCCGCCAGGACCAGCCACGTCGCCGCCAACCCGATGTAAAGTCCCCAGCGTTTTCGAAAGGCCGACGCGAATGATTCGCTGATGAAAACACGGTCATACACCAACAGAATGAACGGCGCCGTCACCATGACAGCCTTCGTGCCCATTCCCAAGCCGCAACAGATGACGGTCAGCACGGACCATCCGTGTGCCGCTTTCTCCGATGTGGCTCCCCGAATCAAACCATGCAGCGTCAGCAGGTAGAACATCCCCATCATCGACTCGCCGCGCTGGACGACGTAAGTCACGCTGGACGTCTGAAGGGGATGAACGGCCCAAAGAAGCGCGACAGCCACGGCAAACCCATTGGCCGACTTGACGTAAACGTCTTCGAACCGGGGCAGCAGCAATGTGCGCCGCACGACGCCAAAAAGAGTCAACGCGGCCAGGACATGCACGACAAGATTGACCAGATGGTAGCCCCAGGGGTTCAACCGCCCGAAATGGTAGTTCATCGCGAAGGTGAAGCTAATGACGGGTCGCCGTCCGTCCAGCCAACCGCTCACGGGCGTCAGACGGTGCACGCGTGGGTTCTCGATGATTTGTCGATTATCGTCGAGCACGAAGACGCCGTCGAAGCTGTTTAGATAAACGAGCACGGTCGTGAGCACGATCAAGCCCGAGCAGATGAACCAGGGCAACCCTCCGCCATATCGAGGGTCGATTGCGCTCGGCTCGGAGGGGTTGTGGCGTTCCGCCGTTTCTCTTTTCGGCTTGCGGCGTCGCTCGCCGACGTTGGTTTGAGATTGCCTGCGACGGTTCTTGGCCATGCCGAAAGCAATAACGCAAGCTCTGCGTCTGCACAAGGCTGCATCGATGGATCGGGGATACTGGTAAAAAAGGCGAAGCCCGATGACCGTTGGATCATCGGGCTTCAAAAAAACTGGCACTGACCTACTCTCGCCCACTTGGACTACCATCGGCCCCGAGGTCTTCACTACTGAGTTCGGAATGGGATCAGGTGTTTCCCCTCAAGTATAGGCACCAGCACTGCCATGCGCGACCTCTCGGCCGGGTATGGCGAAATATCATGAATAGAGTGGGAGGACGTGACGAATCTCAAGACCCGCCGACCGCGACTTGTCTAATCTCTCAAGTCTCTGGTGATGACCAGAGCACAGCGATTCATAGATGCGGCCAAGCAATCGACCGTTAGTACCAGTCAGCTGAGGACATCTCTGCCCTTACACCTCTGGCCTATCAACCTCGTGGTCTACGAGGGGTCTCTCGTCTCCGAAGAGACATCCAAACGTTATCTTCGGGGGGGCTTCACGCTTAGATGCTTTCAGCGTTTATCCTTTCGGTACATGGCTACCCTGCGCTGCCCTGAGCAGGACAACAGGGACACTAGAGGTACCTACAACCCAATCCTCTCGTACTAAAGTTGTCTCCCGTCACGTTTGGTGCGCCCACGGCAGATAGGGACCGACCTGACTCACGTCGGTCTGAACCCAGCTCGCGTACCGCTTTAATCGGCGAACAGCCGAACCCTTGGGACCGCCTTCAGCCCCAGGAAGCGATGGGCCGACATCGAGGTGCCAAACCTCCCCGCCGCTATGGACGCTCGGGGGAGATCAGCCTGTTATCCCCGGGGTACCTTTTATCCGTTGAGCTACAGCCCTTCCACTCGGAACTGCAGGATCACTAAGACCTAGTTTCCTAA
>JAKSDK010000830.1 GCA_022360095.1 Phycisphaerales bacterium
GGGGTAGTAGCTTTGACGGTTGATGGTTAAATTTTAGAGCTTTTGATGGTTGACGGTTATTAAGTAGAAATTTAGTCCAAGAGTTCAAGTAAATATTTATTCCTGTATATTGTATAATATGAAATATCAACTTTTGTGTCTTGAAGATTGTCTTCAGGGCATTCCGCTTTCAAAAATTCGAAAGATTTTCAGATATAAGCAAGTTGTAAGGTCTTTTAATGTCTACTGTGAAGTGGTGAGTTTTCCAGTTTAGAGATTCTTCAGAAGCCCGAGGTTCGTGAAGATCAGCTGAAATAGTGAAATTTTAGACACCTTAAGACTTTTTGACTGTAAATATTAGTCTACATATTTATCGGCTGACCATTTAGCCCACTGAGACCCTGCTGTAGTTATTTTAGGGTACACAATAAAAATTAAACGACTGGGAGAATTAAGGCGTGGTCACTTCGTACAAATTGTATGTTTGCCATTTGCAATAGAAAGAGGCTACCTTGCCGCTATTGTGAGAAAGTACGTCTCTAAGGTAAGATATGCCGAAAGGAAAACAGCCCCTCAAGAGCGAAATAAAAAAAAAACTACCTTTTGTTATACAATACCACCCAGCCTTAACGAAAATACTAATGGGGAAATTGCACCCGCGAATTGCACCTTATACAAACCCAAAAGGGAAATACGTGGAGGACTTATTGGTTAGAGCGAAGCTCTAAAGGTCAGACAACTAGTCCCAAGCGAGTCCAAGGAGACCCAAGGGAATCGCAAAAAACAACTCCCAGCGCCCAATCTGATTATGACGGCGAAAGGTCAACGTTCGGTTTGGGTGTAAGATTGTGGAAAATCAAAAGCGCTTTGCACTAATGAGGTCACAAATTTCTAGTCCCTGCTGTCACTCAGATTGAACCTGACCAGTATAAGAGTTTTGTGTGGGAAAGTCACGTTCACCAACAAATGTTCGTCGTCTTTAATTTTGAAGATTTTTATCGACAAAAGAAACAAAATCCAGCTTAGTTTCGTTCCTGAATATAATCAACGTGTGCCATTAAGACAACGTTAAACATGGAAAAAACTGTGTACAGATAAGTGAGTTTATTTCTGATGCGGTGTCATTGCTGTGGATGAAATTAAGTTACGGCACTTTACTAATACATGAAGAGTACGGCTTCCAAGTTGTCCATAAAATGGTGCTTTGGTTAAATTTAGAGGCAAAGGTTGCCCAATTGTTTTTTCGAGTGCTTATGTTACGCAACTTAGTACTACAGGATATAAAGTACTGTAAGGTACCTATGTACCTGGCCGCACAACAACAGAACAAACTTACACAATTTCCGGTTTGTGCTAATGTTGGTGTGCTTTTCAGCTTAGATATTCTGTCACAGGCTTGCGAGAAGCACATAAAAACTCGATTTTCTCTTTAGCAATTTCGGTTTTGGAGTATTACACAGCCCTATCATGCTTCAGTTAGACTACGAGCAGTCTCTCTTTTTTCTTGGTCCGTCGAACATAACGCGCGAGAAAACACACGCGCGTGACTGAAGGCGCGAGACGGGAAAGACACGAAAAAAGAGCTCCTTTTTCTTCACGGTCAATATCTAACTTTTCAAGATTTCAAGCTAAATAA
>JAKSDK010000682.1 GCA_022360095.1 Phycisphaerales bacterium
AGGAAAATCGCACAGAGGGGGTATTGCTGTTGTCGCCTGTGCACACAATCTTAACACAGCAACTTTTGCTAGATTCTTTCTCTGGACAATGGCGTTCACGAAATGGGTTGTTCCAATGTTGACCCTCGCGATATACTTTGAAGGATTTTTTTGAAGTGCTCTTGGAAGCTGCTTCGTTGCTGAGCTGATAGCTTTAACGATACCTGATGTGACTTCCCATGTTGTTAAAACTTTTGTTGAACACAGAATTTCCTTATTCAGTAAGATTACTGCATCAGTGTTTGTTTCCCCAACGTCTACTCCCACACACAACCTGTTATTTAAAAGAGTATGCATTGAAATCGTCAGACCGGTTAGAAACATTTACATTTCTAAGTTACAGGTTTAATTGTATCAGTAACAAAGTTCTCTAATATGATTGGGTAACAACATGCCTTATTTATTGCTCAATTTGGCTGATGTAGCACCAGTCAGCTTTCCAATTTTACCTGCCCGAATACCTTGCTTGAAACAACACTCCACCCCATTCAGAGTTCAACAATGTCATAATATTTATGCTTCTTTTATATTAAAATATGAAACGTAATTTTTAACAAAAAAAAAATAACAATTACATAAGCACGAACATGACTAACAAAGGCAGCAAATATCACTTTACCTTATCTGGTCAATTTCTTGGTACCACTCACGGGAATTCACGAGGGTCACTTCAATTTCTCCTTCTAATCCAAGTTTCTTAAACTGTTCTTTCAGTTGTTGTTTTAGTATGCCTGTTTCAAACCTCTCTATGAATAACAAAAAACTTTTTACTTTATTACATTTGAGGGTAACCAAAATTGAACCAGGCATAATGTTCTGAACTGCTAGCCCTGGTGCTTGCAAGACGCTTCGTACCGCATCAGCCACGCGTTCCGGCTGCTGGGAAACGAGCACTGCCAGAGTCACACCTCCAACAATTGCCCCTGCTGCCAACAACTTATCAGCAATTTTGACGGAAAATGAAAATGAAAACACAGGTGTGGTAAGCGACATGTGAACATCCATGGCTACTTCTGTCCCCTCTTCTGCTTCAGGTGCCCCTGCCATCGCGGTTTCC
>JAKSDK010001807.1 GCA_022360095.1 Phycisphaerales bacterium
AATCATTCAATTTGTTCAGTTTCTTGCTAAATTAACAAGGCTTTGAGTATTTAATCCTGTTCCATGTCAAGTATAGATGAACACTGGCAACACAATAACCCTATAAGGCGAGGATTCCGACACTGATGTTGGATTTAAAAGAGTGATATTGATCTCTAGATGGCCTAGACATATCAATATTGATGGAGTGGATGTTCTTCTATTTTTAAACACTCTTGATATTTTCGCCACAAGTACGTAGCTTTGTTGAGCTTGTTAAAGTTATAAGAATACACGTCTCTCCCTTTTGAACCCCTCTCATCTGCTCCCCCGCTTGGACCCCTAAAGTTAAATAGATGCACTGGGCGTCTATTACGTCATTAATTTTATGGTCTTCATTTACCTGTGTTTTTCTGTTTCTGTATGTGCTGTCTCCGTTATCACACAGGGATGAAGTCGTACATGTTCCAGCATCGGCTAAAAGTGTCAATAAAATATCTTTAGTAACTTGGCATGTTCTAGAGGCAATGTTAGACACAAATTGGTTAAAATTTGAACAAGTCTCCTTAATATTATTGTTTCACAAAATAATGAGGTACATCTCAAGTGGATTCCCCAAAAAAGCAACACCCCATCACTCAACCAAAAACAGGTTTTGGTATGTGCAGGTGTCCTTTTGAAATAAGCTAAGATTTCAAAATGGATCATCAGAAACAATCAGATAGACCAGCCATTTGATCATCAACAAATATTACAAATACAAAAAACTCCTCAGAGGAAATGAACAGGAAATTTTTATTTATTTTTTCATGATCATTAGTTGAACATTTTCCATAATCGATTATTGCCACGCCTAAGGTTTTTGATCAATGATCAAAAGCTGTAAGACTGCATCTTACCTTGATAGTGTTCTGAAAGATATTCCGTTTAGATGGTTCATTACACAGTACCCTGAGATACTCCAAGAAGTTGTTTGGGTACATGGCATACAATCGGTGAAAAAACATATAAACAGCAACATGCAGGTAGAGAAGGTACACTTCAGGTGCATTCCCTAGAAGGAGAAAAAAAGATTAAGAGGGTTCTAAGCATGGGTCATTTGGATGGGTTTGATTGATTGTATTCTGGAGTAAGAATACCTTGTCGACGAGCTCTGAATGACGAGAGCCTGGTAAAAATGTCAAACAAGTCTTGCAAGCAGTGTCCAATTGAGGCTGGTACCAGCGGTAAGAGGGTAGTTATCGTTAAAATGCCACTTGTTAAAACCACTACGTCATTGTCAGCCGGTAGAAACATTTAATAGTCATAAATTTTTTTTTGCTCTTGTGT
>JAKSDK010000967.1 GCA_022360095.1 Phycisphaerales bacterium
AGTATCCAGGCATATTTTACCCGCCTCTTGGTTAACAACGCACGGCATTCATTTGGAAATGTATATCAAAATAAAATGTTATTGTGCTTTGAATCCTTACCCATGCCTCAGGTAATCTGATACATTGACGAAGTTAATTTCCATAGAGAGAATAGGGATCCCTGTCTGTAGAATAAAAACAGCGCATATGACAGTTTTGTAATACCTTGTTGCACGAAAGTTTATTTTTGCGGATTGGCGATTTTATTGTGTTTGCGGGAACTATTTTTTGCGATTTTCAGAAAGTACAGAGTACACAGTATTGATAACATTTTCGTTTTTGTTAAGTACGTACAATAGAAATACATATTTTCAAACTATATACGTACCCTAAGTATGATTAAACCAGTAATTCATTGAATACCGTTTTGTTTTTGAATGAAAGAGGCACGTTGTAATTGAAGCCACATGATTTCTTAGCACTTTATTTTTTTGTAGCGAATTTAAGTAAGAGAATATTTACTCTGGAGTAAATTCTTGCAAGAAAAAATGTTTGCGGTAATTTTTATTAGCGAGAACTTATTCTTGCGGATCGCTGGAAAAATCGCAAAAATTAGAACCGCAAAATTTCGTGCCACACGGTATTTATCGTATTTGGGTATTGGCAGGGAGAAGTATAAGAACTTTGCACAAGGAAAAGACTCAGAGGTCAAAATCATGAAAACTTACAGTAGACGCGTCTACTTAAAAAATAAATATCATTATCGTACATAATCACGACAATTCGATCATTACCAACATCATCATCAACTTCGTTCCCAGGGTTCTCTACAGTACACGTCCCTTTTGAGACGGGTAGGAGAGAACCCTGGGAACGAGGTTGCATCATCATTAACGCTATTATAAATTGTAAAAGAAAGAATGAGGAGACAGAGAGGGAATCTTAGGACGTTGGCCGAGATATGTGAATTTCACTGAAGTTGTTTTTAGAGGTTGTAATTAAACGGAAGTCAGATTCCTAAGACGTCTGCACACGCAAAATAAAATATAGCATCAAGTAAAAGAGCAACTGCCTCAAAGGAAAC
>JAKSDK010000983.1 GCA_022360095.1 Phycisphaerales bacterium
TCATTAATCTTTCTTGTATACTGACTTCATAGACTTGCGCTAGACTTATCCATTCCTGTCTGACATAATCATGTCTGACACTTATTATTCTGGATTATTCTTACCACTCGACTCGCTCGGAACAAGCATGTACGAACTGGTTTATCTTAAAGTCAAATAAACTTAACTCCCTTACAACTTAACAATTTTTAAAATTTGCGTAGTTGTGCCTGACAAGTGTCTCATATTCTTCAAATCGCATTTCAGAGAATTTTAGAGTCGTATAAATCAACCGACTCTAAGTCAAGGAATTTATCCTAAGCACGGTGTGCTAACAATGTGTGATAGGTAAAAAGCCCACAATGCAGAAATTTAAATTTGCCCTCATGTTGGTCGATAAACTGGACTGAAAAATCGAAAATAGTTTTTTATATATAATTTATATTTCACAAAGTGTACTAAGAGGAAAATATTTGTTTGGTTGGTTATGCAGATAAGCCGGTTGAACTAATGTAATATTTATAAGAATTGTTTAAACGGGAACTTTAGTTATCCCAACTGCTAGACTCTAAAAGCTTTATGTAATAGATATATCTATTTCATACGTTATCGTTCAAGTCAAAAGTGGATTTATTTTGGGAGAAAAATAAATACAAAATACACCGACGGATAACAGAATGAAGAGAGAGCGGTGAACTAAGGAATATCACAGAACTCGTTATTTAGGCTCTGAAATCGAAATTTGTGGAGCGAATGAACGGGAGGCTGGCCTGACTGAATGGATACTCTACAGCTGTTTGACAAGCTGGCTGACTGACCACCAATGATCGAGCAGAATACTACGGAAATCTACACTCTTGGCGAAATAATTTGGTTAAAAAACAAACCCGCACAGTCTGCCTATCTTGATAGGACTGTAAACTGCATTGAAGTGGCCTACGACAAATCTGTCGCAAATGCAAGCGAGATGGGGTTGAGTAAACGGACGGAGTGACGGCGTTTTCTCGCTTGAATCATTGATTAGGTTATTCATTATCAAGGATATCATTAATTGACTGATTGATTGATCGATTGACTGACTAACCCTTCCACGTTTTTTTATTTTCACAAGGATCAGTCAGCGAAAATCCATCGACAACGTTGGTTCGAAAGAGCACCTTTCAAAAAACCAGTAAGGGTGATAGGTTTGAGGGTGATTTGTTAAACTCATGAAGAAATGGCTCCGGTTAACGTCACGACATTTTACAGACGTTTGTTTTCGGGTATATAGAGTATGTGATGGGTGGGTCGCAACTCTGTGCCCCACCGATTAAATACACCCATTACAATTTTGCGACTTTGGTGGTTTCTTATCACAATGACCGACCGGTCGTAATGTTATGAACTCAGACAGGTCGAATGATTTTTTTGTCTTCTCACCTATATCTATAGGACCTATAGAAGAAAACGCGAGCCGACTTTCATCTAAGGAAGCAAGAATACTGATGTCATGGCCTTCTTTTCTAAGGTGCGACAGTGACTGAATCCCAACATTTAACAAACTGTACGGTTTTCTTAATTGCAA
>JAKSDK010000110.1 GCA_022360095.1 Phycisphaerales bacterium
AAAGGGTGTATATAATGATTTAGGCGGATGACGTTTATTGCTCAGTGAATGGTCTTGGCAACTAGACAGGGGTGTTGTGAAATGTTTTCTTAGTTACGTAGTAAGCCGCGAATACGGTCAAGCAGAAACGAACCTTTTCTTTCGTGGGGGTGGCTCTTGTAAGTACACTTTCGATTTCGTGAGAGCAGTCATTTACGTTCCTATGAATTGACCGTGTTCAAATCAGAGAAAGTCATTGCAGTGATGAAACCATGCCTCCAGGGTCACTTGCTATTGTGCTATAAACAGATTGCCTCGTGTGTTATTGAGACAAGAGGAAAGCTACGTAATCATATTTTCACCAAACTAAAAACTTTCTGAGTAGTTTTTTTTTATTTCTAGAGTTTATCAATTGCAAGTTAAATCATACTCAAAATTCACAGTAAGTAGTCTGAATCCACTGACATAGTTTTGCAGTAGTTTTCCGCATATACGGAAGAATTAGAGTACTCCTTTACATTTCTATCAATTGACTGTGTTCCAATCAGGGAAAGCTAAGATAGTTTTGGCCACTGATATTTGAAACAGGAACTCTTTGTTTTAATCAGCTTTTATCGATTTAATTGTTTTTAACTTCATTGACAATATCTTTGTGTATTAGCTTCTAGTTTTAATTGCAGTTTGTAAGTTTGTTTTTTATATAGTACTTTTTAACCTTTTGTATATTTAATCTTTATAGGACCTTTCTGAAAACGACATTACGTCATGGAAGCCTCCTAATAAAAGATTATTACTACTAAGTAGTTGCAGTGATGAAATCATGCCTCCACGGTGAATGTTCTCTAACCATAAATGTTGGTTCAGTACATTGATGTTGATGCGGAGAAACAAACATAACTGTAAATGATCGGTTGTAAGGCCGAAAACTGATTACCAACAAACGACGAGCTATTTATGAATTGGTCTTTCTTCATATACACTTTCCTATGCTCATGATCACCGAATTAATGTCGAAGAAGTTACATTACATATCAAGATCTGTCGGCTTCTACACTACTGTTGCTTGATTCCTTCTAACTAATGTAAACTTTTTTAGAGCGACAGATGAATATTTAATTGAAACTCAGTTCTTAGAAGTATTCAAAAGCGAGCTTTAATGAAAATTTTACAACAGTTCCGTTGTTTCCTAAAAGAGTCCAGTTTATAAGCCAACAGGAATAAGGCGATTTCGAGTCGAGTCGCGTTTGTGTGCCTCGAGAATAGGAATGAAATTAAGTCTAGCTAACTTTGCTAACCTCAGTGATTACCTCGAAGCTACAACTGGTGCTGTCGCTATGCTATTCATCACAAAAAG
>JAKSDK010001863.1 GCA_022360095.1 Phycisphaerales bacterium
CCTCACGCGCGAGCACTACTTAGCATTGAGAAAATCTCGTACTCGTAGTCGTTCTCGTCTAAGAATCTAAAGCTCTCTATTGCAGTCTGAAATACTAAATAGCCTTTGCAGTACATATATCCTGTGTTGAAAAATGTAGTAAATTTTACAAAAGAATGTGTGGGCTCATTAACACTTTTGTCACCCAGAAATTTTTCATTTTTAATGGTTTATATTTTCTCAATATTACACGCACAAAGGGCCAAAAATTGCAGACTACAGCTAAGCTTAACAAGCTCTTTCAGCCCTTGAAGTTAATTTGCCTTTGAGGAAAATGTAAGCGATTATGTCAGCAAAGATTCGCAAATAGAAACTTCTACAATATTATCCTCTTTGGCGTAAGCCGTTATCATTCTCTTATCAAACTACGAAAATTTCGACCCTGATTTGTGTAGAATATACTGACAATTAGCTATCTCTATAAAGCTGAGTCCAATCTGAATCTGCTCTTATAGGTATTTTTTTTGTTGATTTGTCACCAAGTAAATGCCTGATATTTTCACAAATGTTGCATGCAAATAAGGTGATGACGAGTTCCAAATATATTCACTTGCAATTAATTGCCCCCCGCCCGCATTGTCAGAAATTCCGAACTGACATGCGCGATGGGAAATGACATTCAGACTTTTCACGAGCGAGAACTGAAATAAAATCGTAAAAGCTATCCTTAAATCATTCGTGTTCACCATCGACATTGTACATAGTTTGTACATAGTTTTTACATTTTTCTGATAGTTGATCTGTTATAGTTATTTTTTTTTTTTTTTTTATACACGAAAAAATTACTCAATGCTGATTGGCTGAGAAAGGAGTGCAGCTCTTCTGTAACACAAGTGCAAAATGTGTAACACGAGTGCAAATTACAAATGCTTTCTGATTGGCAGAAAACACAAAAGAAACCAACAAGAACCAACCAGATTAGAGATGTTTTAACAACAAAATTCAAGAACATGGCCATGGTTTTCAGCA
>JAKSDK010001581.1 GCA_022360095.1 Phycisphaerales bacterium
AACTAACTGAGCTGTTACCTGACACTCTATCGGAGACGGAAGTTAAGACACTTTGCGTCAAAAATAAGCGATATGTGGGCCAACGTACTTATCGACAGGCTGCCTTACACTCAAGTAGAGGTGGAGGCAGAGACACTTAGCGTTAAACTGTGGGCTGTGAAGGCCGAGGCACTGATCTACTCGGTGACTTTCCCGCAACAAAAAGCACAGGCCAAGAGACTACGCGACACATGGGCAATGTGAAGGCCGAGGCAATGGTCGACATGGCTGCTGACAAAATAGGAGAGGCGGAGGTCTAGACAATTTGCTTCAAAATAAGCGTAGTGGAGGGCGACTCACAAGTCAACACGTCACTTTGGCTGACACAATAGCTGATTTGGAGGCTGAGACACTTTGCTACTCAGTAAGCGATATGGAGGCCGAAGTACTCTTCTGCACGTTGGTTGACCCTCTAAGAGAAAAGGACGGCGATGCAAATGGTATTGAACGTGTAGGCGTAGGCACGAATTGAGACGGTGCCTGACACTCTCTCATAGGCATAGGCCAAGGCACTTGGCGACAAAGTGTGCGATGTGGAGGCCAAGGTATTGTTCCGCACGGTGACTTACACGCAAGCAGAAGCGCAAGCTAAGACACTAGGCAATACATGGCCCGTGTGAAGGCCGAGGCAGTGGTTGACACGCTGGCTGACACGCTAACAAAGTCGAAAACCGAGACACTTAGCTACACACGGGGCGATGTGGACGACTGAAGCCCTTGTCGACACGCTGACTGACACGTTAGGAGAGGCAGTGGCCAAGGCACACACTGGTCAATGTGTTGCCCGAGCCACTGATGTACACGCTGGCTGACACTCTAGTGGGGGTGGTCGCCAAAACACATGGCGACACACTGGTTGCTATGGAGAACGAGGCACTGATTTAGACGGTGGTTCACACTTAAAAAGAGGCGGACACCGATACAGTTATCTAGACACTTACACTTACCGATACATATACGCGATGTGGAGTCCAACGCATTGGTCGACAGGCTGGCTGATTGCTACCAGTGGTGGAAATCAAGACAGACTGACAATACAGTCGACTCCCGGTAACTCGAACCCTCGCTAACTCGAACCTCGCGCCATCTCAAACCAATTTTCGTTTTCCCTCAGGTCACTTTCTAGTTATTTTACCCTCGATAACTTGAACCATGTTTTGAGACACTTTACTAGGAGCG
>JAKSDK010000102.1 GCA_022360095.1 Phycisphaerales bacterium
CCTGTTCTCCTGTCTGTTTTGTAAAGAGTTTTTTACCAAGCATTCTGGATGCCATTTCTTTAGCTTCCTCTGGCCTAAAATAATACAAAATGTAAGTAGTTATTACACTACCATTAAGCAGTCATGAATCATGCGTATCAAACATGGTTATGTTTTCATGCTCAATAATAGGAAGTTCAGAAACAAAATAATGACAAACATTTTGCATATCATCAATAGACATACCTACAAGGTTATGCAAGCATAAAACTTGAAAGCTACAGGACATTAGAATACAGTAGGTAATGCAAGTAAAATATAATATGTAAGTTCACTCCACAGCATATTATTTTACTCACGAGAACACAATCCTGACACCTCCCTTGAGCCCTCCCTCAAAAGTGCCTTTTCCACGTCCACCAGCAAGAACCTGAGCTTTGACTACCATGTCAGAGTCACTCTCAATGCCTGGATAAAAATAATTAGAAACACAGTAAATCCATGATATCAGTGTACAAAGTCACCAATGTGTCACTGATTGAAGCACCAATGCTAAAGCAGAGGTTCTGCAAGTGCCCAGAAAGAGTGGTTAATGCTAAAATCATTTTGCATGAAACAGCTTTACCGATGGCTGAGCTCTCACATGCATGAAGCCCATGCAGCAGAGCAGAGTGGGTAAGAAAATTTGGTTATCTATGCATCTCAGACATTTTGGTAGTAACAAAATTGTCTGTCCGTTTGTCTGTGCGCATGTCCACCCCTTCATGTTGGCGGATGTGTAATGTCACTCTTGGGATGCTAAAGGTTGGTCCAGCAGGCCCCAGTTGTTCAAAAGATGGATAGTACCAACCACCAGAAAAATCTCTATCCACTGGATAGTGCAATAATTGGTTTTCCCAATACTTATCCACTAGATAGTGATTTATCCGGTGAATTGCACTGTCCATCTTTTGAGCACCTGTAGCCTGAGTATCAGGCATTTCTGGGGAAAAGGGGAAAAATGGAAGCGAAAAAGGAAGAGAGGTGAAGGAAAGAAACGCCTGACACAGATGCTTTTACTGGAGCCTTCCACCCTCACACAGCATGATTTGATACCATCCAATCAAAATCACTTCCGGTCATTGAGTTGTCAGCTTCACGTGTCA
>JAKSDK010000650.1 GCA_022360095.1 Phycisphaerales bacterium
AAGTTGAGCCAAAGATAACTGATAGCGGAAAGAAGACAAACAGAAATTATGTAGATGGTGATAGCGATAGAAGCGAAAGTGTAGAACAGGATGAAAGACCCAGCACTGGTTCTAGATACCACAGATCAAGACATGAGGGACAAATACAAGGAACTGTTTAACGGGGTGGGTCTCTTGAAGGACTACGAGTTGAAATTTAACGTCGATACCTTTGTAAAACCGGTTGCACAACCCGTCCGTAGAATCCCATTTGGTGTGGGGGAGAAAGTGGAGAAAAAGTTAGACTAGTTGGTGGCATGTGAGATCATAGAAGAAGTACCAAAGGGACCAACCAATTGGGTCTCTCTACCCTTCGTTGTACCCAAATCTGATGGTGATGTTAGAATCTGCGCTGACATGAGGCACGCCAACCAAGTTATCATAAGAGAACGTCAGCCCATCCCCACAGCTGAAGAAGTTCTCCAAGACTTGAATGGCAGCACAGTATTTAGCCGTGTGGACCTGAAGTGGGGGTTCCATCAGATACTTTTGCAGAGGAGAGTAGGCATGCGACAACAGTTGTGACTCGCCGCGGTCTTTACAGATGTACCCGTCTCAGGTTTGGGGTGACCTCAGCACCCAAAGAATATAAACAAATCATCCGGGATGTGTTGCGTGGTTGTAAAGGGGTCATCAATATTGCGGATGACCTAGTCATTCATGGTAATGGTGTTGAGCAGCATGATGAGAGGCTTCTTTTGTGCTTAATCGGTTAAAGGAGGTGGGTTTGACATTGAATGGGGGCAAATGTGAGTTCGGGTTACCAAGGTTGACATTCGTTGGTCATCAAGTGACACAGAATGGGGTAGAACCTAGTGAGGAGAAGCCGCAATCTGGAATGCAGATCCACCGCAGAACGCCAGTGAGGCACGATCGTTCCTGGGTCTGGCTCAATTTGTGTCTAAGTTCATTCCAGACCTGTCCACTGTTGCAGAACCTATCCAGAGACTAACTCACAAGAATGTGGAGTTCAAATGGCAGTCGGAGCAACAGACTGCATTTGACAAGTTTAAAGAACTGATCACAGTACAAGTGCATTAGCTTACTTTGATGTATCGCCTGTTTACGTACGGTGT
>JAKSDK010000626.1 GCA_022360095.1 Phycisphaerales bacterium
AATAAACACAGATAACCAGGGCACGAAATTAGCCCTCTTTTCAGGACGCAACATAAAAAAACAACAACAACAAAAAAACAAACAAGGAGCAAACTGTTTGCTAGAAATTATTTACGAGCTGAGACCCTACATAACGCCCAGTTTTCAACCAACATAGTTCTAACATGTAATCAAAGTAAACTGAAAGAGGACCCCTACCTAGGTACCTACTTAAAAAAGCAAGATGGCCCAGCGACAGATTCAGTTTTCAAATTATGGGATACACTGGCGACAAAACCATACCGGATAGGGCTTCCGTTCACATATAAAAACGGTGATTTTGGCGCGATTTCTTAAACAGAGCGAAGCTTCGCCATTTGGTGCAATCACTCCCTGTCACATGCGATTGCATGAGCTCATTTTAACTAAACTTTTTGTTAAGCCCGGGCGTAATGGCTGAAAGGCAGCTACGCCACTGGTGGTAAAATGAAGTCAAACATTTTTCTAAATTTGGTCAACGCCAGAAGCCGCCAGCTGTTTTTGAAGAATAAGTCGTGGTTTTAAAGGTCAATCAGAGAAAGGGAAATATTTTGAATGCTTACGTAAGGAGGTCATTTTGAATTTCGAGACTTTAAAGATTGAAAGCCAATATTTATTTCTAGCTTTTGATAGGTCCTGAAATCGAGGACACGGTTCCTTTCTTTATTCTTAATTTTCACTCTCAATCAATGTTACACAATCAATCATCGCGATTATTACGGCTCACTCAATTTATGGAATGTAGGCCAGAATTTTGCTGAAGCTGCAAACATGTTTGAAAACAAGAAGTGGAAATTCGGCGTAGTACTTCCACGTTTTCTCTATAAAACTTAGAATTAGGGATTACTGAAATTAAATATCGTAGTTGTGCAAATGATAAGGACGATAAAGAATTGTAGCCAAATGTGCGATACAAGTGCAGAGTTGTTGTACGTTTGCTCAATGAACGTACTTCTTTTGAAGTTTTGTTGCCGTCGTCGTTGACGTTGCTCAAGCTTCCTCGGTGGCTAAGAAATATTAACAATTGTTTCATTTTACTGAATATGGCGCACTAGGAGCCAATGGGGGCAATAGTACTCCGGTTTCCGTAGAATGAAACGCCTCATCTTAGCAGTAAGTGGACGGGACCTGCGTTGTATGTGTACTCCTGTCCGAACCTCTTAATAGCCATTTTGTCTCCCATGCTAATGATGAAAAATTTTCTTTTAGAAATTATTACAAAACAAACATGGCGATTTCCTTAAAGAGAGAGTTCCCTAATTCGTGCTCATTTCTCAGTTTCAGTCATGAAAATAAATCTCAGTTACCTCAAAATGATCAAAGAACCCGTGAGGTATGTGCATTTTGAATAAAGGTATGACTGCACCGATGGCTCGACAGTGAAATCGCGTTGGCTAACCAATTTGACATGATAGTACAAGTTTAATCGTCCAATTCTTCAGGATGCCTTGGAAAATACTCTGAAAGAAGTGGGTTGTCGACTAAAACTTTGTTTTTACAAATCCTGTTCTGACTCCCATGTCATGCGTCTTGCACCGCCTTCTAATGCCGAGTGCTTAAAAGCAATGGCAGAGGGTTAACACGATGGTTACGGTGAAAGCAAGCTGATTCGCAAAACAAAGCTTGTAAAAAAAAAAACAAAAAGATGGAGGGTAGGCACTGTAAATCAAATGCGATATAATGGTTTATAATTATTATTATTATTTATTTATTTTTTGCTAAAGTTTTTATTGAATTAAAGACGAGTTTTACAATGTTACTTAAGAATAAACATTAATTAAATGAATATACAATTCTAATTAAAAAAAAAAAAAGAACAAGGATAACAATAACAACAAAATTATATATATATATATATATATTACAACAACCAAGATAACAATTAACTTGATGA
>JAKSDK010000845.1 GCA_022360095.1 Phycisphaerales bacterium
ATTTATATTGTTATTTTTTACCCCGGAATAACGATCGCTTAAATCACCGTACAAACCCTTATAATATTTCTGTAACGTAACAACGATTGTCACTCGTGAGCTTGGAGTATCTGTGGAGAACCGCGTCAGAAACAAACGCAAAACAACAATTTTGCACGAGCGTTATATTTTTTCACCGGCATTAATTTGCCATCACTGCGAGTCAACGACATCACCTAGGAATTTTTCTTTTCCTATCTAAGCTAGATGCAGTCCCTAAGTCCTGGTCTATCGTCTTGGCCGCCTAAGCCGTTTCCAGTTGAAACACCTCTATGTCGCAATCCGGTTCGAAAGACGACAGTCTCTTACGGAACGTATTTTGTGACGATCAACTCAAAAAACGACTGAGAAGAAAAAAATGGATAGGACGACAGAGACAAGCGAAGAAATCGAGGATCGTCACGAAACGATCTCTCTCAAATGGAGACGATCCAGATAATTGCATTATAATCCAGTCATAAGAATTCAACTCAAAAAAAAAATTTTGATTAGAATTGTATCTTAAATTGAATTCTACAGTGTCATATGCATGTAGGAAAACAACGACATTTATAACACTCTTTGTTGTACTATAAAGTAATCATCGTCCCGCAATAAAGCCATGGAAGGAGAGGTGTCTTACCTTTTATTCCTAGAGTGGTCACTGCTCGGAATATTCCATAACTAGTGACGACTGTACACAAGTATGATCCAGTGTGTGATCTTTGGACATTATTAATATGAAGAATACCATTTGTTGTACTAATGTCACGGAGCACGTTACCTTCCAACTTGCGCCAGGTTATTTTCTTAAACGATTGACCTTGAACCCAACAATAAAACGTTGCTGGCTTGTTCAGAAACACATACTGAGATTCTGGAGAAACAAATATTTTGGGAGGAACAACACATTCGCCTTTTTGTCCTTGAATACCAGTATAGCCTCTTTGTCCTTTAGTTCCTTTTAATCCATTCAATCCTGGTGGTCCAATACGTCCAGTGTCTCCTTTTGCTCCAGGAGTACCA
>JAKSDK010001045.1 GCA_022360095.1 Phycisphaerales bacterium
ACACTCAAGAGACTCTCTTGGTTCACGGTAGCACTTTTTTCCTCTGCAGAGAAAAGAAATGTGCCACAAGCACTTTGGCCGCCTTTGTCGCAAAAAATGGTCTCAAACCGAATTGAGTTGTCATGTGACCAGTGTTCATAGACATACCAAGCAACTTGGTATAATGAAACTTTTCTCAAAAATATTTCATTGGTTTACGGCAATGAAGATGAATTGCTATGCAGTGAAATGTACATTTATAACACTGAATTAGTCAATACTTAACAGATTCAAATAGCTAAATGCATGTTCAAGCGCAAATCAAATAATGCTTCAGGGTAATAACTGCACATTGAACGATAATAAGTCATCTTCATAAAATGAAAGCTGTTTTTAGCACATTTCACTAACTGACTCCAAATTGAAAAGATTCCGGGTGAAAAGGTTATCTTCATAAAACAAAGGAAATGGATGACTAGAAATCACAACCTGAACCAGCTTTGTCTACTCACAACAAAGAATAAGCTTGTTTTCGGAACAAGTCGGTCACGTTCACAATTCTTTACGAAAACGAGATTAATCACTGCAAATCAGACCACGCAATTTGTCTCTGCTACCTTGACTTAAAAAATCGGAGAGATCTTATTATAAGCAGGAGCCCATCCTGTTATAAGTAATTACAACTTGCGCAGAACAGACGCGAAACAAACTAAAACAGTCTTACTGTGCAGACTTTGGTTAATTCTGAAAATCAAAATCCATGGAAGGATACACATCTCTTGTTTAATTTACTCGAAAAAGTAATCCCCAACCTGAGAAGTAGGAAATACAGTAGAACCACGATAACTCGAACACGGATAATTTCCTTTTCCTTGATAAAAATTTGAATAAAATTTACCCCGCTAACTCGAACTGTTTTTCGTTTCCCTTCAGCGATTTTCCGGAGTCCTACTGTATTAGTTTAATTCTCAACTCGAAAAGTAAAACGAGTCGCAGCAAAATTCTGTGCTGAAAAGCGGTACATAATAGCATCAACAAGGAAAAGAAAAGTTTTTTAGCGTCAAAAAGCTCTGCGTTTTTCAAATTACGTAATCTTCGTTCTTCTACACCTTTGTTTCCTTGTACAAACAAGGTAATTATTTATCCTCCATCCAATTAATCAAATATGCGTCAAACCTTTGTGTAAAGCAAACTATTAACCCACGTCGTCAGTATAATTGAAGTCCCAAAGTTCTAGAATAATTTTTAACATTCTTTAGCTGTTTTGATGTGTTAAGTGTTAATTAAAATTATTTACTACCAGATATACCATTTCACACCTGAAACTTGTAGAATTTTACAGTGCCCAGATCATCAGGAATAATCAGATTGTCCAGGGCGATCGATCATCGATTTTTTCTAAAAACTAAATAAATTTACTCTAGAGGTAGAGCTGAGAGACTGAGAAAAAAACTTGAAAAAGATCAGGTTGTGACCTACCTGTGAAAGGGTACGCAATATACAGTAAACAGTAGACTACGAGCAGTCCCAATTTTTCCTCAAGCAATAGAAGAGCAAGCGAAACGCGAATGCGGGTGAAAATCAGCCCACGCGTTTTTTTTTTCTCTCCCCCCACCTTGTCTCGCTTTTCTCGCGTGGGGTGATTTTCACGCGCGCTCTAGCCGGAGTATCAGGCCTTCCTAAGGGGATAGGGGAGAGGAGATTTTAGATCGCTATCTCTCCCTTTTTCGCTTCTCTCTTCCCCCTTTAGCTTTCCTTCAGAAACGCCTGATACTCAGTTA
>JAKSDK010001338.1 GCA_022360095.1 Phycisphaerales bacterium
CAGCACAATTAAAATTATATTCGAAGTAAGCGAAACTTTTTAAAAAAAAAAAAAAACAATGTGATGCCGTTTGATCAGGAGAGAGAAAAGTTTAAGTTCCCAGTTTTTGCATGAAATTATGGAGTTCAGGGAGTCATAATGGGTCTGAAGTTATTTTATGGATATGGGGCTGTGTTTGATACAAACAACATGGTCTGTCTTCAACGGCTCGCATGGCACTTAAACTTTGTGTCAAAAAATGTGAATCAAGATCATTACTGATTGAATAATATTTTTCATATGAAAGAAAACAACTTGTGGTCTGCAGTAAACAAGAATTGGAAGACTTGAAAAATCAGCTTTTTTTTCTCGAAAGTGAGGGAAATATTGTTCATGATTGTTAAAACTTACCTCACTTATTATAAGCAAATCATATTTCTCGTACGCCCCACATGGAGATCATTGAATTACCGAACAAAAGCAGGAGAAACTGCGTTAATTTATTATAATTAATAATTACTGTTACTCAGTCAGGATGAGCCAAAGTCAAATTCTAAAACTTAAAATTCGAGACCAAAAAATGGGATCAATTAAACGAAGTCAGTAAAAAGTTTTTTTTCCCTACATGTCAGAAAAGATTATTTTCAATAGACAGTCCTTTGTCTTGAAGATTTTGAGACCAATTAAAATTCCAATTTCTATCGTACTTGTCAAATAAAGAACTGTTCTAAGGAAATTTTTTCTCCAGTGCCATATGCTAAAAGAAAAAATCACCATCTATCGGTTAATGTTTTCCCTCTCATATGGATAGAATGCTCCCAAAGCTTTTCCTCTGGTTTGCCTCTCCGAAAATGTGATCATAAAATTTTGTCGAAATTTAGTGAACAACACTAATTTGTCTGAGTTTGAGTCTCATCACGATCCATTATTGTCAACACCTTTTCTTTGTCCAAACCAATGGTCCTACGTGGAGTCTCTCGTTGTGGGAAGTTCTGAATATATCTCGTCATCGAAGAGGTTGTACCCAGAAGAGGACAAGTCTCCATTCAGGACGGTCCGAAGAAACTCGGGTAAGTTTTTATTTTCGTACCTTATTTTAATATCTTCATAGATCTGGAGAAAGGAAACAATTAAAAATATCTAAAAAGACAAAAGAGAAAACTGAATCTATTTCTGTCCTTTTTTAGCTTAAAGGCTTTTGGCATTTTAACTTGACCCGA
>JAKSDK010001793.1 GCA_022360095.1 Phycisphaerales bacterium
AAAAACTTAAATGGGTTAGGGTACGATAATAGTGAGGGACCCACAGACTGATATGCAGCTATGTCCACTACAGTATTGCATAAATAAAAATCATAATTACAAAAGAGTAAGAGGAGGTATAGAGGTATTATATGGACGAAGTGTAATTATATGTAGTGTGAATATTGTCTAATGCAGCCATGTCTGACACAAATATATATAGTTTCGAGTCCTGGGAAAAAGGAAATTCAATTAATAGAAAGTAATTTTACCCTGATTAAGGTGTATGCAAACATATCAACTATTAATAATTAGTATATATAAGTAAAGAGATTATTAGTAAAATTAACATTTGATAAAAACTGTATAATGAAAAGTATGAGGAACACCATAAACCATTCAAAGAGTTGACTATACTATTACCCCTACTATAAGGTACCCGCACCATAAGCTTTCTAAAACAAAATATATGAAAACAGTAGATTCGCGTAGCAACCTGTGTGGCATAACAGGTGTTGTATGGAAAAGGGTTCCCAAGTCTCCACTAAAATAGTGGTTAAGGTGAAGAGAGGGAGGGTGTGTGTAAATGGGAGTGTTATCGGCATAAAAACACAAATAAAACTGGTTAATAGTTAATTGTTAGAAAAAGCCCTGGTATTTAGCAACAAACAAACTGCAATGCAGTCACGTCCAAGCCAAATATACAGTGCAATTTAAAATAAAGGGAACTGAAGGGTTAGTATTGTTATATAGCCATAACTTAAATCTTAAGGACTTTTAAGGCAAACAGGTTTCTAGAGCAGACAGATCCACTAAGCTATAACCGTAACAAAATGCCTGCGGTATTGACACATAAAAGTACTGAAAGGTCTTGGAAATAAAAAGTAGTTCAATACTTACTCTAAAATACATCAGATAACCTCTGCAGAAGACAAATTAGCGAGCAAAATTAATGGAAACTCCTCAGCTAGTAGACAAAAATTCGTCTTGTCTTGGATGCGGCCCGCAAAAGGTGGCAAAAATTTGGGCCGAATTCATTTATATGCGTGTTGTTTATGTTTTTGATTTGCGTTTTTTAGAATGAAAGATTTAACCGATTTCTATGATTTTTGGCATCCTTAATAAATAATAATGTTTCTGCCCGCCAACACTTCGTCTCCCTACAGATGGTACATACAGGGCGAATCTGTTCATAAGATCATCCTTGTCGCGGCGAAGTGAGTGGCCAGGGAAGCGGAGCTGCCTTTTGACCTCAGCGCAAAGTAATAAAGGC
>JAKSDK010001107.1 GCA_022360095.1 Phycisphaerales bacterium
ACAGAGAAGATATTTGAGAGCAAATTGGAAGTGTATGATGTCTATGTTGATAATCAGAATATCAAATGCAAACAACATTTGAGTTGGATTGCTCATTTTAATAATGCTGATAGAGATCGACTACATCAACTGGACTCTTTTAGGTAAGATTGAAACTATGAATAACGTGTTTGTTTCATTGTTTGTAAGGTGTATTGTAAGCCTAGTCGTAGAGTGAGAAAGGTGTGCTCATCTTGTCAAGCTTGTGACGGATCAGAGTTCAGATGGGATTCACACAGCTTTGATCTTCAGGAGAATATACCCTATCAGTGCCCTACTCCATGGTTCCTTGGAGATTGTAGATTCCAAAAATCTCTTGTACTCTGGCAGATTATTTTCGCTTATGTCGTAGTGAAGATACATTCTTTGTTTTCAGGAAAACGTCATTTTGCACTCAGACGCAATGGAAAAAGGAGAAGGCTGTCCTTTTCTCTTGCTTTTGTTAGCTCATTTTCTCTTGGTTTAATTAGCAAAGGTGGCCACACCAGGGGGGGTGGCGGAGAAGGAATGAGATGAGGCACTGATAATTTGGGATTCCCATACTGCCCTCAGATTTTCAGATTTTCTTATTATCAAAGAAGTCAAGTGTTTCAAACAGGAAGTGTAAATTGGTGATTTCCTACCTCAATAGCGACTGTTCCGTGACTTTTTCTAAAAATGAAAAGACTTTGTTTTTTCTCGACACCTCTGGCACAAAAACATTTGTGAAGCAAGAAGCTCTTTCGAAAAACAACACGGAAATCATATCTGAAATAACTCTTTCATCCGATGAAAAAGAATCCAAGACAGTCTTGGATTCTGGATTCCACACCGCGGATTCCAGATTCCAGGTACTGGATTCCAGTCTCTGTCGGTGGAACTTGGATTCTTGGTTCCAATATTTACTGAAATTCCGGATTCTTTGAGCTGTATTCCGGATTCCAAAGCCCAGAATTCCGGATTCCTCAAGCACAATTTTCTCGGGTCTGGAATCCGGATTCCCTTACATGATGCGTACTCTTTTTGTAGCTAAGGACATTTCCCCTCATGATACTTTCAGCCATATGAATTTTCCACAGATCAGATCACGTGCTTGCTTTTTGAACCACTATTTGAGTTGTGATGGTGAAAAGTTTATTTTGTTGTTGTTGTTCTTTTAAAGGGAAGAGCAGCTATACACAGGTGGCGACGTTTGTGATGATGAGAAGATGTACACAAAGTGAGTGACAATTTACTTGTTAAAACAATACGCTGTATTAGGTCAATTCTGTGCTAAAGTCATTTCTGAGTGTCTTTTCCCATACACAAAATGCTTCTGTAGAGTTATAAAGAAGATATCAAACAAGTTCCATCAGAAGCACTAACCATAGTAATATTTTGGGTGATTTTTGCAGGCATAGCATTAAAACTTGA
>JAKSDK010000499.1 GCA_022360095.1 Phycisphaerales bacterium
TAGAAGTACATACTAAATAAATAGCAGCATGTGAAAGTACTGCTGAAGAGGTTTTATTTGAATGGTCACATCATAGGATTTTATCCACAGACTCAAAAGTTAGAACTACATGTACTAAACAAATAGTACCATTTGAAAATACTGCTGAAGAGGTTTCATTTGAATGGTCACACAATAGGATTTCATCCACAGACTCAAAAGTCAGATCTGCTACTGTTGTCTCCATTTAAACTGGAGGTGGAATGTAAAAATTGAATGAATTTGCGTGAAACTCAGAGGTGCGCGATTTGAATTACTAACATGAGCCAAATTTTCAAACAACCTTGGACTTAGTTAATATGTACCCTTTCTTTTGAAAGAAAATGTTGTAAAAATGTTAAAGACAAAGTATCTCATTTCAAACTTGTTCAAACTTATGAAGTACGAATGAGGTCTTAATAAAGTTATAAAATAGAAACCTTTTGGTACTTTGGAACTTGTAGGCCAACCTTGACATTGAAAGCGGCTCTGAACATAATTTAAAGAAGCAGGAACTTTTACCAGGAACAGCGTACAAATTTCGAGTAGCAGCCATCAATGCTTGCGGAAGAGGACCATTCAGTGATGTGTCTGCTTTTAAAACATGCCTACCAGGTGAAAAAGTCAACTAACTACTCCACATTTGTTTCCCCTAAACTACGGGAACTTTCCAGTTTTCCTAAACGTCACCAACTACATGTACTTCGAAGGCTTCTATGTAAACCTTTTCGAAACCCTGGGGTGGAGGGGGGGGGGGGGGGAATCCCGAATGGAAGTGACACGGATGCTCATCGTCTAGTTTCCCACGGGGAAGGAGCGCTTAAGAAAGCCGTAAGAACGTCCGCGGGGGGGGGCTACTCATCGTCTCGTTTAGTTGTAGAAATTGCAGATTTTTTACTCACTTAGGGTGTTTTCACTCATATAAACGTATCACTTAGAATTATGCTTAAAGAAGTATCTCGATAAAACGAAACAATTTCTCTCATGCTGTGTTGGAGTATGGTCTCCTTTAGGCAACAAATGAAGCCTGATCCACGCCACGCCGGTCTCCATACGGGGTTTTGTTATAATTATCCGAGGACTAGGTCTATCTAAAAGAGAAAGAAGTACATTTGTATCTCCCAGTGAACTTGAGTGGAAGATCGTCTTCGAAGAGAGCTCTTTAGTCGAATAGCTCTCCGTTTGTTTTGCATGCTTGAGGGCTTTCAATTTTGACAGAGGAGAGGTCGGAAAAATTGTTGGGCAGGCCTTTAGGGCTTGATAAAGGAATAAATGAA
>JAKSDK010000434.1 GCA_022360095.1 Phycisphaerales bacterium
AAACCACGCTGAAATCGAACAACGGCCAAGAAATTGACATCACAATCAGGAATCCTAATTCGTAGAACCACAGGGGAAAGCATATCGTTTAACGAATGATCGGAAGGGTTTATATCCTACTGGGCTTATGACCGCAAAAAAAGCGCTTCGAAACAAGCCATTAATAGTTATGCCGATCAAAATCATTTAGCATTAATTGGGGTTAATTAAACTTGAAAACTTTATAATAAGACGAATTCATTTTAATGCATTTGGAAGGGGGCTTTGATCCGGGGGGCTCTTATTCGGATATATATTTTTTTGTTTACCGGTAGATGGACCTACGACTGGGGCGGAGGGGGGTCACATATGGGGCCTACTTCTCCATTTTTTGATTCGATTTTCCCTCTACTTTCGACTGAGTTTCCGTTACATTTGCACTAAGTTGAATTTTATTGTATCGGAAGGTCCTGCTGAGGAGTGGCAGGAGAAACTTGCTTATATTCAGAGTTATTTAGAGCAATCCAAGGACAGTGATTCACACAGCGTCACAACTGAAAGAAGCGACAGTGGAATGGCGGAATCACGCGTTGCACCATCTGAGCTTGGAGTGGAAGAAACCAGCGGTAAGATACTCATTATATGAAAAACGTTTTCGGTCAAAGGATGCATCTTGGACAATCGGAACAACGAATTTTTTCAGTTTTATATTTTACCAGAAAGTCAAGTCATTTAACCATCATGATCCCCACGATACAGACTCTTAATAAATTGTTTGCAGTTAGTTTTGACTGTTGATAGGATCGACAAAATTTCTTCTTGCATTTTTCAGCTCTTCTGTTCATTTTCCTAGATTCCATTGTCAATCTTTGTTTGAAAGATGCGAGTAAAACAGTGACATCTGAACTGACATGCAGACTTCGAACTGACCCTTTTGCTCTACAGCGATTTTATCAATCATTTGGGCTTGATCCTGTGAAATTGCTTCCCGAAAGCCTTCAAGAATTCTTCCCCGACACCCCAATCAAGCTGTTAAGAGACGTGTTTGAAG
>JAKSDK010001304.1 GCA_022360095.1 Phycisphaerales bacterium
ACGAATCTGCCATATTAAGTCAGGCTGAACTCGGCGCGGCACTTGACTACGTGCGCGATCACAAAGAAATCTGGGAAGTTATTCTTTCCGGCGGCGATCCTCTGCTGCTGTCACCGCGCAGGCTGGCAGCGCTGATGCGTGAGCTGGCAGAGATCGAACACGTACGCGTGGTGCGTATCCACACCCGCATGCCGGTCGCCGACCCGGAACGTATCGACGCCAGGCTGATCAACAGCCTGCGGATCGACAAACCCGTGTACGTGCTGGTGCATACCAATCATCCTCGTGAATTAACCGCCGCATGTCTGGACACCTGCAGTCGCATGATTGATGCGGGCCTTATTCTGCTAAGTCAGTCGGTGTTGCTGAAAGGCATCAACGACGATACTGGAACACTGGAAACGCTGTTTCGCAGGCTGGTGGAAAACCGCATCAAGCCTTACTACCTGCATCATTGCGACCGGGCACCGGGTACAGCCCACTTTCGCACCACCGTGGGAAAAGGCCAGGCCCTCATGCGAGAACTCCGCGGTCGGTTGTCCGGCCTGTGTCTGCCCGAATACGTACTTGATATTCCGCGCGGCCACGGCAAGATCCCGGCCGGGTCGGAATGGGTGGACAGATTGAACAATGTCACCGATTACCGGGGTAAGGTTCACGTATACCCGGAATGAAACGGATCACTAACCCCCGCTTGCTTTTGCATTGTCACAGGCTAACCGGCAAACTGCGCTGCGGGCCGAAAACGAGTACAAAATCACGCCCATGAGCGAAGCCGAGAAAAGTTACATCCTGACCATTACCTGCCCCGATACAGTAGGCATCGTGGCTGCCGTTGCCGGCTACCTGCGCGACCAGAACTATTTTGTTGAAGAATCCGCGCATTTTGGCGACCGCGACACCGGCATGTTTTTCTCCCGCACACGTTTTTCGCTGAATGGCGGCAGCTGGTCAGAGGAGGTTTTCCGCCGGGGATTTACCCGCATCAGTGAAACATTCCGCATGCAATGGGACGTGCATGACGCAACCCGCAAACCGCGGGTGATCATCATGGTGTCCATGCATGACCACTGCCTGAACGACCTGCTATACCGCTACCGGACCGGAACGCTGCGCATGGAGGTTCCGGCCATCGTGTCCAACCACGAGGACCTCAGACCGTTAGCAGAATGGCATCAGATTCCTTTCCACCATGTGCCGGTAACACCGGATACCAAATCGGAAGCGGAAGACCGTCTGCTGGAAATTCTGGCCGAAGCCGAAGCCGACCTGCTGGTGCTGGCCCGTTACATGCAGATTCTGTCCGACAAGCTCTGCAATGATTTGAGCGGACAGGCGATAAACATTCATCATTCTTTCCTGCCCGGATTCAAGGGCGCGAAACCCTATCACAAGGCGCATGAGCGTGGTGTGAAACTGATTGGCGCTACCGCTCACTACGTTAACTGCGATCTGGATGAAGGGCCGATCATCGAGCAAATGGTAGAACGAGTGGATCACACCTACACGCCGGACGACCTTGCGGCTGTGGGAAGGGATGCTGAAGCAATTACCCTGGCAAGAGCGGTGAAATACCACCATTGAGAAAAACCCGGTGCTCAAGGTGGTATTTCACCGCTCTTGCCAGG
>JAKSDK010000415.1 GCA_022360095.1 Phycisphaerales bacterium
CTGCAAAGAACAGGGACTGGGTCGATGTATCTGCGAGCCATCTTTTTACTGTCCTAAGATGAAGTGTCCCAACCCAACAACGCCCATTGTGACCACTGCTGCGCGAACGACCACAGGGACACCAATAACGCCGGCAAAGAAAAAGCCAAAGACCAGTCCGCAAAACGAGCAGAAGACCCGAGAAATCAGTACTTCAACCGTAAGAAATTCCTCCAAAACACCTGAATTTCATAACAGTAATGCTTATGATCCTAAAGCAGAACATTCACAAAAAGGTGAGATAAATATAACGTTAATTTAGCGCTGTCAATAATGAAATTAACTCTCAGACGTACACACAAAGTCATACTCTCACCGTGGACAAGTGAGGAAGGGGGGGGGGGCGGATTGTTGGAACCTCCCCCTAGGGTTTTTCATATGTTGCAGTATTTCGAAAAGATTTTACCGTCAGTGTAATTCTTTGATATTCTTTACAAGATGAGGTATATTTTATGGGTGGTGGCTTTGCTGGAGGCCTGTGACGTCTCCAAAGATGGTCGCCATCTTGGCCGCCATTGATTTTACAAAGAATTAGAAAAGAGGTAAAAACGGCGAGAATTGGTAATTTTTGGGCTTGACATGTAAAATAACACATAAATAAGTACTTCGCTTTACTTTATTCACAAGATTTACTTTTATGGTTGAAAGAAGTTGAAAAAAGATGCATTTTCACTCAAAATTGGCTTGACCACCTGCTACTTACGATATCGTATCTCGTAACCATAGTAACTAATCATCTTTAACCTTGTCTGAAAATGCGCGTGAGGGATATGATAAACAACGGCCACTGAAAACTTCAGGTGCTGATATTTGATCGTCTAGGAAAAACTTCAGAAAAACCTGAGAGGGGAATGGCATCCACACCCACTTGTACGTCCAAGGGTTAAGAAGCTTCTTTTTTCAAATGTAGAGCTAGACATGAAACGCGTTGCTCAACCTGCCTAAGAGGACTAGCAGTCCCTTAGATAATGTGTGTTTTAGCCTGCGTAGTGATCCATGAACCAAGAAATGTTCTGTTTATGACTGCGTGACTTACCATTGTGGTCGTTCTTTTTCTCTTTTATAGAAAAAATCGTTTATCGCTACCTCAAACCAGGCTGGATTGTTTTAATCTGTCTAGGATCAGTTGCGGTCCTAGGAGCAGCAGCGTTCTTGTCGTGTCGTAAGCAAACCCGGAAACGGATCCATGGTTTTTGCTGCCGGAGGTATGCAGTGTTAAGCCCCGATGTTGAAACCACCTCTGCATTGGTGGTGGAAAGTCACTATGCAGAATCAGCACCAAATGACCCAGAAGGTTAGTAAATATCCCCTTAGAGGATGGTGAATAGGGTTGTAGGTCTGTAATCCCCCCAAAGCAAGGTTGTTGTTTACGCGTCGCTGGATTTTTGAATTCCTCCTTTCAGTTTTTTTCCATTTTGTCATGGCTGGAAATCGCTTATCCAATGTAACAGCGGATCAAGTTAAAGGTAATTCGTA
>JAKSDK010001188.1 GCA_022360095.1 Phycisphaerales bacterium
GCGGCCCATGAGCGCCTGGTGTACGAACGGCTCAAAGACGCAATGGCCAAAAAGGGTATTGAGCGTCAGTTGCTTTTGATCCCGGAAGTGGTGGAACTGCCGGAAGAAGACGTCAACAGGCTTGTGGAGCGCGGTGAGGAGTTATCTGCTGTTGGTCTCGTAATCGAAGCGTTTGGGCCCGGCGCCATTGCCGTCCGCGAAACGCCTGCCATGCTGGGTGATCTCGATATTCGGGGCCTTGTTCAGGACATTGCCGATGATCTGGCGGAATGGAATTCGGCAACGCGGCTTGAAGAAAAACTCAATCATGTCGCTGCGACAATGGCTTGCCACGGATCGGTGCGGTCCGGTCGCCGCTTACGGGCCGAAGAAATGGATGCGCTGTTGCGGGAAATGGAGCAGACGCCGCTTTCCGGACAGTGCAATCACGGTCGTCCAACGTATGTCGAACTCAAGCTGAAAGATATCGAGCGCCTGTTTGGCCGCCGCTGATGATTGTGGGCGTGAGGGGTGCCTACCGGCAAGCAGAACCAGGCTTCATGACAGTTTCAGAAAAAGGACTTTGCTGTCACCGCTTGTTCGCTGATCTGTCAAATCAAATCCCGCGGGAATGGTAATGTCCGACTTGGCGTCCTCTTCCAAAACGCACAGCGCCCCGGGCTGTAACCACTGGCCTGAATGCGCAGCGGCAAGCGCTTTTTCTCCCAGGCCCCGGCCATAGGGTGGATCGAGAAACACCAGGTCAAAGGACGGGATCGTGCCGGCATATCCAAGCTTTGTGGCGTCGCGGCGGAAAATTTTGGTGACCCCCGTAAGATCCAGCGTTTCGATATTGCGCCGCATGAGCCCGCGCGGTTCGATTGCATCGTCGACAAACAGGCAACTCGCTGCACCGCGGCTGATCGCTTCAAGACCCAGCGCACCCGTACCCGCAAACAGATCGAGCACACGGGAGCCGGTTACTGGGTCGTCGAAGCGATGCGCCAGAATATTGAAAATGCTCTCGCGCAGACGGTCGGATGTGGGGCGCGTGCCGCCGCCCCTGGGACCGGCAAGCGCCGCGCCCTTGAAACGACCGCCGACAATGCGCATCAACGTCCCTTTCCACGCCGACGTGAGCCGGGTCTTCCGCCGCCTGAGCTTTTTCGCGCCATTACGGCTTTTGCGGCTTTCTTTGAGATGAATCCCGGTTTGCCGCGAATCGGTTTGCCGGATTTTCCGGTCTTATCCTGCGTTTCAGCCGGCTTGGGGGCGTTGTGTTTCAGAGGGGAGTCAAAATCTGCGCCTGCGGCCTCGACCAGCCTGGCACCGAGCTGATCTCTTAAGACACGTCCCCGGATTTCGCGGACGTTCCCTGTTTCC
>JAKSDK010001189.1 GCA_022360095.1 Phycisphaerales bacterium
GTGACACTTTTTATTCTTGTCTTTTTTCTTTAAGGTTAAAGAATTTGTTACAGAAGAACTTGACAAGTTTGCTGGAAGTGACAATCAAGAAACTTTCTTTACCCCAGCAGAAAGGGTATACTTGCTTGAGATCTGTCTGGAATCTGTCCAGTATGACAAAGTAAGTTGTGTTGGCAGATTTTGCTTGTACCCATCAGCCCTAGTGGCTGATGCAATTATCATACCTATTGTAGAATGTAGTGTGTTTTATGCCACAATTCAGTTCTCCCTTAGTTGGTAAAATATTAAGACTACATTTTTGAGTGATATGCAGTGGTCCTGTAGGGTAATTGGTTTGGTCAACAATTAATAATAATAATAATAATAATATTTATTGCTTTTATTGCATATTTTAACATTTAATAGATATTATCAAATGCACACCCAATTCACAATCAAAAACCTAACACTGTACATATTTTCATCTCTCTTACATAATATTTCTAGAGGTGGATCATAGATCATTTTTGGTGTTTTGTGAAAATGTCATGGAGAATCTGAATGGTCTGCCTTAATGTAACGATAAAAAGTAAACATGGTACTTTCCTGGGGCAAATATGCTGATCTTGCTGAAGCCTTTAGCCCTTGTATTCTAACTTGTAAACTATCATGTTTTTACTTAGAACTGCATCTGTCTTCTGAATTTAATTTGGGTAGAACAGAGTGGCTGTGGCCCGCTGTGGGTTATTTTGGAGTAAATTATGTTTGCTCTAATAGTTAATACAAACATTTACCCCAAAATGTCCCACAGTTTGTTGTACCCAAAGTAAGATTCAGATAACAGATGCAGATCAAGTAAAAACATGATAATTTTTTTTGTAGCTCTCTTCTTTCCTCTTTCCTATCACTTGTGGCCTGGTTGGTGACGTTCATACAACAATTTTATTATTTCAGGAACATCTGGCTTCATATGGTATCAAGTTTAGGGGGAAGGACTCATTCATTACAGACTGTCTGCATTCTAAACCTCCAATCTTAGAGTCAGCATTTCCTCTTCATCACCCTCA
>JAKSDK010000517.1 GCA_022360095.1 Phycisphaerales bacterium
ACTCACAACAAAAAGGTATGAGGATTCAAGTAAAGGATGTCTATGAACATCTTTTTAATACACTGTACCGACTACCCTACCCTGCAACGAAAGACTGATGCAAGACTCACGCAATACTCTAACCCGGTCAAGAACAGGAAGAAACCCGTTTTTTAATTTATTCGTCCAGATTTCTGGACGGATTTGAACAGTTGTCGGCAGAGGCTACTTTTTGCATGCCAGCTCACACAGCGAAATGTAGCTTCTGCCAACAACCAGGTTCAACTACCCATGCTGAATATAAATTTATTCATTTTCGGGCAAATAAAAATTATAATATTATTCTATGCACAAAAACTACCTTGTCCGTTTTTGTTGAACACTTAGGAGTTCTTTGCGAAGTTTGTTGACCTTTGATTTTGCCTGAAAGGTAACAACAATTTTAATTAACAAATCTCAACCACACCAACAAAATGTAATGGTTTGTAATGGGGGGGGGGCAGTTAAATTGAATCTTGGGCTGGAACATGCTAGCTACAGTTTACCCAAAGAACAAGCTGTAAAACTGATTTTCTTTGCAACCTGGATGTCATATTTTACTAAACTCAATAAGATCTCATCTTTCAGTCCATAATTATTATTAACAATTGTTACAGTTTTTTGTGTTAGGGATTTTGGTCATTTAGCCTTTAATTTCTTGACTGTGTAGTCAAGATTCATTATCATAATCTAACTCTAACAGAAAAGATAGTGAGAAAACAAAGTAAAATATCTCTGTCATACTGTACCTTTCTGAGGTCAGCTTTCAGCATGTGATTTTCTTTGTAAATATCAATCTGCAAAATAATTTATGGTGAAGCGAAAAATATATCAGATATAGAAATGGATATCAAACCAGATCAGATGTACACCACATAAGAAATTCATCCAAATATTATTGATTTTTATGCCAAAGGCCAATTTACATTGCAATCATAAGCAGAGGCAGGCTTAATAAATAAATAAATAAATAAATAAAATAATAAATAAATATCTACAATGGTATGACAATAAATACATAAATAAACAGTTGCGAGGATGAAGGACTGAAAAAAAGCCAAAGAATAATCTTCTAGGTACATGGATAATGCATTCACTAGGTCTTCAATTTTTGTGCATGTATTGAAGCTGACTCATAAATCCAGCATAAACTACTTTTAACAGTTTTTAATCAGCTGGGATCATTGACATATTTGAAGGGCAAAAGCATTGTGATTTGCAACAAACCCACACCTTTTCTACCTTGTACATTATCATCATCATCCTCATTATTACTGTAAAATTCCAAAAATAAGCCCCTGCAAATATAAGCCACCCAAACTGGTAACGCAAAAAACCCGCTGTTAAATCGCCCCTCCAAATATAAGCCCCCCAGGGACTTGTACTTGGAAATTGCCCTCAAATATAAAGTAAAACAAAGCAAAAACAGTAAATTCCTTCCAACTACAAGGCTAGCCAAATCGATTTTGAAACCCAAATATTATTTCCCTCCGTAGATATTA
>JAKSDK010000646.1 GCA_022360095.1 Phycisphaerales bacterium
ATGCCGAATCGGGATTTGGCCCATGGCCGGAGGGCCTGATGGTGTTCGCCCGCTTCCTGAGCAAACTGGACTCATAGAGGAAGTGCGGCTCCGCCCGCGCACAGGCGGAGCCAAGGCTGGCTACTCGGTAAGGACCTGCTGCATGGCTTCCTGCATGTATTCGTCCATGCGGCGGCGAATCTGGTGGTCCGATTGCTCCACACCGGCTTCGTCGAAGTCACGGCGCACCTTGCGGAAAACATCCTCGTCACCGGCTTCCTCGAAATCGGCGACAATGACTTCCTTGGCATAGGCATCGGCGTCCTCGCCTTCCTTGCCGAGAAGCTCCGCGGCCCACAGGCCCAACATCTTGTTACGGCGCGCTTCCGCCTTGAAGCGCAGTTGCTCGTCGTGGGCGAATTTGTTTTCGTAGGCTTCGCTGCGATCGTCCATGCCGCTCATGTTCAGTTCTCCAGGACATCAGGTTACTCTGCACTGGCTCCATTGTATCAAAGGATCCGTGTCTCTTATATGTGTAAATCAAAAGCCCGGGAAAAGATCAATCGCCGCACGTCAATGAACTGTAATATCATCGACTTCGCGCACCGATCGGCTCGGGTAGCGGCCAATGGCCCTGCATAAGCCGAAGAATCCGCCGCCAGGGCAATTGTGATATGTCCGAGATTCAGCTAGAGGATAGCCGAATTTCACGCTAAAGGGCGCAGCTTGCGAAAGCTGTTGCAGGAACAGAGAAAACCATGAACCGACGCCGCCGAATCTACGAAGGCAAGGCCAAGATCCTCTACGAAGGCCCGGAGCCAGGCACGCTCATCCAGTTCTTCAAGGATGATGCCACCGCGTTCAACAGCAAGAAACACGATGTTGTCGAGGGCAAGGGCGTTCTCAACAACCGGATATCGGAGTTCCTGTTCGAGCACCTCAACCGCATCGGCATTCCGACGCATTTCATCCGCCGGGTGAACATGCGCGAGCAACTGATCAAGGAGGTTGAGATCATCCCCCTGGAGGTTGTTGTCCGCAACGTGGCCGCCGGTTCGCTTTCCAAGCGTCTCGGCCTCGACGAGGGCACGGTCCTGCCGCGCTCCATCATCGAGTTCTACTACAAGGCCGATGCGCTGGACGATCCCATGGTCTCCGAGGAACACATCACCGCCTTCGGCTGGGCGAGCCCGCAGGAGATCGACGACATCATGGCGCTCGCCATTCGCGTCAACGACTTCCTGTCCGGCCTGTTCCTAGGGGTCGGCATTCAGCTCGTCGATTTCAAGATCGAGTGCGGGCGCCTGTTCGAAGGCGATATGATGCGCATTGTCGTCGCGGATGAAATCTCGCCCGACAGTTGCCGTCTGTGGGACGTCGAGACAAAGGACAAGCTGGACAAGGACCGATACCGGCGCGATCTCGGCGGCCTTGTCGAGGCCTACCAGGAAGTCGCCCGGCGGCTCGGCATCGTCAACA
>JAKSDK010001432.1 GCA_022360095.1 Phycisphaerales bacterium
CTTTATGTCTAAAATTAGTATAAGATCATCAAAAATTACACAGGTTAGAATAACACCAATGATCATTTACGCTACATTTTCTTTGTGACCTCCTTCATTACCCTTAAGATGTAACATAATTCCTCCAAATATAATGGTGAAGAGATAGAAAGCCATTTAAGTTATTTTGGTTCAACTACTTCAAAAGACATGTAATACTGCAGTTTTTTGGTGACCACTTTAAACATTAATTTATGTATTTGAGGTTGCCAAAAGGTGACTTAAAATAAATAAATATATACTTTATTATCTTCTCCCCTTTTGAAGCTTTTCTGGGATAATAAAACACATAATTCAAACGAAACATAACAAGGCTTATAAGAATCCCTGCTGGCAGGAGGCAAACCAGTTGGCTATTTTACATGTACAAGCCAGGCCAAGGATGTGTACTCGGGACTATCGAGAACAAGACCATTTAGTGGTCAGGACAGGAATTGAAGTTAAGGCCTCTGCATTACAGCACTAATGAGGTGCTTTTGATTTGCAAGCTTAAACCATCCCTCAACATGCAAAGTGACTCTGTTTGTGCTAAAGTGTTTGTTCAAAGAATTCCTTTTGTTACCATGGCAATTATTAATTATTTTGAGATTTGACACTCTTAATAAATTTATACATTTGCACAATTTGCTACTTTGTATGGTCTTGATAATGGCGTTACATGATGACGATGAAATGTCAACTTTTGACGCTCTATTTAATCTTACTAGAAATTAACAAAATTGGTCGACTGCTTAGTGGGAGTCCAATTTGTTTCGTCATGAGTATGATAGCAGGCTGAATTAGATGAAACGAAGTTCTGTTACCAATTAATCATAACTATAACAAATCTATAAAAGATTAAACCATTCACTACCCCAGAAACCGTTACAAGCTTTTCATGCATTGCGACAATTTTGGGATAGTTTGGCTGGACAGGTGGGATAGTTTGACTGGTCAATAATAATTTTATAGTATTCAAGGCAGCCATTAATCATAAAAAACACTTGACCACTCAAACAATCCTGGGAATTGTTGTGCCAAAAGCTTGTACCTGCAGCCATTACCGCTGTATATTCCCTTTATAGTTTCTGTAGTGGGGAATTTTAA
>JAKSDK010000264.1 GCA_022360095.1 Phycisphaerales bacterium
GATTCGGGCACAAGTGGTACTAAAAGATAAAATGAAAGAACTTTCTAACAACGTACTCTAATTAATGAAAAAGCTTCTTCCTCTTTTAAGAATATATAATAATAGGTAGTATAGTGCGTTTAGCCGCATTGTGAGATTCTACGCGGCTTTCACGTACGGCTAGACCAACAACAAGAGTCAATATTTATGAAGTACTTTTATCTGTATGATGATGATAATCATGTTGAGATGATGATGCTGATGATGATGATGATAATAATAATGATGATGTTGATGGTCCCAGTGATAATGATTATGATATCACGTTACGATGACGTCAAAACTTCGACTTTTTACAATCATAATTTCATTTGTGTTTGTTCTAGATAATGATTATTTATAATTAATTATCATCATGGTAATGATGGTTCCATATGATGATAATACCATACAAAAGTTTCAACGATGGAAACAAAACAATTCTAGAATTTGATGAATATCAGCATAGCTTTATATATTACAGAGTTAACGATTGCGATTGATTGAGGCACCTTTATGGATCTTATAGTGACGTTTACAACAAAAGTAGAGACTTGGCGATCCGACAACGGTCCAAAAACCCTCTATTACTGTCTCAATTACAACTTCAGGGCAAGTGCTAACTTGATGTGAAAATAAATGCTAATTATTATAGAATAGAAATTACGTACTGTTTAAAAAGCGAGCAAGAGTGTATTATCAACTCATTCTTGCAGTAATCATGTTTAGATTTGGGGTTATTTTGGTCTAAAAAATTGCCCGGGACGTAACATTTAGCTGTGTCTCAGTATCAGATATAACGGACACTCATTAAAAATTAATTACTTTTTTTCTATATGAATTATTAATGAGTTTTTTAATTTTGTGTCAAAAGTAAAGCCCTTATCTTCACTTTGTCTTTAGATAGCCACTGGAAATTACTTATTATTAAACCCTTAGGCAAGAATTGTCATATCTCAGTTTTAAAAGTTGGAAAAGCCAAAAATGATCATTCGTAGTCTAAAATGATGTTCCTTAACAATTATATATTCTACTACTATTAAAACCCAAACCGGAGCTAATCTTGACGCAAGAGTAAGCTACTGCTGCTTTGGATATCAAATTTGAATATTTCGATGGCAACAATAACTTCGAGCAGATAAAGCAGTAACAAATCCACGCGGTAAATCGACAGCAACTATTCATGGTCTATACTTTTATCGACCATAGAAATGACGTTAAAATGTTCAAAACTCAAGTGGAAAGCTATGAACATTTTGACGTCATTTACAAAATACAAAACGTGAACAGTTTGTTTGTTTGTTTGTTTTTTCAAATAACATTAATTTACATTTTTTGACGTCTAAAATCGAGCGCGTATTAGGAAAAAAAAAACAGACTGCGCCAGACGTCATTTCAATGGCCTCTGCTTTTTACCAATCACTGAGCGAGCGAGAAATCGCTTACTTAATGTGAAGAAATTCATATCTTCTTCAATATACTTACTTAGGTTGTCAGTCGTTTTTATCCCATAGCTGATAGATGAATTCTCTGTAAGGACCGCTACGTGGTATTTGTAGTGTATACCACTGAAAGATTGGCGAGGAATACCTGACCTGACTCTTGCGCACAGCGATGACGTACTGATAGTAATGCGAGGAACTAATAATACCTAAAGATGAGATTTGGTAAAATAAGAACGTCAGGAAGAACCGAAAAGATATTAACCTCTAAGAACCATATA
>JAKSDK010000274.1 GCA_022360095.1 Phycisphaerales bacterium
ATGTTACTCTACCCAAAGGAAACCCTTAGTTTTTATAACTCACCCAGGAAGTATTCCATGGTTCCTCAAATGAGGGTGGTGGGGGTGGGGAGGGGGGTAACGTGTATTGAATGAAAAATTCTTGGTTTGCGACCACATGATATGACAAGGCGGCCATGTTGAGGGTCAATACAATAGAATTTTTCTCAAAGAACTTACATAAAAATAGAGTTTAGTTCCCTGAGGAGAAAAGTGTTTCTGTTCTTGACCACCAACATAACCACCGTGACGTATGTTACGTACAAACCAGCAATAGCCCCTTTGAAAATCCAACTCACATTTTTTAGCGCCAAACACCTGCCTCTTCTTCCTGCCGCCTCTAAGGTAGAAAACTATGCAGCGGCAGATAGTATCGTCATTGACTTTTTTTCTTTTCAAGCTCGAGGACCAGAGCTGTCAGAACGAGTGCTAATCTCTCTGGTCTCCATTCAAACGGAATACTGATATTCTTCCTCAATTAGGACAAATTCCATAACACTTTGAGGTCGTTGAGGGCATTCCAATATCATAATTTAAAACCACAGAGACACCTCGAAACGGCAGGTGCAATGTTTCTGGAAAGTTGTAACTCTGTTCTGCAGTAATTCCAAAAGAAATTTATGGCTTGAAAATAGCCGTTCTGATAGCATTCGCACTCGCGAACGGTAAAATGTGTCAGGCATCGCCTGAGAGTCTGGGACAAAGTGTGAAGAACTCGTACCCAGTTTTCGGACACGGGACACGGGACAAGGAACAGAAGGGTTCCCCCTTTAAAGAAGGGAGGGGAGGGTCACTGGTACCCTATTGATCTAGCGATAATGACCTCAATCACTTTCTTCTTCGTCTCCCTATAAAGGGACATGCACTCTGCGAGCAAAGAAAGTTACGGTGTTTTCACAAACCAGTATGACTTTTCGACTTTGCCGAAGAAAACTGTCCGTCCAAGGGAACTGGTAAAAATAAATTCAATAAATATTGTCGGCATTTGTGATTTTTTATGTTTCTTTTGGTCTGAATACTAGTTTTAAAGCGTACGGACTGAGACATACGTCCGGCAGGATCCGGCATTTATGAAAAAGGGACCTTTACTGGACGTGACTTGACCCCCGGTAGCTACCCCTTCCTATGTTTCAATCCTCCCTCCCTCCGCTCCCCCGCTACACATTGGTGCTGCATGAGTGTGTGACATGTCTGGGAAAACGTGACCAGCTCGCGCCCGCGCCGAAGAAAGACTATCAGAAAAACATAACCATTGTTCAGCCCTGGTGTTCACCCGAATCGAGTGCCCATTTAGTAAAAGCAACATGG
>JAKSDK010001509.1 GCA_022360095.1 Phycisphaerales bacterium
ATTACCCACCAGCCACTGCAAATGTTCGAATGAGAGTGTCACCATACTTAGCACAACCATATGAATTTATACCCTTCTTTCAAGGATACCAGGTAAAAGTCAGATGTAAACATGTGATTAATAATTTGTTATAGGAACCCTTTCACCACTAACAGTGCCAAAACTAAAAGTTGTGGATTTGACTTTGTAAAATGCTATATTAAAATGAGTAGTACTGATGAGTAGAAGTACTCCTGCAGAGGTTTCATTTGTATGGTCACACCACAAGATTTTGTCCACTGATTCAAAAATTCGAACGACATGCTGAACAAAAAACACCATCTGAAAGTACTCCTGAAGAGTTCTTGAATGAATGAAAACACCACCGGATTTTATCCCAGTCAGCTTCAAAAGTTTAAAGTACAGAAGTAAAGAATGAAAGTATTATTAAAAGTCAGTCTACGTACTGAACGGCTTAAACAACATATCATCTTTTTATAAATGATTGTGGAAGTAAAAGGGTCAAAGTGGCAATGTCAGTATGGGGTGCCAAATGTAAAAATATTATTTTAGGCAATATTTGTGTATATTTAGTACTTTTTAGCAAATAGCACAAGAGTCATCTTATGATTACGTAAATAATACTTTCAACAACATCTGCAATATTAATTTTATAAATCACTGATACCCAGCTTTATGATCTATAAACCTTCTAGCTTTTTTGCTGCTTTGCTCTTTATAAATTAACAAATACGTATATAGCTTTGTGATCTATAAATCCCAAGATGCCAAACTCCATACTTTGAGACTTGTAAATCGCAAAATAGGTGCCATTTGCAAATCAAGTTGTGCATTCCTAAAGTTATGTCTAATAAGAAGTTTTGCTTTTTTTCTTGCAGATTGCAGACTATGGGAGGTAGTTAATACAAACCTATGGTCAGAGATCTTGAAAACTCTCATCATACCTGACAAGCACTCTCCTAGAGTTTAGCTCCTGCTACATAAGTTGTGTGACAACACTTCACTCTGTACCTTCAACTGTTCTGTGTCAAGGATTTATGTCAAAGAGCCAAGAATACAACTTACAGTGTTCTATAGACAGGTGAACAAACTATCATTCTTTCACAATAAATGGACACATTCTTATCTCAAAAGTCTGGAAAGGATGTCTTCAAATAAATGGCAAATAAAATACAGAATTATGAAATGGTAAAATGCTAAGAGAATGAAATTTTCACAATCAAAAGTTTTTGCCCAGATTAGATGGCAAGTTACCATCTTAATTTCCATTTACTGAGAAAGCTACAGAGACAAAACTCAGGAAAATTATTAATTTCTGGTAATTAATTCAGCATAGCCTCAGAAATAGAAAAGATAAATCCAAGTTCTAAATATGGAAAAATATATATAAATTG
>JAKSDK010001744.1 GCA_022360095.1 Phycisphaerales bacterium
AAGGGTCAAACGTCATAAAAATATGGAATTCTTTTCAAATACATTTGGAGGGGGATTATTAGAGAGCTTTAGATTCTGAGACGAGGACGACTTCGAGTACGAGATTTTCTCAATACTGATTACTGCTCATCCGCCGGATTTCGCTGGCGACAAAAATATCGATTTTGAATTCCCAAATGCTTCCCTTTTGGGGCACCCCTTTTATTTTGGCTATCAAAATTTTAAAAGCTAAGCTTCAGACTTTTCATTCCAGCGTTTTAATGCGGGAAAGCTAGGAGAAATGCTCCAATTGATTTAAGTCACGCAACACGCTTTAAGACCGCATAACTTGATCTTTCTGTTATCTTTTGTTCTTCTATTGTCTCCAAAACAGTAACGATGTTTTACCAATTTCCACCTACAAATAATGGGACACATTTGATTGACAGAAAAATTTGCATTTACTAGCGACGCGTATCTACAGGCGCGATTCCGTAATGAACTTTCAAATTTTGAGAATAGCTGAAACTTTGGCTATTAGTAGTCCATAATGAGTTATTCATTGCTGTGTGGTTAAGTTTGTGAAATAACTTTTTGATTCGGCTGAAAATGACGAAGATCGAGTTGATAGCCAGACACGAGAAATAGTCAGGGAGCAAGTGTACTCCCATGGAAAGTTAGTGCTTAAAGCAAGCCACTGGTCTAGATATGTTGAGGGGACCTTTGTGAACATGAAAAATGTTGTCGGCAAATTTGTGACCCGCACCGGCACGATTCACGGGGATTAAAACACGTCGCATACAATATTAGCATGGAAACGAGGCTACATCTTAAATCGTCTTTATTCCCTCTTCTATGTCAATATTTCATCACCAAATTGTAAGAATAACTTTACTCTAACATTACACACACTTTAAGCTGGAAATTTTGATCACGTGACCTAAAGCATGAAAACGAGGCTAAATTCTAAATGTGCCCTTTTGTGTATCTTGTTTTAAAATATCACTACAAAAGTAAGTTATAATGAAGGTGAAACATTTCATAGACTTTCTCACATCAAAAACTGAAACCTTCTACCACTTTATCAGGTGATTAAAAGGCATGAAAACGAGGCTTTATCTTTAAATTACCTTTTTTTCCGTAATGCAAATTACCGTTATTCACATGTATCATCACAGATCATTTCAAGAGAAAAGAATAACAACTATCTAGACTTCTACA
>JAKSDK010000146.1 GCA_022360095.1 Phycisphaerales bacterium
AGCAGAGAACCAGCCAATGTGGCTCCCGCTAGGGTGGCTGTCGTGTCCAGCCGAGAAACGGGGTGCCTGGACAGCTTGTCCCGTGGCGCCGAGGGATCCGGCCAGGCCCACGCGGAACGGCGCCACGAACTGCGGTCCCGAGCATGGCACCTCCTCGCGCCAGGGCTGCCTTAGAGCTCGCGCACCGGCTTCTCCAAACGGGGATCTTGGATCTCTGGGATAGAACTCCTTCGATGGCGCCGCCACGGGATGCTTCCGGTACAGTCGATGGCCAAAACAGCTGGTCCTCGGTGCCGCCCACCTGCATCGATATCCGGCAAGGGGAGGCGCGGTGTCCATGCACGCGGGCGGCAGCATCGACTGCCCGTTTCGAAGAGGGTTTCGCGTGGTGCCATCCGCGGCAACCCTGCGCGGGTCCGCCTGAAGAGCGGCAAGCAGCCCCCGAGAGCTGTTTCCGTCAGGCCCTTGACCGTTCGGTTTGGTGCTCTTGTCGATCGCTGGAGCGGCAAGATCGCCCCTGCTGTTCAATGGCAGGAAGCGCCACCCCGACGCGCGTCAGAGCCATCTTGGCCCCTCGCGACTTCGATCGACGAGGACAGGTCGTGGGGCTGTTGCCGTCGGCGCCCGTCGCAAGGGCGGGCGTGGTCAGCCACAGAGCGAAACACGTCGTCCATAAGGGGCCTGCGGCGGACGCGAGCGGCGCCGCGCGTGCAGGTGGGCCGGCTGGCGGTCAATCGGCACACGGGGACGTCGCTGGTCAGTGACGACGATGCGGCAGGTGGTCGAGAACGCCTCCAGGGCCGGGTTGGCGTTTCAACACCGCGCTCGTGGACGAGCTCAGTTCCCGCCTGGTCTGATAGTCGCTGGCATCCCATTTTGTCGTCAATGTACTTATTGTTCCCGTTATCGGGGATTGGAAACACTTTGGGACGCCACTGTTTCCATCTTATGGCAACAATCGGACGGTCAACGGTGGGGATGTCAATGCTGCCACCCACGGTATGAGAGGTTAGGAGCGAGCCACGCAATCCCGCCATTCCTCGGACGGAGCAACGCAAGTTGTGACAACGTGTTCTCGGGCGACCTCTTCAACACCCACTCCACCTCTTCAACGCCCTTCCCCTTCCTGCACTGACCTCTGCTGACACAAGTCGTGGCAAAAGCGTGAGCAAAGTGCCTCGTAACCACAGGAATTCGGAATAGTTGGTGGGGCAAGCTGCAACCCCTCGCGGCTGCGCCAGCAAGGGAGGCTCCACATTGAAGACACATTGTGAGACTTCTTGTGCAATTCTCAGACGCAAAACCTGGTTTGGGATATTTCGATCCAGCTGCCTGCCTCGCCGCGTGGGGTCCACTGGATTATGAGAGGAAATCACCGAAAATAGACATGCATGTAGGGGAGACATGTGCTCCCCGCATGTGGGGGCTGCGTGTAGTGCTGTTGGCTGTGGCATAACATTATTCGGGCAACTGCGCTGCTTGAGGATTAAACTGCCACACTGCACTTTGCAAGTGAGCACTGCCATTACTGAGCTGCTGTACTTGCCGGTTGAGCTGGTGGCAATGCTGAGCCACACCAGTTTACAGCAAGCGGCTGGCTGTAGGCCGTCGCAGATGCAGTGCGGTCCCAGTGAGCAGCGAAATTTTGGCCTTGCTTAGCAGCACCATATCCGACTGTAGATGACCTGGTGTGCTAGCCACTCATCCAATCATACACGTATTGTGCTCAAAATCCCCAGGGGGTTTTATTGATAACCTGATCCTCTGACACTGGAGCCTGTACAGACCTGCATGCAGCAAGCAACAGTAAACCTTTGTTACTTGACAGATTATATTTATGCAGAAAACGGCAAGAAGGCCGAAAAAA
>JAKSDK010000696.1 GCA_022360095.1 Phycisphaerales bacterium
ACACCCCACTAAGGTCACCTTTGCTAATGGGCGAGGATGACTAATGTATCACATGGACAAAAATCATGAACCATCATAATTTTTTGTTGGGCACAAAGTTATTTTTGCCTTTTTATCATGATCATCACTGTCATCACAATGAATACAAAACTTAGCACTCTATTCATAAAAGGAACTAAACAGTTTTTACCAAGGTCTTGGATTCTGCATACTCTCTGAATAGGTAGAGTTCACACTAACTGGAAGTTTAGTGGAAGTCCATAGTGGTCCCTCTAGAAAGTTTAGAGAAATTTATCCGGACTGCTTTTAACTATATACTTGTCAGAACAGAGCCTTAGTTATACTATAGTTAATTACCATTAACATAAAATTCATATGTAAAAATTGAAATCTGTACTGTAAAGTAGGGATTGTTGTAAGGTAAAAGTTCAAAAAATGTACATTAACGTGGATCAGAAAAAAAATATGAAATTACTATGAAAAGTTCTTTGTCAAGAGAGGCAAGTAAGCAGCTGGCCAGAACCCCCTCAAAATTGCCTGGTTTGACCTTCGAAGTGAACTCAAAGGGCTTAACTCAACATTTTTTCCCGTGTTATAAAACTCTTTGTTCTGGAAAACTTCAAGGCCATAAAAGTGGTTCAAGATGAGGCAAAAACACAATTTAAACTATATTTTGTTTTCCCAGTTTTAAAAAGGATGACAACTTAATGTTTTGGCTTTGCACTTCAAATACAAAAATACAAGGACAGAAATGAAACAATGTTCTTTGAGTCAATTAGGGTAACATCTAAACATAACAACACAATAATTTATTTTGAGCCAAATGGAGAATAATCCCAAAATTTAATAATAGGTCTTTTTTAACCAAAGGCACTCAATTTTGTATATAAAAAAATTATTCACTAAAACAGCCAGCACACATGATTAATGATTATATTTCCAAATGCATCAGTCAGTTAGTTTGAAAAAGTGTTTTGGCAAAAGGGAGAGTTGGAAAAGAAATTATTTTAGAAAAAACATCTGGCCTGGCTACAGTCCTCCTTATCCTTTTCTGATTCACACTGTAACTAAAAACTAAACACATAAAATAATATAGCTAGTTAATATTGCTTTTCCATCAACAAAAATTAATACTCATATAATAACATTAATGTGACCAGTATACATGTAAAAGAAGTGGTAAATCATTTGTACTTCAACAAATAAATACTCATTGTAAAATAAAAATGCTTATGCAAAAAGCCAATAGCCAGAAACCACCACATAAGTACATATTTTATAAAGTGGACACTAAATGACAGTGTGGGAATTTTTTATATCCTTATTATCTAAGAACGAAAGAAAGAATTCCTTGGAAAATTCTTGGTAATAAAATCTTAACAGTTTTAAAAATATTACTTCTGAAACTACAGGGTTAGTGTAACTAGACAGAGAAAAAAAAGGACTATGAAATGCTGCAAATATTAATAAGTCATCCTTGCAAAATAATTTATTGATAGTTTTACAAAGGAACAAAAGGCTAAATCATAATTATTTATAAGAAAAGAATGTTTAGTACACGGATAATTTAGTTAATTCAGGTGT
>JAKSDK010001494.1 GCA_022360095.1 Phycisphaerales bacterium
CGTTTCAATACCTAAATGTAGTCTTAAATAAGAAAACTGGACAATTATTTTTGGAATGCAATTGATGTAAAGACATGTTTTGACTTTTCTAAAAATATAGCAAATAGTATGACATTGCCCCTTTAAGCCAGTTTCTGTAGCCAGAAATGCAATAATAAATTATAACAAATGACAAGACCATTATGACTGCTATATCACTCCAAAAAGTTTGCAAACCTGTAAAATTCTTCCCTTTCTCTTTCATCAAGTTCTCCTATGATGTATGATATTGTAGCTTCAATTTTGGGGATAATAACTGCAAAGAACAAAAAACAAATTCATATAATACATTTACATCATTAAGGCCAACCTCCCTCTCTCTGGGGACAAGGATTGTGTTCGCTATTTTTCAATTTAAAACAACATTTATTGGTAGGAGCAGGGAAGAGGGATAAAAAACTTAAAAAGGATCACTCCACCTTGAATGATTAAAGTAGAAAAGTAGCTACAGTCGACTCCCGATAACTCGGACCCTCACTAACTTGAAAACTTGCAGTAACTCTAACCGAATCGATTTCTCCTGGATTTCCTTCATACACTAGTCTTAGTGTAATTTTACCCTCCGTAACTTGAACCCTTGATTACACGAACCTCCCGCTAACTCAAAGTAATTTTTGTTTCCCTTCAGATCATTTCTATATAGTGTTACCCTGGATAACTCGAACCATGTTTTAAGTGCCTGACAAGTCAGGAAAAAACAGTGTACTGAAGTCCAACACATTGAATTTACAATGTATTTCAAAACAACCGTGTCAATAAATATGTTTGTCTTTACTTTTTTGTCACTCCAGTTCAAATTTGGGGTCCATCCCTGTACATTAATCAAGTTTTGCTCCTTAACTCCTTTTTCAAAAGATCAATCAATATTTCTTTCTGCCGTTGAGGTAAAGTATGCATAATACATGCATTCCTTCCCCCATCCATTTGCTTATTTCCTTATTTCCAGTTATTTGCTTCAAACTCCCAATAACTCGAACTTTTTTCGATTTCTCTAGAAGATTTTAGTTATTGAGAGTCAACTGTATTTTCCTCGCTGGCTGTAACCATAATTATGGGAAGGTAGACCACTTCACTATAATTTATTCAATACACTTTTAGGCAGGTTATGCGCTTCAAACCCCCCCCCCCTTCCCGCCCCACCCTCTACCCCCAACCCCCTACCCCCAACCTTTCATCCTGTTAACATACCCTGAAAGAAACCTTACCATATTCTATGGCATTCACTCTTCTATTTGTGATTTTGATAGCTTCATCCAGAGTAACAAAGGCAGTCTGCAAGCAAAAACAAATAAAAGTTCCAAAACAGATGGAAAAGTTGAACAAATTTC
>JAKSDK010000671.1 GCA_022360095.1 Phycisphaerales bacterium
AGTAGCCACATAACCCCTGAAGGCTTCTTTCAGTTTTTCACTCTTGTCCTCACTGCTGCTGAATATATCCTTCCACATTGGCCACAAATGCTCTTTATCAGGGAGTACTTCTGACATATGATGGCAGGGTCCAAATCCTAAGAGAACAAGTGCTTGCTTTAGGGATTTAGTTCCCGTACGACCCAGTCCCACGCCAATAACTTTCAAATCTGTCATGATCTGAAAACAAGAAAATCTCTTTAGCTAATCAGTGCATGTTCCTTAAAAAATTGGTCAACTGAAAGTAGATATTAGACAGGAAAATATTGAATATTTTGAAATATAATAATAATCTGGAGTCAAACTTGCATCTTCGACCCACCATCCAAAATACCAAACTGACTGTAATATGTGCAACAAAATTGTGGCTACATGTCCTGGCTGGGTTTTTGAAAGTTATGGTAAGTGCAAACTTTGATTTTATATATGAAAGCTTAAAAAAGATGCAAATTAAGTTTTATTCCTCTTGTCTACTTAATAGAGAAAACTATATCCGCAAAAGTGCTTTTGAAGAAAAGAATAAGAAATCTGGATTAAAATTTAACCCTGGGTTAGTGCTAATCAGTCTTCGAACAACTGGGATCAGGAGTGCAACTCTAAACAGGTGGCAGGGACCCATACAAGACTGAACCACCCACAAACACCTGTGCAAATCCATGTCCTTTGTATGATTTGCGACATCGTCAGATTTCTTATCATAAGTGTATACATGCCGCTATTGTCCCTCTATTTGCCCCACTTCCAGAAAGCGGGAGGTCGATGGAGTTGTACATGACCTCTCAGAGGTGTCAATCGATATGACTGATAATAAGTATTATATTCAATTAAAATGAAAGGATTCGTTATGGGCAAATTGATAATCTTTAGTTTTTCCATCAATGCTATCTACATTTTTTAGCTTTGATAGGTGCAGAGATGATTGTGCAAAAAGAGAAGAGATGCGTACTCCAGGTGAGATAGGATTCTGGGGTGGAGGGGCAGGGGGGGGAGTCTCAAAAAAGTTCTATATGGGGAGGCTTGGCCAGAGGTCCAATTCCTTAATTCCTTACCCTTTATACCTTCCAAATCTCATACTATGCTCCTGTTTATATATTTGTGAAAAGTGATACTGTAGTTGATGGATTTGGTTTAACTTGTCTAGCCTGGGACCAGGCTCCAAGTGAGGTAAAAAGACAAAAAAGAAAAAAATTTAATATTGTCTTTTTGATTACTCAACAAATTAAACAGCACTGGCAAAGATCATGAATTGAGATTTAGCATAT
>JAKSDK010001675.1 GCA_022360095.1 Phycisphaerales bacterium
AGCAGGTTTTCTTTTGTCATGGGGAGGTGGGCATGGCTGAAAACAATTCTATCGTCAGCGAGTTGGCCGAGCAGGATTTAGAAACGGTGCAAGGTGTCAACTGGTCTGGGGTGGCAGACCGGTCTGCCATCAAAAAGACAGGGGGTAAAGTAATGGGTCATGAACAAAACAACACCAACCCCTTGACTCCTGCGGAAATTAATTCATTTAATCTTATAAGCAAAATGGCAACCACGATAACTGTACTATCCGATGCGGTTGATTTTATAGTGGAGGTACCGGTTGGCCCTGATGAAAAGCATCTATCAAAGGAGTTAATTAATTGTATTAATTGCTGTGAAAAAGTGACACATTTTCCAATAGCGAACCTTATTGAGAATCTCACACCAACACCCCTTGCCCCTTTTACGTACCGAATAGACGATGCCATGAACGGTTTATTGTTTTTGGCCGATGGTGTGGCTAAGAATGGCTATAGGATAGATGATACTTTCAGGGCAATTCATTTTGCTGGTGTGGCAGCTAGAGAGATGGTTAGCGCAACCCAGGAGGCCCTTGACCTTAGCGACAAGCTACAAAGGCTCATGCCCACGCCCACCCCTGGCCACACAATCGAGTCAGAAGCTATCGGCCAGGCATAACTACAACCCCGCCCGGCTCGGCAATTGGGATCTGGCGGGTCAATTAATCGCTGATAGTGAGTAACCGGGCTTACGGGGCCTTCCAGAGGCCCCCCCATCACGGGTAATGCGGAGACCCCGAGTTTTTTTTGGCGGCAAAAACTCCTAAGGGGGGTACCGGTTTCGGTTTACAGAAAGGGGGTTCAGTCATGGGCTCCATATACTTACGAGGCCGGGTGTACTGGATCCAGTATCACCAGAACGGGAGGCCCATCAGGGAGTCGACCAGGAGTCGAAAGAGGGCGGATGCTGTCCGGCTCCTGAAAAGACGTGAAGGTGAAATCGCCGAGGGCAGGATACCGGGGGTCTACTCTGACAGGGTTCTTTTTGAATCCTTAGCCGCAGACCTGCAAACTGACTACCGCCTAAGGGGTAACAAGACCTTAGACAAGGTGGAACGGATTATCCGGCTGCATCTGGGACCTTATTTTGAAGGCTGGAGGGCGACTGACATCACGACTCCGGCCATCAAAAAATACATCCAGACACGACTTGAGGCCGGAGCTGCTAATGCCACTATCAACCGGGAGTTAGCCTCC
>JAKSDK010001053.1 GCA_022360095.1 Phycisphaerales bacterium
AGGGTATGCATGTGGTTTCCTTTCTAGTAAACACCCTAATTCGATTGAAAGCTTAAAACAATTACACCTACATTACGTACGTAAATCCTGAGCGGCTATGTTTGAATAATGATCCCATCCTACACAAAAATCCTACCGGTTGAAATGGTGTAGCTTTTACGCTATTCCGATCGGAAAACACATCCAACTATTTGCTTCACACAATGCACATTTTTGCTTGCTTGCTTAGACAACAAGGATCATTTTCTGTTTCCTATCAAGCTAGTAATATTGACGTATTGTTCACTCAAGATTAACAAGTCACGATTCATTGTACACATTAATTGGGATTCTGTGAAGAACATAAAAAAGGAATGTTACTGGTAATATTTAATGTATCTGTATTAAAGATTGATTTCACTACCAAAGTCTTTTTGATGGTGACTTTCCATATACTCAGTGTGTTATAAATCTAATCTATTTTTCCGTAACAACACACTTCACTCATTATAAGCTTATTATAAAACTTAAACGCCGTTATTCAAGGTAGTCCTTATTATCATGGCTATACTGTACAACTGTTACTTTTGCTATTGAAAAGGTAGACGAATTATTCATCACAAATTTCCCATATATTCTTTTTATGATTTCAATTCAATTTGTTTTTATCAATGATATTAAAAGCGTCTCGGGTTTGCATAACTGTCTTGAATTCTCCCAACCCCTCTCGTGTTTATATCAGGCTATGCAAACACGGAAAACGTTTTCTATTGCTTAAACAGTACAACAGAATGCAGGAATGAATGACTGAACAAATTTGCTGATAGGAAAAACTGTTCCATTAATTGTAACATTTTGATCATTCATTTGTTCCACGCTGAATTCCATCATGTTGTAAATTTCTTCCGATTTCAGATTAGTAGTGGCTAACACGGGCATTCCAGCACAAACTTGATAAACTTCTTTGTTTCCATCATAAATGAACTCAAGTCGTAACTCTGTTTGCCCTCTGTAAACCGATCGCAACACTCCCGTGTAACCTTTTGTCGGGTAGAGTTTGAATAACAAATGTTTTTGTAGAGGGGTTCTCTTTCTGCAAATTTAGCTGTTACTTTCTACGCTAAATAACAATGCAAGAAAACCATATAATCTTGGAGGATAAGGCCTGCTCCAAGTACCAGGCAAACTTTATTAACAACTAAATCACATCAAACGAGTGGTGTCAGGGGGGCCAGGAAAAACCCACATAACC
>JAKSDK010001236.1 GCA_022360095.1 Phycisphaerales bacterium
AATATTAACCATTCATTCTCTTAAGATGAGTCAGACAAAACAGAAGTTTCTTCAGATCAGAGCAGCAGTACTGGTCACAGTGACACCACTGTGTTGATATCACCAGCTGTTAGACTACTTCTTGAGACATATCAGCTGAACCCTGGACTCATCCCAGCCACTGGTCCTAAAGGAAGACTGCTCAAGGGTGATGTGTTGAGGTTTGTGGCTCAAGGTGGAAAGCCCTTCATGAAACCAGAAGAAGCGAAGATTCCCACACAAGCTGCCCCATCATCAGAAAAATATGTTCAGTCAGCTTTGTCTCAGCCAACAGCTCCACCCCAGAAAACTATACCCTCAACTCAGACAAGTGGTAGGTGCACTGTTTTCTCTTTAACACCATTATTCTTACTGAAGACGGGTGTGACTATTTTGGCCCCATTAAATATGAAATAAAGAGTCAGTCTATGGCCCATTTGTCTCGTTATGATGCATTAGGGGTATAGAATGGTAAATTTAAGACTGCAAGACCACGGCTTTAAAATTCGAGACTTAAGAAAAGGAGACTTGGAGACCTATCAGAAATGCTTCGAAGATTTTGAGATTGGCCCCAAATTTCCAGAGGGCCATGAACTTCGAGGAACCATTCTTTATCCCTTGCATTGATGGGCAATATTTACCCTTACAGTGAGTCAAGACTAGCTACAGGTCTCTAGGGCCTTGGGGCAACATGACATTTTGGATCTTCGTTAATCTAATAAGAATGCTAGCTACATATACTGCACCTGCTCCATGTAGAACACACTTAGGAGGGACTACTGTGATTAAAGATTAAAGGAGGTGCATAGGTGGGGTTGGAAAAATATTAATATTTGAATTTTTGAGAGCCAGTGCAATAATTAGTTTTCTTTGAAGTTATAGGACCCTATTCGTTTCGTTAAGTTAACACCTTATTGTCTATGAGTACTGTAAAATTGTAGGGGTTGGAGTTGATTTACATCTATGAATTGTCAATCCCTGGTTTTTAAGCCTTGTTGTTAATAACAGTTTTCACTTCTTTAAAACTCAGTAGATTAATAATATTATTGCATTCTGTTTTGCAGACACAAAGCTTGTTTCACCAAAACCATCTGATGCAGTTGGCACAACAAAATACATTGACATACCTAACACAAGTATGAGGAGTACTATTGCTAAGAGACTTGCAGAATCTAAAGCTAC
>JAKSDK010001799.1 GCA_022360095.1 Phycisphaerales bacterium
ATATATCATGCAGACAACAGACATCTTACATCTGAAATCAGACGTCTGACATCACACATCAAACATATATCAGACATTTGACATCAGACATCTAAAATGAGACATCATACATGTATCATGCAGACATCGAACATCTTACATCTGCAATCAGATGTGTGACATTACAAATCAAACATAAATCAGACATCTGACATTAGACATCATAAATATATCAGACACCAGATGTCTTACATCTGAAATCATGCCACTGACATTTGACATCAACCATATATTAGACATCTGACATCTGAAATCCCAAATCATACAAATATTATGCAGATATCAGACATCTTACATCAGACGTCACAGATCAAACATATATCAGACGTCTCATATCAGACATCATATATATGTCACACATCAGACGTCTGACATCAGATATGTGTTTTGGTGACATCAGACGACTGACATCAGACATACTTCAGACATCAGATGTCTGACAAAAAACATCAGACACCAGACATCATACATGAGACGTTGACTACAAATTTTAGACATAAGGCATCAGACGTCTGACATTTGAGTCCAATGTCTGATGTTAGACATCTGATGTGTGATAAATGTATGATTTCTGATGTCAGACATCTAAGGTCTGATATAAGTATGATGTCTCATGTCAGACATCAGACGTCTGACACTAGACATCTGACGTTATACATCAGACGTCTGACTTCTCACATGAGATACCTGACATCAGACGTATCATAACATCTGTCATCAGACATGTGTTTTGGTGGCATGCCTGACGTCAAACGTCTGATAACAAACATCAGACGTCACATCTTAAGTCCAACATCATACATCTAACGTAAGACATACATCAGACATCAGATGTCTGACATCAGATGTCTGACAAAAAACATCAGATACCAGACATCATACATGAGACGTTTACTACAAATTTTAGACATAAGGCATCAGACGTCTGACATTTGACGTCCAATGTCTGATGTTAGACATCTGATGTGTGATAAATGTATGATTTCTGATGTCAGACATCTAAT
>JAKSDK010001376.1 GCA_022360095.1 Phycisphaerales bacterium
AGTATGAAAAAAGAAAAACTGAAAGCCGTTCAGTTTACTTCATCCCAACGTTAAGAGCTAGAGAGAAAAGATGGATCTGGAAATTGCTCGAAACCCAAAAATGAAAACTCCAACAGTTCCCACGAAAAGGAAGGGCTTTTTACAGCTGACAGTATCAGGGGGGTGCACTCTTTTCTTTATGCATATACCTGAAAAAATCCAGTGAATCCATCTGTGACTTGATCAACCCGAAACGTGCCTGGTAATAACGTAAAACAGAAGATTTTGCTATTAACAAAATTCTTTTGCGGAGGCTTAGAAAGGCATATTTCTTAATTAGTTAATTTTATTAGAGGCTCAATCCGCTTGTGTTTCTTGTTTGCTATGTTATGGTTATTCAAAAAAGGAAAATGCACTCCCAAACGTTTTTGGAGGAAACTGTAAAGGATTACCGCATGCACTGTATTTTCAGCTTGCATGGCGTCTCTTAGAAGTTTAACAAGGAATGCTGCAACAAAGGCAAATAGTTTTGCTTACCCACGATTGCAGCCACAGCAGGCGGACCGGGGAACCTGTGGTCCCGCCTGTTCTGAAGTTTACCGATTAATGATGAAGAATTACGAAGAAGTAGAAGTGCATGTAACGTAGAAGAGGTTAATCATTTGATCATGGCAAAGGGACTAATTTAATCTAATTTCGCCAGAAAGAATTCTTACATTCAACAAAATAAGTCGTTATCTTTTAATTGCAGAACTTAAAGGTACTAATGATATTGTGCGACAGGTTAATTATAAACTAAAGACGTTTACAAAACGTTTTACACGTTTTGCGAGCATACATCTTAGAGTAAGTAATAACCGATAATCCGATTCAAGAAGAATTTTAATTTGTACTTGTTTGTGCTATCGCAGTTTTGGCCTTTAGTTTAATTTACCTTCGTGTGTTGCAATCTCGTGGATGTCATGATCCGATAATTTCCTGCATGGAACTGAAGTGTTGGTGAACTCAACGCAACGTGTTGAATTGTAGCAGTTGACTTCTGCTCTTAAAAGATGATCATTGCTGGACGAACTGATGCTTGCAACGAGTGTCCATC
>JAKSDK010001111.1 GCA_022360095.1 Phycisphaerales bacterium
AAAAAAAAATGGTCTAATTTTGTCCCTTGTCAGACACTAACGACTGTTATCCCAACCCTTGTGTAAACAATGGAACGTGCATAGACAGAGTTCATGGCTACAGCTGCACGTGTGTTCCAGGCATTGAAGGGAGGAACTGCTCAATCAGTAAATTTTGTTATGATGTAATTTTGATACCTATACGGTTTAAGTGCAGTGTTTTCAAGTTAAAATAGTACAACTTGAAACTGATACGTTTCCCCATCGTTCGCGCGTTTTTTTGTCCTCCAAAATATTTTTGTAATTGAGGAAAAACTCCTTGAGTTCGGAGTACATAAGTAAGAAGGACACTTTCTCTATCTAAGGCCTGCTGTTAAGACTACGCTCCTGGCAAGAAACAGTTTATCAGTACTATTTACTAGTTGAAATTGAAATTCTTTGGCACCCAATAGTAAAATTGGCAGATTTTAAGTATGATGATAAAAACAGATGTGTTGATAAAGGAATTTATTTTATCATCAAGAACAAATGCTTTTATCATCAACAACAAATGTCTATCTTGGTTATTTCCTCAGACACTGACGACTGTTCTCCAAACCCGTGTCTTAACAATGCAAGTTGCATAGACGAAGTGAACAACTACACCTGCGCATGCGTGGCTGGGTTTGAAGGGAGGCATTGTGACAATAGTAAGTTTTATTGTTAAGGGCCCATTATCGTGTCTTTAGAGACCGTCGCAAGGAAAAAGTTTCTGAACAAACTTTGCTATGCATACTGCATCTTTAAATCAACAGTACATGGGAGCTATTTCAAGACGTGATGGTCGAAAATAAATTCTAGTGGACGATTGCGCCTAAAATCAACGACTGCTACTTTTTTCTCCGAAAAAAAATGTAATGACTTTATTCTCTTTTCTTTACAGTAATCCTTTAGCGGGGCTTTTCTTGCAAAAGCTTCTTTGATATTCATAATCAATCAATCCGCTCCGTTCTGCATATGGTGATAAAGTATGAAAAAAGTATGAAAAAATAAACTCTGGCGAATTAACGTATGGAAGTTTTATCACAAAAAAAAATGGTCTAATTTTGTCCCTTGTCAGACACTAACGACTGTTATCCCAACCCTTGTGTAAACAATGGAACGTGCATAGACAGAGTTCATGGCTACAGCTGCACGTGTGTTCCAGGCATTGAAGGGAGGAACTGCT
>JAKSDK010000238.1 GCA_022360095.1 Phycisphaerales bacterium
CAAACTTTAAATATTATCGAGAGCTTCGCTTTTAGCCCTGGCTAAATCTATATATTAGCACAGTGGGTATGTGCGTGGCCTTCTGTGTGGAAGATCCGGTGTGACCTCAAATCCTTGTTTCGACTTGTTTCCTTTACGTGTAGCTCTAAGTAACCTAAAGCTGCTTTAAATACATGTAAAACGGAATAATAGGCTGATTTAGCAACAAAACGGGAACGTCAGTTGACGACGGCGCGCGCAAATCAAAGAACTGGCTTGACCAATGGCAGAGTTGCAAATTGGGCACCGGAAGTCGAGTTTAGTCCTTTCCGTGCGCTTTCCCGTCGTCAAATGACGTTCCCGTTCTGTTGCTAAATCAGCTTACTATTGAAGAGAGGAGGCGAGGGGTAAAAGGAGTGCACCATCGAACTCAAGGATTCAAGTTTGTCAGCCGTTTAACCACTATTACGAGAGACTCCGGCGTAAAATAAGGATCTTAACCTTAAGCAAGGATAGACAGTTTATATGGATAAAAGGCTATTGAAAGTTTTCTCAGCATTAAACGTACAAAGATCTTAAAGGTCGGTACACACTAGGCGACAAGTTGCAGCAACATGTCGCGGTGACACGTTGCAGCGACAAATCGCTTCGTGTGTACAGGAGAATTTTTGTGAAAATCTTTGCCGCTGCAACAGAATTTGTCGCCGCAACAGGTCGCACAGATTCAGCCTGATTTGATTTTCTGTTGCGGAGACAAAGATTTTCACAAAAATTCTCCAGTACACAGGAAGCGATTTGTCGCTGCGACGTGTCGCCTCACCTTTTTGCTGCAACTAGTCGCCCGACCTGTACACATGGAGTGATCCGTCGCCGCGGCGTGTTGCAGCAACTTGTCGCCTAATGTGTACCGACCTTAAATGAATGCCGCACTTAACTATGGTTTTCTTAATTAGGTTGATGTGTACAGTTTTGGCGTTCTCCTCTGTGAAATGTCCATCAGAGAAGAACCATCTCTGGAAGATCGTAACAGACAAATAAGCCGGATCAGAAACCACAACTGTAGAAGCCTCGTGATTCGATGTACAAAGGGGGATCCTTGGGAGAGACCAAATATGGACGAAGTTACTAAAGAATTACAGACACTTATGTCCAATACTCACCAAAGGCAAAGGCCTTCATTCCGAAGACCTGCATGGAATGACTCTGAAATGCCCATTATTGAATGTTAACACATCAGTTGAATTAAATACTAAGTTAACATAAACTATTCTAGGTTCTATTCACTGTTTAACCGAGCTGATATTTTCCAGTTTTCAGGTTGGTGTATATATGTACTCGTATTTTTTTTAATTCAATATTTATCCAGGGGCATCCAATTTAGCAGAGCTAGTTTAAATGGAGCCCTGACAAAACACAAAAACAAAGACATTAAACATTAAAATTAGACAATTAATTAAGTTAAGTCAACATGTAACGCAGGTGTTACTGTTTAAAGTGGCGCTTTAGCTTGATTATGAATTCACTGAGGGTCTCTACTTGTCTAATGACTCTCGGTAGGGTGTTGTAGGTCCAAGTACCGTTTATTCTGAAGCTAAGTTGGTATTTGGTAGTTTTTGCGAAGGGAGGGCGCAGCAAATCGCGACTTCTGGTGTTATAGCCATGGAAAAGGTGCGCGTGTCTAAACTCTGAAAGTAAGTACGAAGGCGCTATTGCGCTTAGTGCTGAATAAACAAAAATTCAGAGACTCTCTGCGTTTAAGGTATAATATGCCCTGTCCGACTTACCAAGCAAGTGTGTTTC
>JAKSDK010001908.1 GCA_022360095.1 Phycisphaerales bacterium
AACCCATACAGAATACTATTACAATAGTCGATGCTCCCAAGTAACTCTGAAGATGACTACCTCACAGGTTGTCGAAACGTCTGTCAATGTTAACGACAACGGTCCTATCCAGGACTAAGTTCACCCGGACGATCAAACTCAACCTACTTTTGAAATGACTCCCGGGTTCAAACCTTTCACAAAATTACTTTTATAGTTAATCGCCATGGTACTGGTTTCCTCAGGTGCAAAAGGTGCCTCGACAACGGCGATCATATATATGTCTGACATTTAATTCTTCATCTCGCAGTTCTAATACATGATGTTCAAATATTTATCATTCTATGTTCATCGCATGATATTCACACATTCGTATACTCATATATTCATTGTTTCATCTTCATTCTTCGCGAGCTGGTGATCAGTTCCCTGAGCTGGCCTGGATCGAGGGGTCAAGTGTTCGAATATGAACATTGCCTGAATTTCTTTAGGCTTTCCTTTCGCAGTCATAAAAGTTGAGTCTTTAAATGTAGTGATCTTCTTGTTTACATATAAGTACTGCCGATGCGGTATGCGAATTATGTAGAGAAAAATATCTGGACAAACTAAAGCAAACTTACAGTTCTTGCAAATAGTTAAGATTATAAAACACATCTCCAGAAAGGTCAACAATTTCGTTATTTCCAATGTACCTAGAGATGAGAAAGATACAAACTTGAATATTAAAAAAATCGTCATTGTGATGAATCGGCTTTTAGTAAGTCTATAATAAAAACAATGCAACTTTCCATATTCTAGCACCAAACTCGTAATAATGAGATATATGTTGTTTCTTAGTAGAATGATGAATTTGCCTGTCAAAAATTATTTACTTTCTTGTTAAATTGTTGTTGTACAGTATTTGTTAAATTCTGCTTCATAGGTTGTCATTAAAACAGCGAGGAAGAATACCTACAATTTTGTTGTCGTTGTTGCAATACACTTCAGAATTGCCGCTCTCAAACTGTTTTCGGTACAGTCATATGTGTTGCAGAACTGTCCTTCCATCTCGTTGCCATCTTCCCAACAAGAACCCCCACAATCTGTCATGATAAAGACGGATCTATACTGAGCGTTAGTTTTTGTGTTTCCTATGCTAAGGGAGGACGTAATCAGCATAGTATCTCCAACGCGATACCTTAAAAGAATCTCGGCTTCCTTATTTTGTATTTCAGGGTTCAGAAGGTGCCTCCCCGGGCTTTGACGGAGGATGCTTATAAAACAACTTTTCCACCCAAAAAACGATATTTTTCTGTTTACGGGCGGACTCTGGGGCAGACCGTTTACGATAGTAGAATATATGGATAATATTGTATGCTTTTGAAACCAGTATCTCTATAGCAAGTTGCAATTGAAGTCGCGGGATAAGATCAGCGACAGCACAATGTTAAAGCATTTAACCTAACAAAAAGCGCCTGAAACAGCAGAGAAATTTTAAATTAAAAATGGATTGCAGTTTAAGGATTGTTAGGCTTGGCAAGTTTTGCTACTAATTTATTTTTACCAATAATTGCAACGGAAAAATCCCTTGTGTCCATGCCAGCATCGTTTCTAGCTGTACAAGTGTAATTTCCCGTCTGTGTTATTTGACTGTGCACCCGTCCTACACCGCTGGCCAGTTGTGTGGAGGATCGTACCAAGGACAAGTAAATGGGAGGG
>JAKSDK010001673.1 GCA_022360095.1 Phycisphaerales bacterium
AATCCGGTACCAGACATTCCGGGATCTTCTTAATGAAGACCGTCCCGATATACAGGCGCGAATTTCAGTCGAAGGATGGGGCTGTCGGCTTCTGAGCTACCGCAATCATGACGGCACTTGGGGAGAGCGGTTTTATCAACCGCAATGGATGGGCACCCACTACACACTGCTCGATCTGAAAACACTTGCTATCTCTCCAGACCACACTCTGATCCGGGAGAGCATTCATGACGTTTTGGCCGCGCTGAAGGGCCCGGACGGTGGCGTGCTCTGTTCCCGTGCCGATGGTGCTAGCGTTGTCTGTGTCAATGGCATGGTGCTGAACTATGCCAGCTACTTTGGGATGCAGGAAGAACAGCTTATGTCGATTGTGGACTTTCTGTTGAACGAGCATATGGCGGACGGAGGTTTCAATTGCCGAAGCAACCGTTCAGGTGCGCGGCATAGCTCTCTGCATTCAACGCTATCGGTGCTTGAAGGGATTCAGGAATATACGGACAACGGTTACCGGTACAGACTTGGCGAGCTCCGAAAAGCGGCTTTCGCAGCTCGCGAGTTCATCTTGCTTCACCGCCTCTACAAGTCCGACAGAACCGGCGAAATCATCCGCAGGGACTTCCTGCAATTCTCATTTCCGCCGCGATGGTACTACAATATTTTGCGGTGTCTGGACTATTTCCGGGCGGCGAGTGCGCCTTGGGATGATCGGATGGAGGATGCACTGCACGTTTTGATATCGAAACGCCGCCGCGACGGCCGCTGGCCTGTTCAAGCCACGCGCGCCGGAAAGGTGTATTTCAAGATGGAAGAGGTACGGCAGCCAAGCCGGTGGACCACTTTGATGGGATTGCGCGTCCTGAACGCTTATCGACCGGGGACACACAAGGTTGGCGTCAAACCGTGAGAGCGCTTGCCGATATGCGGTCAAGAGCAGACGTTGGAAACTGGTTTGGAAACGGCAGGTTTGTCCCGATCGCAGATCCTGGTTTCCATCGCAAGGAACAACCGCTTTCCGCTCTGTTGGAACAGATTGGCGGTTCGACGGATGCCCGTTTCGTCCAGCCATTCGCTCATCTGTACAGATTGGTGCAAACGTCTCAAATAAGCCGCATCGTTACGAGGCGATCACTGACCGCATCGGGGAAAAGCGGTGCTTTGGTGTCGGCGCGAACGACTTGTTTCGGTCTCAAAAATCCGTCCAATCAAGCATCGAAGATCAAAATCCACCGGCCAACAGCCTGATGCTTCAACGCCGGGCATTCGTTACCGGGACCAAGATGATATACTACCTGAATATATCCTGCCTGAAGCACCGCGGCCCTGATGCATGATCTCATCACGCAAGTCCTGCAAGGATTTGTTCCAAAAGAGAAATAACCGCGTTTATTCCTGTCAACCTTACCCATATTGCCACCGGACATGATGGTGTGCTGTTATGTATAAAGGCCAATTTTTAATGCTGGGCACCGTCCACTGAAAATTTGAATCACGTATTTTAGATCCACTGGCCTGGTCGCGGACGATACTTGGCATAGTTGCCAATCCTCGGGATAGGGAGGCGGTAATGTCATTGTTCAAGACTCAACACATTACGTCATTAACGCACATATGTTTGGTGGCTGGTTTAGCTGTCATAATGCCAACTCAGGTTCTGTCACAAGAAACAGAAAAGCCCAATATTCTGGTCATTTGGGGAGATGACATCGGGCAGTCGAATATATCGGCCTACACGCGGGGCATGATGGGATACAGGACCCCGAACATTGACCGGGTCGCCGATGAGGGCATCATATTTACCGACTATTATGGTGAACAGTCCTGCACCGCCGGCCGGTCTTCCTTCATTATGGGACAAAGCGTTTTTCGCACAGGTCTTTCAAAAGTCGGCCTTCCGGGTGCGGACGAGGGCATGCAGGAAGAGGACCCGACGATTGCCGGGCTGCTGAAAGCGCAAGGCTACGCCACCGGCCAATTCGGCAAGAACCACCTTGGTGACAAAGACGAGCATCTGCCGACAAATCACGGATTCGATGAGTTTCTCGGCAATCTTTATCATCTGAATGCGGAAGAAGAGCCGGAAAACGAGGATTATCCGAAGGACCCGGCCTTCCGGGA
>JAKSDK010000171.1 GCA_022360095.1 Phycisphaerales bacterium
CACTCTAAGCTGCGGTTTTCGAAGTGTCTATATGGAAATAACGAGTGAATTTGTTTAACTATGATATGGTTGAACAAATTAAGTGAAAGAGTGAGGGACCGTCGATAATGAATAATATCTTTAAAACATACGTTCAATACGTTTTTTAATAGTAACAATAATAAAATAAACAATACATAAATATTAAGAAAACAAAAATGCGGACAAAAAGAGAGCCTAAAATTTTCTGAGCCGTGAAGCTAAACGGCAGGTGCTTAAAATATGTCATCCGTTATAGATAAATTAAAATCATTCGAATAAGGCCTATTTCAACCAACTTCTTAACATGGAGAACAATCATGCTTATTGAAATGCATTTAGCACATGAATTAAGAATGTGTTCCCTGTCGCACCCATTCTGAATCTATTCTTTTTTCACTTTTTTAACCACAAAGTTATGTCAAGTGTTCTACAGCTAGCTATTTCACGACATAACTAACGGAGGAAATGACATGACGCGGACAAGTGACTTCGGCAGGTTGGCGTATTGTGGGATACTGACGGTGCAAACCAATTGGGCTTCCGGTGGATATGGTAGAGACATTCAAAACAAAGATTTTGAATTAAGTAACTGGTATTAAAGACCCTTTGTCACTTCCCCTGATGCATTGCGCATTTGTTGTTTATGTTGCTTTCAACGAACGAGCGGCGATCTCTCGGGAGGGTAAAGTATTGCATCTCATCTCGTGGAAGAAGTTAGATGAACGCTGTGTTTGAAATTTCGGGAATCTAGGCGAACCTCCATATGCGATCACCTTCCGTAAGTGAACACCTTCCGACCGCCAATCCAAAAGAGTGGGAAGCCGAATGAACGCAATATTAAAGACGGCAGATGATTGGGGTTCCCGATCTTAAGCGCGAAAGTTTGGAGCAGTTCAATGCCTCGCTCGATATAACAGCACCACACGTCAATTCTATTGTTACTCAAAGCTCCACCATTCCAGCACAAGAGCTGATGGAGGAAAGGAAGTGTGAAATCAATACTAAAAGGAGAGCCGCTGCAAAGTCCCG
>JAKSDK010000209.1 GCA_022360095.1 Phycisphaerales bacterium
ATAGAGTCGGAAATCGGCCCCTCCAAAGGCCACTGGTCCTCGGAGTTTCCTGATCACATGCTGAAAGACAAGTTCATTGATTGCGTGCAGGCCGCGGCCCCTAGCATCAACACCTTGGAGCTCTACGAGTCTGCGGTCGCATTGGAGTCCATTCCGAACATACGGGACATAACGGCGATGGCGCGGGCGGCCTAAAGCGCTCTATCGTTCTGCGGCGGAAAGCACTTCGCTTTTCGGCACCAAAGAAATCCGGTCGTGATATAGCTTGCTGTTGAACGCGCAGAGAGCATTCAAGATCGTGGTCTTTTTGTGCTCGATGCGTTCGATCGGTCCGGAGACGGACAATGCGAGCTGAGTACGACTTCCAGGTTGGCGTAATCTTATGGCAACGCCCGAAACGCCTTCTTTCGAGTGCCCGGACGAGACTGCGTATCCCCGCTCTCGAAACTTTTTCACGCCTTCAAGGGCGCACGCAGCCGTTCTGCGGTGCAGTTCGCATTCCGCTTCTGCCTGAACACGACGCACAATCTTGCCGATCTCTTGATCGCTTTCATAGGCCAGAAGCGCCCAGCCGGAAGCGCAAGAGGTGAGCGGCTTTAACTCGCCATTCTCCACACAGAACTCGTTAGGCCGGCCCGCAAGCTGACCCAACACATATTGAGAGTTTATGCCGTTCCTCATTGCGAGCAGCACATTTTCGCCTGTCACCTCTGCCACTTCCGACATCTGGGCGGGAATGTCGCCGAATTGCTCATGGCGCTGATACATCCAGGTGCTCAAAATGCCGATGCGGAGCGTTGGGTAGTAGGTTCTTGCCTGGACGTCATGATCCAGATAGCCAAGCGTCACCAGAGACTGCAGCAGCTCTGACGTACTGGATTGCGGCATGCTCATGCGTTTGGCGATTGCGGTAACGGAAAGCGGCTTCTGAACGGTCGCAAACATTTCAAAGACCTCCAGCGTCCGCCGCGCTGATTTGATTTGGCCAATGGTCATTTCTTCTCCCCCTGCCGATGCTTGTTGTTCGTTCGACCTCACTTGTCTAGGGCATGATCATTTTTCACGGAAACATGATCATGCCCCAGATTATTTGTTGGTCGCGCGATCGGACGGTTAACCGGTTTCCACTTAACCTGATCGCGCTCTGGTC
>JAKSDK010001796.1 GCA_022360095.1 Phycisphaerales bacterium
ATTTATATACCCTATCCTAGAGTAAACTGCTTGAAAACCATACCCTTCACAGCGGCACATACCTATATAGCCCATATATGGCAGTGCCCCCCCCGGGATAGAACCCCCCTGACAGCCGAATAACTAGCAGACCATGCCAAAAGACCTTGATGTTTAATTTTCTGTTGCATCATTTGCTTGCTGTTTTATTTTTACAAAGCTAATGGAACTGTATGCGACTCTCGCATAGTTGCAAAGACATTTTCAAGGAGCCATCTCTCTTATTACACAAAAGAGGTAAATCTCTCAAAGACATTTTAATAGCAAGATTGAACTGAGGCTTCAGAAATAACAACCCAAGCGTAACCCAAGGGAACCGTCATGTACCTTTAATTCTCTGAAAATGTAGCATCATTTTAAGCCATCGTTTTTAACCTCATTGTCAAATTTTTAATGAATCAAATATAATTTCATTTGTGGTTATATTATATCTTACATAGACATTTAATTTTTAGATCTTCTGGGGTATTGTTTTGTATTGTATATTCATATTGTATAATTATACAATTCACTAGCTTGTGGCTGCCATGTAATTTTAATTGCTTTTATATGTTACAGGTCAGAATTATATTGAGGTTAAAACTATTTTAACCTAGACTGATTCTCAATTTCCTTTGTCTTCTAACCCTAATTCATCATTGAACAAAGTCAAAGAAAATTTAGAATCAACCTGCAATCTCAGACAAAAACCTTGAAACAATTTGGAAAATTTCACTCCGTTTCCTTTTCGCATTGTTGTAGTATCCATGTTTTGCAATCACATCTCAACAATTTATTTGCAGAGGAAAAGGGAAGTGCATGAGTCTTTGAAGGATTTTTGACAAGGAATGTAGGTTAAAAAATATTAACCTGAATTTAATTTTAACCTGTAAGGTATATGTCTATCTATCTAAACATAACAACCCTCTGTAGATCTCAAATTTGGAAATTTTGTTCTCTGGCACAACCAAGGACAGCACAGGGCGCCCACACAATAGGTTTGTGTAACCGATTGTTATTTTATAGTAAATGTACTGGATTTACCGTTTGCTTCACCTATAGCGATATATCGCTAACTATGTATATAAATCAATGATAAATAAACGTTGAATTACCTTACCTGTGGTATATAGACGTTGTTTTACCTCAAGTGGTTTTTTGAGCAATTTTGAAGGAGTTTGAATTCACTGTTGACTGTATAAGGAACAGTCAACAGCGAAATCCAACTCCTTCAAAATTGCTCAAAAAACCACTTTTGAGGTAAAATAACGTCTATATACCACAGGTAAGGTAATTCAACGTTTATTTATCATTGATTTATATACATAGTTAGCGATATATCGCTATAGGTGAAGCAAACG
>JAKSDK010001320.1 GCA_022360095.1 Phycisphaerales bacterium
ACTTCCTACCTCATCACCGTACCCACATCGATTTTGACGCTTTTGGCTATCAGCCTGGATCGCTACCAAAACCTTCGTGATCCTCTGCGCCGCTTTCGCCGCACACAGTTCATGACAAGAACGAAAGCTTTGATTGTGATCAGCATTATCTGGCTGTACTGCATCTTATTTGCTTGTCTCCCTTTCATGGGTCGGCCGTTTATAACGAGGGGAACGAAAAAAGAACTAGAACAATGCTTAATTTCCTTCACTGTGTTATACAACATCTTGAGCAATTTTCTGAACTTTGTTGGGCCGCTGGTAATTACATGCGTGTTAAATATCATGATGTATTGTAGTGCTTGCAAGCATAATAAAAGAGGTCTTAGGAATCATGGAAAGAATTCCAAAGAAGACGCAAAGGCCCATGCAAGATCCCTAAAAGCTGCGAGGACAACCTTCATGTTGGTGGCAGCTTTCTTCTTTTGCTGGCAGCCCTTCTCGTATTTCAGTATTGTCAGTATTCTCTATGGTGAGAAAAACTGGGAACCATACCCGACGAAAGTTTTCTATGTTCTGTTGATGTTTGGCTACTTTAACTCGGCTCTGAATCCTTTTTTCTTTACGTTTCGCAACAAGCAATTCAAAGCCACGTACGTTAGAATGTTTAACTTGTTCAAACGCCGCATTTCAAGAGTGCAACGACTTCGTCGTGTCACCTTCTTAAACGACCTTACCTCTGGTGTTCCCGAAGTCGAGAACAAAAATGTTCGCTTGCAAGCTTTCAGAAGCAAAAGAGCAACACCAGACCCACCCAGACGAAAAAGCACATCAATATAAAAGTTTTAAGGGAGGATTATTTTGTACAAATTATGAAACGATCTTCAACTTTCTGTTAGAAATATTATTTTCAGTGTCAGCTTTAAAAACGCTCATAACTTTGTTTCAGGAGGCGTCTCCTCGCTAATTTATTGTTTTTTTGTTTTTTTTTTTAAGTAGGGTTTTAAGGAATATTTAGTCATCGTTTTTAGAATTTTTGAATAAGGATATACACAACGCAGAGCACTCTTTATTTCAATTTTGTCTGACTATTGAAAAAATGAAAAACTATTGAAGTCTCAACGTTTCACGCGCCGTTAGTCAGGTAATTATGCAAGTTCACAAGCCCAAAGTTGAATACAAATTAGCTCTACAACAGGAAAAACCTCAAGGGAGCATCTTGACGTATTCTAATAAAACAAATAACTTAACAAGGATCAATTGATTAAACACGCGACTAATAATCCTAGCAATAAAATAAGACACGAGATACAGTTTAAAACAAAAAGAGTCAAATACTCAGCGATTTGAAAGAAATCTATTAAAATAGTCAAAGAAAGCAAGCTATCTTTTTTTACCACGTTTCACTCCTCAATTTTGTTTATTCTCTCCTCCACAATTTTGATAGTTTCGCTCCTCATTCTTTATTTCCCTCCTCCACAA
>JAKSDK010001660.1 GCA_022360095.1 Phycisphaerales bacterium
CGGCGCGCCGGGCAGTCGTGAGACCGTCAATGCCAGAGCACGGTTTCTGGAGCTTGATCCGACGAACCCGCACCCTGAACTGGTACTGACGACGTTCTCCGGCGGTGCGCATTGCTGTACCGAGATTCAGGTCGCAACATCAAAACCCGACGGTTCATGGACCACTGTCGATCTGGGCAGCTGGAATGGCAGCGAAGCGGATTTTGCCGATGCCGACGGAAGCGGTTCGCTCGAACTGGTCGAGCCGGACAATGACTTTCTTTACGCCTTTGATTGTTACGCCTGCAGTGTCGCGCCGCTAAAAATCCTTTCCCTGCGCGGCGGCCAATCCAGCGACGTGTCCCGGGATCTTTCATTTCAGGATTATCAACGTCGCTATTTGCTGGACATGGAACGCCGGACCGGTGATCGCAGCGGTGGATTTTCGCCGGGCTTCTGGACGGGGTGGGTTGCGCAAAAGGCGCTTCTGGGAGAAGGATCGGAGGCCTTTCGGCAAATGCTCAGCGCCTATGATCCAATGCGCGATGAAGGATATATGCGTTGTCCGGATGGCGGGCCTGACTGCCCGGTGCAGGAAGAGGTCTTTCAGAGTTTTCCTACCGCACTCAAGAAGTTCCTTGATTTTCGAAACTATCCAACCGACTGACGGGATGTGTTGATCCGGTTGCCCTCTTCCGAACCTTACCGCTATTGTGACGCCAATCTTGGTCAGAATTCAGAGCGTGATGTCCATTGCCCTGCTCAAAACACTGATTGCTGTTTCCGAAGGTGGCAGTTTCAGCGCGGCCGCGGACGAGGTCTGCATCTCCCATGCCGCGGTCGGCCAGCAGATGAAACGGCTTGAGGACACGTTGCAGGTGACCCTGTTCGACAGGAGCCGCCGGACGCCGCAATTGAATCAACTCGGAAAGGCACTGGTCCCCAAGGCGCGCGAGGTCGTGCGTGCCTATGAGGCGATGCTGGATGATCTTACCGGCGATGGCCAACTGTTTGGCGAACTGACCCTGGGCGCGGTTCCGTCAACGGTCAGAAGCCTGATCCCGCAGTCTGTCAAAAGACTGATCAAAGCTTATCCGGAGCTTCACATACGTGTGGTTCCGGGCCTTTCGGGCGACCTGCAGGAACAGATCGAGCGCGGCGGCCTTGACGCGGCTGTTGTGAGCACGCCCGACCACAGCGGTTCAAATCTTAACTGGCAGCCGTTTGTGGAGGAAGAGCTCGTGCTTCTGACCGCGCCGGAAGTTGAGGAACGCGATCCATTTAAACTGCTGCAATCAATGCCCTTTATTCGGCACACACGCCGGGCGGCGGTCGGCAAACTGGCCGACGAATGGCTGGTGGAACAGGCGATCACGGTGCGGCCTTCGATGGAAATGGAGTCGCTTGAAACCCTTTCGAGCATGGTTTCGCAC
>JAKSDK010001423.1 GCA_022360095.1 Phycisphaerales bacterium
AGTACATAGCTTCTGGGAAATAGCACATTAACCAAGGAGAAATGATTCCAACAGTGTTTCTTTACTTAAGTCGAAAGCAAACTGCAACAGTTTGTCACTCTCCAAAATTACTATATTTTCAAGAGGACATTCTTGCTCAGGGGCATTCAACTAGGCTTAAGTTAGAATATTTATTTTGTAGAAATCCCTAAGAATCGCTTTGCACTGGCAAAGAAAGAGGAGAACACAGATACAAGGTATGTAGTGAGATTTGTCATTTGCCATTTTGATTATAATAATGGTGATAAAATTGAACTGAGTGGTCAGAGTGGTAAGAATCATACTCATGATTTCTAAAATGGAAGGAGCATGCAGTGTGAATTTAATTTGAAATCTCAGGTATGATTTCAGATTTCAAAGCAAGTTTGCAAGTCACAAAATTCAATTAGTACTTTCACTACCAGTTGGTGTTTTATCCTGGGGTCAATTCAATAAAATTTTTAAAGTTGTAATTTACAAGTGTAGCCATTGCTTCATGGTCCGAAAACAATAGCCACACCCACACCCAGTAGAAATTGAATTTAAATTGACCCCAGTAGCCTAATATTTTTTAAAAAAGCAGAACCTTGAATGAGCACTGTTAATTTAGTATTAACATCTCACTTTGTATGCAAAATTATGCAGTTTTGATTAACATAATGCAATTTAGAGTGAGAACAAAAATGTTCTGACTTAGTCGTTGGAGTACATAAAACTTAAGGTCAGTACACTCTAGACAACAAGTTGCAACAACGTGTCGTGGCAACACATCATGGTGACAAATCACTTTGTGTGTACTGGAGAATTATTGTGAAAATCTTTGTCTCTGTAACGAAATTTTGTCGCAGCAGCATGTTGTAAAAAATCAAATCATACAGACTTTGTGTGACTTGTTGCGGCAACAAAATTCTGTTGCAGAGACAAAGATTTTCACAAACATTTTCCAGTACACATGAAGGGATGTGTCACTGTGATGTGTCACTGCAATGTGATCCTACAACTAGTTGCCCGACATGTACACACGGAATGTCC
>JAKSDK010001495.1 GCA_022360095.1 Phycisphaerales bacterium
CCCCCCCCCCCCCCACGCCCACAAAGAAAATTAACAATCCGCCATCGCTGTTAGCAGAGAGTTGACATTATAAGAAAAGCAACGAAGAAGACGGTAAACTAATCAAGAAAGTGTGAAAAGATGAGGAAATATTCAAGAGTTTCTTTGGATTTGGTGGCCCACACTCTCTAGACAGTTGAAGTTTATCTGATGGATTTGATAAGGTTGAAACAATGCATATAGCTAAAACTGCACCGGAGCTGACAAAGCCTGCGACACATCTGTGAGATGGACGATACTGTAGGTCCGCAGTACGTATTTCATAGAAGTCACTATATCTTCACTGGTAGCACATTACTCGCATGCCCTGGGTGTGAATTCAACTGGTGCATAACCATTTTTTATAATTTCTTCTAGCCATTATTTTTTTGCGTGGGGGGCGGGGGACAAGGTGTATTGCAGCGAAATGCGCAAATGGCGAATGGAGGAGGAATAGAGCGCCTTTTTTAAAGAGCTATGCATCAGTCGGGAGCACGTCCTTCCAGTCGGCCGAGTTAAGATGCAATCAACCTTTTGAAACTACATGTATCTCAAGGGTAGCATACAAACTTTTTAAAGCGGAGAAAAATAATGGTCGATGTCGTGGACAACTATACACACCGGTTTCATTTTTTTGTTTGTTTGTTTTCCCTTTATTCACTCGACATTTAAATCTAAAACTAGAAGGACTCACGCTTTTTCCGTATATTATTATATATATATAAAAATATCAGAAATGGACTCAGCACCCATTTATCAAACCTTTTCTTTAATCCAATTACATATAACTGCACCAAAGCCGGCTGGTTTGCCCAAGCGTTGCTATTTGCAACACTGTGATTAATATTTACAAAGTCAAAATACTCACAATACTTTGTCATCGAAAATATAGAAATTAGAGTGGTTTTCGTGTGAGTGTCGTAAAACCAAAACCAAAGTAATTACTCTGGCCAATCACATAGGACACATCTATTACCGACTACAATTTTCAAGGAATTTCAACGCCTTGAATTTTTATTTTAAAATTCAAGGACTTTCAAGGATTTTCAAGGTGCGTGCGAACCCTGTTTCTATTCAAATTGAATGAAACAGCGCCCGTTTGAAAATTATTATTTAAAAATGGAACGGTTTTGACGATACGGAGATGAACAATGCCG
>JAKSDK010000903.1 GCA_022360095.1 Phycisphaerales bacterium
ATACCGATCTAACCCGGCTTTAACCATTGATTTCCAGTAACATTCTGCTGCTGTCTCTGTGACTGCCGCATTTCCAAGACAACTTACGATAGTAAAAATGACCCAGAGGAAGACAGTGACTGCAGCGATGTTGAACAACTGTTGCCACTCTCAAACAAGGACATGGAGAAAAAGTGTCGACGAACGGCTTTACTCCTCAAAGGAGTCAATTGCGGACCACCGGACACGAAATGAGGAAAATGAATAAAGGTTTTGATAGTGAAGGGGAAATACCTTCCAAGAATGATAATTGGAGGGGTACACCTAGTGTTACGTTTTCACGGCAGCCATAACCATGATGGAAAAGAGTTTGAAAATCGATCAGCAAATAACGTGATATAAATGAATGAAAAGACGCTAACAACTTACGTCACAACGAACACAGAAATTCGCCACTTTCGCATTGCTCCGTAATAAACTTTTTGTGCCCCCTCCCCCTAGAACTTCCCCAAAGCAACATTGTTTACAATTTCTCCCGGCTATTACCGGGGGGGACTTTACAGTAGTCCGCCCCCCCCCCCCAAGAAAAAATGAATACAGTGATTTTGCAAAATTTGGTGTTGGGGAGGGAGGTTGAGGGGCAAACAGGGTGTATAAGTGGGCAATGCAATAGTTGCGAATAGACGGCCGACATTTTCTTGTAAAAAAAAAAACTTAGTTAATACAGCCAAATATTTTTCGCTCATTGGTGATCGTAACAAAGGAGTTCCACTTTATCGAATGTACTACATGTACAGGCTGGAGTTCTTTAGGTCACGAGTGTCCACACGCTGCCCATCGATGAAGTGTAGGCAGGGGCACCCAACGGATCTGTTCCTCTCAATATCTGTTCTACAGAGAAAATTTTGCTGGCTGGGAACTGAGGTTTCGGCTGTTCTGCTGGGAAGTAAAGTCTTAAATCTGCGGTCAAGAATTTATCAAATGTATCAAAAATTCTTGCTGGAGATATTTTATCCCTCTA
>JAKSDK010001835.1 GCA_022360095.1 Phycisphaerales bacterium
GGGAAAAAGCAACCTAGCAATGAAAGGGGGAAATTGTTCATAACATTTTTGTCCTGAAATATTGTCCAATATTCTGGGGAAAAATCCTTAAAGGTTAAAAATTTCAGTTTTTTAGTACATCGTTTGAGTCTCTTAAAACAGTTTAAAATCCTGACTGACTGAGTGACTGACTGAGAATGTTATGGAACGAAATCCAGCGACCCCTGAGTACAAGACAAAACCAAATGCATCAGTTTGCTTAACGATTTTCGGCTTCTTTTGACTTGGGGTGTCGAAGAAGAAGATTAGAAAAAATTGAACTGAATTTTAACGAAAACTTTTAATAGAAAACTCAACGGTAAACAGTCAAAAAGAAATGATTTGGCAAATATGTGGCTTGGTGAATACTGTTTGCCGGTACTTCCCCTTTCGTAGGAGATCATACACCTTGAGCACTTTCACAGCTTTCGTTTGGTTTAAGCAAAATAATACAACCTTAACTTTTAACATATCACCCAATTGGTAACTTGTTATATGCAAGAGTTCTTCTTGAATTGTCCGAACGGTTTGCTCGGAACTGCTCCAAAACTATTTGTGTATCGCTTGCGAAGAAAACGAAAGTTAATCAATCTCAAATTCCCCTTGCTTACCGCAAGTTGTTCTGAGGTGTAAATTGAAAATAAAAGAGCTGTAATTGCGCTTTCGATGCACGCTTATCCCCATTACAGGAACGGAAAGCCACAGATGACGAATTATGGTCCAAACAAGTCTGTCCAGTGTGCTTTCAAATATAAGAAGAAGCAAAGCGTTTCAGTAAAACCACTAAATACTGCCTTAACTTTTAATTCTACCACAGGGAATGAAATCCTGAGATGAAGAAATTCGGTTAAAATTTACTTTCCATTTGGCCGATTTGTACTGATTTGCACAGTTTCCAAAATGCAATATAAAGGGCAGTAGAAAAAATACAGAACACTCTTGTTACTGCTTATGTATTCAGTTTCTCTAGGGCATATCAGATATACTTACTATCAGGCTGTAATACTGAGTCTTCATGAGCTGGACTCAATGAATCGCCAAGAGGGAGAAAACAACCATCCATCCTCAAGAGAGTGTAGACGCTAATGCCCACTGGGCATTAAGTTAAAGCGGAAGAGACAAAAGATTTCCAAGAAAATCAAGATTCTCGGAAATTACGTCATCTCTTTACATTACATGATGACTAACTTGAAGTACGCTTGTGATTCTGGGGGGAAACAGCCTTTTCTACAGTTTTCGGAGAACTGTAAAATAAGCGGTTATGATTCAAATTGTTGTTTTTCATCAAGGCAGAAATGAACCAATACTGCGACGTTAACACTTGAATCAATGTCAGCGGTTTTTCCAGTATTGCTTTTTTAACTTGTAACACTGTTGACAGATATGTAGCCACGCCTGCGACTACGCCCTTAGTGCTAAGTTTAGAAAACACGAAATAACAAAGCTTTTCTGAGTAAAGTGGGTGATGTAAGTTTGGATAACTAGCTAAGAGGCAAGAGATAAAAGATACATTTGTCTGTTGCA
>JAKSDK010000263.1 GCA_022360095.1 Phycisphaerales bacterium
ATGTTGTCGAAGGAATAAGCTTGTGAATTAAAATCACTAAACCGTAGAGTAACCATGAACGATCAATTTCCTGCCGCTGTCATTGTCCATTAAAGACTACTTATTGTCCTGGCTCCAGTTCACTAATTCTTGGTGCGAAAATTGTACGTGGTAAGGAGGATGAAGGCAAACTGGCTCTTTCTACCACCAAAAGATTTTTTTTGCTGTTTTCTTTCTCCTCCACCACCACATTTCTACTGTTTGCCGTCCTCCACCCCAGCGCCACATTTCTACTGTTTTCCCTCACCACCACCACATTTCGAATATATATATTTAGCTACAGCTAAAAGTGAAGCTCCAGTTTATGCATTTTAAATTTACTGCCGAGAATAGACTTTAAACTATTGAAAAGACCACAAAACTATACTTAACTTTACGGAAAAACGATATGACTGAAAAACATAAACTTGAGCCCGCGATCATTTAATAGCTATCAACCGGTCAGCGGAAAACTTCAAAAAACAAGCGACCTCCATGCGTTGGTATCTGAGCTGGCGATACGGTCATGTGACACTGGTCAGCAGATACCGTTTTGACACCTGTCAATTAACCATAATATGGATGTCTATTATCAGGTTAAAAACAGGTTACGGGCTCCCACATTAGCTGGAAAATTAGACATTTCACATTGGTGTTCCCATGGTGCGGTAGGACGAGTGGATAGATCTCCAAAGAAGCTATTTCAAAAATTAAGAATGCAACTATTGCTTTTCTCTCTTCTCCTCCTTTCTTCGCTCTTTCTCTTTCTCCTCTCCTTTTCCTTCGTTACTGTGATTTTTGGAGCTTCTCGGGCTTCAAAAAATCTGCTAGATGTTGACAAAGAATTCTACTATTCTTTCAAAGTGTGCCATTTCGAAGTGGCAGGCGGCGTTTCAGGTCATTTGGCATCAATGCTGCTCATTTCGCAGGATCCAAATACATACTTTTATGGTAACTCCCTAAGAGGGCTTTTCAGTTACAAGGGAATTATGCAAGAAAATTGCAAGAAAAAGGAGTCAATAACAGTAATTTTTAATAAAATTACAATTGCGAAATAAAAATAATGAATGAAGTAAAACTTGCTATTTACAAATCCGGATCTTCATTGGAAAGAAGTTATTTGACAAAGTCGCTTCTTATATTAAATATGTTAACTGAGTCTGTAGATTTAACATTAGTGACCTTCAGTAACGACGACGACGACAACAACAACGTCAAAAAACAATCGGTTTTATGAGAAAAACAACTGCTCTGCACGTGCATCACGCTTTTTAGTACATTTCTTTGACGTCCACTGCATGACTACGTCGTGAAACCTCCCAATGCGACGTTTTATGGACATACTACGACAAATTTTCCCTTCTCTATTTGAACATGGATAAAGCCCTTAAGACTTCAACTCAAGGAAAAGTCGCCTACATTTTACGAATTCGGCGGTTCCAAATTGATGCG
>JAKSDK010000420.1 GCA_022360095.1 Phycisphaerales bacterium
CTTAAAATGTCAATAAATAAGGTCACAGAATTATTCACGTAAACTTGAACAACTTTTATGTCTGAATATATTCACTGAAGTGAAGGTGGCTAATGGTGGATATATACACCACTAGCCACCGACACTGAGGTGAATAAATTATTGTTTTAGTTGAACTAAAACAGTGAAATAATTGAGCACAAAAATGATGATTTTTAACAGTCTCATTTACCGTTGTCAACTATTACAATTTTAGCACGCAATGACCGAACCAGCGACTGTCGAGTTTTCTTGCCAACAATAAAAGCTGAAGGCATTTGTTTAGCTCTTCTAGGGAAATTTCGTCAAAAGGAGTTCCCTCTTCGTATTTAAAATCATTCTGTAAAAAAAAACCTATTAAATTTATTTTAAAGTTTATTTATGAACAATTCAGCTAAATAAAGTAACGCAAGACTTGAGCTTAATTTGAATTTGTGAGTAAAAACTTTTTCACTGGTTTCATCGATAAATTCAAGTCAAACAGACAAAGATTTACCTGTTAGAACTTCCAAACCGAATTTTATCACCTTCTTTGCTTATTTCGGGAACAGCTTGTTTGCTTATTTGTGAAATTTCTTTGTTTGTTACAGCAGAAAACCGGGAAGCCATTTTGCTCGTAACTTACGCGAGTTTGGCGTCACTCGCTCGGAGGAACTGGAGGTGAATCAGTGAATAGTATTGGATATTCACTGACTGAGTAGTCAATCAGAGCGCACAAAAAATACTACCACTGTTTTAGCACATACTAAATTTATTCATTTCTTCCACTCATTAATAGAGATCAAAATAGCCTGCAAACACAGTGTTCTCCATGAATTTTAGCTCATCAGGTAGGGGACCATTCATGGCCAGTAAGGAAAAAAATATGCATCAGAGGTGCACTTTCCTGGTGGGGGGGGGGGGAGGTAATGGAGGGGTAATGGAGTGAGGGACATGGCCCCACCAACGCTGGGAAATTTAGGAGCTAAGTTCTCTGAAATGTCATTCCCTCACTTTTTGACTTACTTTACTCAAATCAACCATTGTTATCTTTAGACAACAATTTAAAATGTTTGATTCCAATAATTTTACTGTCTTCAATGTTCTCTTTCCAAAATGCATGGCCCATAAAAAGAAAACCTGTGTATACTTTTCCATATGTATTTATCCATTTTCCTTGTGAGAATCGGATCAGATCACAACTTGCTTTATTTTTACTTTTTTGTAGTTTCAGTAAACATTCAAGCGGTTGCAGGTGGTAAGAAGTGTTGC
>JAKSDK010000089.1 GCA_022360095.1 Phycisphaerales bacterium
CTCTTCAAAACGATTTTCTAGGGCCTGAACTCTTTCTTCAAAGCGATTTTGAAGGGCGTGTAATCTGTCTTCAAAATGATTCTGGAGGGCCTGCACTCTTTCTTCAAATTGATTTTGGACGGCCTGTGCTCTTTCTCCAACTTCAAGTTGAAGGTTTCTTACTTCATCCTTGGCGTTGTTTAATTTGCAGCTATTCAAATGGAGATGATATCTTATCTCGCCTTCAAGGTGTGATTCAAGCACTTCTCTCTGAATCTGAAATCAAACAGGTCTGTTTTGCAATTTTTCTTTTACCTAATCATATTTCTTAAATGAGTCAGATGTTACTTATTGGTTATGGTCTCATAAATCATCGAGAAATCTGTAATTCTAAATTTGATAGTGGTGAATATCTTAAAATTGCGGCAATAACCATTCTCTACCCACCCCCAACAAACTCGTAATGCAAAATCCCTCAGTTAAATAACCGCTTCCAATATAAGCCCCTTGGAGCTTATATAATGAAAATTGTCCTCAGATACAAAGCAAACCACCTGAACACTTCAATTGACGACAATCGATCATGACGAGATGAGAGAGATTTTGAAGTCACCGACGCAGAACTGAGAAGCTGATGATACAATTGAAGTTTACATTTAGTTCGTTAAATAACGTCATAATTTTACTTTGCGTTATTTTCCTCACTTATATGTTTTGTCCGTGACTGTGCCCACATAGTGGGTGTCTCCTCTCAAAATGTTGTGTATTTCGTATAGGGGTTAATGGAGCCGAAACCATGCAGTTGTAAAATTTCACACATTTTAGGTATCCTACTGATGAACAGTTACGACTCGTAGATATATATTTCTAGCAACTAATATAATTTGCAGTGTATCCACTTTGAACCGATTACAAACTGTGTGTTATGAGTATTTTGTTTTTTGATGTTACCTTAGAGAGAGAGAGAGCGCACATTGGGTCACCTTAGAGGAATAGACAGAGAGAGAGAGAGAGAGAGAGA
>JAKSDK010001386.1 GCA_022360095.1 Phycisphaerales bacterium
AATGCTATACAAAAACTCGCATAAACAAGTAGCAAGACACACGAATCAGTTCGAACAAACATTGAAACTTTTCAAGTGCGAAGAGAAAGTAAATTACCTACATTTTTTTTCTGATCTTCTCCTCGGCCGTCAATCTGAATTCTGCGTATAAACACCTAAGCTTATTTAAATATGATCTTTAGTTTTAGATAAAAATGTAGTCACAACCTGAAGTGGTTCGAGTGGATCTGAAAAGCGTAAATCTGAGCAGAAATATTAGACACAACTTACATATTTCGCTTCCCTCTCACTTAAAGCAGGTGAGTTGAAAGGTTTTTTTACGAAAAGACGAGATTCTAGAATTACTGAGATGGCAAAAGGCGAGCAAAATGTTCTCGGTAGTCGCGACTACGCGAAGCAGCTCAACAACTCACCGTAGCTGCAGGACTACGCGGGAAAAATGAACAGTCACGTGGTTTTGATCATGCGCAATAGCATGTTTAACCATAGTCGTAGTCCGAAGTCGCCGTATCTTAAACTCCCTAATCTGAACGCCTGGAAAAGGCTAATCGACATACTTCAGTCGCGTTCTAAACGAAAATTTTTGTTTTACAGATAACATTAATGAGTACCACGTTTACGCCACAGTATCGTACTTAATCTGGCACGACTTATTGGATCACATGATAAACAAATGGTAAGAACACAGTCACTTATTCTCCTTTTTTCGAAACCTCTATAATACACTCTGTTTGCTCCCCAAATTTTGCACAAAAAAATTGTTTTCAAATGCTCCTGGGAATACTGCTATTTCCCAAGTGCATTTAGAAGACAATAACTTAATATGCAAAATTTGGAGAGCAAACAGAATGTATTACGATGGGGGATTCGAAAATATTCAACAGTCTCGCTGTATGTTGGCAGTACGTGGTTTTCGTTACAGTGTTTCTAACAGCCTGAGCCATCACTTCAATCCGCAACCACTGGGTTTTTTCAAAACTTATCTGATTTATTGTCTTGAACGAATGTTTCGAAATGTGACTATCTTTGTAAACTTCGCAAAGATTTCAACAAATTTCAGGTTTTCCGCTCAACACCTCACAAAAAGACAATTTTATCTCAACTTTTTTTTCCGTGGGGCGTGGAGGCATCTGCCCCCTTGCCCCCCCACTAGCTACGACCAATTTTTTGCAAAAAAAAATTGAAGCTAAGCGGGCTTGCAAGTTAATTTCTGCATGATATTTTTGTGCTGTTAAAAGAATTATGCCATAGA
>JAKSDK010001850.1 GCA_022360095.1 Phycisphaerales bacterium
AGTGAGAAAAACAGGTGACACTTTAGCCAGTGTTCAATTTAGAAATTATTCAAAATGGGTCGTATGTCCCACATGACATGTTGAATTGGGTGAGTTTCCAAAAATGGTCTGGGTCAAACTATGAAATTGAAACTTTAAACGACTGACATCACCCAAACACAGCTGTATCACTTGAGGAGGTTGGCTCTTGAAGTTCTGGAGGTTGACCTATCGAACTGACTTCTCCAGCTTCGCCATGCTTATCTAACTTATCTTCATGCTTTTCAGTACTTATATGTAAGGTAACTTTTTTTGGTGTCCTTATACTCGACAATAATTTCATTTTGCATAAGAATAGAATATTCCATGCCAATGACTCAAAAATGTGCCCTTTATTGAACACTGCCTTTAGCTTTGCAGATCAGGTGTACACTGTACATAATTATGTACCTTCTTTTAAAACATGGCAAATTTAAGGACTCAAATGTCAGCTTATAAAATAATAACTACTGTCAGAGATTGACAATGTTTTTACCCCAGACTTGTCCAGGCGCTGGACAAATTAATGTGTAGAATAATTTATTTTTATTGTTGACAATGAGTGCTATAAGCTCTAAGCAACGACTTGTTTGGAAATATATAACAGCAGTTTTGGTTAATGGGCCACTGTTATTTACCTTGTAAATTTGACTGGCGAGAAATGATATGTGACCAAGCTAGAATGAATTTGGCCAGTCATCGTGTCTGGAGACTCTCCGGAAATTATTTTGAGCCCTGCAGTCATATTGAGGACTACTGTACACTCACCCAGACCATGTGCAACCTCCTTATAAACTTTTCCCATCATCTCTATAGGGGTTCTCCTTCCATGCAGCTATGGATCATACCACACTAACCAACATATATTTCAGGCTACATGTACATAATAAGCTTTCTTGATGTTCATTCAACTGCTCCCTTGAGAAGAAACCAAAATGTCACTGACATACAAACACATTTTAAGGACTTCCACATCTTGTGTTTTTTTTTTAATTGATCATTTGCAGCTCGGTATATATATCCACCACTAGCCACCATTGTATCAGCATGGGAATACAAGAAAAGATACACTATAATACAGAAATGTATGTGAATGGCTTTGTGAGAAGGTTGGGGTGTTCAGAGGAACTCCTCAAAAATCAGTTCCTTCAATTCACAAAATTATACGTGTATTTATTGTTCTTTTGTCTACAGAGAAAATTTCCCAAGCCATTTTAAATTCAAGGAATATTGCCCTTTGGTATTCAGGCAACTTAGAGATCGCTTTGGTATTGATGACAGTGAATATGCGGTGAGTGCAGATGCTGCTTGTGTAACATGCATGTTCATTTATCATTCTGCTACACTACAGTATGTAATACTCTTGGGTACTAACAAGTTGAAATGATTAGTCTCGCTTGCATAAGCAGCAAGACTCATAATCTGCAACACGTTTTTCGCCCAGGGGGCGGGGGGTACTCCCTCATAAAGGCTATATAGGTATGTGCGGCGTGAAAGGGTATGGTTTTTCAGCCATGTTGGTCTGAAATAGAGTATCAATTGTGACCCTTTTGGTCTGAAATAGGGTATGGTTTGTGCACTCTAGTCTTGAATGGGCTATGTTTTTTAGAAGAAGCTACTTCTTCATCATTTGGCGATATTTCCAACCGCGTA
>JAKSDK010001503.1 GCA_022360095.1 Phycisphaerales bacterium
GTATTTTAGCATCAACCAGAGTGACTAGCAACTGCCTTTCCCTAGTCTTTAGTAATTTCATAGTTAAGTGTAATTTGAGCATCATTTCAAGCAAGGAAATTTTCCCCTGAAAATGAAAGCACCGCTTTGTACTCTATGTATGTGAGAAGAAGTGAAGCAAATCTCATCAAAATATCAGAGACACTATTTTCTGGGACCAGAAAATAGTCGATGATGATGGTGATGAAGATGGCAATACAAATAACGTTAATGATAGAGATAGTTATGAGGGAGATGATGATGATGATCACGATGATACTGATAATGATAATGATGGTGAAGATGATAACGAAGAGATAATGACAGGATGAAAACGATTTGAAATAAGAGTGAACCAACCTGTCTGATGTTGACCAACTTGGTCCCATAAAAAGTGACGGTTGAGCTTGATGAGGGTCATAGAAGGCGGAGATCACTGTGAAAATAATACTTTTAAATTTTTAATTTTTTATCAATAAGCTGTGACACTTACGGCTTTAATATTTGGAATGGAGCATGCAAATAACCGACATGTCAAGTGCAAACTTTACTCCGTTCCTTACTTAGTTACATATAGATGTGCAAGAAATTAAAACTCCCCTCGATCTACTAGTCACGGATACACTCAATTAGCATTACCGATTTTCTATTCGTAGGAGATATAGTGAAACTTTGGATTCCACTGTCCATTGGATCCATTTGTCAAGAATAAAGTCCTTTGGAGTCACAAGTGCTCAATTTGAAAGAGACTATTTGATCTAGCTAAATACCTCTTGGCCGAAGATTCTGTGGATGATTTAAGGCAGATGGATTATTTTGTTGTCTGGCTCGACGTCGTGGTCTGACAGGGCGTGGTGGCAGGGCTGGAGCAGCAAAGGGGCCACATCGTACTCAGGCGGCGCGATCAAGGAGGCACTTGCTCTGTTCTGTAATCAGAAAAGATTGGATCGGAGAGTATAATAAGTAAGTCGATGTTGATTTTCATTCGAAATTATTTCACTAGAGAATACTAAAATGAAAAGAAACGTTTTTTGTTGTTATCTTATCATGATGAATTTGCTGTTATTGAAATATTCGTTTATCATATTAGAGTAGTAGCATGAACTTAAGATACTCGTTTTATTGTCACGACAAACAACCATAACTTGGTCCTAGTGGAGATGCAAGTAATTTTCGGCTGTTGTTTTGTTAGTTTCTTACGAAATATGGGACAGTTAGCATACTTTAAATAAAACTATTGCAGGTCAAACGGTATTTTTTTGGGGGGGAGGGGGGTATGCAAAGAGAGATGATACGTTGGCGACGAAATCTCCAGAGAGGTAAACTAATGCCATTTCTGAGCCAAAAAGAAAAAATATTCTTGCAATGTATTTTGCTGAAAAGGTCATATTATTTGTAAAAGTATACTAACCTGAAAATCGGCAGAGACAAAGTCTTTCGCAAAAACGTTAAAAGAATGCCTTCTTCTGGTAATTCTGTGGGGGAAAAAAGATTGTCAGCTACGTTAATTCCAAAATTGAGCGTTTCACTGGGACGCTGTCGCTTGTTCTACCGGGTATGTCCATGTTGCTCAAAAGACTGGGTGAAAAGCCGTGGAC
>JAKSDK010000323.1 GCA_022360095.1 Phycisphaerales bacterium
CAGTGTGCAGCTGTTCGTTGTCTGTTCAAGAGGACCTAACAGGTGAGCAAGCTTTAACACGATTTCTAGTTTGAAAGGGCCTGATTAGTGCTTTGGTTTGCTTTATAAATTGCGTTTAAAGCAGCACCTGATCAAGGAATAGGGTTTTACCCTCAAATCTGTGTCAGAACCAGCTTGTTCGCAGCTCGATTTACATTGAGGTAGCGTGTTCGCTTCTCGACTCAGAACCAGGGTTTTCAGTGTTCTCTTCTCCTGTGTAAATCGAATTTTAAGCGGTAGCTGATCAAGGAATATGTTTATATTCTCAAAATTTTAATTTTATCAGAACCATCAGAACCAGCGTGTTCTTCGCAGTTCGATTCACTTTGAGCCAGTCTTCACCTCCAGTGAAGAATGCAACACATTTGCGTACCTTTTGTTTTTTAGATTTTATTTATGCCTTTTGAGAGATTTTTGTCAACCAGCGTGTTCTTTTGCAGCTCAATTTACATTGAGCCAGCCCTAAACTTCCGTGATGAATGCAACGAATCTACGAACCTTTTGTTTTGAAGACTATCATTATGCCTTTCGAGAGACTCTTTCTCCTGTGACACTCGCTTATTAGACTTATTTTTGTACCGCTAATACATTCCGCTCCATTCTTGCGCTTTCCACACAGTTTGCTTTATTTCATATGTATATTACCGCCTGAAATATATTTCTTATCCCTGATGATTCGGTTGATCGGCGAAAGCTCGGAATGTAACTTGTATTTTTAATTTCAGCAGTCAAAGGCCTCAGTTGAACTATACTTTACTTTCTTGCGTTTATAGTTTTGATACAATAGAATTTTCCATAAAACATAAGTGTTAACTTGCTCCAAAGCTTCAAGCCATGTTGTTATTGTTTAATAAAAATGAAAGCCTAGGATGTGCCAAGTTGTTGTTTCAAAGTTGGGTACCATCCTTTTCTATAGCGGAATCCATTTTAAACCTCTAAAATTATGAAAGAAGGTATGAATAGGCACATTCCACAAAAGATAAACGAATTCGCCTCGTTGGCACTTGCCGGAAGATACCCCTAGTAACGCCGCGCAATGTAGACAAAAATTCTCAAATTTTGTCA
>JAKSDK010000322.1 GCA_022360095.1 Phycisphaerales bacterium
GTAGAAAGCATCGTGGCCGTGACAGAGGATGAAAGAGAGTGGGGAGAATACGACTTCATCGTTTCATTAAACCTTTAATTTCAAAGAATAAAGATCAGTTATTTAGATAAAGAAACCCACTTGAAAGAGATTAAATCGATCACATTACATCCACAACAAATCTCCAAATCTGAGGGACATACAAATAACGATTTCATGAAGTTTTCTCAACATTCATAGCAAAAGCAGATAAAATTGCTGAATCCCGGGAACATATTGCTCAAATACCACATAACCAAAGATGGCAACAAGACTTGAAATAATAAAACAAAGACTTGGAAAATCGGGATCTTTTTCATAACTACTTTCTACACACGCAAACACAACGCACCTCTCCGTAGCATCAAGCACCGCTGTACTAAATGCTTTCATTGCAGCCATGTGGAAGAGTGGAGGAAGTAACCCTCTGAAGTCAGCTCCAACCCGGCTGAATGACAGACCAAAGTACATACATTGTCCCAACAGTGAATCTAGTCGACTACCAACTCCACGCTCCAAGTCATACTCTAAAGTCTTCAAAAACTGTTGCACCTTGAAGCAGAAAAAAGAGACCGTCTCGTTTTAGTGGCCCTTAGAATTTTATTTAGCCATTTTATGCTGATAAACAATTGTTTCACTTTCATTTGGTCGCAAGGAATTGTCCCACAAACAGTTCACTGTCACACAAGAGAAAATAAGCATTTTTTCAGGCGGTCCTGTCACTGCGAATGGTTGCACGAAATCAAACTTGTCTGAATTACAGGAACAGATACAAGAAGAGAAGTCGCAGGCTAGAGTTGAGTTGCCACACCTCCGCGAATATTCCCCTCAGTTGGCCTTTGCCCCCTTGGTCGACCTTAAAAGTCAACAAACATTTTTTGTTGGGTTACAAGTGTCTATTGTAGCAATCCAACTCAGTACAATCTTCTAACACGGCATTTATTACTTTAAGCCCAATAGACACAGCTCGACTCATACAGTTCCCTATCACAATCTTAAAGTGATTTTCGTATGACCTTGAAATGAAAACGCGAGAACAAAACAGAAAAAACAAACGAACAGAAATAGAGCCATTTGATTCCTTAATCGAAGGGATACAAACGCGCATGGCTTTTTGTTGGTTAACCGAATGCTCGGGTGAAAAAAACTTCACGCCCTAGAACTTTCTAGAAATCAATCGGTACTTCGCTTAGACGTCATACTGCAACACGATTGGGAAATCGAACAATGCCTTCTCCATATTAGGGTTTTCTTTGGCGGGAAAACGAAGGGTCCATGTTTTGATCTGTTTATCCATTGGCTGATAAAACAAATGACGAGCACTTAGTTAACGAAACCATATTTCAGGGTCATACGAAAATCACTCTCTACTTAAACACCCTAGTCGAAGGTTCATTTTGCCAGAGGCATTCAATATAGCGCACCTTCTGCACAACCCAGCAGTGAAAAAGGTTGCTGTACATTGGGCTGTCCTCGTTTTCCATTGACAATATTGGGTCATCATCGGAGAATATGGCTCTGTATTGCGTAACAA
>JAKSDK010001768.1 GCA_022360095.1 Phycisphaerales bacterium
ACGACGTCAACAGTGACAACAGTGACAACGGTGACAACGATGACAACAATGACAACAGTGACAATAATGACAACAGTCACAACAGTGACAACGATGACAACAGTGACAACAATGACAACGATGACAACAGTGAGAAGCAGGACAACAGTGACAACAATGACAACGGTGACAACGATGACAACAGTGACAGCGACGACAACAGTTACAACAGTGACAACGATGACAAGGATGAAAACAGTGACAACATTGACAACGATGACAACAGTTACAATAGTAACAACGATGACAACTTTTTCAACGGTGACAACAGTGACAACAGTGACAATAGTCACAACGATAACAACAGTTGCAACAGTGGCAACGATGAGAACAGTGACAACGGTGACAACAGTCACAACAGTAACAACAGTGACAACGATGACAACAGTGACAACAATGACAACAGTGACAACAGTGACAACGGTGACAACAGTGATAAGAGTGACAACACTGACAACAGTGACAACGATGACAACAGTAATAAGAGTGACACTGATGACAGCAGTGACAACAGTGAAAACAATGACTACAGTGACAACGATGGCAACAGTGACAACAATGCCAAAGATGACAACAGTGACAACAGCGACAACGATGACAACAGTGAGAAGAGTGACAACGATGACAACAGTTACAACAGTGTCAACGATGACAACATTTACAATAGTGACAACCGTGACAACTGTGACAAGAGTGACAACGGTGACAATGGTGACAACAGTGACAACGTTGACAACAGTGACAAACGTGACAATGGTGACAACAGTGACAACGGTGACAAGAGTGTCAACCGTGAGAAAAGTGACAACAGTGACAACGATGACAAAAGTGACAACAGTGACAACGATGTCAACAGTGACAACAGTGACAACACTCATAACGATAACAACAGTGACAAGGATGACAACAGTGACAACAGTCACAAGGATGACAACAGTGACAATAGTGACAACGATGACAACAGTTACAACAGTGACAACGATGACAACAGTGACAATGATGACAACAGTGTTAATGGTGACAACAGTGACAACCGTGACAACGGTGATAACAGTGACAACGGTAATAACGGTGACAACATTGGCAACAGCTAAAATGGTGACAACAGTGACGATGACAACCGTGACAACAGAGACAACGGTGACAAAAGTGACAACGGTAACAACGGTGACAATTGATAACCATGACGACAGTGAGAACGGTGACAACAGTGACAACGGTGACAATGGCAGCAATGGTAACAACAGGGACAACAG
>JAKSDK010000024.1 GCA_022360095.1 Phycisphaerales bacterium
GACTGGAACAAAGATTGTTTAAAGATCAAAAAACCGTTGCGCAGCACAGGGAAATCGCGTGCGAAGCTCATGAAAATGCCATCAAAGGACCCTAAACATGGCAACTATACCTACTGGATGAAGATGGCATTTGAATCGGTATTGCTTTTTATTATTAAGTATTTTCTGGCAGGGGTTCTTGGTCTGCAGTTTAATCAAAAAACACGAATTAAAGGTTCAACGCCATTGTACTCCCTTACATCAGGGCTTTCATTGAAATTTCAAGTTGCCAGGTAAACAATACATGTAGGCAGGGAATCAAACAGCTAGTGATACTGCTTAGCTTTTTCTTCTTTTTTACTACTTAAGTAAGCGGGGTTACATTCATACTAGCCGGGGAAAATCCCTGGCCTCCTGCCCTTAATGACAGCCCTGCTTATATGTATAATCATTTTATGAGGCTCATGGCTATGCTGTTATTAAAAGTAAGTTTTGGTCCTAACAACAATTTGATGATCCTGTGGGTGTTCAGTTGAGCTTGAGTTTTGCTAAATAAACTTGCAGATTATTATCTCTCTACTACACCATATGTTTTCAATTTAATAGAACTTGAACTGAGAGTTTACTGAATGGTTTAATATTCTTTTTTCTAGATTTTTCCTTCTTGCAGTAATTATACATTGCTGTTTTTTGTTTTATTTCTTCCAAAGGATGGGTGCAAAAACTTGCCATGATTCATTTTACTAATTTTCGCAGGGCTCTTATCATTCAATAACTGCACTTTTTTCTGAGGAGGTTACCTTGGCTAAAGAACTTCTATTATTTTTTCATTTATTTTTTTTGTGTCAGTATGTAAGATACTCATCAGGGCAGGGCAGTCCTCTGGGAATCAAGGAAGTGGTAAAACAGGGAGCCCAGCTGCTCTAAAACTATTGGGTACCCTGCACATAGGTGTTCTCGAAAGGAGAAGTCGGCACCTCTAACTTATCTGCTAAATCACAGCCCTGACGTCACTGAGTCTCTAAACCATAATTTCTTTCGTATTCAAAGGAGACAGACTGGCAAATTGTTGTTGCTGGAATGTCATAA
>JAKSDK010001821.1 GCA_022360095.1 Phycisphaerales bacterium
CCCAAAACGTCAGGTAATGTCCTCTGTCTTCGTTTATCTCGTATTTCCTATGTTATCTGTATTTCCTACGTTATTTCCATTGTTGTAAATTAGTCGTTCCGCTCTTAATGTATTATGTTTGTTACTTTGTTGTAGAAACCACTGGCAACATCATGTAATTAAGGTTAAGAGTTCGAGTTGTTCCAGTTGAATTAAAACTCTTTTACGACTTATATTATTGCTGGTGCGTTGGCTACAATCCCAATGATCCCCCAGCTGAGTGTAGTGCTTTGGGCGTAGGGATCGTCGTTGTTCCCTGGGATGACTTCTCGTGGTTTAATGGCATGAACATAATTAATGTCAAGAAGTAAGCTGACATAAAGATGTTCCTTGTAGGGTATGAGCTGATCTGCAATTCTCTTCAGGTGTGTCTACTTCCGAGCCGTTTCAGGTGTTGGGATTTGACTACGCTTTGCTGGGATGATATTTCTCGTATAAGTTCGAGGATGTGGGATATCTGTTTGTTCCTTCACACCACGAACCACAAGACCGAAAAATCCTTCGACTAGTAATGGTTTCTTCAGCTAAGACTGTAGACAGCTTAAGCGGAGTTTCCTGTCCACTTACACCAAGCGTCTCAATTGTGGCTTGTTTAACAAAGCACACATCAGACTGATCATCTAACAGAGCATAAACCATGATCTTTGCGTTCAGGTCGTTCTCATAGTGCAGCCATACTGGTACTTTAAGAGAGTGCAACATGGGTTTGGAGTGGCTGTTCCTACCCTGTACTTCGATGCAAAGACAAGTCGAACTCCTGCAATTTGCTTCACTTTTTTTCTGAACTTAAGGCTTCTTTTCCTTGTCCCGTTGAGCAGCTGCATCATCATGTAGTGAGGTGGGATGTTAACGGTTACAGATATTGCATGTCTTCCTTCCTCTGCATTCTTAAGACAAATGGCCCACTTGAGGCATCCCCAGCAAAGTGCATTGGCTTGAGCAAACGTTCTTCTTTCAGAAAGGGGCATTTTGGGAATCTTAACGCAAAGATTTACAATACTCGTCAAAAATCTTGAAACACATGTGCCTATTTCCCCTTCCCCAATGTTGATTTAGGTATCACAGTGGTCTCAGTGCTTCAAAATATGCGTGGCTCAACCTTGGGGAGGGAGAACGCACATTTCAGGGGCGGAAACAGTGTGAAGTATAAATTTCAGGATTTTTCCAGACAATTCGAGAGAAAGGGTGTCTGTTTCAACGATTTGTGACGACTATTGTCTTTGCGTCTGAAGGGCGTGGACGGGTAACATGAACATAGGAAGAGTAATTATTGTTGCCTGCAGTGGTTACGTGAGGAGTGTTCTTGTTCTGACTGTTTTTTTTATGAAGCAGGAGTTATATAAAGAAGCTATGCAGACTTTTGAGTATAGCGATTTTAAGGCACTTTTGTGGTAAAACAGTTTAGTGAAATGGCTCTGCCTATTAGCACATTGCGATGGTGTTTGAAGCTATAATCGATAGCGTGACTCGTGCACGTGCGTATTATCTATGTCAGGTTCAAGGCCTATCTGTGTGAACAGTTGCCAGCATGTGTAAATTCTGCGGCCACTGTTTATAGAATTGCACATGAGAAAACTTATAAGACATGCACTTCCGAGGAGACGTGTAAAAGAGGTCGCAAGAACAAGTTAAGTAACCGCGACAAAAGACAACTGATATGATGCATTACAGTTTTGAGGAAAAGAGAGGGGAACTTTACCTGTAAAGCA
>JAKSDK010000398.1 GCA_022360095.1 Phycisphaerales bacterium
ACTTCCGTTGCCTCTGGGCTATTTACGATGGCTGCAATATTTTTCAACAATTTCAAGACGCCTTAAGCCCAATAGTTCCGTAAATTGCTCTTTCCTTGCACGCCCCACGCCCGATTCCTGCGTCCTTTCTTGAAATTAAACTATCATTATTTAAAAGCATATTCGTGAAACATTTCAATAAGCAAATACTTCATGGTACCTTGACTTCCTTGAGCAAGAAGCACAGCAGCGCATACCACGTAGAGGACAAAGAAAAGTCGCTGCTCTCCCACCATCTTGGCTTAGCTGAAGACATGCTGCCTCTCATGCGAATAATATACAGATTGTCTTTACGTGAAGGGCATCATTTCTGTTGCGTGGACAGTTGAAGAAGCAGTGAAGCACCAAATTACCATAATTTATCACAGTCCTGAAGTTAAGGCCGTGGATAGGGTGGAAAACACTCGTCGGAGAATTGACGTCAGTAATGTAGTAAATCATTCTGATTTCACAGAACAATGACCAAAGAAAGAAAGAAGGTAGAACTTACGTGAACTCCCTCAGGCCCCTTTTCCCTCCAAGTATTTTTATTCCTCTCACTGTTTTCCCCCTGAGAGGACAGTGGTTTAATCCTGTCGCTTTGAATAAACATAACTTCCCTTCTAGTCAACAAAATATCATATTAAGTATCTTCCCCCATAACGTAATCAATGGGAATTCTTGTCTGTACTGAACTTATTCTTTTACCTTCGCCTTTTCCTCTATAGGCAAATTCTCCAACTCCATATTTAATGTTTCACTGTAACTTTTCGCTTTAATGCAACGTTCCCGTGATGTACTATTTTTCTTTGCTAGTGATGTGTCAAGAGTTGCGCAGCTTCTTTTGTGTCTGAAATTGCAAAGGTCATTGACGGTTTATTCCCTGAGCACAGAAAATTTTGCTCGATCAAGAAGAAGTAAAAATACGTTTCACCGCTGCCATCCCATAGCTCTACAAAGTGATTGTTAATAAGAATTTTAATACTTCTATGTGATGCACTTGTCAGTTTTTTCCCTTTGTTTCTCTGTGTGTAAGCGTTGAAAGCTAAGAGAAGATTATAGCGTTCAATCCTTTTAACGAATTAAGCTTCCCAAAGCTTTTAAACTTTTAAGTAGCGTGTGATATTTTTTTTTGTATGTCAGATTTAGACCAACAAGGAAGTAGTTGGCTACTAAAGGAAGTTTGTTGCTCCAAAAGTAGTTTTAAGTTGAATGAAAATGGTAGGAAATACTACAAGTCCTTCGAATTCATCCCTGTCGAAAGTGATACCTAACAAAAATCCTGGAAAGGATGTCCACAATCCAAACAATGCTGAAGGCGTGATTAGCAAGCTCCAGTTGTCGGAG
>JAKSDK010000446.1 GCA_022360095.1 Phycisphaerales bacterium
GCGTTTCCGAATACGTAGAATAAATATTATATTATTGAAGATGTTATCCATACTCCATATTTTTGCATCCAAAAAGGCCTCTTTTAGTTAGCGACACCTCCCGGCAACCTTTGCCCACGCGCTGTTCAAATGACAACCTTCGAGTTTTTGTTTGTAATTCAAGCGACCACTAAACTGAGGGAAAACAACATTTTCGAAAAAACCCATAAGAGGCATACACGTGGGAGTGACTTCATTTCATTTTCTCTCCGAGAAACAACGAAAGAACGGACACTTGAAGGCTCTTTTATTTTTAGTAGCGGCAATTTAGGTAGCCTGTGAGATACAGCCTTTTCTCCTCGCCACTAGAGCACGGGCAACGACCAATTGAAGCGCGTAATATATTCACCCGCATTATGTCGCCCTTCGGAAATGACGTCAAAAGAAATTGTTCCTAACTTAAACAATTGGATAGGTTTAAACATTTGGACATCGTTTCAAAGGTCGACAATAGTATAGACCATAGAAAGTTGTTTTTTTTTTTTTTTTTTAATATAATGGACCCATTGCAAAAATGATTGCTGGATTAACATTCAATTTGTTCATTAAAATTAGCTTGACTAGCCTCGCTTGAGATAATGCATGCATTTTTTTGAATTTTCTGCTTAATTCAGTAGCCATTTCTGCATTGAGTCTTTAACATCGACAGTTTTTGACGCCCATTTCCGCTGAAGTTTCTTAGCGGAAAAAGTCGCGCGCAAGAAAGAGAAAACAAATTGCGTCACCACGCGTCATTTCCATGGCCTGTACTCTTACCAACCATAGCTCGACCAATCAGCACGCGTGGATTTGCACACTTATTGTAAAATTTTCTCTCCAAGGGTTGCAACCCGCTTTGGGTAGAAACTGAGTGAGACCTGCCGACCAACCACATCAACTGAGTTTTTTCTAATATTGGTGTATAGGTGTACTCGATTATTCATCTTTGCTTCCTTAGGGTTCATCGGGGTTTCCTGTCTAAGAAACCTACTCTAACCACCACATTCCGACACTGATACCTCTTAACCTTTTTGAAGAGCCTAAATATCAATAAAATTTTTTTCCC
>JAKSDK010000166.1 GCA_022360095.1 Phycisphaerales bacterium
CGCTGTCAAAGGGCTTTCCTGACTGCAGCGCGAAACAGCCATTTTTTGCTACTGCTGCAGCCAGCCCTTTTGCAGCTCTTTTGTAGCGCTTCTTGAAGTCATTCTGCAGCGCTGCAGCAGCGCTGCTCGTTTCGTACGGGCTAGAAGCTGTAACTTTTTGTTTGATTAAAGAGACCTTCCAACTCATTTCCCTTGTTGCCAAACTCCTGAACGTAATGAAAGACAAAAGTATTTAAATAAAGTATACTTTAGCCAGCATTGAACATTTGCCTAAATTCGCTGAGTATGCAAATTTTCGACAAACTGACCTGAATTGTACGTGCAAATGGTGCACAGAAGGATAATGCAAAAGTAACGTTTACATGAAGTACTACCCAAATGACAATTTTGAGCAGATAATGGTATTTTTGGCAGTGGCCTATAAATACAAAATCAAATGAAAATAAAATGTGTCATTGCAACACAATTTTCAAGGTTAAAAAAGTTTCTTTTCTGATGACACAAAAACATTGTTAGATTTTATCAGTATTATAATTTTTTTTCCTGTTTTTACACAACAACCTCATTATCATAAACAATACCACTTGTGCTGCATGCAAACAATTTGGGTTTATATAGCAAATTCAATACCTCAAGGGAATTAAATTTATATAATCAGTACATGCTATTGTACAACATCTTTGAAAAATAATTAGAATAATTACATGTATTGTTTAGCACGTGAAAACCTAATTCCATTCAAGTCCCATCCTCACTGATCATTTTAACAGTCTAGTAACAATCATGGGATTTGAGGGGAAAAATTAAAGTTTAAAGACATTTTATAGTACTTACATTTTGTCAAATAATTATAACTAACTAACCAATCTAACTTTGTCAAGTCACAGACCTTGCTTCATGCATGGTGTCCAGGTGCATGGGAGTCATATCATGTTCCAGTACTAACAGCTCAGCCAGATCAGGTGAAAGCACTAAGAAAGATCATACATGTAGTACAGTCAAAGTTAGAACATGTAGACAACTTTGTCACAAGTTAAAGCATCCTCACGACAGAGAGTCTCCAATAGGCCTAGGTCATTCACTCCTACCATCTAATGGATTCATTTCATTGTGCCTTCAAAAATGGAATTGATAATAATATGAGGCCTGCCGGGGGGGGGGGGGGGGGGGGTTGCC
>JAKSDK010001679.1 GCA_022360095.1 Phycisphaerales bacterium
ATATCATGATATGAAATAGCACTGCTACTGATGTGTTAGAAATCTCACAGCAAACACAAGACAATATAAATTTTTGCACTTCGATAAAAGCAAAAATAACTTAAACTTCTTTTGTATTTTACCACTAAAAGAAAAAGAAATTGATCCTTGTGGTAATTATAAAACTGTTTTATTGGAAATGCAAGTGTTCGTGTTCTTTACAGGCTCAGAGTTTTGGGGCAATAAAACAAAAGATATATATTTATTCATGACTGAACTTCAATGTGATTCCTATTGTTTCATTTCCCCAAGCCTTGGGTTGACGTGTGAATTATTGCAGTGGTCTGGCTAACGACCTCGTTCCCAGAGTCCTTAAACTCGACTTCCTCTGTCGAAGGAGAACGAGGTTGATTGAGTATTCCTAAGCTCATTAATAATTCATAAAAAGAAAACAAAACAGGGAATCATTACCGTAACGAAGTTTGGAAAAAAATTAATTACCATAAGATTTTGCGAACTTTTATTGCTTTGAATCATTGTTTATTGAAAAGCTGTATTAAACACAACATTTAGTGTTTTTTCTGATATCCAGACGCCTTGAGCTGAGAATTTAGGACATGATCACACAGAATGCATTTGCTTGATATTTTATCAACTTCTCCTCACTACTTCTGTAGTAAATGAATAGGGGCGACAAAGGAGAATTTTAATTTTGATCCTAGGGTTTAAACGGTTAAGGATGATGACGTTGATCACTCCGTCCTCATGATCTTTCCTGCACTATAATACTTAATAACAAATCGTGCATCATTCCTAATTTAAAATTAATATTATGATAATTATAGAAAACTAAGAACTTTTAATTTATAGGCTACAGGTGTACGAGGTTGTCTGCATACTATCGTTTTTAGATTAAAGTTCTAACTTCTGCTAATTTTTTGTCACCCAAATAAAACTGCAATTTATAACACAAACCTAATAGCAAAAGTTACAGTACTTTTGGCGTTTTTATATGTAATAAAGGACGAATAAGGCCATCAACAATGAATAAATCGGGAAACAAACAAATGTTTAGGCTATCGTTCAAATATGACACGGGAAAACTGTTATAACTTCCTGCACGATGCGTATACAGACTAGAAAGGTCATGTCATTTTTCAAAGGCTGAATCAAGTTAGTAAAATTTAGCCTTCTTGAATATGATTCTGACTTGCGAATATGTTGCGCAGAATGTTCTTGGTAGCGCATCGGATGTGTCTAAACTTCCAGCAGTAAACCCGAGGAAAAAAGGATGAACTCAAATATAACAGCGTCCGAGCGTAAATCAACAAATGTTTCATCTTATTCTTCTGTCGTCCGGTCAGGAT
>JAKSDK010000003.1 GCA_022360095.1 Phycisphaerales bacterium
TAACCCCACTGTCCGTTGTTGTTTGGTTTTTTCATACTTGATTGCTTTTGTGAAAAACAACTATGCTTATTTCAGATCAGAATTTAACTTAACCCTAACCGTACAAAAGGGATAAAAGACAAGTTACTCAAAAAATTAATACTTCTTCCTGCCTTCGAACTCAATGCCCCTAGATCTTTCCCTGGCGTAAAGTTCTATAATTAGCACATTCGATATCTGAAGTGTTTTCTTAAATAAAAATTGAAAAATCCGCGAACTGTGACAAAAATTGTCTCGCAACTGGAATCATTTCTCAGGTTAAAAATACCGTGATTGATATATATGGGCTTGTCTCGATGGGCAAATGTGAAGCGTGGTTACAAGTCACTGTCGAATTCGGCGAACGAAGAGCCATCAACTATGACTGATCATGATAGATCATAATAGATAAGTAGATTGGATTAGTAGTATTCAAATTAGGCATAGCTTGCCAATGCATCAGACAATGGCAGTTGGAAATTTTATTTCAAGTTACATCCATGCGGCTATGCAGTGCCGAAACTAAACGATGTTTTGCTAAATGGGGATTTCCCCAGCCAGTTTCCTCTCATAAATTTCAATCATACCCTCTACAATCTTCCGAAAGTTAGAAGAAGAAATTTTCTCGTACATTTTGTGATTCTTCAGGTCCTTGAACTTCATTTCCTTGGCTTTCTCGATGCACGCCGTTTGCAATCTAGTCAAACCATGGTTTTGAGCAATCTCCAGAAGCTCTAAACAATAATCCTTGCGGATTATACTGAATCCGCGATATGTCGAAAGCAGCCGATCCATCAGATAGGTGTCACATTTCTCAGTAAGCTTAGCCATCATATACTCTTTCGCAAGGTCAAGCAAAAAAGTACAGCTGCTTTCAGAGATCGGTTTCGCAGAAGTTGGATAAATCACCAGCAGCATTTCCTTAATTTCAGCTGATTTCTTTCCCGGAAGCGGAATTTCTTTAGCGGTTTTCTCTTTGAATTGCGATGTGAACATCGTGGTGAACACTTCGGACCACATCCCGAGAATACAGCGA
>JAKSDK010000425.1 GCA_022360095.1 Phycisphaerales bacterium
CCGGAGGCGTCGGAGATCGCGTCGTCGTTGGCAGGCTGCGCTCCGCTCGGTGCCCTCGCTCCGCTCCGCCCGCCAACGACGTGTATTCAGAGCAGTGTCAGAGTAACATAGAAACTGGAGTTAAACGCGGGGAAAGGTCACGTGCCTGCGTTTGGTATAACTACTTCTTATTAAGGAAATAACATTCTTTATTCGTATTAAATGTCAAAAGGTAGGGACTCCACTCTTTTATGGGTCCGGTTTTTGTCCAAAATCGGAGGGCTCAAACGACTACTGTTATAGAGGGCCGTAAGACAGAGGGGCACGTGTCGCAGAATGACCGTCTCTGGGGGCAAGCCAGTTTTCTTTTCAAGGGGAGCTATTTAACATATAATTCCGAAATTGTATGCGACGCTCGGGCTCAAAATCACGGAAGTCTCACTCCCACACCTCAAAGGATTCGTTGCATCCCAAGAGGTCTCCTGGTTCTCTCCTGGCCTTACTCCTCGGCGCCGTCCTGACCTCAGTCGGATTTCTCATCTTTGAACACTTCGAGGACCGTGCATCTTCAACATCGACAGCCAAGGCAAAGACGACGGCTGATTCGAAACGCAGTGGACCGACTTCATATTATGAGCTTCTTGCCCTGCCGCCGGAGGAACTCGCAAAGGTTGATTTTGCCTTGATGAATCTGCTTTGCGCCAAAGGTCTGCCCGGTGCAGAGAATCTTGATATTCCAAAGTCGCTCGCGACGATTGACACCTGGGCACAGAAGGTTCGCTCCGAAACAGAGCGCCATCTGTATCGGGTGACTGATCCGCGATTTGCAGATCACTATAAACACTCGGAAGCCCGACTACGGGCCGAGTTTATTGTTCAGATCCTTCAAGAAGACTGCGGCGTACACTACAATCTTGAGCGGATTCGTGACATTGATTTTTCAAACTCGCGAGACCTCTTTTTGAACGGCATGGTCGGAAGTGATAACGGCGGCACCTGTGCCTCAATGCCAGTGCTCTACACAGTCATTGGTCGCCGCCTCGGTTATCCGATCAAACTGGCCGGTACGAAAGAGCATCTTTTCTGCCGATGGGACTCCGACAAAGAACGATTCAACATCGAAGGTGCCAGCAACGGTGGTGTGGACTATTATCCAGACGAATTCTACCAGACGTGGCCGCACCGTCTGACCGAACTGGAAATAAAAAGCGGTGAGTATTTGCGTTCGTTTACGCCAAGCCAGGAATTATCCATCTTCCTACAAGCTCGCGGAAACTGCCTGAGACACAACGGACGAATGCCGGAATCCCTGGCTGCGTTCAGTGAAGCTCACCGTTTGATGCCGATTGCATCCAATCCGATTCGCTCGCTCCAAGCCGTCTTTCGTCCGAAGCGGTTTCAACAAAACCGCTCTTTTCGCGATGAGACGGCATGGTTACCTGAGAGTGTTCGTCAAAATATTCCGCCAAACCCGAACCCGCAAATTCCGCAACCGTAGATATCTACTGTGAGGTGCCCAATGAATCGCCGCTGCATGTTGACAACCGTTCTTGGTTTCTTGGTCTTAGCGTTCGCCGCCGATGCCGCCTCAGCATACTACAACCCGCGAGCAGGCCGGTGGCTGAATCGAGATCCGATTGGAGAGAATGGCGGAAACAATATCTACGCATTCGTTAATAATACGCCGGTGAATTCCATCGACCCACTTGGAGAGAAGGTTTGCGAACGTCCAACCGGCTCGCTACGCTTTCTTATGGTGAGGCTTGCAAACAAATACAATTTCTACACAAAGAGCGGGAAGCCGGATCAAGAGCATCGAATAAATGCGGACTTACTCGGCTGTATCGCTTGTATCGAGTCCAGCTTCAAGCCGTGTGCTGTAAACGAAAAGACAAATGATTTTGGACTGATGCAACTCAGTGCAAAAAAGACCGGCGGCATAAAGCAATGCCAAGCCTGGGGAATACTCCCGAAGAAGATTGATTTCAGCGACAAACATAAGAAGAAATGCTGTGGTTGGGATAAACAGCCACGTTTCAAGATAATAGGTGTTGGAGCGGGACGGAGAGTGTATCGTGCGATAGCGAAAGAAAAGGAATGTGCGAAAGGATGCGAAAAGTCTATCTGGAATGTGGAGAAACAGATCGAATGTGCTGCAGCACTACTTAGGCAAAGAAGAGATCGGGTAAAGGGCAAGATGACCTTAGCGCAAATAATATGTCAATATAACAGAGGCATCATTCCAGATGACGATGCTGCGAGATCGGATCATCCCTGCTCTACCGATAGTAAGGCACGCAAGCAAAAATACACTCAAGAAATTCTTGAATGTTTGCAAAATCTGGGAAAGGTCCCGCCTCAGAAACCGCCAGTCCCTCAACCTCCGGGGTCACGCTGATGTTCGATCGACGGATATGTCTCTTGTTTGTATTTCTAAATGTTTTGGTTTCCGGCTGCGAAAAACCAACGACTGCACAGCCGGAGCAAGAGACAAAAAAATTAACCGTCTTGAAAGTCTGGAAGTGCCCTCCCGATCAACCATATTGGCGAGAGGACGGAGAAGGGCCCTTTCCGCCGTCCTGGCCGACGACGGCTGTGCTATGCCAATCAAGAACGCAGGCTGATAATCCAGGGAGTATTGTCTCAAGTGCTTCGCTGTTTCTATTGGCGGGGCATGAATTCGAGCAAGAGCCTACCATTGAGTCCCTTGCCGCAGATACTCAATATGTGACAGGGGCTTCAACAGATTCGGATGGCCGATGGGTGACGCTTGCAAAAAAGAGCGAGCAGGATTTTTTTGTTCTCGTGGGACCCTCGGGTGGAACCGCATCAATAGAAGTCACGATATACAAGCATAACGTTTCTTATAACGATGAGTTCCAGGGTCATGGATTTGGCCTTGTGTTCCTGGGCGCTTCTCGCATCATTCCACTCCTTGTAGATGTTGATGACGACTCTTTTTTTGAGGTTCTCATCGGCAGCGAGGAAACAAACAGTAGTGGCGCGCCTGGAACACCTCAAATATACAGAATCCTAAAATGGGATGAGGAAGCCAAAGAAATTCGAGATATCGGTCAGGTAGCCGAGGCTGAGGCAACTCGCAAGTGGGCTGATAAGCTCATCGAACTCAGACCGGATTGGCTAAAAGACGAACCCTGTTGATCCTGATTCCGAATTTGTATATCCCCTCGACAAGTCGCAATAGACAAACGAATAACTTCGTCATTGGCTTGTTATTCGTAGCCGTTGGCTTGACATCAAGTTGTCAGCAACATTCTGATAACTCGGCCAAAGGAATGGAGGTTGATGCCTCCGCCGAAAAATTTGAGATCGTCGGCACGTGGAAATGTCCTGCTCCAAAAGAGTGGCGATGGCGTGAAGATGGCGAAGGACCGTACCCGAAGCCCGGGCCAATGGGTGCGGTTGTTGTGAAAGGCCCAGATCAACCGAAACAGCATTCCGTACTTTCCAATGCAACCCTCTTCTTACTCGCTGGGCAAAAGCTAGACCTGAGTGACCCTGTTACAGCAATCGTAAACCACACGCGATACGCCGACGTCTGTTCAACCGTCGAGATGAGGGGGCATTGGATAGAGTTCATCCCAAAAGGGAGGCGGTTTTTCTCACTTATTTACGAGTCTGGTGGTACAGCAGGACCGACCATTGAGGTCTTCAAACACGAACTACTTTATGAACCCCATGAGACTCCGAATGAATATCAAAGCCACTTTTTCCGAAAGGTATTCACCGGGAACTCTCGCATCGCTCCTTATGTCGCAGACGTTGACGGCGACGGCGGCATGGAGTTGATTATTGCCTCGGAAACGACGAACTCCAGCGGTGCTCCGGATACACCACAGGTTTATTGGATTCTCAAATGGGACAGAGAGCAAAATAAAATGAAAAGAACAGGCGAGATTTCGGCTGACCGCCTGAAATCAAAAATCAAAGACGTAATCCCACTCTGAATCATGCTCCACCCGTCCCTCAACCTCCGGGGTCATGCTGATGATGTCCCACTATCGGCGTTCGGCGTCACACCTATCCGACCTGAGCCATGATGTCAGCCGCCTTTCCTCGGTCGAGTTCGGCGTAGACTTCTGTAATGGCAGCAGAACTATGGCCTAGGACGACACGGGCGGCCTCAATGCCGAACTCCTTGCGAAGAAACGTCGCAGCACTGTGACGGAGTTGATTCGGTGACCAGCGGTGGTCCTTGCGCCACTGTCTCACTTCTGTTTCATTCAGCTTCTTCGGCGGCGGAAACGCCTTGTCGCAGCCGCGGTTGATGGCGTGCTCGTAGCTACCAATGGTATAGCACTCTCCTGGTCGCTTCTTCGGGTTCCGTTTTGGCCGACGTCGTCGCTGGCTCGGTGTCAACGGCGTCTTACGATTGGCACGGAGGTTTTCCCGGTGCTCAGCCATGGCCAGTTTCGGGCTGAAGAGGTAGGCCCTCAGATCGTCGACGAGGAACGGCCGGACAACGCCCTGAGCACGTGGTCCCAGGCAGATCAACCGTTCTCGGTTGTGATGTTCGGTCTTATGGGTGCTCGGCCGGTAGAGCCACACTTTTCCGCTCGTGTCCAAGTCACAAGCCCGCATCATGATGACCTCTCCGGGCCGCATGCCCGTGAATCGTTGGAGTTGGATCATCGCCGCGACGTGCTGGTTGACGTGTTTCAGCACGGCGTCGATACGCTCATCCGGAACCGGCTTAACCGGCGCGCTCTCGGGAGCCGGGGATCGGCCTCGACGAAGTCCGCTGACCGTCTGGAGACCGTGATAGACTTCCGGCGGAACCAATTCGTTCTCGGCGGCCCACTTGAAGAAGCGCTTCACTCGCCCGATGTGGTTATTGATCACGCCCCTCGTGAGGCCGCTCTCAATCATCTTATGGCGACACGCCTTAAGAGCGAGAGGGCCAAACGTTTCAGAAGATTGACGCCCGTATAACTTGAGTAGCGGCGTGAGCGCTCGCTTGATGGAAGCCACCTCGCTTGTCGGCTTGCCGTACTTCCGGTAGTACTCCCGAACGAACGCCCAATAGTCCAGGAAAACCTCGTTGATGGTCAGTCCGTCCGCCGGTGTGACGCTGCGTTTTGGAGTCGAAGGGCGCCGACGGTGGTTTGCCAGCCACTCATTCAGGACGGTTTGATAGGCCTCACGGCTTTCTGCGCTGTTGTACGCCCCAAGGTAGATGTCTTTGCCGTTGAGCGTGACAACCGCTTGTCCCGTCGCTTTGTGCCGGCGGTACGATGGTACTTTGTTCTTGAGTTTTGGCATTTGCGGCTCCTCGGTCATTGCCAAAACGGTAATTACCGTTTTGGCACGACTTCCAGGCCGCACTGCCTGACGCGGGCAGGTATCCGTAAACCACGGATTCGACGGGGTTTTTGTTGAACTCCCCGAGTAGGGCTCGAACCTACAACCTAGCGGTTAACAGCCGCTCGCTCTACCAATTGAGCTATCGGGGATCGTTAACGGCCGACTAATTTAATACGGGCTCCACCGGTTTGTCCAGGGGTTTGCCAAGACCGCACAGGACCATTTTCGCCGAGGTCCGTTATTCCGTCGATGGATCGACCGGTCGGACTCAAGGCCGGGATCGTGACTCCCATTCTTTGGGAAAACAGGAGCCTCTATTCGGAACTACCCGCGGCTGGTACGCCAGCGAAGGCTCTCTATACTGACACCCTAAGATCCGATTTTCGGCCCTGTCCACGGAGAATCGACCTGTTACCGCGCCTTGGAAGCCTGTTTTCTCGAATCGCTCAGAAGATCCTGCCGGACCCCATCGTGATCGCCTGCGGGCTGACACTCCTGGTGGCAGGGAGTGTACTCGTCTTTCCACAAAGCAATGAACTCCTCGAGAAGGGCCTCCGCAGCCGTACGGTCGATGTGGCCGAGCTGTGGTTTGAAGGCCTTTGGAGCCGGGGATTTCTTGTCTTCGCACTGCAGATGTGTCTCGTCTTGCTCACCGGCTATGGTCTCGCGAAAGCGCCGCCCGTGACCGCTCTGCTGCGGGCCGTCGTATCACGCATCCAATCCAATCGAGCGGCCGTCATGTGGGTCGCGGTAGTCTCATGCGTCGGATGCTGGATCAATTGGGGCTTCGGCCTGATTGCCGCGGGCATCCTGGCGAGCGAAGTGCGAGGCGCGCTGAATCGCAAGGGCATTCGATGCCAATATTCATTGATCGTCGCAGGAGCCTATGCGGGCATGATGATCTGGCACGGTGGCCTCTCCGGTTCGGCGCCACTCAAGGTCGCTGATACAGGCGTCATGGCGCGTCCCGTTCACAACGACGAAGCGATTGAGGCCGTCGACATCGGTCGAACGATCTTGTCCACCGGCAATCTCGTGTTGAGCGCCGTCTTCATTCTGGGTATCCCCCTCTTGCTGCGATGTATGGCAACCTCGGGTGCAAACACACCCGACGATCCGCCAGATCAGCCCTCCTCAATCACCCAAGATTTGCCTTCCGAACCTGCAAGAGCGACCTCGATGGCGGATCGGCTAAGTCGCTCGCGTCTGATTCCAACGCTGATCGCCTTCGTCGGACTCGGCACGCTGGGCAACCTTCTCTTTAGAAACCGTCTGGACGCTGTCGACATCGACTTCGTGAACACGTTGTTTCTGATCCTAGGTTTATTGCTGCACCGGAACCTGGTCGAGTACGTTGAAGCCGTCGCCGAGGGAGGACGAGCAGTCACGGGAATTATCCTGCAGTTCCCGCTCTACAGCGGCATTCAGAACATCATGTTCAAGACCGGACTCGCGAGTGCCATCTCAGGAGGCTTTGTCGAGTCTTCTCAGTGGGCCGCCGATACGTTGAACCTTTCCTCGAGCACGACCTTTCCCGTGGCGGCGTTTCTGAGCGCAGGCCTGGTTAATCTTTTCGTGCCGTCCGGCGGAGGGCAATGGATCGTCCAGGGACCGATCATGTGCGGTGCAGGCGGATCGCTCTCGGTCCCGATCGAACAAACCGTGATGGCCGTGAGCTATGGCGATCAATGGACGAACATGATCCAGCCGTTCTGGGCGATTCCGCTGATGGGGCTGACCGGTGTGAACGTGCGGCAATTCATGGGCTATTGTGCCTTGTTGATGGTGCTGGCGACTCCGGTCTTCATGGTTGGACTGGTGCTGCTTTACTAGCAGGACCGACCGTTGACGTTGGAAAAGAAAGCATGCTCCGATCAGGTCGATTCAGCCGTTTTGGCCACCGATTTGATCACGCCGTCGCGATAGGTTGTTCCTCGCCAAGTGATCGCCCCTCGTCCCATGACACATGCGATCGCGTTAAGCAAGAAACCAAGTCCAAGCAGCGCCCCCACAGGGTAGAGTAAGCCATACAAAAAGTAGATGCGACTCAATGCGTAAAAAATAAACATCACAACCAGTTGGACCGCACAGGTTGCCAGGGACGTCCATTGCAGCAGGGCCCAAATCGTTGATCCTCCGCCGCCCGTTGAAACCGTGCACCACGACGTAATCAGTGTCAGCCAAGGCACAAACGTAAATGCCAGGAGCACGGCCACGGCGGCCAGCAGTCGCCTTACCGTTGCGAAACAGCCGGAGAAGATTCTCGTCCAGCCCGACCAGATTTCGCGCAGTGTGCCGTACATGCGAACGGAATATAGATCTCTGCTGGAGACGACCAGCAATCGCTTCCCACTCTGCTTCGTTTTCCGAGCCAGATGAATATCCTCGTTGATTTCATCGCGGACTGCTTCGTGCCCTCCGATGGCGTCGTAGCAGGTCCTCCGCATCAACATAAACGCACCGTTCGCATAGGCCGTACGACGGCCCGGCTTATTCACCGTCAACGGATTGAACCAAAGCAGCAGGATTCCGCTACAGGCAGGTTGAACGACGCGCTCCCAGAACGTGTTCGCCTGATGCGCCGGCAAAACCGAGAGAAAATCAGCCCCCTTCTCCATCGCGTAGCGCATGGCGGTCGTCAGAGATCGGGTAGACTCCTGAACACAATCCGCATCGGTAAAGCAGAGCCATTGACCGGTCGAACGCGCGACTCCCTGATGCATGGCGTTGTTCTTTCCGAACCAGCGTTCCGGCAACTCGCGAACATGGTGCGCCGACAGCCGAGGGTCCTCCTTGGCCAACCGGTCGATGATCTCGCCGGTAGCGTCCTCACTGCGATCGTTGATCGCAATGACTTCCATTTTTTGATGATCCTGATGGCTCAGGGAACGCAGACATGCTTCGATATTGGATGCTTCGTCCTTGGCGGCGACCAGAACACTCAACGACGGCAAATCATCCACCGGGTTCTCAAAAAAATCGGGATGCAGAGGTGGCAGAAGCCGTTCGATGAAGCCCAGGAGCACAAGACGAGCCAGCCATACGCCGAGGACCACCACGACAAGGCCCAACCATAACCAGAGTAACACTTCCATTCAGGCACTCAATTGCGTTCGCCGAATGCAGGTCAAGCCTCGAACTCAACGACAGAGTTCAGTCATGCCAGTACAACAAGAATACGATACAAACCGAATAAAACCCGATGGCCACCCACTCCTTCGTAAAACGGCTCCAGCGCAATCGCAACAATTGCACGACGACGTAGCTTTTCATGAGCTGCGTTGTACGATCCGGAGCCATGAAATAGACCAACCACCCCCATAGCGATCGTAGCGTGACCACGGTGGCATAGATGCCGCAGACCAAGGCCAGCGCCAAGCGCCAGACTTCGAACAAATCGCGATCGCCGAGGTTCAAACGTCACCTCCGGCCGCCGCAGGAGTCGCCGCCGCCCCGGTCAGGCCCTCGAAAAGCAGACTCCCAATCCGAACGATCGTTGCGCCGGACTCGACGGCCGTTTCGAAATCGCTGCTCATGCCCATCGAGAGTTCTTTGAAATGAGAGCCGGCGACGCGCTCGCCGCGCAGGTCTTCGAAGATATCCCGCAACCGCTCGAAGTAAAGCCGAAGCTCCACCGGAGAAACTTCGGCCGGCGCCATCGTCATGAGGCCGCACAGCCGAACGCCCGACCACTCGGAAAAATGCTCCGCCAAATGGGGCACGGCCCCGACGGCAACGCCGAATTTGCTTTTCTCGCCACTGGTATTGACTTGAAGCAGCACATCCACGACGCGGCCGACTTTGGTCGCCTGGTCGTGCAGTTCCTCGGCCAGACGCAGATTATCAACGCTGTGGATCAACTCGACCCAGGGAACCACCAATTTGATCTTGTTCCGTTGAAGATGTCCGACCATGTGCCAACGCGGCCTGGCAGCCATTTCGCGCCGACCGCTGAGCACGCTCTTGCGTTCGATAAACTCATGAACCATGCCGGCCCGTTGATTCAATTGCTGGGCTCGGCTTTCGCCGATGTCGAGAATCCCAAGATCCAGCGCCTGGCGAATGACATCAAGTTCCACATACTTCGCCACGGCCACAAGCCGCACCTCGGAGGGGTCCCGATGGGCCCGAGCGCAGGCCTTCTCGATGCGTTCCTGGATTCGCTTCTGATTCTCGATAAGTCGGCGTTTGACGGCGGTAGTCTTTGTCATCACGGCATCGCATCCCTTCGTCCGTGTCCGTGCTCGGGGTCTACGAGCGAACAAGGGCTCGCTGGCTAGCGTCAGTCAGCCAGATTCTAACCGTATTGGAGGACCGTCAACAAGGGCTTAAGATGACGGTCCAAAACCAGCGTGTCGTTCCTGATTCGATGGTTTTTTCCCCGTCAAGTGTTTTCTTGGAGCGATGCTTTTTATTTCGAAAGCCCAGGGCATGCTGCCCGGGCTTTGAAGAAAACGTCAGTGTACACGCCGACCTCCGTACCGCAGTGAACAATCGACGTATCTGGCAAGAGCGTTCAATCCACAAAATCACCGGCCCGTGTTTGCAACGGTTGAGGATACGTGATGGCCGCCAGCATCATGTCGCCGTAGAGACGCCAAAGTGTCTTTCCATCCAGCCCCTTGACGCGTTTGGGCAATTCCAGCGTGATGATCGGTGTATCAAGCGTGAGTCCAGCGTAGGACCCCAGCGAACCGGGCCGACTGCCGATTTTTTGGACCGGGATGTCGGTGTGCCTGGACATGGCCAGTGCCAGTCCCTGGGCCGGACCGTCGTGGTCGATGCAGGCGGTCCCGTAGCGCAATGGTTGATGAATGCTGACAATTCGCTGCGGCCGATGCTCGTGCAGGATGCGTTGAATGGCGACGCTCTCCGGTTCCGACAAAGCGGACGAACCGTGTTTCGCGGACTCCCGAAAATTCGACGCGGGGAAGTTGCGGTTCAGATCAACGCCGTTGGCATTGCCCCGGGTCTGATTCGCCATGCCGTCAGGATTGGCATTGGGCATAAGCACGATTCGACGTCCATGGATCAATTCAGGGTGATCGACCAAATAGGCCGCCAACTCATGGACAAGCTCCGTTCCAGCGTCCTCATCGCCGTGGATCGTGGCAAGGATGAAGGCGCAATCGCGCCCCTCTCCCAGCAGGATGCATTCAAGCGGACGGCCCTGAACGGATCTTCCAAGACTGACCCGCCTGGGTTTGAAGCGATTCGTCCCCGGCGCCGGCGGCCTATCTTCGATCCGCGTCGGCGCCGGCTTCGGTCGCTCAGGGTCCGCTGAAGCCTGCTCGATGCGTTTGCCTTGATCGACGCAGCCGGTCGACAAAAACACGGTGATTCCGACGATCCGGAGACCGTTCCCAAGACGTCGAGGTCGGCTGAATACTCCATGCTTCATCATAATTTCCTCACAAATAAAGTGCGCGATTCCAATCCCGGCTTGGTCCGATTCGCCAACATCGGCATCATCGCCCCGCGAAAATCGTCGTCAAGCGCTTCTTTTCCTGATAAAATACAATCGTCAGACAGACCGGTTCGGCTGAAAGAAGGTAAAAACGAAAGAAAATGCAACCCCGCAGGAAAACCCGACAAGTTCAAGTAGGCCCGGTCGCGATCGGCGGTGAAGCCCCGGTCTCGATCCAGTCGATGACCAGCACTTACACCTATGAGATCGACGAAACGGTCGCTCAGATCCAGGCCCTCGCCCAGGCGGGAGCCGACATCGTCCGCGTCGCGGTGCCCGACCCCAAGGATACCGAGGCCCTGAAGCACATCCTGCCGCAGGTGCCCGTGCCGATCGTGGCGGACGTCCATTTCCACTTTCAACGGGCGATGGAGGCGGTCGAGGCGGGAGTGCATAAGATTCGCCTCAACCCCGGCAACATTCAGGATCGCCAACAGGTGGACCGTGTCATTCGGGCCTGTCGCGAGCGCGGCGTTCCGATCCGCGTGGGCGTCAACGAAGGCGGCATCGTCGAACGCAAGGACAAGGAACAACGCGCGGAGGAAAAAGCGAAGCTGGAAGCGAGCTATGAAGACCAGCTCATCGGGATCATGCTGGAGAAGCTCGACGCCTACCTGCGCATCTTCGACGAGAACGATTTTCACGACGTCGTGCTCAGCGCGAAGTCGATCGATCCTCGAATCACCATCAAGGCCTACACGGCCATCAGCGAACGACACGACTATCCGCTTCATCTGGGCGTCACACACGCCGGACCCAAAGAAACGGGCTGCATCCGGTCCGTCGTCGCTCTCGGCACGCTGCTGTCCAACGGCATCGGCGATACCGTGCGCATCAGTTATGCGTCCGACCCGGTCCTGGAAGTCCATGACGCCAAGGAGATGCTCAACTGCCTGGGCCTCCGGCCGCGCGTCGAACCGGAACTCATCGCCTGCCCGACCTGCGGCCGTATTGAGGTCGATCTGATCACGTTGGTGCAGCAGGTTCGCGAAAAGCTGGCAACCATTAAGACACCGGTCAAGGTGGCCGTCATGGGCTGCGTGGTGAACGGCCCGGGTGAGGCTGAAGGCGCCGACGTCGCCGTCTTCGCCGGCAAAGGCCGTGGCATTATTTACGTCCAGGGCGAGCAGAAGCGAACGGTGAACGAAGCCGAGATGCTCGACGCGCTTTATGAAGAATCACTTGCTTTTGCGGATCGCGTCGAGCGCGGCGAAGCCCAGCTCAACCAGGGCGGCGTCACCATCGCCCCGCCCGATCCTCTACCCAGAGAAGACGGGACTTTGCCGTTACGGGTCGTGAGCCAATAAGTGCGCAGGACTCCCCGGCTTTGGCCTGAAGTACACGATCCGCCTTGTCGATAGCTCCACATCACCGTGTTTGCGGGGCGTGGAGTTCATGAGCAAACAATCATTCCTTATCGGCTGCTTCTGTATCGGTGCTTGCTGCACGGGATACAGCATGTACCGCCTGTATCGCAACTGGCGGCTTCTCGACTCGTCGAAGACGACCACGGCCACCGTGACACACCTGAATAAGAAACTCAAGTCACCGGATCAGGAAATCACACGGTGGGACAAAGCGGACAGTTACAGCCAATCGTGCTATGAGACGTTTATTTTCCATGCGGATACGGGTCAAAAGGTCGTCTGGCAATCTCCGATTTCCATGGTGTGGAGCATTGGCGGAAACAACACGCAGTCCATCTATGTCCCGCCGGACCGTGAAGCTGAAATCGTCTACAATCCGGCCGATCCGTATCATTTCGAATACGCATCATTCGCTGCCTTGTGGGTTCAGTGGTTCCTTTTGCTGATTCTGGGAAGCACCCTGCTCAGTCTGAAACTTGGTGTTTTCGATGCCGTCGTTTTTCGGCTCACCGCCGCCGATCGACGCCCTCAAGGCATGGAAAAAATATCCCCAACAACGCAATCTGCCAGCGGTTTCGAGTCAATCTGATACAATCTCATCTTTCGAGATTCGGTCGATTCGCGAGGAACCGTCAGTTGAGCACGTCCGCACTTGATACGATTCGCCAATTGCTGGACGAAGCGGGGATTTCCTACAAGTTCGTCCGCCACGAACCGACGTACACTTCCGAACAATCCGCCAAGGCGCGAGGAGAGAGCATCAAGATCGGCGGCAAAGCGCTGCTCATGAAGGTCGGTGACGAATTCAAACTTTTTGTCATCAGCGCGGCGCTTCGAATGGATTCGGCCGCCGTGAGGAAATACTTTGGCGCCAAGAAGTCCCGGTTCGCCAGTGCGGAGGAGCTGAAAGAGCTGACGGGGCTCGTGCCGGGCTCAGTGCCTCCCTTCGGCAAGCCCATCCTGCCCTTTGACCTTTTCGTGGATGAATCGATTCTTCAAAACGAACGAATTGCCTTCAACGCGGGCAGCCTCACCGACTCGATCATCCTGGCCGTCGATGACTACATGAGCATTGCCAAACCCGAAGTCTTTCCTTTTTCGTCGTGAGGATCAAGACCGTCGTACATACCGGCCGACGTAAGCCGTGGCGAACGGGCGAACCAAACCGTTGTCATACTGTTCGGCCCATTGCTTCACACGTAACGACAGCCGGGGCATGGCGCGCCGGAACGGGTAGCACAGGACTTCGACGTTGTAGTATGCCTGGCCCGACTTCTCGCAATGATGCCCGACGAGAATCCGATCCAGCGTTGCCGGCCGAAACTTGCGATGAAAAAAATGACCCGCGGGCTTCGAGCCCCCCCTTAACGAACGAACGGCACGGGCGGCATTCGTCACGATCGGCGAGAAGAGCCGGCTCGTCACCGCATCTGCACAGAAAGAACTTGGCACGCTCACGATGATCGTCCCCCCGATTTTCGTGACCCGCGACAACTCACCCACCGCAGCCTCAACATCGTCCAGGTATTCCAACAACCCGAGCGCGATCACACAATCGAAGTGGGCATCCGGATATTGGATCGCATCGACATCCCCCGTGGAGAGCTCGACCGTCTGTCCTTGTTTCGCGCATAAGTCGGCGGTTTTTCTCGCATGCTCCACCATCTCTTCGGAAAGGTCGATCCCAAAATAGTCGAGGCCTGCATTCAGCACGAACGGCGCCATAACACCGGTGCCGCAGCCCATATCGAGCACACTCGCGCCGGGGCGCAAGGCCGGCGCGAGTAGTTTTTCCACACACTGTCGTCTCGCGATAAAACTATGGTTTTCCACCGCATCGCCGTCCGCCGCGTAAAGTTTCGACCAGCGATCATCGACCGCGAAATCATCAAAATGCCTGAGCACCTCGGCTTTGGTTCGCATTGTTGTACTCGTTTCTCTCCAAGATCAGGTTGACAAAAATACCCACAGGTTGCTTAACCTTGTCACAAGAATCCGACCGTTGTTGATCCCGTCGCAGACGATGCGTGGAAGACGGAACAGATCGTCGCCCGGGCCGCAAGAGCCGCGAATCGTCGTGAGCGCACAATCAAAGCCGCCCCGCCGAACGACATCCGCCACATCGTCATTGAAATGGGCCCGTTGCCCGAACGGAAACGCGAAGTGGCGAACTTCATGATTGAGCGTCTCTTCAAGACGGCGCTTCGAACCTTCGATCTCTCTCACAAGTTCCCAGGAATCGAGAATCCTCAGATTGGGATGTGACAAAGTGTGCGCCTCAAACGTCACAAACTCCCGCATTTCGCGGATTTGTTCCCACGTCAAAGGTCGATATCGCGCAATGTGTCGATCGCTGAAGCTTGCGTCACGGAATAAGTGATCCAACGACGCATCGCGGGCTTCGAGTGAGCAACCGTTCAACAGCGCGGTCACTTCGTGATAGGCACGCTGACGGTCCTCACCGATATTCACGACAGCATCGTCGATACGCAAGGACTCCTGCCGCGTACCAAACACCAGAGCCTTCACACGGTTGAACCACAAAGGCTCCTGCGAATCGATCGAATCCGTCGGCACAAACATGGTCGCCGGTACGTCGTATTGCTTGAGAATCGGAAAAACGTCATCAAAAAACTGCCGATAGGCGTCGTCGAATGTGATCACCACGCTATTGGTTGGAACGTCCAATCGGCCCTGCAGATAGTCGCAGCATTCCGCGAGCGAAATGACGCGAAAGGCCTTGACGAGAGACCGGACATGGTCGGCGAAAACGTCTGATGCGATGTGGTGGTAGTTCAATATCGCAACCAGATGCTTCCGAGGTCGGAACTTCAACCACGCGGAGACCAGTCCCGAATTCCACATCAACGAGGAATAGCGGGACTTGATAATGTCCTTGACTGCCTGCACGCAATCCTCTAATCCGGACGATCGGTGTACTTTTTTGCCGGTACCGAGCTGAATTCGGTCTTTTGTTCCTATCGGCAATCCCGCGCGCGGCAATCAACGATTCGGACGTCAGAGGATCTTAAATATCGTTGTAAGGCGGTTTCCATCCGCCACTTCCGACAATGAGCGCTAGGCCTGTCTGAGTGCACTCGCCATCACAGCGGCGGGCAAAGCCCGCCCTACAAATCCAGAGATATGCTCAAGTAAGAAATGTGACCGTCGTTGTAGAGAATGCCGTGCATGCCATTGTGGCATGCACGGCACCTCTGCGAGCCCAAATCATGATCACTCAACCAGGAAGAGTGACCCAATATCCTCGGATGTGCTGATCCCCAGCGTGCTGAGGTCCAGGAAGATCGAGAAGGAACCTGCCGTGCTCGTTCCCAGCGACGTCGGCACAAATTCAGCGACGTCTTCATCCGCGCCGGCCGCGCCGCTTACGGAGAAATTACCCACCGTCGAGAACAGAATATTCCCGGCCGATGTCAGACTTGCGGCGTCCACATCCTCGCTACCGGAATTCGCCAGACCGACATCGCTGCCGTCGAAGAACTGCTGGAACGAGCCGGAGGTCGAAGCGCCCAGACTGGTGTCGTTGAAGACAAAAAGGTCTTCATCGCGCCCGCCCGAGATCCCGTTGGCTCCGACGCTACCGGTGGTCGAAATAATAATTCGGCCGTCGTCGGCGAACGCGATCGAGTCGACGTCCTCGCCGTTGGACGTCAGGCCGACGTCGCTGCCGTCGAAGTGGAACGAGAACGAGCCGGCGGTATCCGAGCCGAGCGTCGTCGGCGTGAACAACACGATGTCCGAATCGTCCACACTCGTGCCGCTGGGACCGCCCGTCAATCCGGGGACGCTTCCTGCGACCGTGAACGACATCAGAATTTCGCCCGTTCCCTCCACGACTGCCAGACCGTCGATTTCCAGACCACCGATGCCGACATCACTGCCGTCGAAGATGAGTGCCCATGTGCCTGCGACCGTATCAAAGGCGACGATGTCCTCGTCCGCCACGGTTCCGACGCCAGGTACACTGGTGTTGCTTCGGAACGACATCCACAGGGCCGGGTCGGGACCGCTGCTGCCTTCCGTCGTGAACGACCAAACCGGCCCGGGCGTGCTGCCCGCGGCGTTGTTGGCCACGACCTGCCAGAAGTATGTGGTGCCCTCTTGGAGCGGCCCCGGATCACACGCCTGAGCGGAGACATCATCGCAAATCAACGTGGTCGGCGGATTCGTCGTGTCGAGGAACACATCAAAAGTCGTCGGGCACGGCGAAACAAGCGAGTTGTCCAACGTGCCACGCCCCAGCGTGTTCACGACCCAGTCATCCTGCTGCTGTTCCATAATGGCCAACGCACTGTCGATCTGTGCCGTCGTGGGCGGGGCGCCGGGCTGATGCACCATGATCCAGCCCGCGCGGAAGTCCTTTTGCGCTGCCGCCGAATCAGGAACGCGCGGTCCGTTGGCAGCGATGATGTCCGCCGACGAAAGTTGCGTGATATTCCCGGAGTAATTGGAAGAGCAGTTACTTGTGTCCATGTATCGGAATTGAGAATTGCCGGCGTCCATTTCCGCTGCAGACGCGTAGCCCATCAGATACAAGTCGGGATAACTCCAGGCACCTCCCGTGTCCTCGTTAAAGCAAACGAAGAAGAAGTTGGCACTCGGACAATCGCCGCCCAACACGGCGGGTGACGAACCGATCCATTCGCGCAACTCCATCGCCGAGCCCTGCGCGTCCACTTTCCAGCTCCAGTGAGCCGGGCGCCCACAACCGGCGCCGTCACCCTGGAGATCGATCGATCCACCCAGGACCGGATCGAGGAAAACGCCGAAGCGATGCTCGAACTCATGGGCCAGCACGAGTTCGGTCAATCGGCCGACAGTCCCCGTGCCGGAATCCCAATCCGCAAGGTTATGCATCATGACCAAACCATCCGTGTTATTTCCGGCAAGTCCGAACAACGGACGGTTGTTAAAGATGTCATCACCAATGCCGCTGACGTCATTTTCCATCGGTAGGTAGAAGGCGGCGCCCAGCGTTCGAGAAGGTTCAAAGTTGAGGAAGAAACAGATGTAATCGTAATTGTCGCCATGGATCGTCATCAGCTCGTTGGCGGCATCCACCATGAACGCGAACAACTCGCCGTCGGTGAAGAAATTGACAAGCGCCTGGTCGGTGTCCTCGTAAATAAAGAGGTCACTCGAATCCAACGGCCCGGCGGCCGCTCTCGCCCCCACGGCTTGAAACTGGCTGACCTGCGGAATGGTTTTCTGAGACGGATCGAGGATCTCACCTCGGTCGATCGCCGCCTGATACTCCGCCAGAATTTCATCATTCCGACGGAAGCCGCAGTCATGATCCAAATGCCCTGCCAACGTATCCGGTGCTGATGCCTTGTGGGCGGAGGACTCGGTGAGAACCCTCGTTTCCGCGGATTCCGTGCCAACCGCCGCTTCCAGCGGACCACCGCCACCACCGCCTTCGGCACCGTTGTTCCAGGTCAAAATCGTATCGACCGGCACGTCGGTCGCACCGTCGGCCGGAGCCGGACTCACCGGTCCCGGTGGCAGAAGCGGATCGTTGTCACAACTATCCGTCGCTTCGTTACAGGAATCGACCGTACAGAAGTCACCGTCATCACAATCAACGGGTGTTCCGGGCAAACAGACCAGCGAGAAGCAAGTTTCCACACCGTTGCAGAACAGACCGTCGTCACATTCAACCGAACTCGTGCAGCCCAGGCCACTCATCGGCGTGGCGGAGGCCTCGTTGCTGAAGCCGCTCTCAAAGCCGTCCGAATCTCGAGCCGTCACCACGAAGTAATAGGTCACGTCGTTGGTCAACCCCGTCACGGGGAAAATGCTCGGGTCGTCGGAATCGAACTCGTCATAAGGTCCCCCCATCGTGGTCGAGAAGTAAATGGTGTACTCCTGGAAATCCGGCTCGGTGTTGTCATCCCAGTCGAGCAAAACGCGTTCGTCGCCGGGGAGGGCGATGAGATTGGCTGGTGCCGCAGGCGGGTTGAGATCGTTGACCACGCGAACGATGGCATCGTCAAATGCGACGAGCGCCCCATCGTCGGCCGTGAGCCGCATGGTGTGCGTTCCCAATGCGCTGAGTTGAGCCTGAGTTTGAGGAGACGTCGCGTCCGCAAAATTGACGGACCCCGGACCGCTGTGATGTGTCCAGAGGATATCGACCATGCTGGGAGGATTGGGCAGTCCGTCATCCACAACACTGCCCGACAGTGCGAAACCGACGCCGGATGCTTGTGCCAGGGTCACGATCAAGTCGGGCCCGGCATCGACCACCGGCGCCTGGTTCGGCCCTGACGGGGGATCGCCGGACGCGTCCAGTCGTTTGATCACGAAACCATCAAACGCCGTGCCGCTGTAGACCGAGCCGTCCTCGCCGGGATCAAGAAAATCGCCGTCGTCATTGAAATCGATGTCACCCAGAACAACTCCCGCAATCAAAAAGTTTCCGAGTGAGTCGTAACGCACCGCGGAAACGAAATCGCCCGAAGCCCCTGAGTTCCCGATTCGGTTGGACCCGACGAACGTGCCCCCAAGCGTAAACGTGCTGAAGACCATGTCTTCGTTGTCGCCACCCGTGGCAACGCCGGTCTCGAACGGTCCATCAAACGCATCGCCATCGGCATTGAGGTCGATTTGCCCCGTGGCATCACCGCCGATGGTGACAAGGCCGTTCACGAGGTCGATCGAGATGGAACGACCGATGGCCGATGCACTCAGGCCGTCGATGCGCTTCGCCCAAAGGTGGGTTCCCGTGGCGTCGAAAACGGAGACGAACATGTCCGTGTTGCCGTTGCTCGCCTCAAAAGGATCATTGAAATCACCGTCGCCGTTCAGGTCGATGTTCAACGCGCCAAAACCTGCGACATAGATATTGTCCTGGCTGTCCAATGCGACGTCTTCGATGGTGCTGAACGCGAATCCCGCGCTTCCTTTGAGTCGCCTGGCCCACTCGTGATTTCCATTCGCGTCAAAAACCGTAATCACGGCATCGGCGGAAGCGATGCCCGGTCCCCCTGAAGTTTCGGCGCCGCCGTCGGTGTTGTCACCATCGCCGTTGAGATCGGAATCCACGGTGGAGCTGACCGAGCCGACCAGAATCACCCGGCCGGTGCTGTCGACCGCAGCTGCGTTCACGGGCTCGCCGGTGAACTGATCGGCCGACCCCAGCCGCTTGGCCCAACGAAACGTACCGGCCGTATCGAAAACGGACACGAACATGTCGCTGTTATCGAAGCCGACGCCCGACTCAGCCGTCCCATCGAGTTCGTCATCATCGCCGTTGAGATCGGCCGCATCCCGAACGGAACCGGCGAAGACAAGGTTGCCCGTCGGGCCACCGAACGCCACGGCGTTTCCGTTGGCCGTGGTGAGGCCTCCGATTCGCTTGCCCCAGCGGAAGGACCCGTTGGCGTCGAAGGAGGAGATAAAGACGCTCCGGTGCACAGTCTCGAACGGGTCATTGAAATCACGATCCCCGTTCAAATCGAAGTCACCGAAAACGCCGGGCGCCAACCCGGAGAAATAGACATTATTCTGATCGTCCGTGCCGACGGAGAGACCACGATCCAAGATGCTGGCGCCGCCAAGGCGTTGTGCCCAGAGGGGTGCGCCGTTGACATCGAACTTCGAGACGAAAACATCATCGCCGCCATAGTCGAAACTCTCGCCCGTGTCGTTGAAGTCTCCGTCCGAGTTGAAGTCGGCAACGCCGTCCACCGTTCCGATGAGAAAAATGCTGCTCTGAGAATCCTGCGCGATTTCCCGGATGTCCAAGGAGACGGGATCTTGATGGCCGACACGAAAACCGAGAATCAGCTCGTCGGCCCCGGGCTCGAACGGCGTCACAGAAGCTTCATTGCTGAAGCCACTCTCGTTGAGAGAAAAGTCCGTGGCCGTCACGACGTAATAGTACGTCACGCCGTTTGTAAGACCGCCGTCCACATAGTTGCTCGGATCGTCGCTGTCGACGTCGGTGTAGGGTCCGCCGCTCGTGGTTGACCGATAGATCGTATAGGTCGACAGATCGGGTTCCGTATTGTCGTCCCAATCTAGAAAAACCGTCGTATTCCCGGGAGATGCGGAGAGGTTGGACGGAACCGCCGGCGGCGTAACGTCCCCCGGTGTTCCCGACGCCTCGTTGCTGAAACCGCTCTCATTACCGACCACGTCTTTGGCCGTCACGACGTAGTAGTAGGTCGTGCCGTTGAAAACGTCGCCGTCCTGGTACTCGCTCGGGTCGTCAAAATCCAACAATGAGTACGGCCCCCCGCTGACGGTGGCGCGATAGATGAAATATCGATCAAGATCGATCTCCGTGTTGTCGTCCCAGTCGAGCGACACCTGCATGTCGCCGGCGGTCGCCACAAGATTCGTCGGCGCGGCCGGTGGCGTCGTATCGCCAAGCGTGGCGTTGACTTCATTGCTGAAGCCGCTCTCCTCGCTGCCCGTGTTGAACGCCGTCACCACATAAAAATAAGTGACCTGTTGCGCAGCGGTCGTATCCGTGTACCCGGCACTGGTCGTGCGATCGAGTTCGGTGTAAGGACCTCCCGACGTCGTCGCACGATAGACGGCGTACTCGTCGAAATCGGGCTCCGTGTTATTATCCCAGTCGAGTTCGACGACCAGCCCCGCCGGCTCCGCTCCAAGGTTGGTCGGTGCCGCCGGCGGCACGGCAAAGGCGACGCTGGTATAACTGAGTGTGAGTGCGAGCGCCGCAACGGACGGGGAAAAACGAATTCGGCGCAACAATCTCAAGGGAAACAAAGACCACATCAATCCTCTCCTTTCGCCCCCAGGTTCATTAATTTTGAATCACCCAAAAAGGTATGAGCGCTCCTCTGCGCGACCTCCGACGCGCATTACACCACACGACTTCTTGTTTGCAAGAAGAAAACACATGTCCAAATCGAAATGCGTTTATTGCATTTCCTGACAAAATTTTTTAAAAAATTTTGTGGACCAACTTCGATTAAAAGTTGTAGAGACAGCCGTCGTCAGGGGGAGCATGTGCGAATCCGGCGCACGATGCTGCGCATAAATGCTTTCTTCTTTTTAATTTACTGAGTGCCGAAGAGAAGATTTTTGCGAAAGGACCGGGCGAACAAACCGTGGAGACGGGCGAGAACATAAGAGCCGTAGAAGAAGAAAATCATGACCACGCCCCAGACCAACATGGGCAGAGCCACATCGAGAAGCTTGCCCTCGGTCGATCCGGAGGTCATCTTCTCCATCTCGGGAAGAAACCAATCAAAAAGAACGGCCAAAAAAGCGTAGCCGAAAAGACCGCCGTAAACCGACAGAATCAAGACCAGAAAAACATAATGCGCGTGGGTCATGGCCACGGATTTGAACACGTTGACCGGGTTCAACGCCTGCCCGATGTTACCGAGACCAATGCCAAGCAGATTCATCGGAACGAGGAAAAAGACGATCAGCATCCCCACGCCAAACGCCATTCCTCCCGTTTGAAGCAGCCCGTTGACGTCTCCCTCCGCGAGGAAGCCAATAATGTCGCCCTCGACGGTGATCTTTGCCACAACAAAGGTCATGATGGCAATGTACACACTGAGAACAAGATAGGAGACGAAGCTCTTGCCCCACTGATTTGGCGCAAATGACAGCTTCGGCGGTGCGTCATCGTTGACGGCCGTCGTTCGTACGACGTCAAAGAAAGCATGAATGGCTACGGCGGCAAAGAAAAAGACCTCCAAGCCGAAGATTCCGATCAGAACAAGCTGAACGTTGGAGAGGTCCGCCTTCTGCACACCCTCGACCGTGCCGACCTGGCTCTGTTGCATCAATTCCGCTGCAGCGGTCATCACCATCACGGGAACAAGAGCGGCACCGAACGCGATGCCGGCCGCCGTAAGCAATGAAGCCAATGCCGGCAGCGGATAACCGACGGACGCCGCGAGTTCGGTATAGAAACCGCCGGCCCCCGTGGCGCCCGGCCCCTTTTGTTGACGCGGTTTCTTCGCAGACGTCGCGGACGCAATGGCCGGAATGGCCTTGCCGCAGTGCGGACAAAGCACCTCCGAATGAGGATCCTCAACCTTACACTTGTAAAAACAGTGAGGGCAGAAGCGACCGGCGTCATCCGACTCCTCGGCACGCTTGGCCGCGAGCGTGGTTTCCACTTCCGTGCGCTCTTCCTCCGACATCTCCGTGGTCTGCGCTTCGAGCTGGGCCAAACCCTCAAGGTCAAGTTCAGAATGACCCACGCTTCCACCGACGGCCGCCGTCAGATTCGGAACGGTGATTCCACGATTGCAGGAAGGACATCGGATCCCTCTGCCTGCGTATTTGTCAGGAATGGACAGCTTTTTTTGACAACGAGGGCATCGGATCTTCATCGATCGCAATCTCTCCTAAAAATCCGAAGCCTATGTTAGAGATCGCAGCCTCTCTCGGCAAACCCAGGCGTGGCAACATTTGTGAGGAATCTAGGCCTTGGGCTGGAAGGCAGCACGGATTTCGCCGAGAAGCTGGTCAACCTTAAAGGGCTTGAACAGAACTGCGTTCAAACCCTCCTTTCGAGCCCGGACGATCGAATGATTGGGATCGTAGCCGAAGCCCGTCATCAGGATCACCGCACAGTCAGCATTTTGATCACGGGCAGCCGCGAAGACTTCATAACCGTCTTTACTCGGCATCTTGATGTCCGCAAGCACAAGGTCAAATCGATTCTCCTGCAACATCGCGATGGCCTCAACGCCGTCGCGGGCGGTTTTCACGACGCAACCCGATTTCTTCAACACACCGCCGATCGTCTCGCGAATAATCTCCTCATCATCGGCGATGAGAACATGTTTCGCCTCCAGAATCGGGTCTCTGACCGTCGTGTCACCATGCCGCCCAAGAATCCCCGCTCTCTGAGTTGCGACATCCTTAACCTTCGATTTGATCTCCCCGACGTGGTCGATGATGGCGTTTAACCGATGACGAAGATCATCGTGTCCGATGTACTCGTCCTTCAGATTACTGGCTTCCGTGATGATATCGCTGAGCGGACCGGCGATTTCATCGGTGACGTCGTCCGCGACCTGTCCCGTTGATTCGTAGCGCTCAATGATGAGCAGATCGAGCATATGCAATACCAAGGCCACGTAACGGGCCAGGATCTCCGCAAACTGACGGTCATCTTCATTAAAGGCGGCCAAACGATCCGACTCGACATCAAAAACCCCGATGACCTTGTCATGCAACCGGAGAGGCACGGTCAAAGAGCTTTTGGCCGTGGCCAATCCTTGAATATAGCGAGGGTCTTTCGATGTGTCGTGACAGATATAGCTGCGACCCGTGGCCGCAACATAGCCGCTGATCCCATTACCTTCCGTTGAAGAATACATGTCCAGATGCCGGGTCTGCTCCGACATGCCGTGTTGCAGGACGATCTCCAGACGGTTGGTCTTCTTGTCGATCAGCAACACGGCAAAATTGTCATAATGCAGAAGGTCATGCATGTAACGGAGCATCTTCCGCTCAAGCAAACTGATGCGCTCCTCGACATCCATTCCTGCCGTCGTTTCCGCGTCAAGGCGAACCAACTCCCGACCAGCCAGGTCGATCGCGTCAATTTTTTTCTGAAGGCGCCGGGAATGCGTGACGTCCCACACCACTGCGGTGAACTGTGTCACCTTCTCACCCTCGCTGAGGATTGGCGTGATCGTGACTTCGAAATATTGATCGTCCCCGGCGGTTAGGCTGAAACGGCGAGCACGAGTATAAGCAGGCGCCGCACTGTCACGATCGGCGGACTGTCCGAAGGCTCTCAGGCATATCTCGGAAACCTGGGTGATCAAGTCCTCTGGAAATTGACGCATCCTCGGATTGGCACAAACCAAACTGCCCCCGGAATCCACAATGCAGACGCCTTGATCAATCGTGTCGAGGATCATGGTCGCATGCCGGTCAACAGCACTGCGCTCCAGAGCCATAAAGTTGCCCTGGTCGCTGATGATCAGATCGTAGCTGCCCTCGCGAAGCGCTGTCAGAGCATCTTCAAATGAACTGACCTGATGGACCTCGACATCCTCACCGAATTGGGACACGACAGAATCACTGATCGAGCCCGGTTTGGAAAATAATAAGATCTTGCGGTGTGTCGTCGTCGCACTCATGAAACGTGCCCAAGCTGTTTCACTGTCGCCCATGCGTGACAGCACGGCCATGAAGTCGAACGGCCACGCCGGGCATCCCCATCCACCCTAGTCTTAACTACCAAATTCTATCCATTGTTCCAAGAGAAACAAAGATCGCGCAACGACAATCTTTCCAATCTTCTTCGACCGACCGGAGACCACGCCGTCTCGTCAACTCAGATGGTCATCCTCAAACAAGCGCCCACCTATGCTTATCGGGCCACTCGCGCGTTTCACTTTGCCGGATGGCTCCACTCATCCACGAGATTTATGAAAGGCCGCGTGATCATTTCGTGATCGGATGAACCCGATCGATGAATCCTTTCATGGACGGAGCCAGCCAGTTCCGCACAAAATGCCGATTGGTCCAACCAAAATGCCCGCCATCATGGCCCACCTGTCTCAGTGGCGGCGTCCAGGGCACTTGCCGCAACTTCTTGAACAAGCCCTCATCCCCTTTGGATAGGACGTCCGGCTGGTCAAATCCAACCTTGCCGGCGGCCTCAACGTGTTGACGGTCGATTGTGCCGACCAGAATCGTTCCCGGACCCAAAAGAATGCTATCCCGTCCGGAGTAGCAGTTCAGAATGCCGAGTTCCGTCCGACGCAACGCACTCCTTAGGTCGTAGGAGGGGCTAATCGCCGCAGCCAGCAGGGTCACACTGGTTACAGGGGCGTCCAGCGGAAGCCTTTCCGTGGCCATCACCGCCAGTCCGGCCCCGCCCGAATGCCCCACAAGGTGGACGCTTCGACCCGGATGGGTCTGTTGATATCGAATGAGATAATCGCGGAGCCTCTCCGCCTCGATTCGATTACGGTGCTCATCCGCCAGATTCAGCAGAAAACCGCCGGGGACCTTGGTGCCCCATGGGAAGAGTTCAATCGCGCAATCGATGCCCCCGTCATTCAGCCCCCTGGCCAGATTGTAGTTCCAGACACTCCGGCCCTCGATCCCGGGCAGCACGATCACCAGCCCCTTTTTTCGCCTTTCCGGCGTACTCAGGTCACTGAGGCAACCCCAGCTCAAAGGCATGAATGTTAAAAAAATGGCAGAGAAGAACCCCGAAAAGGTCCTCCGGCGACTCACGCGACGGATGTCCCTTCCAGGGCGGTTGAGGAGCGCGCCCTCAAGCTGTGGTGCATCAACAGGACCCACATCATCGATGATTGTCCGGCCGCAATGGCCGCGTAGGCCCAGACCGGCAAAGGCGAGAAGCCGCCGTATCGGTCCAGCAGAGCGATGCCGACCAGGGTCAACGACGTCCCAATCAGAATGCCAGTCACCGCGGCGATAAGCCAGGTTTCGTATCGGCTTCCCTCGCGCAGAGCCCAACTGCCCAAGAGCGCCATAAAACCGACACCCACGAGACAAACGGCGTATCGATGGGCACCGACCATGATCAGGGACTCCAAACGGCTTTCCCAATCCTTCACTTCCGGCCAAACCGTCCATAACCAAGCCATACCCAGTCCGAACGCGAACCATAGGGCGAAACCAATCCAAAGTCTCCCCTTCTTGTTCGGTAGCAACATTCTTAAGCCGCCGATCGCAATCAATCCGGCCAGAATCGATGTGAGATAAACCCAACCAAAGATGACCCCGAGCCGGACGCGAGCCTTGAAAACGTTGGCCTTGGATTCTTCATCGGTCAGCTTCCTGACCATGGGTTGCTTTCCATCTGGTGCAGCCGGAAAAATCGAAATGGGACTCGCTCCGCCCGCGGCAAGGTTCTCCGCATGATAGAATGCGACCATCGCATCCGAGCCGAGTTTCTTGTCCACATTGAGGGACAACGCCAGCCATGCGATCGCAAAGGCGATCGTCAGCGACCCCACACCCAAGGCCATATGAAGAAGGACCGCCGCCAGCAAGACAAGTTCGCCCAAGACGACCCAACGCCAAACCTCAATGTTGTCCAATGACGCTTTGGGGAGCGGATCGATATGCTCTCCCAATTCGGGGAATGAAATCATCCGAACGTAACCGTCCTGAAAACAGTAATAGGCCAGCGCCGCCAGCAATGCCGCGTTCAGAAAATGAATGGGCTTGGTCTTCGAACAGGAAATACCGATCGCGGACAGGACGAGAACCGTGAGCCACGTAAACAGGCCCGTCCCCCAATCTTCGAAAAACCGGACCGCGCCATCCCCGAGCTTTGCGCCATAATCCGCCCAGTCGAACCAATTCTTATGACACCCGAAGCAACAGAAGGCGATCACGGCCCAACCGATGACACCACGGATGCTTGGTCGCGCGACGTCGCCGCAGGCATGAACCAAATAGCTGAGCGCGACCGATACCAAAACCAGCCACTGCCACTTCATGCCCGTTCCCAACAGCAGATTCGCAAGGTATGCGCTGACCGCGATCAGCGCGGTCGTCAACAGATACCGGAAAAATGCGGAGACGCTGAACGTGATGCACAATCCGCCGGAAATGAGCAGAACGATACCTGATCCATATTGGAGCCCGTCCAAGCCGTACTTCACCCAAGATTCGGCCGGAGGCCCCTCGCCCCAAAACCAAACCGTGAGCTTGTCGTACAGGTAGTCGAATGGAATCAAGATTGTCATTGCGGCCGCAACAACCAGGATGAAACCAATCGCCAACCGCGTGGCCGACGGCTTCCGGCCGGACGGATCGGCATCATGAATCACTTGAACCTGCCGCCGGCTGGGAGACGGCGGAGTGGGCGGGGCAAAGGGTTTTAGCGCAATCTCATGGCCTGGCCCATCTTCGGGCGTAGGCTTCGGGCCAAAGTCATCGGATGCAGCGGTCATTCTCTCGCTCAAAAAAGCCGTGGTCCACAACTCATGGTTATACAACCAATCGGCCAGCCATTTTGCAGATAGAATCGAATTGTGGATGATACCGGAAGATATTCCCTACATTATCGGACGCGTTAATCGTCATTCGGCCAATCACGGGGCCCCAGACTGACGAGACCGTCGCTACGAAGCGGCCAAGCCTCGAGGTAGGCGCGGATGGTCGCCGGCGTCACGGCGTCAACGGCAGCCAGCCGCTCCGTCACGCTCCGTGGGCGCCCGAGGACATCGACGTCGTGGATCATCTGCATCAAACGGTAATACGGCGCTTCGGACTCTGTGGCCAGTGCCGTCTGTGCCCGATTCTTAACCCGTTGAACCTCCTCCTCGACAACACCGTTTTTCGAAACCTTGTCGATTTCTTTGCGCATCGCTTCCAGCACGGCTTCCACTTTGGCCGGCTCGGCAAAACCGAAAGCGATCATCATCCCGTCGTCACAATAGTCCAGTCGCCCCGCCGCCACGTGAGGAGCGATTCCGGCTTGAATGATGTTCCAAAAGAATCTCGAGTTTTGTCCGCCGAGCACGGCAGCAAGCACGTCGCCGTTCTCACGATCCGGATGTGTCGCCGAAGGCGCCGGATAAACCAGCCCAATGGCTTGTTGCTGAAAACGATCGGTCACGCGTTTTCCCACAGCTTGTTTGGCGGACGGCGGCGCCGAGCGATCCGGCCTCGGGGATTTCGGCCTCCATTCGCCACAAGTGCGTTCAGCCATCGCGATGACGTCATCAGGATTCACGGCCCCGGCCACGATCAGGACCATGTTTGCAGGGTGATAGCGAGATTGAAAATAGTCGAAAAGCTGATCACGGGTCATCGCCCCGACCGTGTCCGTCGTCCCCAAGACCGGCCATGACAGCGAATGCCCGCCGTAGAACGTCTCATGAATCAGATCATACACCTTCCGCTCAATGGAATCGTCCGACATGGCGATCTCTTCGAGGATCACCTTTTTCTCCATCTCGAACTCTTCCGGCGGAACGATCGACTGCATCATGTCGACCAGCAAATCAACCTGTCGTTCGAGGTCGTCGACACGGACCCAGCCGAAGTACACCGTGCGTTCCTTCGACGTGTATGCGTTGTAGGTGCTGCCCATGTTGTCGAAATCGACGGTAATCGCCTCCCAGCCCCGTTTCGCCGTGCCTTTGAAGCACATGTGCTCCAGAAAGTGCGAAACGCCGGCGAATTCAGGCGTCTCATCGCGAGAGCCCGTCTGCACAAGAAATCCCCCCGCGGCGCTCTGCACCTGAGGCATCGGCTCGATCACCACTCGCAGACCATTCGCCAGGGTATGTTCGACAAACCCGTTATCCCTGTTCACTGGCAAACTCCCTTACCGGGCCCGAAGACTCAGTCTCCATCGGCCCCCAATGCGCGGGGGCCCAATGTCTGTATACATAATCTGTCTCGCGGATGTTCCGACAAATATCGCTGGATGTCCGCAATGGTGACTGCCGCGATACGCTCGTTCTTTTCAGCGATCGGTACCGGCCGTCCGAAATGAAACAGATCACTGCCCAATTCACCCAACCGCGCGCGTGTGATGTCTCCGTGCGTCTGCGACTTGGCAATGATCCCCACTTTTGCCCGCTCCAACTCTTCCTCGGTCACATCTTCCGCAAGACGTTCAACTTCTCGCAACAATGTCTTGACGGTCTGATCGCAACGAGCCGGTGTGGTTGATGCCCCCATGAAGGCCATTCCGGCATTGCGAGGATGCTCGCCCCAGGCGCTGACCCAATAAACGAGGCCCTGTTTCTCGCGAACCTCCGTAAAGAGCCGTGAACTCATGCCCCCGCTCAAAATTCCCAGAACGACGCGTTCCACAGGATAGTCCGCATCCGTCACCTTGACCCCGGGCCAACAGAGAAGAACGTGCTGCTGTTCCAGTTCCTTGTGATGATGATGGACGCCTGGCGAGAACTCCACTTCATAGTCTCGCTGCTGATGACCGTTGCCCTTCCCGAATCCATCGAAGAGTTCGTTGATCCGACGCGCAAACGACTCCACGTCCACGGCACCGGCGACCGACACTTGCATCCGCGATGACGCGAAGTTTTTTCGCCAAAACTCCATGATGTCGTCCCGCTTGATCCGCTGAAGCCCCTCCGGCGTACCGAGTTCATGCCGACCCAATCGCTTACCGTAAGCCTTGGGCGCGATCAGCCTACCGGTCAATTCCTGCGGGTCGTCCTCCAAAGCGGTCAGCTCCTGAAGTCCGAGGTCGACGGCCACTCGGCAATATTCATCCGGATACGTTGGCGTACACAACAGTTCCGCATGGAGTGCGAGGGCCTCGTCCGCATATTCCGGCAGACAACTGCATCGAAACATGAACGACTCGCGCCCGACGCCGCTGCCATGCTGAGCACCGATCGCATCGAACGCGTCACTCAATTCTTGCGCCGAACGCTTTTCCGTCCCTTTGCCGATCGTCTCTTCAACAATCCGCGCGAGACCTAATCGGTCGTCAGGTTCGTCCACCAAACCCGTCAGGAATCGAATACCAAACGAAGTCGTGCGCCGCCCTTCAAGCGCCAGCGCCGCAAACTCGACACCACAATCCAACCGTCGGTGATCATAGAATTCATGCGCACTCATGCTTGGCGTTATAGCTTGATTAGGACAAAAAAGCCACAGTCCTCTCGATTCGACGCCATCGAACCGCAGCGATGCACCGTGGCAGCCTTGTTTTTGCGGGGTCGGTTTGATAGTCTGGATTTTCTAGAACACGCGAGTCTTAGATCTGAAAACCAACCCCAGCGGTGGTTTCAGCACGTTGGAGAGGAGCGAAGATGCCGGATTCCCTAAGAAGATCCGTACGAATGACGTTGGCATCCTCGGTTGTGGTGATGTTCAGCTCGGCCGCCGACGCCCAGCAGTTCCTGGACGTCACGTCTCAATTGTTTCCGACCCCTAATCCCTCGGATTACACCAACTATATCGCGGTCGGAGACATCGATAACGACGACGATCTTGATCTGATCTTCGTCAACGGCGGGAACTTCTCGTCGGTCGGGCCCGCCCAGCAGATGCGGGTTTTCATTAACATCATCGGAAACGGGAAATATGCCGATCAAAGCGCGACGCGTGCCGCAGGCGTAACCGGCAATTACAGAGGCGTCGCCCTTGGCGATGTCGATCGAGATGGCGACCTCGACATCGTGCTTTCCAGCGACTTCAACCGACAGCCGCGACTCTTGATCAACGACGGTGCCGGCGTCTTCACCGACGAAACCGCAGTTCGGTTTCCGACCATCACGCTGTCGTCCACTCGAGCCCAATTCGCGGACATCGATAACGACGGCGATCTCGACATCTACATCAACAACGGCGGCACGACGAACCGTTTCGGCTGCGGTCAGAACCGTATCTTCGTTAATGACGGCGCCGGCGTCTTCACGGATGAGACGAACGCCCGACATCCGCTCGGTAACGTTTGTGAACCCATGGACGTCATTTTCGCCGATATCGATCATGATTTTGATCTCGATGTTCGTACGGGAAACCGTGGCACCAACAATTCGAAGCTCTATCGCAACGACGGAACCGGTATCTTTACGGACATTTCCGGCAACGTGCCGTCCGACAGCACGTGTTATTCCTACGACTTCGGAGACATGGACGGAGACGGGAACTTGGACATGCTCGGAGCCAATGCGGGCCCCAACAATACCGAGCTGCTGCTCAAAGGCGATGGCACCGGCGTCTTTACGAACGTCAGCGGCCAGCTTTCCCCCAATCCGGCCGCCGATGACAACGACAGCAAGTTCTTTGATCTCGACAATGACGGGGACCTCGACCTGATTATCGCAGCGCTGTTTCAGGCCCGTGAGAAAATCTACATCAACGACGGAAACGGCAACTTCACTCAGAACACAACCCTGATGACGCCCGTGAGCGATGCCTCCCTGGACATTGCCGTGCTCGACGTCAACAGCGACGGTCGGCCGGACATCGTCACCGCACAGGGTGAAAGCGGTAGCTTCCTGAACCGAATTTACCTGAACCTGACAGGTCCCCAGGACACGATTCCGCCTGATGTCGAACGAACCGAGCAACTGTCCGACACAAGCGATCTTGCCGGGCCTTACATCGTCCGGGCTGCAATCTTCGACGGCATCACATCGGATCGCGGCTTCTTCGATAAAGGGGTTTTCCTGCACTATTCCGTCAACGGCGGTCCGGTCCAACCCGTCGAAATGCAGTGGAGCGGCAACTCGCTTTGGAGAGGCGAAATCCCGGGGCAAGCATGCGGAGGCACAGTTGAGTACTTCGTGACCGCCGCGGACTGGAACAACAACATCGGAACCGGCGACACGAAAGCGTTCACGGTCACCGGCGGCGGCCCCCTTCCCGCTGGAGACATCAACGGCGACTGCACCGTCGATCTTACGGACGCGAGCCTCCTCGTCGATGTGCTTCTGGGCAACGACACCGATCCGGATCACGTCATGCGCTCAGACCTGGACAACGTGAACGGTCCAAATGGCGCAGACATTCAGCTCTTTGTCAGCATTCTGACGCCTTAGCACATTATTCTTGTATTGATGTCAGGAGAGAAAGAATTCCGCCCCCGGACGATCGTTAGAAACGTCGGGGCACCGGCTCGCACTGCATGCACCTTGGCGTCTTTTGGTTTTAGACGTCTTGGAAAATGCGCGGAATGCTGGTGAGTTGATAGTTCTCACACTCCTCATCACTCATGGGTGGCATTCCAATCTCGCTAAGTTCGCGATCCACCCAAGCGCGCATCGACATATTCGTCTTCTGCTCAGCATAGCTGATCTTGGCGCGCATGATGATTTCATGCCTTGATTTTTCTTCCATGACGCTTTCTCCGATTCCTTAAGCGGATCCCGAAGGGAACGAACTGATTGGAGGGTTCGCAAACTGCGAACGACTCAGCGTCCCTTTTCGACCATCCTGGTCAACTCAATTTTCACGCTCCGTCGTCAGTTGTTGGGTGTTTGATTTGGAGCAATTATATAGAACTTGGCCCCATTCCCCGATAGGAACCTCTTCACAGGCTTCCATCAAAGCAAAGTATTATACATAACATCGGGTTTTGCAACCCCTTGCCATAGATTTTCCCGCGCTCAAGCGCCCAAGGTCTCAAAAAACCGCCTTGCAGACGCGTTCAGGGCTGTTTTCTCCGCCAACAACCCGGCTCGTGCTCCGGGGGAATCTTCCCGAATCCCATCAAATAGCACTTCGTCGTCTCCGGCCCCATGAATCTAAATGTCTCTTTGAAAAGAGGATACAAGGCTTTGATCTGCGAAGGCGTCTTGGACGGAAGCGCGTCCACCCATCGACAATACGAACCGTGCTCCTTGGCGATTTTTTGAAAAACCCGCGCATTATCAATGGTCGCCTCAACCTTTCGACGATTTCGAATGATCGTGGAATCGCCACACAACCGATCCACGTCACGTTTTGTGAAGCCCGCGACGCGATCAACTTTGAATCCCTCGAAACAACGACGCAGGGCGGGTCGTTTCACCAACACGATCTTCCACGACAGACCGCATTGAAAAATCTCCAGCGCCATTCGCTCCAAATGACCGGCGCTCGTGCGGATAGGAGCGCCCCACTCGAAGTCATGGTAAGTTGCCAGCATCGGGTCGCCGGCCGCCCATTCACAACGTCGACGGCCATCGTCGGGATCAACCTGCTTATGCTTGATCGGCATTGAGGGTTCTCTAGAACAAGGACCAGCCCCAGCGCCTCTACGGACTCAACATACGATGGGTACGATCCGGCGCAAACGCCATGGGATTGCAAGCACTCATCGTACCAAAAGAAATTGATCTTGCCATTCGGATGAAACCAACGCACCGGGGTGACGTGTCGAAGAGGCTGACTTGGGCTACAATATCAATGCGACAGAAAATTCGCTTGGATTGCCGAATCCGGAACGTACGTCATGCCGCCAAGATTGTATGCCGACAACGCAGCCACCAGTTTCCCGAAACCGCCTGCCGTCATCAACGCGATGCAGGCCTATGCGGAAGAACTAGGCGCATCGGCCGGACGTGGCGCCTACCGCGAAGCCGTCGAAACCGGTGAGATTCTGGCAGATTGCCGCCAACGTCTCGCGCGGCTCATCCATGCCGAGAACGCCGACAACATCATCTTCACCTTCAACTGCTCCGGCGCCCTCAACCAGGCGATCAAAGGCCTACTCTGCCCTGGTGACCATGTTGTGGCCACGATGATGGAACATAACTCCGTGCTGCGCCCCTTGCATGCCCTGGCTGCAAACGGCGCGATCGAAGCCACGTATGTTCCGGCTGATCCTGCCACTGGTCTTGTCGACGCCGATGCCGTCTTTCAGGCAGTAAGACCAAACACGCGGTTGATTGCAGTCATTCACGCGAGCAACGTGACCGGCTCACTCCAGCCGGTCGAGGCCATCGGTCCCGTCGCACGACGTCGAAAAATCCCATTTCTCGTCGATGCGGCACAGACCGCCGGCCACGTCCCGATCGACGTGCGAACCATGGCCGTCGACCTACTTGCGATGCCCGGGCACAAAGGGTGGATGGGTCCCCTCGGAACCGGCGCGCTTTACATACGGCCCGGCATGGAAAAGAGGCTCCGGCCATTGACGGAAGGCGGCACGGGTTCGGTCAGCGAGGCGCCGGTCCAGCCTGATTTCATGCCCGATCGTTTTGAACCCGGAAGCCATAACGCGATCGGATTGGCGGGTCTCGCCGCGGCCCTGCAATGGATCGAAACGAGGACGATCGAATCTTTGAGAAGCCACGAACTCGCACTGAGTACTCGTTTCTTGGAACGGACCGCCGCCGGATCAGACACCCTGACCATCTACGGTCCCCAAAACCCGCAAGATCGTGTTGCAGTCTTCAGCGTATGCATCGAGGGAATGGAACCCGCAGAATTAGCGACACTGATGGAATCCGAATTCAGGATCCTTACCCGTGCGGGCATTCATTGTGCCCCATTCGCCCACGAAACCATCGGTACGACCCGACAAGGCGGCACCACACGCCTGAGTTTCGGTGCGTATAATACCCTGGCCGATATCGACCGGTGCGCCGAGGCCCTCGAAATGCTGGCCGCGGTCGACTTGCACGCGTAAGCGCGCTTCTTTGAAGTGCACGCTTTAAATCCAACCTTGGTCAAAAGCCATACCGGATGAACGCACCGCCCCGACATTATTATTTCATCTACTTGGTCGTCGCGTCGGCGGCGCCCCACTTTTCCACAACTCCGGCCATTGCACAACTCAGCCAGGAAGCAACCGTGGAAAAGGCCACCGAGCGCGGAATTCAGGCCCTTCTGAATCGAATTAGAACGGATGACCTCATCCAATATCGAAAGAAAAAGAAGGGGCGCGTGATCACGGTCCGAGGACGAGTCACGAGCATTCGCAACGGCATCGTCGAACTGAAGACCGATCAGGGCAAGAAAGTCTTCATCCGCAAAGGCAGAATCGTCGTTTGGAAAAGAGCCGGCTACATTGATCCCGAGCAACCGGAGCTCTTCTACGGAGGCCCTTCGGCCCTGACGGCATTCGCGCTGCTCACCGCGGGTGTCCCGACGACTCACCCTAAAATGAAACTGCTCATTGATGCCCTGGCAAAAGACGACACCAAGAAGGTCGGCACTTACGTTCATGGCCTCCGCGCCAGCGTCTGGAGCGCGCTACTCGACGGTCGCACGAACAAATCACATCGACGAAAATACCGAAGACTTCTAAGACAGGACATGAGCTGGCTGACGCGCGCCATGAACGGCCAAGGATCTTACGGCTACGGCTTGCAGGGAGGTGCGCCCGACAACTCCAATACACAGTTCGCGAATCTCGGATTGTGGGCCGGCGCGATCGTGAATATTGAGGTGGCAAGCCGCTTATGGGAAAGAATCGCAAACTACTGGATAAAATGCCAGGACCCCAGCGGAGCCTGGCCTTACCGGATTCGCAGCAAACGAATCAGCCCTTCGATGACCGTCGCGGGCTGCAACAGCCTCTACATTGTCCTGGACCGTTTCTATTCGCGGGCCGACGAGCCTTACCAATATTTCGAAGGCGCGTCTCCCAACAAGGCAGCCCGTAAGAAAATGGAGCGAATCTATCGCTCGATTGAAGACGGAGACAAGTTCCTGGAGCTTCATCCTCCCAATATCATTCAATTCCGGGGGTACGAATTGTTCGGCCTTGAACGTCTGGGACTGACCAGCGGACAGGCCCGTATCGGCGGTCAAGATTGGTTTCGACATTACGCGCCGATCGTCGCGAGACGAGAATGGGGCAAAGATCCGATCGCAGACGCCTTCGCCCTGATCTTCCTCGTGCACGGACAGGCGCCGGTGCTCATGCAAAAGCTCGAACACGGCAAAAACGCGAACAACTGGAACTACTATCACCGCGATCTGTTCAGCCTGATGCGGTACATGACGCGCACGTTCGAACGCCTCGTTCGCTGGCAACGCATCCCTGCGAACGCCTCTATCCAAAGTCTTCAGGACGCCCCCATCCTGTACATCAGCGGTAACAGAAAACTAAAGTTGCCTTCGAGCACACAACGTCGAATCCGCAGATACATCGATCAAGGCGGCACGGTCTTTCTTCACGCGGACCGGGCCGGAAATCAATTTGTGGAGAGCGCCACCGAGATGTTTGAAAAGATGTTTGCTGACCGCAAACTTCGCTTTGAGCAACTCGAAGAATCACATCCGCTCTATCGCTGTCACTTCGATGGGGGTGAGAAGGGCTGGAAACGACCCGTTCCTTTCTCAGCACTGGCTGACGGCCCCAGGCTCCTTGCGATTCTCTGCCCCGTGGACATCGCCGGAGCCTGGCATCAGGACCGACGGAAACTGGAAGAACTGTTCCAGATTATGGCCAACGTCCGCGTTTATTGCGCACCGGCCTATCACCAACTCCCCAAGGTGCTACGGTCCTCAGGAAGAACAACGCCTTTCGCCCCGGAGCGAGGGACGCTTTCCCTGAAACGTGTACGTCACCAAGGGGAATGGGATGCCCATCTCGGAGTCTGGGAACGACAGCGAGTCAACATTCACCAAAGAACCGGGATCAAACTACAGATCAGCGAGGACGACAAAACGCTCAAGACGAAGGAGATGCAGAAATACGATCTTCTGCACCTTACAACACGCGGCTCCACCAGGCTCGACCGGAAACTTCTGACCAAACTCACCAACTATCTCAAAAACGGCGGCTTACTGCTTATCGACAGTGCCGACGGACAGTCTGCTGGAAACGCGGCCGTCCTCGAACTCGTAAACGCGCTCAAGGTCGGCCAGAAGGATCTCCTTCCCAAAAACCACAGCATGGCCACCGGCGCCGTGCCTGGCGGGCACCCCTTGAACAACCTTGAGACGACGAGAGCCGGCACAAGCCTGCAGAGGGCCAACGCACCTCCGCCGATCATCATCCGAACAATTGACGGCCGTGTTGCGGTGGTTGCCTGTCCGTTCGATCTGGTCGCAGGGCTTGACGGTCATTTCATCTGGAATCGAGTCGGTTATTCGCCCAAATCGACTGCATACATCGTCGACAATATTCTCCTCTGGCGATTGCAAGAGAACGGTACGAGATAAATCCAATAACCGGAGTCAAAGTAAACAAGTCTTGAGCAGAGCGCTTCTTATCCATTCCGGCGCAGTCGGCGATTTCATCCTCTCCTTACGGGTCGTGGAAGCAATCCGGCAAATCGATGCGTCACCCATCTCCATCCTCGGCCGTTCTGGATACGCCCAGCTTGTGGACGCGATTGAGGGCGTGGACACGATCCTCGACCTGGACGGCAAAGGCTTTCACACCCTCTTCTCAACCGATTGCGACCTACCCGTCGAAATCGTCGAAGCATTACGGCCTTTTGATTTGGCCGTCAACATGCTGGGACACTCCGGTGGCGCAATGGACGAACAACTTCAGCGTGCCGGTGTTGCCCGCGTCATCAACATCGATCCGCGATTACGGATCGGCTGGTCAGGACATATCACGGACCAGTGGATGACCGATCTGCACGCCCGGGGACTTGTCACCGTCCCCGGTTCGCCGACGCTTCTTGTTGAGGACCGTCGTCGGGCCGATGGGCGCGCGGCACTCGAACGACAGACCGGCGGTCATGGTCACCATCTGACGATCCTTCATCCCGGCAGCGGTTCAGACGCAAAATGCTGGCCCTTGGAGCAATTCATTCGACTTGCACGGTTGCTTCATGAAGAAGACCGGAAAACAGTCTTTCTGCTGGGGCCCGTCGAAATCGAAAAACTGAGTGCGACTGACATGGACAAACTTCGTGAAACCGCGCCGGTCGTGCAACAACTGGAAATTGGTCCTGCCGCGGCGTTGTTGTCTGCCGCCGACCTTTTTGTGGGCAACGATAGCGGCATGTCTCATTTGGCCGCCGCCGTTGGAACGCGGTGCGTCGCCATCTTCGGCCCCACCGACCCGAAACATTGGCGTCCCTTGGGAGAACACGTCCGGATCGCCTATTCGCCTCCGAACTGGCCGGATATAGGCGATGTTCTTGGTCTCGTGTAAAGTGATTCATTCCTCAGACGAGGCTCTTGATATGGTTCCGATCGAAATCAAGCTCGCGCTCCCCCGAGAGCTTCGGCAGGTTCTGCGATGCTGTCTGGCAGGTCCCGATCGTAACGCCGTTGAGCTGGAGCGGCGCGTCGGCGCATTTCTGGAATACGCCCAGGCGATGTCGTTCGATTTGAGCCGCCAATGGTGGTGCCGACGCGAAAACCGAGCCGTCTCGGCATGCCTCTGCATCGAGTCGCCGGGACGAACTGCCATGCTTTTGCTGCCGGAGGGCGTTGATGAAGAGGCTCAACGCCGTCTGATCGAGTATGTGGCGGAGCAAGAATCGGTCCGAGACATTCGGCTGCTACAGGCATTGATCGACGTTCGGGACGCCCCCAATCGTTGCGCTCTTCAGCGTGCAGACTTCCTGGAAATCGCGGTCTTGAATTATCTGGAACTGAATACGACAAACCCGCCGAACCTCACCGTGTCATCTCGGCCCGGGACGCTGGGACAAAACGCTTTGACGGTGGTTCATTACGAAACGGACTTGCATTCAGAATTCGCCGAAATCATCAAGGCGACGTATGAGGACAGTCTCGACTGCCCGCGCCTCAGCGAGCTTCGGGACATTGAGGACGTCGTCGAGAGCCACAAAGGGGCCGGCCGATTCAAACCACATCGGTGGCTGCTTCTGAGATACGAGGGCAGGCCCGCCGCTTGTATTCTGCTGACAGAAAACCCGATTCGGCCGGTGTTGGAGTTGGTGTACATGGGGGTCCATCCACACTTTCGCCGACGGTCTTTAGGGCGCTATGTTTTAGGCTGCGGTATTAATCTGGCGTGCAGGGAGCGATTTCAAGCGGTCACGCTCGCCGTGGACTCGAAGAATCGCCCCGCTTGCCGGCTGTACGAGCGCGTCGGATTCCGTCAAACGCACCGTCGTCGGGCCCTGATCCGCCGTCTTTGAGCTTACTTCCAACAAAACATAGGGATAGGTCTGTTATGGCCCAAGTTTTCCACGTCTTGTCAAATTCCTGTGGGAAACAAGTGGAAGAAAAAAAAAGTTTCAGCGCTAAGTTTTTGATCCGCATACATTCGGCTCGTGAGTAAAGGTTTCGTGAGAAAATTATGTTTGACGCGTTAAGCACCACTAAGTAAACTCCCCACTCGGCAAGCATAAAAGAGCGGCTAATCAGGCCGATTAAAATAGAGAAAACAGGGCCACGAAGCAAAAAACAATCACGAGTCGCCCACCTGTCTTGCCTCGTTTTTTGTGGACAGAAATTAACTCATTACAAGCCGCCCCCGTTTTTGCGGAGCGCTGAAGGAGCGCGCTGTGCCCACCCAAATTGAAGGAATCGAAGATCGCATCAGAGCACGAATCGCCGAACTCGTTGGCCCTCAACGCTACAAAGTTTGGTTCAAAAACTCCACTCAATTCGCATATAGCGACGGCTTTCTAAAAGTCGGCGTGCCCAACCTGTTCATCGGCGGATGGATCGAAGATCATTTCGCCGACGTGATTGCTCAAGCAGCCTCCGATGTCCTCCAACAGGACCAGCCATTCTCGATCAAGTACGCGATTGATCCGGTGCTGTTCCGGAACATGCGCAAGAGTCAGTTGAATTCCCAGGCCGCCTTCATTGAAAAAAACGCTGAACGGGCAATCCGCGAGGTCCGTGGACGAAACGGAAAAAACGGCAGCGCCGCACCGAAACGCAAACTGCGCGGACGGCTTGACGACTTTGTCGTCGGGGCCGCAAATCGCCTGGCCTATTCCGTTGCACAAAGTGTCGTGGAAAACGTCGATGCCGAGCCTTCTCCGGTCTTTTTCCACAGCGCCTGCGGGCTGGGCAAAACCCATCTCTTGCATGGAATCGCCAACGCGCTGTCCGTTCAGAAACCGAAGACCCGTTGGATTTACGTCTCCGGCGAAGAGTTTACCAACCAATTTCTGTATGCCCTTCGTGAGCGCAGGCTCGATGGATTTCGCCACCGCTACCGGGACGTTGACGTGCTCTTGCTGGACGACATGCAATTCATCGCAAACAAGAAAGCGACCCAGGAAGAATTCCTGCACACGTTCAACACGGTCAACGGCAACGGCAAACACGTGATTCTCGCATCCGACGCCCACCCCAAGATGATCGGCGACCTCTCGGAATCCCTGGTGAATCGCCTCGTGGCCGGCATGATCGTCCGGATCGAACGCCCGGACAAGGAGATTCGTTGTGAAATCCTCAGACGGCAGGCGGCCAAAACACAACACAAAGTTCCCGAGCCTGTCATTGATTACATCGCGGACAAGATCCACGCCAATGTTCGCGAGTTGGAAGGTTGCCTCCTGAAACTCCTGGCCTACGCGTCTTTGACCAAGGCTGAAATCACGCTCGACCTCGCACGTCAGGCCCTGGAGGATCACCTGACTCAGACCGGGAAGATCCTGACCGTCAGTGACATCGAACAAAGCGTGGCGACGTTTTTCGGCCTCACGCCGGCCGATCTGCACACGTCGCGAAAGTCACGAACAATCGCCCTGGCCCGCAATATCGCCATGTATCTGGCCCGAAAGCACACGGATCTGAGTTTCCCTGAAATTGCCCGGCTCATGGGCAACAAGAATCATACTACGGTGTTGCTGGCTTGCCGCCGAATCGGCAAGTATCTCGAAGAAGACGCCGAAGTGACGTGGCAGAATATCGCCGGACCGCAAAGCCGAAAGATCCAATCCCTGATTGAAAGCCAGGAAGAGCAACTGCGAGTCGGCGCGACGGCAGCGAGTAGCGCCACCACCTAATCACTGATCTGTAAACCAAACGGCTAGCCGCGGGCGGACAGCGCCGGCCGCGACGCGGCCTAACGCCCGACCTGGAATTGCCAGAGGTTTTTCACACTCTTGGACTTTTCAAGGGACCACATGTCCCGAAGCAGTTTGTTTTGAAGCTTCGTCGGAATCACGCCTTCGGCAAGACGGCGGAACTTCTCCTCGACTTCTTCGTCGGTCATCGGATTCCCGGCATGCCCCCGAGGATACTTGACGGTCTTCTCATAGACTCTACCGTCCTTCATCCGGAGCTTCAGTCGATTCGGGATGCCTTTCGGATACCCACGGTTGAGGTCATCGGCCTCGACGATGCTTGTACGGTCCAGGATGTTCAGGTACTTCTTGTTCCGGAACCGTCGCGGCTCGAACGTGGCTCTTGTCACGTCACCGTCAATGAACGCCGCGATGGTCATGTAGCCCATGCTATGATCGGCCGTCTCACGGCTGGTCGGGCGCCACTTCTCCTTCTCGCTGCCGATGATCGAAACGGCGGCTTCGAACGACTCCATTCTTAGCCGATCGATGTCCTTCCAGGTATAACCGTCCTTCATGAATTCCTTGCGAATCCGCAGCGCGGCATCAATCGAGCTCTGGGCATGATATTCGGCCGGCCAGAACTTGATGTACGTCTTGTTAATCATGTACCCCAAGCGTTTCGAACCAAGCTTTACTTGAAATCGTCGACCGGTCAGTTGCTTGAAAACACCCTTCGGCCCTTCGAAAATCTCGTGCGGACCGGTGAAACCTTGTCGAGCAAGGTTCGTGGCGAAAACGGCATTGCGACAGGCATTACTGAACGCGCAGGCCTTCCACATCGAAATCTGTCCGGTCCGCGTCTGGCGCGTGGCGATGTTACAAACCCCGGCGAGCCCTTGAGCATGAACCATTTGCTCCGCCGTGAGGCTCCAGAGCTTTGCCGCGCCGAGCGTCGCACTGAAAGCGCCATAGGTCACGTGGTCCCAACCGTTGGCACGGAGGGATGCTGCATCGCAAAGCGCACATTGAATCTCGTACGCGATGGCCGTGGCAAGAATCAGGTCCTTGCCCGACCGGTTGGCCGCCTGGGCGACCGCGAGGGTGGCGGCGATGTTATCTGAAGGGTGCGCCGGCTCTTTGGACAAATAGGTATCGTTGTAATCCAGATAACGGATATGCGCGCCATTGGCGAAGGCAGCCATGTCCGGCGTGGTTCGATGCTTCGTTCCCAGCACGACGGCGCCGCCTTTCGCCAAGGGCAAGGCCATCGCAGTCTGGCGGGCAATCGTCGCGGGTTTCGACTTGTAGGCGCCCAAGGAGGTCGCCAAAGAGTCGATGAAACGCCGCTTGGTTTCATGGATCGCGTCCGCTGTCAAATCCGTGTATCTAAGCTTACTTGTCCAGTTTGCAAGTTTCTCGGCCAACAACATGAAAGCACTCCGTTTGTAGTATTCGTTACGTCAAGGGGCGGCGATTATAGCGACCTCTTCGTCCGCTTGAAATAACGACCGGCGGAACAGTAGACCGTCAGTTGTCACGGAGCGGTCCAGAGATATGATGCATACCATGGCAACTGCCAGAAAAGGTCCAATCGAGCAGCCGCCCCAAGTTCGAATCGGGGACTTGACCGTCACGATCCTGGACGGCGGCCACCTGTCATTAGACGGCGGCGCGATGTTCGGCATCATTCCCAAGCCTCTTTGGTCAAAACTCGTGGAGGTCGATGATGCGAACCGCGTCCCTTTGGCCATGACCTGTTTCCTGGTCGAGAGCGGGGGAAAGCGCGTGCTCGTCGAGTCCGGGGCAGGCGGACGTTCCAAATACGACCCGAAGGAACAAGACATCTTCAAGTTCGCCGATCACTCCATCGTGGACTCCCTGGAAGCCGCGGGCATCGAACGTGAGTCGATCGATTATCTCATTCTGACGCATCTCCATTTCGACCATTCCGGCGGCGGCACGTCGGCCGATGGGCGTGGCGGGTTTCAGGTGACGTTTCCCAATGCCCGCTACATTGTGGCAAAAGGCGAGTGGGAAGACGCGGTGAAGGGATATGCCGTCATGACCGGCACCTATCGAGAGGAGAACCTCGCCCCGCTTGAACACGCCGGGGTCCTGTCCCTGGTGGACGGCAAAGCCGAAATCGTGCCGGGCATCCACGTCAAACCGTTGCCAGGTCACACGCGACATCAACAGGGGGTCTTTTTCGAAAACAGCGGCGATCGCGTCGTGCTCCCGGCCGACCTCATGCCGACCTCAGCCCATGCCGGATTGCGCTACAACATGGCCTACGATCTACTCCCCTACGAGAACATGCGAAACAAAGAAGGGCTGCTGCGCGATGCCACGAAGACCGGATGGAAACTGTTCTTGGGTCAGGACCCGCGCTGCGTGCATTGGGAGGTCGCAATCAACGAGCGCGGCCGCTACTCGCTTTCACCCCTGGACTGACGGCATTCGACGGGGAGGGCTCACCCTTGCCGTCACTCCTCAGATAACTTCTTATAATCTCAACCGTTACGGCCATTGAATCCACGGCGTATCAAGGGGCGAATTTGACGGAGCAAATGGTCGATTTATACTAGTGAGGTTTCATACGATTGGGGCGCCGGCGACTCTGCCAACTTCACCCCAATACTCCAAATAGTTGCATGATGATGAGCACGAACGAAACAATGACATTCAACTTGCCCGACGAACTAACCGGATTTCGCGACGTTACTCGATCATTTGCGGCCGAGAAGATCGCTCCCTACGCTCGCGAATGGGACGAAAAGAAATGGATTCCCGACGAGGTCATCGCGGAGATGGGCCGGACGGGCCTTCTCGGTGTGACCATGCCGGAGGAGTATGGCGGCGCGGGACAGGGCCTGCTCGGAATGACCGTGGTCGTGGAGGAAATTGCGCGTTGGTGTGGAGCAACGGCCCTCATGATTGCCGCTCATAGTGGTCTGTGTTCGACACACATCCGGCTTGCAGGCAACGACGCCCAAAAGAAAGAATGGCTGCCGAAACTGGCCAACGGCGAGGTCATCGGCGCCTGGTGTCTGAGCGAGCCGGAGTGCGGCACGGACGCTGAAGCTTTATCGACGCGAGCCGAGAAGACGTCGTCCGGCTGGGTGCTGAACGGCCGCAAATTCTGGATCACCAACGGCCAACGCGCGGGCGTCTTCGTGGTCACGGCCAGGACAAAGCCTGAGCGAGGAGCCCGGACAATTTCGGCCTTCATTGTCAAGCGTGACACGCCGGGACTGATCATCGGCGAGCGCGAGGACAAGATGGGCATGCGGGCAAGTGATACGACACCGGTCAATCTGGAGAATTGCGAGATTCCGGAGGAAAATTTGTGCGGAGAACTGCACGAGGGTTACATCGATGCCCTTCGCGTGTTGGACCGTGGTCGGGTCACGATCGGTTCATTGTCCGTGGGGTTGGCGCGTGGTTGTTTGGAGGAGGCGGTCAAATACGCGGCGGAACGGCAGTCGTTCGGCGTCCCCCTCCACAGTCATCAGGCGATTCAACTAAAACTCGCAGATATGGACACCCAGGTCGAAGCGGCCCGACTGCTCGTTCGACAGGCGGCTTGTACACACGACGCGGGCCGTCCGGACAAACAACTCAGTTCCATAGCGAAGCTGTTTGCTTCCGAAATGGCCAGCCGCGTCGGTTGGGAGTCGATTCAGATTCACGGCGGCGCCGGCTACACCAAAGACGTTTGTGTCGAGCGACTCGTGCGGGACAACAAGCTTTGCGAGATCGGCGAAGGCTCCAGCGAAGTCCAGCGCATGTTGATCGCACGTGCAGAGTGTAAGCGCCACAGTGCCTAGAGGCTAAGTGAGAGTAACGATTCATGGCAGAAACGATGACCGACACCGATGAGATGATTCCATTCGGTTACGAACTGGATGAAGACCACCTGATGCTCCGCGACAGTATTCGGGAATTCGCCCGGAATGCGGTTGCCCCCGGGGCGATGGAACGCGACATAAAAGGTGAATTTCCGGCGGAACTTGTCAAACAGCTCGGCGAAATGGGATACATGGGCATCTGTGTGCCGGAGGAATACGGCGGCGCCGGGCTTGACGCGCTTGCGTCCGCGATCGTCGTGGAGGAACTCTCGTATGCGGACGCGTCACTCGGCGTGATCAACAGCGTACAAAACTCCCTGGTTGTCGATCCAATCATAAAATTCGCGACAGAGGACCAGAGGCGAGAATGGCTGCCCAAGATGGCCAGCGGACAGTGGCTTAACTGTTTCAGTCTGAGCGAGGCGGGCTCCGGCTCCGATGCCGCGGCGATGGCCTGCCGTGCGGAGCTTCAAGGGAATGAGTGGGTGATCAACGGCACCAAACTATGGGTCACCAATGGGGCCGAGGCCGACATTATCTTGCTCTTCGTCCGAACCGAAGACACCGAACGGCGCAATTCCAGTTGTTTTCTCGTGGAGAAAAACACCCCGGGTCTGACCGTGGGCAAACATGAAGACAAGCTTGGCATCCGCGGCAGCAGCACCGTCGAGCTAATTTTTGACAACTGTAGAATACCGGCGACGAACCTCATCGGTGAACGAGGCCGGGGTTTGAACATTGCCCTGACCGCCATCGACGGCGGTCGCTTAGGCATCGGCGCCCAGGCGATCGGGATCGCCCAGGCCGCGCTCGACCGTTCCGTCGATTATGCCATTGAGAGGAAACAGTTCGGCAAGGCATTGTCGGAATTTCAAGCGATCCAGTGGAAGATCGCCGACATGGCAACGCGGATTGCCGCGTCCCGGGCCCTGCTCTACAAAGGTTGCTGGTTGAAGAGCCAGGCAAAACACTCGCTGCATATCCCGGCCATGGCCAAAGTTTTCGCAGCCGAGACCGCGACGTTCTGTGCGAATCATGCGATTCAAATCTTCGGTGGCATGGGATACTGCCGCGAAAGTGAAGTGGAGCGATATCTTCGCGATGCCAAAATCACTGAAATCTACGAAGGCACGAGCGAGATGCAACGCCTGACGATCGCGAATACGCTCATCAAAGACCCCGACCGGGTCGCCGACGTGTAAACAAAGCGTTATCTGTTTTATATTACTATAATCACCCGCTGCGGCGCGGAAACGAGTCAGCGCCGTTCGATCATTGGCTGTGCGGAGAACGAGACGATGCAACGAAGCGTGATTGTGGCCGCTAAACGAAGTCCGATGGGTAAGTTTCTGGGAACGCTGTCTCCCTTGTCTGCCCCTGAAATAGGTGCTCAAGTCGCCAAAGAAGTCTTGCAAACCATCGGGTGTGCGCCCGACATCGTCGACTGGGCCCTGATCGGCCAGGTGCTCCAGGCCGGAGTCGGACAAAACCCGGCCAGACAGGTCGCCCTCAAGGCCGGACTGCCGCCGACGATCACGGCGGTCACGGTCAATCAGGTTTGCGGCTCCGGCCTGCGCGCAGCCATGAATGCGGACAACAACATTCGTCTCGGCGAAGCGAAGATCATCCTGACCGGTGGCATGGAGAGCATGTCCAACACGCCCTACTATGTCCGCGGAACGCGGACGGGTGCCGTCAAGTTCGGCCCGATCACGATGGAAGACGGAATGCAATACGACGGTCTGACCTGCCCGTTTGAGGGATGGGCCATGGGGGCGGCCGCTGATTATACAGCTGAAAAATACAACGTCTCGCGAGAAGATCAGGACAAGTACGCCTTCAACAGTCATCAACGCGCCGCCGCGGCCCGCGAGGCGGGTCACTTCAAGAACTACATCACCCCAATCGAAGTGCCGGGAAGGAAGTCCACAACAATCCTGGACGAAGACGAAACGATCCGCCCGGAAACGACGTTGGAGAGCCTCGCCAAACTCCGCACGGCCTTCTCCAAAGACGGCACTGTCACACCGGGCAACGCCTCGCAACTGACAGACGGCGCGGCGATGGCCTTGCTGACCTCGGAAGAGGAGGCCGCGAAACGCAGCTGGAAACCGTTGGCAAGAATCTTGTCACACACGACCTTTGGCGTTGAGCCAAAGGAATTATTCATCGCCCCCGTCGGCGCCATTCGTGGAGCGCTCGACAAAGCCGGCCTCAAGACAAGCGACATCGATCTCTTTGAGATCAACGAGGCCTTCGCCTCCCAGATGCTGGCTTGCGTGCGTGGCCTGGAAATCGACGAGGACCGTGTCAATGTTTATGGCGGCGGCATCGCGCTCGGCCATCCGATCGGCGCGAGCGGCACTCGTTGTCTGGTCACGCTAATCAACGCGATGGATCGGCAGAACGCCAAACGAGGCGTCGTTTCACTCTGCCTGGGAGGCGGTAACGCCGTAGCCATGGTCATTGAGCGTTAATGGACGAGTGGAGAGCCGTGGACATCCGTCCGCGCGGCGTTTCGACGGGAGTACAACAATGACAATTGAAGCAACGATCGTCATCGGAAGCGGAACGATGGGCCGCGGCATTGCCCAGGTCGCGGCGACGGCCGGATTGACGACGTGGGTCTATGACGCAAACTCTGAACAGCTTAGCGGCGCGAAGGCCGCGGTCGAGAAAAGCCTTTCCAAGTTGGTCGAGAAGGGAAAGTTGCCGTCGGAAACGGCTGACGCCGCCAAAGCGAACTTCAAACTGTGTGCCTCGCTCGATGAACCCGATTGGTCCAAGGTCGGCATCGTCGTTGAGGCCATCTATGAAAACTTTGACGCAAAGACGGCGCTGTACAAAGACGTTCAGTCCCGCTTGAGGCCGGACGCAATCCTGGCCAGCAACACCAGCAGCATCAGCATTACCAAACTCGCGGCTGCCAGCGATCGGCCGTCGAAGTTCATCGGCATGCACTTCTTCAACCCCGTGCCGCTGATGTCGCTGGTGGAAGTGATTCGCGGGATCGACACCGACGACACGACCGTCGAGACGGTGGAGTCGTTGGCGAAGCAAATGGGCAAAAACCCGCTTCGCTGCAACGACATGCCCGGATTCGTCAGCAATCGCGTTCTCATGCCGATGATCAACGAGGCCGCCTTTGCGCTGATGGAAGGCGTCGCCGAAGCGGAGACGATCGACGAAATCATGAAGCAGGGCTGCAATTTCCCCATGGGCCCACTCACGCTGGCGGACTTCATCGGTGTAGATGTTTGTCTGAATATCTTGGAAGTGCTTCACCGTGACCTCGGCGACCCCAAGTTCCGCCCTTGTCCGCTGCTCCGAAAAATGGTCGACGCCGGACACCTCGGTCGCAAGTCTGCCCGAGGCTTTCACAAATATTAATGCGACCGATCCCACGGGTGGCATGGTCAAGCCGTGACACGGCGAGAACATTCTGCTAACATAACTCCGTTGTCATATCGATGGTAAGGAGATACGGGCTTATGGGTACAGAGGTTCTCTACCAACAGGATGGGGCCATCGGATGCATCACCTTCGATTCACCCGACGGTATCAATCTGATCTCGACTCCCGTGATGGCGGCGTTGGAGGCCAAACTGGAGGAAATCAAACGACAGCCCGATGTGCGTGTCCTCATCTTGACCGGTGAGGGGCGAACATTCATTGCCGGCGCCGACATCCGCGAGATGAATGATGCTCCCGGCGATTTTGGCAAGTCGTTTTCGCAGCGCGGCCAACAATGCATGAACAAATTGGCGCGTTTCGAGCATGCGGTCACGATTGCCGCGATCAATGGTCCGGCCCTCGGTGGGGGCTGCGAACTTGCCTTGGCCTGTGACCTGCGAGTTATGGCCGAGGAAGCGACCATTGGATTCCCGGAGGTGAAACTCGGGTTGATCCCGGGCTGGGGCGGCACCCAACGCGCCTTCGCATTGATGGGCCCCTCCAAGGCGCGGCGCATGGTTTTCGTCGGTGAACCCTTGACGGGTGAAGTCGCCGCGAAGACGGAGTTGGTCAACGAATGCGTGCCCAATAATGAGTTGACGGATCGGGTCAATGCCCTGGCGAAGCGGATCATTGCGAACGGCCCGGCCGCAGTCCGCCTCGCAAAACGGGTCATGTCGGCCACCGAGGAATCCTGGCTGGATCACGGCATGCACGCAGAGGCCGAAGCATTCGGTAAAGCCTTTCTGAATGAGGAAGGGCGCGAAGGGCTGCGGGCGTTCTTGCAGAAGAGACCGCCCTCGTGGATTGATGCTGAATCCGAGCTGCAGCCTCAAACTTAACATCAAGGCAAGTGTCATCCGCCCGGCAAGAGCGAGCCCGGGCGGTGCCCCGGCAAAAGCGAGCCCGGCGGTGTCCGCCGGGCTTAGAAAGGCAACCCACAAATGGCAGAGCAAATTTCAACGCATCCCGGCGAAATCGGTCCGAACACGACCATGTCAGGGCGTCCTGTGGAAACGTGCTACACTCCCGACGACATCGTGGAACTGGATTATGAAACACGTCTGGCAGACCCCGGCGAGTTTCCATTTACGCGCGGCGTACACAAGGAGATGTACCGCAAACGTCTTTGGACCATGCGCCAGTTCGCCGGTTTCGGCTCTGCTCGACAGACCAACGAACGCTTCAAGTTCCTGTTGGAGCGCGGACAGACGGGCCTTAGCACGGCCTTCGACCTGCCTACGCTGATGGGTCGTGACAGCGATGACCAGCTCTCGATGGGCGAGGTCGGCCGTTGTGGCGTGGCGGTCGACACGTTGGCCGATTTCGAAATGCTGTTTGACGGCATCAATCTCGGTGACGTCAGTGTGTCCAAGACCATCAATGCGCCCGCGGCCATTCTGCTCGCCTTCTACATTGCCACCGCCGACAAGCAGGGTGTTCCCCGTAACCAGCTTCGCGGCACCTGCCAGAACGATATCCTCAAGGAATTCCACGCCCAGAACGAATTCGTGTTTCCACCTGCCGAAAGCGTTCGTCTGGTTGTCGATACGATCGAGTTCTGCACCAAGGAGATGCCGCAATACAATCCTGTCAGCATCAGCGGCTACCACATCCGCGAGGCCGGCTCGACCGCGGGGCAGGAACTGGCCTTCACGCTCGGCGACGGTCTTCACTATGCTCAGGCCAGCATCGAGCGCGGCCTGGACATTGACGCCTTCGCCCCTCGGCTTTCGTTCTTCTTCAACAGCCATAACGATTTCTTCGAAGAAATCGCCAAGTTCCGTGCGGCTCGCCGACTCTGGGCGCATTACATGAAGGAACGGTTCGGCGCCCAAAACGAGCGTTCCATGTGGCTTCGCTTCCATGCCCAGACCGCCGGATGCAGCCTTTATTCCAAACAGCCGTATGTCAATTTGATGCGCGTCGCCTATCAGGCAATGGCGGCCGTCATGGGCGGCTGTCAGTCGCTTCACACAAACAGCATGGACGAGACGATCTGCCTCCCCACCGAACAGGCGGTCACGCTCGCTCTTCGCACCCAACAGGTTCTCGCCTACGAAACCGGCGTCACCAATACGGTTGATCCGCTGGCGGGGAGCTACTTCGTCGAATCGCTCACCAATCAGCTTGAAGCCGAGGCTCGCGAGTACATTGATCAGATCGATGAGATGGGCGGCATGATCGCCGCCATCGAGAATGGCTATGTCCGCCGCGAAATCGCCGACGCCGCTTATCGCTACAGCCAGGCCGTCGAACGCGGCGACAAAAAGCTTGTCGGCGTCACCGACTTCGTCCATGAAGACGAAAAACCCATCGATCTCCTGAAAATCGGCAACGACACTGAATCCCAAGTCGTGGAGGATTTGCAAAAAGTCAAGGCCCGCCGCGACGGCGCTGCAGTGAAAACGGCATTGACGCGCATCACGGACGACGCTCGGGCCGATCGCAATGTGATGCCTGCGCTGATCGAAGGCGCAAAGGCCTACGCGACCGTCGGCGAAATGATGGCCGCTTTGGAAGAATCGCTCGGCCGCTTCGACACTGGGCAAATTTCGTAATATCGCATGCCCGCGCCTGACGGCTTGGGCATGCCACCCCACTTGGGCGCACGGCGCAATGATGGGTGGCATGGCCAAGCGAAGCGCGGCCATGTTCCTAGCTGAGCTTAGGTGCGGAGCGAATCATGCTTATGTTAAGATGCGAGTCATGGCCACCAATCTCCGAAAACCCCAAAAATACAAAACCTGCAAACGCTTCAATGACCCCGGCCATGCACATTCGTTGACATTCACGTGTTTCCACAGACAAGCCCTTCTCAGTCGCGAACGTTCGTGCCATTGGTTCCTTGAATCGCTGGCCCAGGCTCGAACCAAGCATCGATTCGATTTGTGAGCGTATGTGTTAATGCCAGATCACGTGCATCTGCTCATCTGGCCACTTGAATCCGAATACTCGATCAGCAAAATCCTCGGCGATATCAAACAGCCGGTGACGCGAACGGCGATTCGATGGCTGAAAGAGCATGCTGCCGATTTTCTCGAACGCCTGAAGGACGTTCAGCCCGATGGCAAGACATCCTATCGATTTTGGCAGCGTGGTGGTGGTTATGACCGAAACATGCTCGATCCCAGGACAATACACGCCGAGATTGAGTATATCCACATGAACCCAGTGCGGCGCGGCTTGGTTCACATGCCAGAAGAATGGCCATGGTCGAGTGCGCGTTTTTTTGCCGGACAAACAGGTGGTTTTCCTGCACCCGACACTGAAAGCATCCCAGATAGGCGCAGTGTGCCGAACTTGTCGTGAAGACATGCCCGCGCCTCACGGCTTGGGCATGCCACCCTACCGAGCGACAATTCGTCGCTCTTGGCGCAACGCCCAAAGTCTGCAATCATACTCCTCTCCGCGGTGACGCCCTTTCGCTTCGTCGGGGTGCTCGAACAGCGATGCACAAGCTTGGATTGGAATGCAGGAAATACCTACGAGGATTTTGTTGGCGAAGATCGGCCTCGACGGACACGACCGAGGGGTAAAAGTGCTCGCTCGCGGATTGCGCGATGCGGGAATGGAAGTCATTTACACCGGACTCTGGCAGACGCCGGCCAGTGCCGCCAAGGCGGCGGTCGAGGAGGATGTCGATGTCCTCGGGGCGAGCTTTCACAGCGCCGCTCACATGACGCTCGTGCCCGTGTTGATGGATGAATTGAAGAAACTTGGACGGCCGGACATTCCGGTGGCGATCGGCGGCATCATTCCACCGGACGAGGTGACGCCGATGAAGGATGCGGGCGTCGCACTGGTTTTCGAAACCGAGTGCTCGATGGAACAAATCGTCACGGAGATCAACGCCCTTGCGACTCAGGTTCACAAACGGCGAAAGACCGCCATCGAAAACGGGGACCTGGATCGATGGGTGGAGGCCTTGAAGGAAGGCGACCGTGCCTCAGTCGGCCGGGTGCTGAGTTGGATCGAAGACGGCGCCACGGTCGATGATTTGGCCCGGCGCTTGCCTCCCGTAGACAGTAAGACGATTGTCGTCGGCATGACCGGGGCTCCCGGTGTCGGCAAAAGCACGCTGATCGGGCGCCTTCTCAAAGAACTGCGGCGACGCGGAAAAACCGTCGGCGTCGTCGCCGTTGATCCGGTCAGCCCGATCACGGGCGGCGCCCTGCTCGGCGATCGAGCCCGGATGACGATGAATGCGGGCGACGAGGGCGTGTTCCTGCGCTCGGCCGCAAGTCGCGGCGAACTCGGCGGCCTCGCGCCGACCACCGGCGCCATGGTCGAGGTTTTGCGCCGATCAAACGTGGATGTGCTGCTGATCGAAACCGTCGGGGCGGGACAAAATGACGTGACCGTCCGGCAATGGGCCTCCCCTGTCGTGCTCCTGCTAATGCCGGGAGCAGGCGATTCACTACAGCTTGAAAAAGCGGGCATTACGGAGGTGGCGGACGTCTTCGTCATCAACAAGGCCGACTTGCCCGGTGCGGGAAAGCTGGAGGCCCAGATCACGGAAACGCTCGGTTCGGCCCGGCCGGTCGTGCAAACCGTTGCCTCGCACGGACAAGGAATCGAGGAATTGGCCGAAGTCATCCTGAGGCATGGCGGAAAAAGCGACACGTAACGAAAGGATCATACACCGATGAAGATACTCGCATTGGCCAAACACGTTCCCGACTCGACGGCAAACATCAAGGTCAAAGAAGACGGCAGCGGCATCGAGACGACAGGCGTTAAGTTCGTGATGAATCCATTCTGTGAATTTGCCGTCGAGGCCGCTTTGCAGTTTCGGGAGAAGAACACCGATGCCAAGGCCGAAATCACGGCCATGACGCTCGGACCCAAAACGGCCGTTGAGGTATTGCGTACGGCTTACGCGATGGGGGTCGATCAGGCCGTGCATCTTTGCGACGATCTTTTCGACGGGATCGATGAACTCATGGTCGCCAGGGTCTTGGCCAGCGCGATCAAAGACGGTGGGTTTGACCTGATCTTCACCGGCAAACACGCAATTGACCACGACCGTGGACAGGTCGGTCCGGCGCTGGCTGAATGCCTTGGGTGGCCGCACGTCGGCGCCGTGACGGGTGTCGAATGGGGTGCCGATTTCAAGTCCGCAACCGTGCGGCGCCGAATCGAAGGGGCCGAGGAAATCGTTGAAGTCCAGCTTCCCGCGCTGCTGTCGATCGATAAAGGCTACGTCGAAGCACGATATCCGTCATTACCGGGACTGATGAAGGCCAAAAAGCGGCCGATCGATGCCAAAGACGCCGCGGCGCTGGGTTTCAGCGCGGCCGACCTGGCGAAAGAAGCCATGGGAACCAGCATGGGCGAGTTTTCACCTCCCCCTCCGCGGCCGCCCGGCCGAATGATCGAGGGCGAACCGGAACAGGCTGCCGAGGAACTGGTCAAAATCCTTCGCGATGAAGAGAAGGTCATCTAAGACCGAGGGCCCGGACGCGACGAAAACCTGACGGGCATCATTCCGTATCAGCGGGAGTTGTGAGAATGGTGTTACGATTCGAAGGGCGTTTGCGCTGCTCGGCCAACTCGATCGCCAATCGAAGAGCCGCTTTCATCGACCCCGGGTCGGCTTTGTTCTTCCCCACAATATCGAACGCCGTGCCGTGATCCACGCTGGTGCGAACAATCGGCAGCCCTAGTGTGACGTTCACAGCGCGATCAAAGGCCAGCAGCTTCACAGGAATCAACCCCTGATCGTGGTACATGGCGACCACACCATCGAATTCACCCTGAGCAGCCCTTCGAAACAGTGTATCGGCCGGATACGGACCGGACGCTCGAATGCCGGCATGACAGGCCATGTCGATCGCCGGCCGAATGACCCGCGTCTCCTCATCGCCGAAGCGGCCGTTTTCACCCGCGTGCGGATTGAGGCCGGCCACGGCAATCTTCGGCTCGGAGATGCCGAACCAATCGCTCAGTGCCTGATGCAACAGGTCGATCGGCTGAAAAACCAAACCGATCGTGAAGCGATTTCGGAGCTCAAACAGAGATTCGTGCACACTCGCAAGTGCCACTCGCAACGGACCACCGGTGAACATCATGGTGACACGATGAGTCTTGAACCGATGAGCCAGCAGTTCCGTATGCCCGACAAAAGGAAAACCGGCCATTTGCCAGGAGGTCTTATTAATGGGCCCCGTAACGAGGGCATCGATTTTGTCCATGAAAGCATCGTTCATGGCCTCTTCGAGAAATCGCATCGAAGCTCGACCGGCCTCGGCGGTCGGTTCACGCGGAGAGCGAACACCAATCGCGAACTCGTCGAAATCAGCAATGACCGCCCCACCGTCCGTTTCATGAGCATGCTCATGCGGTGCCCGAATCCAATATGGGGCCAATTCCGCAAGATCAGCGGCATAAACAACCGGTTCCAGCAATCCGTAAACAATGAACCTGGCCCTGGCTCGCAAAGAATGATCGGCCAATGCTTTGACGACAACTTCTGCACCAATGCCGGAAGGATCACCCATGGTGATCCCGATGGTCGGCCGCACCGTTGAGTTATCGCGGTCTTGCAACATCGGCAATCCTGGTCTCGTACGCGCTCACGTCGCACTCCATATATTTTACTCCACGTCAAGCCAGGAAACAATTAACCGCTCCGGAAGTGTTACCGCCTGAAGCCGGGCACTGATCGATGAATGGACGATCTCAAACAGATTTCAGGCTAAGCGAAATCATGCCGCGAAAGGAATTCGGAGGAAATACCACCCCTGCCCGTCGATCCCTGCGTTCTCTTCAGGTAATGAACAACGGTCCGGGCCAGAACGTCTGTCTCGATGTTGACCCGGCTGCCGACTTTTTTTTGACCGATGGTCGTGCGTTCCAATGTCGTAGGAATGAGGGCGACGCTGAATTCGTCGTTTCGAACCTCGGCGACCGTGAGTGAAACTCCGTCAATGGCAACCGAGCCCTTGGGAGTGATGTAAGCCATCGGCTCTGCATCCATCGAAAACCACCACAATGACTCCCGCGACGATTGCTCGATTCTCGAAACCGTAGCGACGGCATCCACGTGTCCCTGCACGAAATGCCCGTCAATGCGATCGCCGACGGCCATGCTTTTTTGAAGATTGACTTCGTCACCGTCGCGAAGCTCGCCAAGCGTGGTCCGCCGCAGGGTTTCTGCAATGACGTCGAACTCCGACTCGTCGCCGTCGGCGCGGGTCAGCGTCAGACAGACGCCGTCCACCGCGATGCTGCCTCCGGTCGGTACATCAGACCAATAATCCTGGACGTGAATGATCAGCGCCTTGCCGCTGGAAACATTCCTGCACTGACTGATCCGACCGACGGCATCAATGATTCCGGAGAACATGCATCACTTTCGCGGGTTCGCTGCAACGCGGCGTTATCATCTTTCCCTTGACATGTCATTGTATTCAATTCCTGAACCACACGCCAGGAACTACAGCCTTTGCGTCGAGGTGTCGAGATGTTCGTTGCATGAAGACGTTGATTCAAATGCTTCTTCAAGAAAAAAACAACCCGCCCGGCACTTGGCCGAACGGGTTGCATCGCCTCCTGCTATTGAGTCTTTCGCCATCACTCAGTGAATGTTGCTCCACCAAGTGACACCGGCCTGGCTCAATGATATCAGCTCTGTTGCTGCTGCTGTCCCGTGTCGCCGCCATTGTCGACACCGCCGCCGCCAGTTCCGCCGCCAACACCTAGACCGCCAAAGATCGATTGAAGAATCTCATCAAGATCATTGGGATCAAGGTTGTCAGGATCCAAGTCGGAACCTGCATCGGCAAAGGCTTCGGCCAATTCATCCAAACCCTGGATCGAATCCGGATCGGACTGGGCGGTTTGTGACAACGTCTCGAAGTCCTCGAAGGTGTTAAGCTCATTGGCCGAGAAGAAGTCCGTCAACGCCTGAGCCTGGGTCTCGGTCAGTTCGACCGGCTCAAAACCCGGATTCTCAGAGGCGAGGATGTCGTTGACGGTTTGGCTGAGAATCTGGATCTCACCGGCGGTCAACGAGGAGATTTGCCCACCGGCGACCTTCGCGCCGGCCGAGAGAATGTTGTCGCCGAAGCACCCCGTCACGCTCACTGCGAGCATGGCCGTCAACAATGTACACACCTTCAGTTTTCTGGAATTCATCTGACTCCCCCTCCTTAATAAATTCTTCGTGACGTTGATTGCTCGTCCTCTTGATTGTTCCCATGCACCCTTTAGGGCACGTTGAACGTGAACAAAAACTCGACGAGACGATCGCCTTCGTCGGTCTCGGGAGCGCCGACCGCGTCCCGAATGGCCTGGCGTTTCTCGTCGTCGGTCAGGCGTTCGTCATCCTGAATCTCCTCCAATTGCGTCAGGGACAGGCCCGTGACCAAATCGGGGAGTTCCGGCTGCAAACGATCCAAACCGCAGCCGACCAGCATCGTCACGATCAGGCAGGAACAGAAGCAGAAAATGCGCGTCGCTCGAAAACCGAAGATAGGCATCATAATAACCTTATTACGAGGGCTAGATTTAACGGCGAGGTGCACGCCATTCTAGCATCGGTCCGCAGAATCTCGCATCTTTAGTCCGGACGCTTGATCAGACGGCTCCGCCAGCAGCAGGGTTTGACCGACGGTTATCGGTACCTATAATTCCGCGACCTGGTAAAATAACGTTTTATGCTGATTCAAACGGACAAAGGCAAAGTTTACCTGTGCTCAGCTGCATTCAAGCGAGGTTTCCTTGGGACTTGCGCCATGCTCGTCAGTGCTTTCGTCGCACCAGCGACCGCCCCGGCAAGCCCCGTCCATTCCCCTCCGATACCCCATTCAATCGCTCAGCTTGAAGCCCAACCCCGAAAGAAATCGAAACCGCCGCCAAAGTCGGCTTCCGGCTCGTCCTCGTCATGTGCTTCACTATTAAAATCAGCCAAGACCGCAACCACTCCACTCGAAAGGGCGCATGCCCATCTTGCTGCGGCACGATGTAAGCTCGTGCTGGAATGTGCGCCACCTCTGTCTCTGGAGCTGTACGGCCGCGGCGACAGTCAACTGGCCCGAATCGTGGATCAAGGCTTGAGCCATCTCAATCTTGCAACAAACGCATTGGGGCATTTGCCTGACGATTTCGATGCCGATGCCCGACGATCGATCGAGGACAAAATCGATTTGCTGCGTGCCTTCGCGACCATGTTCGCGGCCATTGCGAAAGGCAACGGTTCGACGGAAGCAAAGACACGTTTGACCAATGCATGCATCGATCTGGCGATTTACGTCGATGATCCCAACTCCGGCGTGGTCGATTCCGCCAAACTTTGGCAGGCCGTCGCCTACCGTCGCGCAGGGCGGCCGGATCGTGCTTTGCAGTTGCTCTTACCGGCCCTGGCGCCGTCATCGTCCAGTCGGATCGACTTTTTGGCCCGCATTGAACGTTGCCGGGCGCTGGCGGACAAAGGCCGTTTTGTCGCAGCCTTATCCCTGACGATGAAACTCGATGCTCGGATTGAAAACTGGTTCGACGATGAAGAAAAGGAAATTCGAAAAGGGGCCGAAAATGCGATTCGCTGGATCAGCGTGGATATCTACAAACGCTGGGCGACCGACCTGCGGGCACAAGGCAACAAACCCCGGGCACAGGCCGCTGAAAGGCGAGCGATGGAGATCGTCGGCAAGGGCACCTATCCGCCTCCACCGGACCGCTCTTTGAATCTGAAAGAAACGATCGCCGGTCTACCCGACTGGAACTTCAATACGCCTCGCGACGTATCCCAATAGGGACCGTGCACCTGGGGGGGACGTGGAGAGCGTCTTGCCATGAGGCACCACAGCCACAAGGGGCTGCTTTTATTGCGCCAGGAAGATGGCAAGGTTGTTTTCCACGTCTTACGCACCGCCGCCTTCGTGATCTACGGCATCGCCACTTTCATTTTGGTTCGCTTCCTGAACGGCAGCTATCAACACGAGCTGATCGGTCCAGAGGCCAAGACGCTGCTGATCGCGCTTGACGTTGTTGTGGCGTGCCTCCTGTTCATCTGGAAGGCACCGAGGGGAGACATTTACATTCGCCTGAAGCCCGTGCATTGCTGCAAGAACTGTGGCTACGACCTGAAGGGAAACGTAAGGGGGATATGTCCGGAATGCGGCACCAAGAATCCCGCGCACCTCAGCCGGACTTTTCGTTTCCCTTTTTGCAGGGTTCCTGAGTTGCAAATCGACCCCAAGAAGAAAACAAACTGACCGGCGTTTTGTCGCTTGATTTTGCGGATAGGCACTTCGCGAGATGTCTCTCACTGGCGTGCGGAGATCTGCAGATTGCGTTCGTTGTTGGCGGCCGGACGAGACTGAACACCGATCATACGGAGATTCAAGCCGCCGGCGGCATCAAGGCTAACCTCCCAAATCTGGCCCGGCCTCATCACACCTGATGCGGCTTCATACTGAGCCGTGCGTACTCCGTATTCTGAGGCCAAGACCGGATTCTCCATGAGTTGCAAGAACCGATCCCACAGTCGAGCATGCGTCGAATCGGGCTCAGACTCACCCGCCACGTCGATTGGCGCCTTTCGATCGAGCGGATATCCGGTGGAAGGTGATTGGTGCTCGCCGAAGACGCGACGGAATACAAAAAGACTCCAATCCTTATCGGGCGCCGCTTGAGCGATAAGGCTATGTTTGAACTTAATCACCTTGGCCTCGAAATAAACCTGGGCCCCTTTGACTTCGATGTTCTCCGGAACTCCCAGTGTGCCCGACGGACCGATTTGCTGCCAACGAAGCAAGGTGATCGGCTCGCCCGTATCACTTTGATACTGTTCAACGACATCGACCTGCGCGACTCGCCGTGAGTCGCTTAGGCGCTCCACGTACAAGGCCATTTCCGCCTTTTCGCGTTCGAGCTCATTGATCTGCGAACGCAGACGTCGTACTTCAAACGCGCCGAAATGATCCGTCGTAAAGACCGCGGCGGCCACCAGCGCAAATGCGCCAAAACACAATTTGATCCAGCGAAACCTGAACACCCTATCTCCTCAAGAAGGCATGCACCGATGTCTTCACAGGTGTACGAGGATAGTGCATCGTTCCCCTCTGTGTATCGGTCCGGCCACTTGCGATCTGCCGGAATGTGTCACAAAGACATCATAGCGGACCCATGGCATTTCAGCACAGATGATCCATCGACGGCCCGGCCTCGGGAGTTCAGATTAGAACCGAAATCCGGCAGAATCGCTTTCTAATTCGCTTCAGAGCACTTTCCGAAACCGGATCACGTAGTTTTCGCGAAGCGGTATTTCCGGAACTTCGGAGACGAACTCGAAACCCGATTCCTTGATTTCGCGGATAAACTGCTCCTGATCCGCTCGAACATGACCCCGAATCCACGACTGACGCTCCGGCTTCAAATGAGCGATGTTCGCCTCACTTCTGTGGAAGTCCACAACAACCACTTCTCCGCCAGGCCTCAAGGCTCGATGGATTGATCGCATCATCGTTCTGGGATATTCGAAATGGTGATAAGTGTCACAGATAAACGCGAGATCGATCGATGTCGGCGGCAGCTCTGCCGAGTCGTCTTTGTTGAGTATCGTCTCGATGTTCGTCAACCGCTTTTCCTTCGCCTGCAACTCGATGTGTTCCAGAAAATCCCTGGCAATGTCGACCGCGTAGACCCTGCCTGCCTGCCCTACCCGGTCAGCGAACAGCAACGTGAAAAAACCCGTGCCGGCGCCGATGTCGGCCACGTCCATTCCGAATCTTAGACCCAGCGAATCCACAATGGCCTGACGGTGTTTGTAAATCTCCCGACTCTCTCCTTCGAAACGTCCAATCCACTCATCAACGTCAAGCGTTTCTTTGAATCGATCATTGATGCCCGGCCTGACATTTCGCTCTTTGTGTGCGTTGTCCTTGGTAACGCAACTGCCGGCAATGAACAACAGAACTGCGTACGGAAAAACCTTTCGAAGGTAGGACACGTCTGTCTCCTTAATGGTCACCCTAATCTGGCACGCCGATCATTATACCGGTTTCAGAGCGAACGAAATCCTGCCCCCTCCGCATATCAACTAGAAAAATCGTGAGATCAGTCCGGGTCCACCGTTCTACGCTGTAGCAGAGGGGAAACCCGCGCCCTTGTGGCAGCGTCGGCGAGCAATCTGCCGGTCGCGCTCCACGACCCCAAACTCGACCGTCTGGACATCGAAGAAGCCGTGGCGTTCCTCCCTTCGGGATGTTATGCTGTCGAAGCACCGAAAACTCAATCACCAATCTTAGCGATGGAGAAAAGACTTATGTGTGACCACCGAATGACCCTATGCATCGGTTTCACCGCAACCGTATGTGCGATGATTCTTCCCGCGTCGGCCGTCGCCGTTGAGATGGTCGAACTGAAGGCCAAGTTCAAACCCGGTCACGTCACCTACTATGAAAAGCAGGATGACACTGAGCAGTCCATGGACGGCCCGATGGGAAAGATGCACATGAAATCCAATCAAACCACGGGCGTGATGCTAAAAGTCGAATCCTCCTCGAAAGATCACGCAAAGATCAGCATGACGTTCGACCGTATGAAGGTCACCATGGACGCACCGCCGATGGTCAACGACATGAGCTATGACACGGACCTTGCCGACGACGGAAGTGCTCCCCAACTAATGCAGGTTTTGACGCCGATGGTCGGCTCGACCATAACGCTGGAGTTGGACCAAAACAACCAGGCAACCTCGGCGGCAGGCATCGAGGAGATGCTCGCGAAGATCGAAAAGACCGCTGGGCAAAACCCTTTTTTCATTGGCATGAAACAAGCGCTCAATGAAGAACGAGCAAAGCAGGATTGGAACTACGGCCACCTGGCAATCCTGCCTAACAAGAAAGTCAAGGCCGGCGACCAATGGGACATGAAGCTGAGAAAGAGAATCGCGTTGATCGGTTCGGAGGTCACGGTCGTCTATGATTGCAATTGTAAACTGGACCGTGTAACGGAGGAGAAAGGTCGAAAGATCGCGGTCATCACTTTCAGCGGAAAATCAACCGGTCTGGCCGAGGCTGCGATGCCGCAGAGTATGAAGGTCGAAAGCGGCACGTTAAGTGGAACAGCCAAATTCGACATCAACAGCGGCGAACTCTTCAACGCAGTCCAGAATATCGCAACCAAGATTAGCGCGGAATCGCCTGCCGGCGGGCCGCGTCTGAATGTTGAATTGAAGAAGAAGGAAACGTCCGTTCACAAGTCATCCTCCGAACGTAAGAAAGAGAAGAGGGAAAACGAAAAGAAGGCCGAAATGGCCAAGAAGGCTACAGCCGACAAAAATGCCAAAGACAAAAACTAGGGGCGACCATCAGTTCCGACGAGAACAGGCATGACGTGTCGCTCTCCGCGGCGGCGGCCGGGTTTCCGTCAAACTGGCACGAGTTTCAACGGCGAGCGGAAAAGAATGGCATTTTCTTCGCAAAGGAGTCAAGTGATATGATCCGATCGGGAATCATTCAGATCGTTGCCTTGGGATTCTGTCTTGCCGTTGCCGACAAATCGCTCGGCCAATGGAAGCAATGGGGCGGACCCAAGCAGAATTTCAAAGTCAAATGCAAGGGACTGGCCGGAGAATGGCCGAAGGATGGCCCGCCGAAGCTATGGTCACGCGACCTCGGCGAGGGATACTCGGGGATCCTGGCCGACAAGGGCCGTCTTTACACCATGTATCGCGACGGTGGCAAGGAAGTTGTCGTAGCGATGAAAGCGAAATCCGGAGAACCTGTTTGGGAGCATCGCTACGATTCTCCGGTCCACGAGAAACATGAAAAAAGATTCAACTCAGGCCCTCGCGCCACACCGCTGATTTCAGGCAAGCGACTCTACACCATCGGCTGCTCGGGAAAAATGTTCTGTCTTAATGCCAAGTCGGGAAAGGTCTATTGGAAAAAGGACCTTTGGAAAGATTACGAGGGTTCATTCCTGAACCATGGATACTCTTCAAGCCCATTTGTCTATAAGGACAGTGTCATCGCGCTGGTCGGCGGCGAAGGACACAGCATCGTGGCCTTTGACAAGGAGAGCGGCGAGGAACTTTGGAAGAAACAGAATTTTGGAAACAGCTACTCCACCCCCAAGCTCATCAACGTCGACGGACAAGATCAACTCCTGTGCTTCATGGCGCAGGAACTCGTCGCGATCAATCCCAAAAATGGAAAGTTGCTCTGGGACTATCAGATCGGAAACAGATGGAACCAGAATATCTCACAACCGATCTGGAGAAACAAAGACAAAATCCTGTTCATTTCAGTCGCACAGGCCGGCAGCCGCGGGCTCAAGCTGACACGCAAAGGCAAGAAAACCAAAGTCGAAGAGGTCTGGACCAACAAGGTCGGCGTCCATCACAGCAACGCGATCCGAATCGGCGAATACGTTTACACGTCTACAGGTGGATTTCAACCCGGCCTGTTTCAGGCCATTAATATCAAGACCGGTGAGATCGCCTGGCGGGAACGGGGCTTTGCAAAAGCAACCATGCTCTACGCAGACGGCCAATTCATCATTCTTGATGAGAACGGTCAACTGGGGCTCGCGACGGCTACGCCGGAACTCTTCGAGGTCCACGCCACGGCGCCGATCCTGGAGCCGATCGGAGGTTCCAAGACCTGGACGGTTCCCACCCTGGTGGACACCACACTTTACCTTCGTGACAGCTCAAAGATCATGGCCCTTGACCTTGGCGTGAGCCCGAAGGCGAGTTGATTGAGCTTTACGCCAGGAGGCATCTCAACGAATCCGGCCATGGGGCAGCTTAGGCATGCACCGCAGGCCGCTGCATGAAGCGGGTTTTCGACGTGCGCCGACGAAATCGTGTCTGGACAGGACGCCCGACTTCGTAAAAGATACCCTCACTTTGATAATTTGCCTGGAGAGGTGTCCGAGTGGCTGAAGGAGCCGCATTCGAAATGCGGTCTGCGGGTAACCGTAGCGGGGGTTCGAATCCCTCCCTCTCCGTTTTCTAATATGAAGTGATGGAATTCCGATTTCGAAATTTGGGACATTATTGCGCCCGCAGGCAGAAGCCCGGGTGCGCTTAATCCTGTTGATCGAGCGGCAGGCCAAGCTCGGTTTTCTTGTCCACCCAGCTCTGAAACTGCTCACGACCGCTGCATCCGGAATCAGGACCCCAGTCCTGGTTTAAACACCAGTCTACAAATTCATCCAGAGCTCGCTGCTCAGTGTGCTCGCACGAAAAAACGCCGCTATGTTGCTGCTGTTGTCCACCTTCACACTCGTCAGGAATGCCGTTTAGGTTTGTATCCTGGCTGATGCCCGCTGCGATGTCGCACGCGTCGGGAACATCGTTCCCATTACAATCATCACAGGTCGAGGCATTTTGACACGCTGCAATATCACATTCATCCGGTATGCCGTTTTCGTTACAATCCAAACTCCCAAACGGCTGCGATAGCGCCAGGTCGCATTCGTCGGGCCAGCCGTTGAAATTACAGTCCGCACTAACCTGCCCGTTCCCATCGGGATCATTGGGATCGACGTCACATTCGTCCGGTACGCCGTTTCCGTTGCAGTCCTCTTCACACTCGTCCGGGATCCCGTTCGCGTTACAGTCCGGGCTAACGAGATTGTTCCCATCAGGGTCCGTAGGGTCCATATCCAAGGCGTCCGGCACACCGTTCCCGTTACAATCCGGCTCACACCCGTCCGGAATTCCGTTCGCGTTCAAATCCGAATCGATCTGACCGGCAATATCGCAATCGTCCGGCAGGCCGTTTGCGTTACAGTCCACTTCACACATGTCCGGCACACCATTGTCATTGCAATCCGAATCGCAGTTCTCGGTGCAATAGAAGGGGCCACCGGACGCCTGGCTGCTCTCATCGATCTCGCACTCATCAGGCAGCCCGTTCTTGTTACAGTCCGCACTAGTCTTGTGAAAGATGTCGAGCGTGTCATCCCGGCCGTTTTGGTTGCAATCCGTCCCGGAGCGCCCAAACGCCAGAGCTCCAGTCGCCGGACACGGGTTCGTGATGTCACACGCATCGATGCCCAGAAGCGCATTGACAAAACAAGGCATGTCGTCGACGTCAAGAACATGATTCCGGTCCATGTCCGCGCAATAACAGAGCCCTGCAAAGTCTCCGCTCGAGAGCACGCAATCCACAAACGGCTGAATGTCCATGCCGTCTACTCGATTATCTCCGTTCATGTCGGCCCGGATACACTCGCACTCATCAAGAAGGCCATTATGATTGCAGTCGCCCGACTCGCATCCGTCCGGCACTCCGTTCTCATTGCAATCCCCACACAAGAGGTCACCCGGCAAACAAGTCGCAATGTCACACTCGTCGGGAACGAGGTTGCAATTACAGTCATCGCTCACGCCGGTTCCAATATCACAAGAATCAGGCTCCGTGTTTGAATTACAATCCGCCTCACACTCGTCCGGTACACCGTCTCCCGTGCAATCATCACTCGTGCCTGCCAAAATGTCGCAAGAATCAGGAACAAGATTCGCATTACAATCGGGCTCGCACTCATCGGGAATGCCGTTTCCACTGCAATCCGCGCTCCCGCCGCAATCGGGCACATTGCAAGGCCCGTCAATGGTGCCACAGTCAATATCGCAACCGTCCGGTATGCTGTTCTCGTTGCAATCAGGGACGCAAACGCCACGAGGATTCGCGATCGCCGCGCGCAACCCTGGATTCGTTACAGCCGTGCCATCAGCACTCGGAATTCCCGTGACAACATGGCAAGCGATGTCGGTTGCGATCCCGATCACCTCACACGTATCCTCCAGGTAAACTGGAGAGCCGGAGTTCCCTTTCGTGATATCGACTCGATATTCGATCCAGGTTTGCGTCACGCTATGGTTGTAATACTCCCCTGCATGCGTCTTCTGCACGCGATTCCACAATTTTGAAACAGGCGACGAGACGGCCCCGTAGCCCGTTGCTCGAACAGTCTGCCCCGATGACGGTGGAAGTGTCGAAACCAACTCAAAGAAGGCGCCCTGCGTCTGAAACGGTGTAAGCCCCGTGGTCGAATTCGGAAAACAGCCGAAATAACACCAGTCGTCCCCAATGACGCCGAATCCATCATCGTGCCACTGCACCGAACTCAGATCCACAACGTACTGATCTTCGGGAGGGGGATGAACAACAGCGCCGGATGCAGCGGAAAACGGCACATTAAACTCAACCATAAACAGCGTGCCAGCGCAGTGCCCCGCCGTGATGAGACAATGAGCGGCATCGTCGATGATAAAGGCGGAACAAATCGGAGAGCCGGCCGAGCTTATTGTCCGTGCCACCCTTGGGTCACCCGACAACACCCGACGATCCAAACACGGGGCAACCGCACTCACAGGAAATCCACCACCGGCATTCTCAGGTCCCGACATAGGATCGTTGATCATCACCCGATTAAGACCCGTTCCCGGATGAGCAACAAGCTCGATTTGAACCTCATCACCATTGAAAAACGCAGATTTGTTCTGCCATTGAGCGACATGGCTCGTGTGCATCGTCTGAACGGCCCCATCAGCCGCAGACGTGATCCGAAGGTATGCCCCCGTTCCAACCGCCTCGTTGCCCGACAACTGAACGAGATCAAATCGCATTTGCAGCCAGGTCGCGCCTGCATCTGCTACGGTTGTCGAAAAGATAACTGCCGTCGCGTTCCCGGTATTTTCAACAAATCCGGAGTCGATCAGCGCCGCTTGCGCTGCCAACGGCAGCACCAATAGCGCGCACCATCCACCCGGCACACCAACGTGCTTTTTCATCTCACTACGCTCCAATTACTTCTTGGGGCTTCGTGCCCCCCCAGATCTTCGGCTTAACGGTTCCTTCGACGTCTCAACCCGATGCCGACGGCGCCGAACGCCAACATCGAAAGCGTTCCAGGCTCCGGCGGGTATCGAGCCGGGACCGGAATGCCTTGTTCCGTTTCATACCCCCACGCAAATGCATCCAAACCCGTATCGGTTCGCCGGACGCCGATCCAACCGTAGTGAACACCGTCACCAGGATCGAAACGCAAGCCCAGGTACGCCGATACTCCCTCGGGAATTAGCGAGCCAAAACCAGTGTAGTAGGCATAGCCATAGTTACTCCACACGGCCCCCGGACTCGGCACGCCATCCGTCATTATGGAAAAGGGGGCTAAGAAGGCATCGTATGCGCCGCCCACTTGGATCTCGACGGCAGGCTCTCCCCCCGAAAGCGCGCCACCCCATGTAGACTCAACCTGGGCGACACTGGATGCTCCACCTGAAATGCCCGGCTGATTTGCCGCAGGCTGTGTAATATCAAGCCAGGTCTCTACCTCCAGCGATCCCCGCCACTCAAAATGACCCGGCTGCCCCTCAGAGGGATTGTCATGGCGAACAGGCGCGGCATAAGCCTGGGTGCCGCCCGCGAGCATCGCCCCGGCCATCAGTGCCTCCGCAGCCCGTCTCCGCTTTTCCTTGCGCTTGCGCCTTCTCCGAACGCTCATGACGACGCTCCAAAACGGGAAGTTTCCGTCCTTGCCAAACAACACGGGATTCTCCGGAACACGGACTTTATGGAGGACATCCCTCTTAAATACGCAAGTCTAGCGAAAAACATATCTCAGACACAAATATTCTTATGTGGAAAAGTGTGAATTTATCTTCGATTATTGGCTTAATTCTTTATTAATAAAACAATTAAAGACAAATATATTTGTTTATTCTTCAGCAACAAATCGAAGTCTGAAATCGTGAGATCGCTCCCCTCTAGGCTGCCCCAGACGTGCATGGATGGATACGGCGCCCCCCAACTGATCAAATAAGGCGTGGATCAATGCCACACTGTCCGGGAGCGTAAACATATGCGAGTAAACCTCGACCGAGTTCTGACCAGTCTGACGCTATTCGTCGTTCTTAGTCCACAAGCGCTTGGTCAAGAACAACAGGTATTGAACGATGCCATGGTCGGCCGTTTTGCCGGATTGGCGCTAAGTTGTATTCACCGGGAGTACCCGAACAAGATCGCTCACGTGTTGAATTCAAACGAGGATGCAAAACCGCCGAGGGAACTTACGCCCGTCTTTTACGGTTGCTATGACTGGCACTCCGCGGTTCACGGTCATTGGCTGCTCGTACGCCTTTGTCGAACCTATCCCCGTGCGCCCTTTGCAACCGAAGCGAGAAATGCTCTCAGACAAAGCTTCACGCCTGAGAAGGTTGCCGCAGAAGTCGAGTATCTTCAAACCAAGGGCCGGAGAACGTTTGAACGCCCTTACGGCCTGGCCTTGCTGCTCCAACTTTCGGCGGAGCTTCACGAATGGCACGATTCCGAGGCCAAACTGTGGGCGTCGACCCTGCGACCGTTGGAAAAAGTCGCGGCGGACCGCTTCAGAACATGGCTCCCCAAACTCACCCACCCCGTCCGAACCGGCGAACACAGTCAGACCGCTTTTGCCTTCGGGCTGGTGCTTGACTGGGCGCATTCAAGGAAGGACCAGCCAATGGCCAAACTTGTCGAGCAGCGGGCGCGTGACTATTACCTGAAGGACCGTGGGGCAAACCTTGCGTTTGAGCCGAGCGGCCAGGACTTCCTTTCGCCGATTCTTGCCGAGGCCGACTTGATGCGGCGGATTCTGAAGCCAAAGGAGTTTGCTGTCTGGCTCCATGCTTTTCTACCCCACTTGCCACGAGACGGCTCGACCGATTGGATACGGCCGGCCGTTGTGACGGACAAAACCGATGGCAAGCTAGTTCACCTGGACGGTCTCAACCTCTCGCGCGGGTGGATGCTGGAGGGAATCGCATCAGGACTTCCGCCAGGAGATCCACGAATCTTCAGCTTGACGACCGCTGCCAGAAGACACCGCGAGGCGGGTTTGAAAGCCGTGAGTGGAGAACATTACGAAGGCGGCCACTGGCTGGGCAGCTTTGCTGTCTACTTGGTCACCAAGCGAGGAATTTGACTACAGTATCAATTCATCGTGATGACTGACTTCCTTAACACGGGCGCTTTCCAACCCAAACAACTCCTCCGATTCGATCGGGTCAAACGCCGCCAAATCCCCGAAATCAAAGCCCGTCAATCGAGCGACTTTTGCAACAGTCACTTGAAACGTCTTGTAGGCGCCGTACTGAAATGACTCTTGTGGAAGTTCATCGATCAACGCTGACTGACTCAGTAGATACGCAGTTGCAGAGATTTCACCGTCATGTTTCACCATCGCGACAATCTTCCAATATTCGAGCGGCAACTGGATCTCTCGATACGGCGGATCGGTGCACTTTAGCACCGGGCCCGTAAAGACCGAGACTCTTAGGTCCCGATTTTTTGCATTTCGAAGAATGTAGTCCTCGAGTCCGCCCCACAACGTGCCGCTGCAATTGAAACCCTCGTGCTGCGGGCAACAATTGGTCCAGTGAAAGGTGTCATCGTTCGCCGCTTTGGCGATTCGACTGCTCTCGCCCCATGCAGGATCTAGTCGCCGCACCCAATGGCTTCGATCCAGCGGATTACGGGCATAGATTTCATGGTCCAACTGCTCGTCGCGCCCGATCCGCGGATCGTGGAACCAACGATCTCGCTCACGACGAATGGGTTGATCCTGACGTCCATCAATATTGACCGCGGTCAGCCACGCCAGCCGCCTGCTTCGATTCATCACGACGCTGAAGTGGTGATATGGAAGCACATGACTTTCGCCGTTATCCGCTTGGCGATTGACGGCCGTGTTCGCAAGTTGCTCACGAGTGAGTTTCGGCAATGGGACTTCTCGGTCGTGCCTGCCGAGAAATTCAGGCTCGTAGCCCATTCGGCTTGAATAGTCCGGGTCGATGCTAACGGCTTCAAACTCGAAATCACTTTCGTCATCTTCGTCCCCACCGGCAATGCGATCATCGCCGTCCTCAGCAAGGACCGCGCGAGATTGGGTTTCCGGTCTAAAGGATTCATCAGACATCAGTTTGGGAGTTCCAAAGCTCACCCTGACTTGCAAAGGGACCGTTAAATTGGCAGCCCCAGGATCGTTCTGAAACTGCGAACTCTCGGACGGTTGAGTGACGGATGGCAAACATGATGGCGCTCTTGCGGCAGCTTCCATCGGATGTGGCGGTGTTTTTTCAAGAAGGTCTCGACGAAACGGCTCCCAAGCAAGCGGGATGGACGCGTCTCGAATGGATCTCACGATGCTGCTTACACGAATCCCTTCATTGGCAATCCAGTCTATCAGGTCCGGGTCCATCCCTTGTTGCCAAGTGGAACCGCCTTTCGTAAGAATATGGCCGCCTTCCTTTCGAGGCACTCCCGAATGATGAAGCGCGACGACCTCCCATTGGTCGTTATAAACCGGCGAGCCGGACGAACAGGGCTCAGTGTCCGTGACATAATGGCCGAAGTCCTCAAACAGATCGATGAGCTCGTTTGAACGGAGTACAATTTGCTTCGCTTCGCCTCTGGGGTGTTGAATAATGTTGAGGGAGTCGCCCAGAAGCGCCTTGCCTTGTTCTCCTACAAGCCGGCTCCAGCCGTAGCGAGCGACGTCGATGTGGTTCACGGACTTCTCGGCGACAGCCACGAGGGTGAAATCCAAGTCCGGGTCGGTGATAAAAAACGATTCCGGTTTCAGCGCAAAGGGGACGACCGGGAGCAATCGACCGTTACGGTCGTATTGATAGTCAAACTCGACCTCACTATGCCGTGCCATCTGCTTGTTTTTGAGCACGTGATTGTTTGTCAATAGCAACCTTTCGGACACCATGAACCCGGTGCCGAAGCCGGCGGCTCGACCAGGACGAGCCCTGATTTGTACGCGTCCTACAAAACGCGATACGGCCAACGCCATCTCCAGAAAATCGATTCCAAGAAAGTCGTCTTTTCCAATAACACGCTCGAACCCGATGGATTCAACCAGATGAGATGATCGACGAAATTCGCCGACGTTGTAAGCCGCTTTGACGTCGTGCGCGCCGACGGCTTGTTGACTTGCCAGCGACGACAGCCGTCGCATGCGCTTGGTAATTCGCTCTTGCGATTCGATGTCTGCAATTCGCCCAGTGCGGATTCTCTGTTGATTCAACTCCCGCTTCTCTTGACGAATGTGCCACCGCCTTGCCGCGGCCTCCACGATATGGAAATCGATCTTCATTCCAGTCCCCTCGCAACCCTAATGACATGTCACGTCGAGGCCGACTGCACTGTTTTCTCAGATAATTTCGGGGTTACGCCCCTCATGCCCATAGCGCAAAAACGCCATTTCCTAACATGGCTGACATACGCGCACTCGGAACTGGACCACTCCTCTTCAATCGGCGCAACACACCATCACACCAACTGAGCAGCCACCCTAGGAATGAGTTCATAACTCTTTGATTGTTATTCGCTTATAAGTGCACCAAATTTCTTCATTAGTGGACCCTCAAAGAGAGAATGGCAAACCGCTGAAAATATTTGGCGTTACTTTTCACTTCTTTGCGATCTCTTGAACTGCTAACATATTGACAGACGCAGTTTGCCTAAAGAATGGCTTCGAAATCCCGGAAATATTTGAGGTATTGAGCATGAAGCGAGATGAAGAGATCAAGTCGCTCCTTCATCAATTTAATTCGGGTGACTATGGCGCGTGTCATCGCCTCACGGAACTCGTACTCCCCGAAATAAAAATACTAGCGCATAGTCTGCTTCGTCGTGAGAACAAGAAAAATCAACATCAAACGACTTCCCTTGTGAATGCGACTTTTGTTAGTATCTTCAGCAGGAAGAGAGTACTGCCTGCGGAAAGGCGTCTGTTGCTCGCATATTTTGCCACATCCATGAAGAACATCGTGTTTTCTTTGAGACGACGGCAACGCGCTCAAAAAAGAGGTGGAGACAAAATTCCCTTCTCCTTGGGAGAAAACGACCAATTGAAGGAAGCCGTATTATCGGATCGCCATCTCGATGACCAACTGGACCTTGAAGATGCACTGGAGAAATTGCGTGTAACCTATCCGTGCGCATATGACGTCGTTATGTTTCGATACTTCATGCGTATGACCTTTGAGGAAATTTCAAATACGCTGGAGAAGGACGCAAAAGAAATAAGACGAACATGGCAATTTGGAAAGGCCTTCTTGAGAAGGATATTGAGCGAGAACAATCTCAATGGGAGCAATAAACGACCGAATTAAAGAACTCTTCTTCGCCGCACTTGATTCGAGCGACGGCAACCGTGACGTATTATTGAAAACCTCACACGCGGACGACTTACAACTCTGTGACGAAGTTCAGTTGCTGATCAAGGCACATGACCAGTCCGAGGATTTTCTCGAAACGTCTCCTTTTCTTGATATCGATGTTGAGATTGACGAAAACGTCGAGGAGTCATCGTTGCATTCCATCCCATCCCCGGACGGACGCCGCCTCGGCGCATACCGACTGATCATGAAAATCGGCGAAGGCGGTTCGGGATCCGTCTTTCTCGCCGAGCAGGACAATCCCTCTCGCTTAGTCGCTGTCAAGATTCTGAAAAACGTGGCGGCGTCGTCCGAACAACGCTACCGATTTGAATACGAGTCGAAAATCCTGGGCCGCCTGAGGCACCCGGGAATTGCGCAGATTTATGAGGCCGGAGTACTGAAGTCGGAATTGGGAGATCAACCCTACTTCAGCATGGAGTACATCTCGGGGACTCCGGTCAAGACCTATGTCGGACAAAAGCAACTCGAGATGCGGGATCGAATCGCACTGTTGAAGGAAATCGCCGAAGCGGTTCACCACGCCCACCGCAAAGGAATCATTCATCGTGATCTCAAACCATCCAATGTGCTTGTCGACGAGACCGGCCACGCGAAAATCCTTGATTTCGGAATCGCACGGGCCGTGGAAGAGGAGGATGCCGTCCGCGAGCACTGCACAAACACCGGGCAGATCATCGGCACGATTCCATACCTCAGCCCTGAGCAATGCAATGTGGACCCGGATGGACTGGATATTCGAACCGACGTCTATGCACTAGGCGTCATGGGTTATGAGCTGATGGCAGGTCACGAACCGTACAAGATCCAAGGTCTCCCCATCCTCGAACAGTTACGAATCATTCAAGAACAGGAACCGGTCCCGCTTGGGCGAGTCGATCGCGCCTATCGCGGCGATCTCGAGACCCTCATCGGAAAAGCTCTATCGAAAGATAAATCCCGACGCTATCAGTCTGCAGGTGAATTCGCCGACGACCTGGGCCGATATCTCGACGGCGAAGCCATCGAAGCGCGTTCGGACAGCAAGCTCTATCTTTTGGGAAAGATGATACGCAAATACCGCGTCCACAGCGCAATCGCCGCGATACTGCTTATCGTCATTCTCACATCGTCCATCCTCGTGTCGCTTTTTTGGGTACAAGCGAGCAAGCAACGCATGAATGCACGCGCGGCCGTATCTCTGACCAATTCGACCTTGAGTACGGTAATTCAGCAGTTCGAAGACGCCGTCCGCCCGCTGGCCGGAGGCATGCATGTTTCCGATTTTGTCCTGGCATTGGTTGCCGACGACTTGGAAAAACTCCGGCCACTCGTCGAGTCGGACAAAGCTTTGGCAGAGGTGCTGATGACGCTCCGAGAGAAGCAGGGCGATATCGCATATCTCCGAGGCAAGCATGCCGAAGCTGCGAAACACTATCGCGCCTTTCTTCAAATTAGTCAGGAGCGTTCAGATAACGCGGAGGACAACGAGAAGAGCGATCATCGCCTAAACGTGGCCCGTGCTCATCGCAAACTCGGCTTGGTTTCCCAGGATCCGAAACAACAATATGAGAAAGCAATCGAACTTTGTGAACTGGAAATCGATCGCGACTCCGACTCTCTTGTGGCAAAATATGAACTTGCCAAGGCCAATCTTGATTTTGCTCATAGCCTTTTCCGCGCCAGCTCTTATTTGGAGGCCGCCAATCACGTCGATGCGGCCATTTCAATTTTCGAGCCGGCACACGAAGAGAGAAAAAAAGATTACCGTTGGACGAGACTTCAAACGGAAGCCTATGCGCTCAAGGGAAGAAATTTGCTCGCACTCGGCGGAAAAGATTTCTCGCGGGAATCTCTAGAATCTCTCAAGAAGTCTCTCAAAATCGGGGAATCTTTTATCGCGGAAAATCCTGCAAACACGGAACTCCGTTTTTCCTCCATGAAGACGTACGTAAAGCTAGGCATTGTCTCTTTTGAAGGCGGGAGTCTTAGGGATGCTCAAGATAACTTTGGTAAGGCCATCGAAGTTGGGGAGTATCTGACCAAGGTTGATCCGTCCGTCATAAAATGGCGTGATCAGCTACGTGCCGCCCATCATGAACTGGCTCGTGTTTTTTGCGAGCTGGATGAACTCTCGAAGGCACAAGAACATTGCGATGCCGCCCTTACTCTGGCAGAAGAACTTGTCAAAGTCGAACATGAAAACACGACATGGCGGCGGAATCATGCACTGTCCAAACTGATGCTGGGTTTTGTACTCGTGAAGAAAGAAGATTGGCAAGAAGCGTTCGATTCGCTCGAGGACGCGAAAACGACTCTTCAAGATCTATTGGACGTGGATTCAGAAAACACGGCCTTAAAAAGCAACCTGGCGGAAGCCCTTGTGAATCTTGGTAAATGTTCCCGCAAGCTGGGTCAAAGAGACACTTCCTTGGAGTATTACACAAAAACCCGCGAAATCTGCGAGGCGCTTCATAAAGAACAGCCGGACGTCCCGAAGCGCATCCTTGATCTTGTTCAATCGAAGACCAAACTCGCGACCTGGCATTTCATCCAGGAAACTCCCGAGGACAATCAGGCTGCCGAGGACCTGCTCAACGAAGCCAAGGACTTACTCCTTGAGAAACAAGCGTCGGGCAAGCTAGCCGGTCACAAGCGAAGATTTGATAAGACGTTGAAACACATCAACACCGAACTGGAGAGAATTGATAAAACCAAGAAATGAAACAAGGCCGGCGAAGCCTCAAGTATGAGTGCTCCGCCGACCTTGCGAAAATTCATGCTATTCTGTTAGAGGCGAGGACTTATTCTCCTGAGCCGGGGGGTTCATCCAACTCCGCCGGCTCGTCCTCGCCCTCTTCCTCGGGATCGACCTTCCCGACAATATGAAAGAGGTAGTCAAGGGCGACCGTGATGGTGTATGGCGCTCCTCCAGGCGGCTCTGTATACACCTGGCCCTCGAAGGAAAAATCGAGATCGTCGATATTGGGGCTCTGTGATGTCGCACAGCCTTCCAACAGCGGCGGCATATCGAACTCCTCGATCTCAGGCTTTTCCGTGTCGGCGTGGTCCACCCACCATCTGCCGTCCGGCGTGTTCACGGTGGGGTTGAGTTCCTCCCATTCGTCGATCTTCGAGCCGTGTTGGCGGAACTCCATCTTCTCGATGGACCATTCGACGCTACCGTTGTCGACGCTGACTGCCTTTAAATCGATCTGTACGGTGAACACAACCTGTGTTCCGTCATAGATCTTGTATTCCAGACTCTGATCATCGGGCAGCGCCAGAGCAACATTGGCACAAACGGATGAAAAGCTAACGGCCAAAGCGGCCACAAGAGAGTTTCTGCGGTACATTGTACACACATCCTTTTCAGTTGGTTTCGAGCGGCCCCTGAGCGCGCGGAATCTCCGTAAGCTGCTGCGCATCAGCTTTGCGAGGCGGCGATCGGTTGTGCTCGAAGGGGTTAAATGTGGGAGACGCTACACACGTCGCCCGTCACAAAAGCCCACGTGGGTGTGTGAGTCCGTTGCGTCGCGATCAACAATTCAGGCCGCTAACCGTGAATCGCAGCCGGGATTGTTCCGCGTGAGATCAGTTTTTTTTCAGCGTTTCATTCCATTGGGTAGTTGTGTAAATCAAGAGATCTCAGTGTCTTGTTGTTCATCTGATTGATGAGCACGATGAAAATCAGAGATTTTCCCGTCCAAACGTCAAAAAAACGGGCACAAAGGGGCCATTTTTGCGTCTGTTTCTACGGGGCATTGCGTCTAAAAGTAACATGCGTAAGTAAAGCGAAGAATCCTTAATATCTCTTGGATTTTTTTCTCGGAGAAAGCCATGGCCGTTCAACCACAAACAGATATCACGACCATTCTCGGGGACATTCGCGACGGGAAAGATGATGCGGAACACAAGCTCTACGATGTGGTTTACGATGAGCTTCACAAGGTTGCTGCCAAGCTGATGAAAAGGGAGAAACCCGGCCATATCCTTCAGACCACGGCGCTGATCCACGAGGCGTACTTTCGTTTGACCCCAAAAACGTTCAAGAATGCGACAAACCGAAGATACTTCTACGGCGCTGTGATGAAGGCCATGCGACGGATTCTGATCGAGTACAGCCGGAAAAAGCCGAGCGCCATAACGTTGCCCGACGAATTGGCTGGCCCCATGCGAGGGAACGACGGGGCTGTCGAGCTGTTGGACGTCTCCCTTAAGGAATTGGAAAAACTCAACGAACGACTTGCTCGTGTAACCGAACTCCGCTTCCTGGGAAGATTACCAATCAAGGAGGTGGCCGACCAGCTTGACGTCTCGGTCGGCACGATTGAAAAGGATCTTCGTTTTATTCGAGCTTGGCTTTTTGATAAATTAAAAAGAGAAAGTAAATGACACCGACACGTTTCGAAAAAGTCTACAAGACTTTTCAAGAAGCACTTGAACATGATGTCACCGAACGGAATGCATTTCTAGACAAAGCGTGCGGCGACGACACCGCGCTCCGCAATGAAGTGGAGAAGCTTCTCAGGGACGACGAGGAGGCGACGAAGGAAAAATTCCTCGTGCTGCGCGCAGACGACAAACAAATCGTGTCGGTCGACGTCAAGGACCCGATGATCGGTGAGAGAATCGGGCCCTACGAAATCCGAAAACTGATCGACCAAGGGGGAATGGGCAGCGTCTACATGGCTGTCCGGACGGACGATTTCAAACAACAAGTCGCGATCAAGCTGATCAAACAAGGCAAAGACACGAATGAAATCCTTCGTCGTTTCCAAAACGAGCGACAAATCCTGGCAGGGCTCAAACACCCCAACATCGCCCAATTGCTGGACGGCGGCAACACAGAAGACGGACTCCCGTTCTTCGTGATGGAATACATCGAAGGCGAGCGAATCAACACGTACTGTGACAAGAACAAGCTTGGCACGCTGGAACGGTTAAAGCTCTTCAGATCGGTCTGCGACGCAGTCCATTTCGCTCATCAAAATACGGTCATTCACCGAGATCTGAAGCCCGGCAATATCCTGGTGACGGCAGACGGACGACCCAAACTGGTCGACTTCGGAATCGCCAAGCTGATAAACCGTGAGATCGGCTTTCAGGCAATGAACTACACCCAGACCGAATACCGGCTTATGACACCGGCATACGCGAGCCCGGAGCAGGTCCGCGGAGACAACATCACGACAGCGAGCGACATCTATTCTCTGGGCGTCGTACTTTATGAATTGCTCACTGGGCACGCGCCGTACCAACTCAGCAGTCGGCTCAAACAGGAAATTGAGCGCATTGTCTGCGAAGAAGATCCACCACTACCGAGCAACGTGATCAAAAGACACGCGGAGATCAGCGGTCCCGACGGCACCACGACAACGATCACACCGGAATCCGTCAGCAAAACGCGCGACGGCCAGCTCACCAAGCTCCGCCGAAAGCTGGCCGGCGATATCGACAAGATCACGCTGATGGCATTGCGCAAGGAGCCCAACCGAAGATATACCTCTGTAGAACAACTCTCCTCGGACATCCAACGTCATCTAGACGGGCTTCCGGTCATCGCACAGAAAAGCACCGTTCGATATCGGGCCGGCAAATTCGTCCGGCGAAATCGAGGCCTCGCGATCAGTAGCGCAGTGGTGTTTGCAGTCACGATCATCGGAGCTGTTGTAAGTGGCATGTCGTTGGCCCGGGCGGCGGAAGAAAAAAAGAAAACCGATCGGTTCCTAGCTCGACAACTCCTGCCCGATGTCATGGTGCAGGCATACCGTGACGTGAATGAGGCACAGGCAAACATCGAAAAGGCGCTCGACCTCGATCCGGACTACGTCAAAGCAAGAATCTACCAAGCGTATTTTCTGAAACGCCAATCACAACTTGAAGATGCGATCAGAGTTGCAAAAGCAATTGTCCTGGATTATCCAGAACGCGGCGAGCCTCACGTACTTCTCGGCGAGCTACTGTCCAATCGTGACCCCGTTGCCGCCGACACTCATCGAAACAAGGGAAAGGAGCTACTGAGGCCTTCGGAACACAATTTCTATTCTGCCTTTGCCATCACACCGGCCAATTTCAACGACTATGAAGAAGTCGTCGAGTTACTGACGAATAGCCTGGAAAAATACCCCTGGGATTTCGACGTCCTCTGGCAACGAGCGGTTTACCTGCACAAGCTAGGGCGCTCGGAACATCGTCGGCGAAACAGGAGCGGGAGCAGGAAAAAGTTCGAGCAAATGCTGGCTGACGCGAGCATACTCGTAAAAATTCACGGCGAGTTCAGCCAAACATGGGAATTGAAGGGGGCGGCTCATAAAGAATTAGGGCACCTCCAAAAGGCCATCGAGTGTTTTGAGAATGCGAAAAGCCTCGATCCGGACTACTACGTCACTTACTACAATAGCGCAAATACGTATTACGACCTTCAAGACTTCAATAATGCTCGGTCAGACTATAAGAAAGCAATTCGTCTCAGTCCTCGCTACTACGAGCCGCTGGTTGACGCATATCATCAATTGGGAAAGACTCACCTGCTCTTGGGAGAATACAAAGAAGCCCTCGACGCCTTTGAAAAAGAAATCAAACTGGATCCGTATCCGGGTGCGACTTATGTGACCGGAATTGCATCCTGGTTCATGGGTGATGAGGCCCGCGCATTGCAGGATTTCGACAAGGCCATAAAAAGCGATCCGGAAAATTATGCCCTAGTCAATTTATGGACCTGGATCATCAAAAAGCAGGCTGGAGACGACGACGGAGCCTCTGCAATACTCGAAGCCGCGCTGGAAGGCACCAAGAAGAAATATTATCGAATGATTATTTCGCTCTTTCAAAATCCATCCTCCGAAAAAGAGTTGCTCGACTTGATAGGAACTAAGGGACGAGCGACTCAATGTGAAACACTGTTTTATGTCGGGCTTCGGGCGCTCGGCGAGGGCGACGTCGACGTTGCTCGATTACGGTTCAAAGAATGCCTTGACACGAAACAAGCACGAGTCCTCGAATACATCCTCGCCAACTGGCATCTTGAAAAGATCAACAGTAGATAATCGCTTAGCGTTTTGGCGGAGCCGCGCCCAAACTTGTGACCCGTATGATTTTTTGCTGTAGCACCTCCAGTGACGGGCAAATTTCCAATTTCCCGGTCACAATCACCGGACGACCGTTTAGCCGTCGCGCCAGCTTAATGAAATGTTCATTTCCACCAAAATCCAACTCAAGCGTACCGGCATCGGTTCTCAGCGTTGCGCGTTTAGCGTATCGCAGAAGCCCTCGACGTTTGGTATGATCCGGATCTAGAAATGACAGGTTTAAGATGCCATTCGATTGACATTTGCCTTTGAGCTGATTCGCCTTGCAGGCATTATCCAAAAGGTAGCTACCCGCTTCCATCGCCGGTGATCCGCAGTAGGGCGGCCTTGAATTTCGCATGACAAGTGTGGCCGCTCCCGAAACGTGAGCCGCGGCCATGGAAGTGCCACTTGCAGTGCTGTAGGCGGTGCGTCGTTTGTCTTCACCGGGAAGTTTGTGCGACAAATCAGTACTTAGGATACCTCGCCCCGGCGCGCCGATGTCGACCGAATCCTCACCATAATTGCTCATCCGTGATAGTCGGCTGAGATCCGTCCGTCGGGTAGGACCGTCGATCGATAGTACGGAGATTATGTTCTTCAGCTTGAAGCAGGCGGGAAAAATCGGATACATGTCATTGTCGCCGTGTCCGTTTCCAGCTGCGGCAACAACGAGGACACCTTTGTCCATTGCAAACTCAATCGCGCGTCTGATATCCTGATCGTCTGCGCATCGCCCGCCCCAACTGCAGTTGATCACATCCGCTTTGTTACAGACGGCATATTCAATGGCTTTCGCGATTCGCTTTGGTTCCGTGACATCACCTTTGTAATCACAAATCTTGAGGGCCATGATTTTGATTTTCTGTCGGGCCATTCCGGTGTTCGTATGACTACCCGCCACGGACAAAATAACTCCGGCGCATAGGGTCCCGTGGCCATGTTCGTCCATGGGATCATTGTCGCAATCATAGAAATCGAAGCCATATACATCGTCAACATATCCGTTTCCGTCATCATCTTCATTGTTGTTTTCAGTTTCGTACACGTTCATCCACATGGCGTCCTGCATCGTCGGAAAATGATAATCGACCCCCGTATCGATCACAGCAACGATGATATCACGCCCCGTGTCTTGTATTTGGGTCCAGGCGGCTGAAGCATTGATGCATTTTAGATTCCAAAGATACTCATCTTTGCTGGAAAATATCTCTGATTGGCTCAATATATATTCATTGTTTATGCTCTTATACTTGGTTACTCCATCGAGAGTTTTGAGCAGTTTGACCAAATCTGTCGGCTTAACGCTGACGATTCCAATGGCAAAGGTTGGATCAAGCAGAATGGGAGTTCCGGGCAGATTAAGCTGTTCGATGACCGACTTTCCGATCGGCTGTCCGGCGGTCGGCAGTATGCCGTCATCAAATGTAGCGTAGACCTCAATGCGATCGAGTTTTTGGAATTCTCCAATCTTGTTCGTGAATTCAATCACAACGTTGTCAAGCAAACCTTTGTTCGAAAGGAATTCATACACCCTTTTGGCGTCTTCCTCCGATTTATATGCCACGATAGCGCAGCAGTCTTTGGTTCGGCCGACTAATTTCACACCCGAAGTTTCGCCGAGTTCGCGAGCTGATTGTAATACGATCCATAGCTCAGGAGATATCGTTGTTCCACTGACGATACTGGATGCAGGGGGCACTGGAACTGGCGGTGGCGGCGGCGGTGGAACCTCGCAGGAAATCTTCTCGTCTGATATCCAAAAGTCGTTCTCCCGATCAAACCCAACCTTAACGCGATAATGGGCGGCCGCCTGTTGTGACCAACCGGCTATCAAGATAATCAGCGCCCACCCCATTAATCGAACTTGATTCCCGAAAGGCATTTCTCACTCCATACGAAGCCGTGCGCTTGTTATGTGCTCATGGCAGCGTCGTGGCCCCGGCCGGGGGCATCATCATTATTTCGATTGGCATATTTCCCTGGGACATTCCTAACGTCGTAGTGACCTGAGTTGTCGTATCGACTTGCAAGAACCCCTCCGGATCTGCAGTCACGCCACGACTTGGGACTAGGATGTCGATATCGATGCGCGAATACCGCGTTTGAACCTGGCTAAGCTCGACCTGGATACCATAAACGGCCCGGTCATAGTCAAAAACATCCGTACCGAAGCGGCTGGAGACGCTCGAATCCTGAAAAGTAAGCTGAGTGCCGGCGCGGATTTTCATTTCGATCAGCTCGGGGCCTGACGTCTTATAGTAGAACGCGCGCGTCAGCCCGAAATTATAGCGATGAGAAAAATCGGAACGGCTGTCTCGTCGGATATCGAAAATGCTCGAGTCCGGAAAATTCCCCCAGGCAAACTCGCCTTCCACGTCGAACGTCAGCTTATAAGGCAACGGGATATGAACACCCCACATAATGGCGTTTCCGTTCAGGTCAAATTCTCCGCCGTCCGTTCGATGTTTTCGATATTCATACCCCAGGTTGAAACGAAGCCATTGATGACTGTAGTAATAATCTTGATCTTCGATTCCCTTGCGTATTTTTTCCTCGTCTTCCGTCGTTGGTATCAGGCCCTCGTAGTACGCCGGCCACAGGTGCTGAGCCTTGATAATGTAAATCGAATGCTGAAAACCGATGGCTTGATACGTACCATCACGATCAAGACGAGGATCGCTGATTTCATCACGATAATTTCGTTGGTCAAAGCTGTAATAGACCGTCGTGCGATCCATCTCGTTCTTCCAGCGGATGTTATCCGGATCGCGCCTCCAGAGCACCGTCAACGCGGGCGTAATACGATTGCTGAAGAAGAATGTGTCTCGATTGAGAGTGCTCGTTTCGTGCTCGTATTGGACGCCGAGAAAAACGCCGCCACGGTCATAGCCCGGGAAATAGGGAACATCGATTTCAGTCTCAAAATTGGCGAAGGCGCGACCCATGTAGCGACCGCGATCGAATTCGGAAATGTTGGCATGCCAATTTTGGGACGCGGTTCCTCCTACGCCCAGGGTCAGTGTTCGTCCAAGTCGGTATTTGCGGTCGAGAGGAATGACATGACTGAAGTTCGCGTCTGCCTCCAGCCCGAAACGATAGTCCCCTTTTCCGCTAAGGCCATTGGGTGTCCGCATGGACTTTCCCAGGAAAAGGGCGTTCGAGTCATACGAATTGCCCATCGAAAAACGCCACTCAAGTCCCGGCTGGATCTTGCGGAACAAGCGCCGAAGCGTCTTCGTCCTTTCCTCAGCTTCTTCCTGATGATCATCCAGGCATAATGAGGACGCAATCACAGGCGGGTCGTCTGCCAGCACGACCGAACTGATTCCGACTGAGCAAAGAACGGATAGGGTCAACAGCAGATCGCGTTTCGAGATCATCACGCGTTTTCTTAATGAAAAGAACATATGAAACGCCGGCACGAATCAGCGGTCGGCATTGATTAGAATGCTTGTTCGCTTGTGCACGACATATTGCCGAACGACGCCTATTCATCGGCAGATCGAGAAATGCTCTAAAAGACGACAAGCTATATTTTTCAGTCTTATACGTGAGCGAGATGACATGATTATCAATAGAGAAAATCATGTTTGCACCGCCATTTCGAGTCTTGGCTTACGTCTAAATGCTTTTGGAAGGAAGGCGACGGTCTACTTGCACTTCAATACAAGCAACAGTAAGGGAAAACCCCTATCCACCTAAGTGCTTCGGTGTGAGTGATCTGGTCGCCATGAAATGAAACTCTAGCCGACGATTCCCAAGCGTTCTCTAATAAATGAAAATGGGATATTAATAATGCTGGTGAAGATGAAGGAAACAACACTGGAGAAAATGATAGGCAGCGATGTTGTGATAAGTTCCTCGATGTGCATAAGCAATTCCATGATATTCTCCTTTTCGCACAGATCCTGATCTTTTTGCATATCGGCGAGAATTTTTTTGAATTTGAACAGTTTCCAGAGCAGGAATCTGACTTCGCATACGGAGTCATACGGAATATCTGTCGCCAAAAAGTCCGTTAGAAATGGAGTCGAGGCCCAATCCGGCTCGTTCGCGGCATGAACCGACCGACGGAGAATAGGCCACCTGTTCGTGTATCGCGGCTGATGAAAGTCGAGATCAGTGAATCGAGTTCGCCATCCGTATCTGCTTGCGACGGTGTCAGGCCGCGTTCGATGTTCAGATCGGCTCAGCTTTGTCTACTTCGTGCCGATCGGTTCCTCGACGAGGGTCATCGTCGAGTGGGCCGTCCACGAAAGTGATTCAACATCATCCTGATTCATTTCGGCCCGATCCGAGGGTGCTTCTTCCGGCGAAGCATTCATGAGCACCGGCATCATCATCAGTTCGATGGGTTCTTCGATAATGTCAACGGCCGATGCCAGCAGGCTGGTTTCCAGGACTGGAGGTGAGGACTTTTCTCTCTCCCGGCTGGCGAGCAGGGCCACGCGAGGCAGGTCCGTCTTGGCCGGGCCGAAGTCCGGATTGCTGGCCAACGCATTTTGCAAGGCCCACTCAGCATGAACGTAGTCATCCATATCCATGCAGATAACAGCCACGTTGTAATATGCAACGTCTTCCGAGACGACGTGGGCGAATTCCGCTGCGCTCTGACTCATGCGATCCGTTCGAGCCAGGACAATCGCGAGGTTCATCCGGGCCTGATCAAAATGAGGGGACAATCCAAGCGCCGCCTGAAACTGTTGCTCAGCACCGACAAAGTCGTTCATCAGAAGGCAGCAGAAACCGAAATTGTTACGCAGCACGGCCGATTCAGGGTTTTCATCGATGCCCTGCTTCAGGATCTTCTGGGCCTCGTCCACACGGTCCAACCTCTGATAGAGGACGCTGAGCTGAGCGTAAGCCTCCACGAGCTTGGGATCGGCATCCACCGCTTTTCCGTATTGCTGAATGGCTCCCAACAGATCGTTTTGACGCTCGAGCACTCGACCGGAATAGTAATGCGTCATCGGAGAAATGCGCGGCTCCTCGGAAAATATGGTGTCCGAGTGCTGAGAGCAACCGATCGCGAGCGTTCCGACGACCGTCACGATGCAAATGCAGGACTTCGATCTTCGCATGGGTATTACCCTCCCGAGCTGGAACCGCCGGCGCTGCCGAAGTTGTAGGCAGTGCCCCGCGCTTCGGGTTCTCTGGCCACTGCCTGCCCGCCGATGGCTTCCGTTGCGACCATTCCACGTCCCCCGGGCATCCCTGATATGACGTCGATGTCATGGTCGCTTGGAAACGCCTTGGCGAGAAACGCCTTGGCCGTGTTCAGGCGCGCCTCGATCAACGTCTTGTCGCGCACCCTGGTGTCGTAATTCAACGTTCCGCCGGTTGACGCGAGCAACTCCGCGTAGCGTTCCAAGCGGGCCTCACCGGCGCCCGACAGGTAACATGAATGAGGCACAAAGTGAATGTCCGCAATTGACAAGTCGGCCAGCAGACCTTGGTCCTGGTGGTAGGCGAGGTATTCAGCGAGGATCGGTTTTTCCTTCGAATCGTCGAGCGAAGGCGTGTTGACCGTGCTCGTGCCCTCCGGCTCGATGCAACCGACGGGGATCAACGCGAACACACTTAAGACTCCAAGTAATCGAGCAAACCGCTGTGCCATTTTTTTGGCTCTCCCGGCAAATCAGACTCAAATTGAGAGGCAATGAACTCGGGCTTACTTGCCAAGACATGGCGTGCATGCCGGCCTCGAAATAAAGCCCCAATAGGAACCGACGCCTTCGGCTTGTTCACATCAGGCAGTCTAGGGAAACATATAATACGTTTGCCGTCGGGGGCACGAGCAAACCGGGGAATTGTGATTGAAATCCGGATTAGGGGACCTGCCGTTCACCTTGGCACTCCGTTGTGCCGCCGATGCCCGTGAATGCGACATTTCGCTCGTTTACTCAAGCCCATAGAATATGGGCGAGGAGTCTTGTGAATGGCCACACCGCGTGATCTCTACCGACCTTCGCTTACCTTGCTGACCGACCTCTATCAACTCACCATGGCCTATGGTTATTGGAAAGCCGGAATGCATGAAAGGGAATCGGTATTCAATCTCTTCTTTCGGCGCAATCCCTTTCAAGGCGGATTCAGCATCGCCTGTGGGCTGAGCTACCTGATCGGCTATTTGAAGGAATACCACTTTGATCAAAGCGACCTGGATTACCTGTCCGGATTACGCGGAAACGACGGCAAACCGCTGTTCGAAGAGGCATTCTTGAGCTACCTCCAGGACATGAAGCTGCGATGCGACATCGACGCGATTCGAGAGGGGACCGTCGTATTTCCACACGAACCACTGGTTCGTGTCCAGGGACCGATCTTGCAGGCACAAATCCTGGAGACGGCTTTCTCGAACATCATTAACTTCCAAACGCTCATCGCCACGAAAGCGGCACGTGTCTGTATGGCCACGCGCGGTGAGCCTGTCCTCGAATTCGGCCTTCGTCGAGCCCAGGGCATCGACGGCGGGCTGGCGGCAAGTCGAGCGGCGTACATCGGCGGCTGCGCGGCGACCTCCAATGTCCTGGCGGGCAAGCTTTTCGACATTCCGGTGCGCGGCACGCATGCCCACAGCTGGGTCATGAGCTTTGACAGTGAAGAGGAGGCCTTCGAAACCTATGCGGAGGCCATGCCGAACAACTGCGTGTTTCTCGTCGACACCTACGACACACTGGAAGGTGTGCACCGCGCCGTGGAAATCGGTAAGGACTTGCGAGCACGCGGACATGAAATGGTCGGCATTCGGCTCGATTCGGGCGACCTGGCCTACCTCAGCATCGAGGCACGCACGATTCTCGATGAAGCGGGCTTTGAAAACTCGACCATCGTTGCAAGCAACGACCTCGACGAGCGCATCATCGACAGCTTGAAAGATCAGGGGGCGACCATTGCCGTGTGGGGTGTCGGCACGAAACTCGTGACGGGAAACGATCAACCCGCTTTAGGCGGAGTCTACAAATTGTCCGCGATCCGTGGACCAGACGAAACCTGGAAATACAAGCTTAAGCTGTCGGAGCAGGCGATTAAGATCAACAACCCGGGTGTTCTTCAGGTGAGGCGATATTATGATCAAAGTCAATTCATCGCCGACGCCATCCATGACATCGGAAGCGATCTCAGCCAGGGCTGCACAATCGTGGACCCGATGGACCCGACTCGGCGCAAAGAGATCAAGGACGACATGCTCTACGTCGATCTGCTGGAACCCATCTTTCGCGAGGGCACATGCGTCTATGACGAACCAAGCATCAACGATAAACGTCAACACGCCCTGGAACAGCTCGAAAATCTACATGCAGGCATCAAACGGTTTACAAATCCACATGAATATCCCGTGGGACTGGAATCGAGTCTGCACGAGCTGAAAACCCGACTCATTCTAGAAGCACGAAGCCGGACTGTCCGACATCGCAATCGCAAGAGCTGAAGCATCTGTCCTATGGCCACGATGAACGCCTTGATTCTCGTCGATCTGCAAAATGATTTCGTGCCGGGGGGCGCCCTCGCCGTGCCGGACGGTGATGCCGTTGTGCCGGTGGCGAATCGCGTACAGTCCAGATTCGACCTTGTAGTCGCGACTCAGGATTGGCATCCACCGGATCACGGAAGCTTCGCGACCAACCACGAAGGGAAACGGCCGGGAGACGTCGTCGACTTGAACGGACTGCAACAAATCTTGTGGCCTGTCCATTGCGTTCAAAACACACCGGGCGCGGAGTTGTTGAGCGGACTGGACACGCGACGGATCGCCAGGGTCTTCACCAAAGGGACAGACACCGGAATCGACAGCTACAGTGCCTTCTTCGACAATGACCATCGCAAGGCCACCGGCCTGGGGGATGAGCTGAAGGACCGAGGCGTATCCCGCATTTATGTCATGGGGCTTGCGACGGACTATTGCGTGAAGTTCACGGCATTGGACGCACGGTCCCTCGGATTTGAGACTTTTCTTATCGATGACGGCTGTCGCGGCGTCGGACTCAAGCCCGGCGATATTGAAGCGGCAATCGAAGAAATGAAAAGCTCAGGCGTCATGTTGGTCAAGAGCGAGAAAGCGGGCTTGTGATGCGACGAGTTGAAATGTTGACAGCTCCCGACGGACGCAGTATACATCATTAAGTCAGGTCTCGTGAATCCTTCCTCGCAGGAGGGCGCGCCCTCCATTCCAGACCATGAACGCTTTTAGGTAATCTGGAGATCAATCCATGTGCACATGGCGATGGATGAGATGTTTCGTGGCGACGGTGGGTTTCGTCTTCGCCATCGGAAGCTGCGAGGGACCGGTACTGATCATTACACCGACGGGGCTGACCAACGCCGTCGTCGGAGCCTTCTACAGGCAGGCACTTCAGGCCGACAGCAGCGGCGCGGGGAATTGGAACGTCTCCTCCGGCAATCTTCCGGAAGGCTTGCGTTTGAACGAAAACGGCGTGATCTCCGGTACGCCGACCCAATCCGGCACCTTCCAATTCACCGTCATGGCCGAGGAGCCCGGTTTCGAGTTCCGGGTCGGTGAGCGAGTCTTGCTCCTGACCGTCATCCCCAGACTCACATTGAACGCAAATATCGACGCTGCCCGTCAAAACGGTGTTTATGACGAAAAGCTGGAAGTCACCGGCGGCATTGCGCCTTACTCGTTCGAGGCCATCGGCCTGCCCGGAGGCATCATATTCGACGAGGACACCGGAGCACTCTCGGGTACGCCGATCCAGCCCGAACCGGGACGGACGGTACGGTTCACAGTTCGTGACAGCGGCAATCCGCAACAAACAAGAACGGAAGACGTCCTCTTCATTGTGAAACCGCCCGCCATCCAGATCACGACGATCACCTTGCCGAATGGTCAGGTCGGCGCTTTCTACTTAAATGAAGTCCTTGCAGACGGCGGCTTCAATCCGCGGACGTGGACCATCATCGCAGGCGTGCTACCCAACGGACTGTCTCTGCCAAACAATCGACTGTCCGGCCTTATCTCGGGCACACCGACCGCGGCCGGAAGTTTCACGTTTACGATCCAAGTCGAAGACGACGATTCGCCTTCGACCTCCGACTCAAAGGAATTCACCATCGACATCGCACCTTGAGGCAAGCCGCTTGGAAAACACCGATATCGAGGACAGTTTCAGTTTCTCCTCGCACGAAGGAAACAAACGTCATGAAAAAATGGTATCTATTCTCATGCCTTCTGCTGATGGTTTCCACCGCTCAAACATGCTCGATCAACGTCGGCGTCGGCGGAAGAATCCCCCTGGACGAGGTCGATGCGGTGATCACCATCCGCCGCACCGCGGACAGCCCGGATGCGACCGTTTCCGCCTCTATTCGAAGCGGCTTTGTCGGCGTTCAACTGGAGGATGATCAGGAAATCACAGTCAACGGGAAAACCCTGACGCCTACCAGTTTCAGTGGCGGGTTCGGGACGGTCGTCGACGCGTTGAATCAGTACACCGTCACCGTTCGCGAGCCCACGCGCGGTATCGAAGATACGGTCATTTCAGAACCTGACGACTTCGAATTCATCATCACCGGCAGTGGCGGAGGCGGCTCAGGTGTCTCGCTCTCCGGTTTCACGCTCTCCTGGACAAACGCCAATGCGAGTTTACAGATCGAAGTCGAGATTTCGCAGACGCTGTTGGATGATGAACTGAAATTAGAATTACAGCCCATAGCCGATACCGGCTCTGTGGACATTTCCGCATCCGACATCCAGGATGCCGGATTCGGCCAGGGTGCAAACCTGATTGCCACTGTTACGAAGATCAACGAGCGAAACAGCATCAACGGCTTTGCCCAGGGCACGCTGCAAAGCCGGCTCACAAAATCGGTCACCCTGATACCGGGTCCATAATAACGACCCTCACCTCTGTGAATTGACGACTTTTCATTTTCTCTCGACGAGGCCCAACATGGGTCCAAGTGTGATATAATTCAAGCTATGTTATACGCTACTCGTCTGATCATGATCCTGACGGTATTCGGTCAGAGCGTCGGGACCGCGAACGCGGAAACGGTCTCCGATATCAAAAGCGACGAAACCGTCATCTTTTTTCCGGCCCTGGCATATCCCACGGAAGATGCCGACACCTGGGAGGTGAAGGTCCACGGTTGGATCTATGAGGCGAGCTTCGCAGGGGAGGCCGCAGTACGCAGTTTTCAGGCTGCGATGGATTTGAGTGAAAATCTTGACGCTGAGTCGAAGACGATTCTGAGAAAGCGAGCTCGATACCTTGTGGTCGACAATGAGCGATCGAAACAGATCGTCATCCGTTTAGGGGATAAGTCCTATCCGCTGGAAGAGTCGACCGCAAACGGGCACTTCGTGAGTCGATTTCAGCTAAGCTCTGACGAGATCAATCGTCATAAGACGGCCAATGGCATCATTCCGTTTGAGGCCGTGATGAGAAACGGCGATTCCCGTGAATTCAAGGGGGACATTCATCGTCTAAGCACAACCGGAATTTCCGTGATCAGTGACATCGACGACACGATCAAGATCAGCGAAATCACCGATAAACGAGCGGCTCTCGCCAACGCCTTCTGGAAACCCTTTCGCCCCATACCCGGAATGGCCAAATTGTATAATCACTGGACGGAAAAACACGCCGACATTCGATTTCACTATGTTTCGGCGGGTGCATGGCAGTTTTATGCTCCCCTGGAGCAGTTTCGTGGAGAGGCCGGCTTTCCACCGGGAACGTATCACATGCGGAACTTCAGATGGAAGGACCGTAGCTTCTTCGAGATGCTTGACTCGCCGGTCGGATACAAGCGCAAGGTGATCGAATCCCTCATCGCCGTCTCCGGGCGTCGTCGATTTGTCCTCGTGGGTGATTCGGGGCAGAGCGACCCGGAAGTTTACGCGGACATCGCCCGTCGATACCCTAACCGCATCCTGCGAATATACATTCGAGACGTGACCAATCAGCGACCGGATGCCGTTCGATATCAGCGAACGTTTAGAGGAGTGTCGGCCGGCAAGTGGACCATATTTCGCGACGCGTCCGAGATCGATCCCGCACTGCCCAGAGTTTCCGGTTAACCGCCCTGAAGCAGTTGGAGCGCTCGCTCCGGCGATTCGCCCTTCTCGTCATGCTTCAGGTAAACGAACAGGTCACGCTTCTCCTTTAGCTGTGCATCGAACCATCGGGACCAATCAGCGAGGTCGGCGTCTACGTACTCATCCTTACGAAGACGAATATAACAAAAACCCGCCGTGGCCACGCGAGGGGTGTCCAGCTTGTCGTCCTCCGACAGGCAAAGGGCCGCACCGGCTTCCGACAACATCTCCTGGACTTCATCGTCGAACCAGCTTTCGTGACGAAACTCGAGGGCATAACGGTTGCCCGGCGGCAAGTGCGTGAGGAATTCTCGCAACCGTTCGTCGTCACGCTTGAGAAACGGCGGCAACTGGAAAAGGATCGGCCCCAGTTTCGGTCCCAGGATTTCACATTGCGCCACGAAGTCGTGAGTGATTTGCTTGACGTCCTTTAGTCTTGCCTTGTGCGTGATCTGCTGGTTCGCCTTCATTGCGAATTTGAAATCATCCGGCGTCTGGTCACGCCAGTTCTCGAGCAGATTACGACTCGGAAATCGGTAGAAAGTGTTGTTGATCTCCACGGTGGCCAGCTTCTCAGAGTAGAATTCGAGAAACTTCGACTGCGCGAGCTTCTCAGGGTAAAAGCTGCCCTTCCACTCTTTGTAGGAATACCCGGACGTTCCTGCGAAGATCTTTGCTTTTGCCATAAGACATAGATTACCAACTCAGATGCCGTTCATAAAGCGTGCCTCGGCGTAAGCGGCATTCCTCTGCTCAGGACGGCAATCCGAGTTTGGCCTTCATTGATTTCGTGATCGATTGCCTACACTCGAAAAACCCGTGCCAAGGATCGTGGCGCAGCGTCGCCAGTCGCCGCAACAAGCTGTCGACGTTGTAGGCGACCGGTTGCACGCCGTCGAGCTCATCCCAACCGATTGGCGTTGAGACCGGGGCCCCCAGCTTTGCTCTCGTAGAATAAGGCGCAACGCTCGTGGCACCGCGATGATTGCGAAAGAAGTCGATGAAGATCTTACCGGCACGTTTGGATTTGGTCATGGTGGCCAGATAAAGACCGGGGGCGCGGCGCACGATTTCCTCACTGACGGCACGAGCGAAATCTTTCAGACCGTCCCAGTCGAGGCGACGAGCGACCGGGACCACGACGTGCAGCCCCTTTCCGCCGGAGGTCTTGACAAAACTCTGCAATCCCAGTTCCTCAAGCACGTCGAATACAAGCCGAGCCCCCTCAACCAACTGCGGCCACAACACGCCCGTGCCGGGATCGAGGTCGAACACAAGACGGTCAGGTTTCTCGATGCTGTCAATCCGGCCGCCCCAGGGGTGAATCTCCAGCACATTCCACTGCACAAGCGTCAGGAGGCCGGCGACACTGTCGAGTGTGATGTACTCCTCGTCCTCATCCGGAAGAACAACGCCGCGGAGGTGCTTTGGTGCAGCCTCATTTAAATGCTTCTGAAAAAAACATTCCTTTTCGAACCCTTGCGGGCAGCGATACAGACTCAACGGCCGATCCGCAATATGCGGTAGAATCCAGTCGGCGACCCGCTCGTAGAATCGGACCAGCGTGTACTTGGTGATCAATTGATCCGGGTAGAGCATCCGATTCGGCCGAGTGATCCGAACGCCCTGGAGATCAAATCCCGGTTCAACAACAACGCCGGTTTGTTTTTTAGGATCCTTTTCTTGAGCATTCGGGCGCGAATCCGTCACGCAGGGCACGCGTACCCAATCACGAGAGCGTTTGCCTGAATACGCACTGTCGGCCCTTTTGGAAACCAGACCCGGTGCCCCCAGGCGAACGGCCTGATCATAAACCGCTGCTCCATTTCCTTGGATGTGATCGCTGTATTGCAGTTGTTCCGACGGATCAGTCGTTCTATTCAGGAGATCGGCCAGGATTTTTTTTCGCCGGATGAGCGGCACTTTCCTTGAATCATGCCCTGCCAAAAACGGGATATCGAAAAGATGATACGTAATACGGTCCATGTTTCTTGAAGCAAGCGCATCATCCAGCGCACCCGGACTGGAAACGCCGTTCACATCCAGGACCGTCACCACACCGTCCAGAATAACCTGACTCACTGGAATGGACGCGACGGCCCGGGCAAGGTCCGGAAGCCTGCGCGTCCAGTCTTCACCCGTAGCGCTTCGGAGCGTGACGCGATCGGATTCCACGAAACTCAACAAACGATGGCCTTTGAACGCGATCTCATGCAGCCATTCATCGTCGTCAGGAACCGACTTGACGGTCGCCGGTTTTCGCGGCGTCAACGTGTCCGGCTGTTTCATCTTGCGGGCAGCGGAAAGCTCGGTCATATCGAACGCATGTTCGGATTCGTCATCACCAACACCTGATTCGGCTGAGAGAGCCTGAGGTTCGACCGCCCCGCCGTCCGTCCAAACACGGTCCCGATCCTGAGCGATTTGCTGCATGCTGCGCTGCGTCACGATGCTGAAGGGCTCTTCGTCGACAATGCAGTAGTGCTTCTCAGATCGTGCGTGGTCATCATTCTCTTTGATCAACAGCCAGTTCTTGCCGCCGTCACCGGCTTTGCCTTCCATGCGTACCAGCGCCCAATCGCCGCGCAGCTTTTCGCCGGTGAGTCGAAACTTGAGCCTGCCCTGGCGGTAAGCGGCCTTGGCCGACCCCGTAGACTTCCATTCACCCTGATCCCAAAGCATGACCGTGCCGCCACCGTATTCTCCCTCAGGAATGATTCCCTCGAAGTCTCCATATTCGATTGGATGATCCTCCGTATGGACGGCCAACCGCTTTTGCGACGGGTCGAGACTCGGTCCCTTGGGAAGCGCCCAACTCAATAGAACGCCGTCCAGCTCCAGACGAAAATCGTAATGCAACAGGCGCGACCGATGCTTTTGAACGATGAACAGGCGCCCAGAAGACGTGGAGCGCTTCTTCCCTTTCGGCTCGGGGGTGCGATTGAAGTCACGCTTTCGGCGATATTCATCGAGCGCCACAGTGAGACGACCTACACGACCGCTACGAACGCGGTGGATATGCTGAGGACCCTTGATTCCTGAACGAGTGCTCTTTCTTTAGTAGGCTCCCCAACCAATGCCAAAACAAAGACTACAAATCTGACTCTCATTGATGCCCGAGCCAAAACAAACGGGGCATTCGGATTCAAAATAGGTAACGACCCATTTGCCCGAACGCAGACGAAGCTCCATCATAACTCGTTCTGATCGAGATTTCGTGTCGATGAGTAGGCACTTCGCGATTCCAGAATATACACGTGGCTGACACGCGCGACGCCATTTCCCGTCTGCAACCGTACGAAGACTTGGTAGAGGCAGTTCGTCATCGATTTTACTCTTGAGCCTAGTCCTAATGTGTTCTTCAGGTTCTTTCCTATCGCTCGGCCATAAAGATAGGACATGTTCGATTTCCGCGATCGCATCATGACTGCCCATCACGACACTCCCACGTGAGTTGCCCGCTCAGATGTTGTCGGGCCACGTTTGCCCATTCGCTTTGAGGATCGAGCTTGAGATACTCAGACCAGCAGTGGTGCGCCTGGTCGGTGTGGCCGAGTTTTTCGTGACAAAGAGCCAGATTGTAGTAAGCATCGGCGAAGTTCGACGCAACGTTCAAAGTCTGATTGAGATGCTCAATCGCTTCTTCGACGCAACCCTGTTCCTCCAGGATATCGGCCACGTTGTACCAGGCTTCTGTCAGGTTCGGATCAAACGCCAAGGCGAGTCGGAACATCTCAATTGCTGCGTCGGACCGTTCCATGGCTCGTAATACATTTCCGAGATTGAAAAAAGCCTCCGGAAAACACGGCTCCAATGCGATCGCCTTGCGGTAAGCATCCGCCGCTTCCGCAAACCGTTCTTCCTCTTCCAGGTATTGGCCTCGCTCCAGCCACGATTCAGCATCGAGTTCAACATCCTCCTCGGACCATTGCAACTTCGGCGCCTCGCCGTCGACAACGCGATCGAAGTTCATCACCAATTGGCCATCGGCGGCAATGCGGCACTCATCCAATTCGGCCAAAAGCGTCTCGGAATTCTCCATCACGACCTGAAGCTGAGCCAGGGGCCTGTCCGTACCGGGCAACACGGCGGCCAGACCGCGAAGGCTCCTGTTGATAATCTCAGGCCGGACGCCACGACCGACCAGATCAGCAATGGTTTGGAGCGACACCAAGTCCTGGAAATCGTAACGACCTTGATTGGATCGAATCAGGCTGAGTTGCTCCCATCGCCTCAAACGCTCAGGGTCAATCTTCATGAGCGTACAAATCTCGTCGGCCGAGTACGCCCTGGACGTCGCCGACCGCTTTTCCCTCAGTCCGAGCTCCTCCAAAAATTCCTCTTCCGAAATGATCCGGATGCAGGCGCCGCGCAGATTCAAAGACTCGGCACGACGAAGCGCGCTGCTGATCTGGCCGTTCGGCAACAGAGGCCAACCCCCCATTCCCACAACCAAGACCGAAGTGCGACGTGAAATGCTCCTCGTCGGCTCCGACCCGGCCCGAATCGCCAAATTGCGGGCATCGCGCTGAGTCATCGCGAGCAACCGACCGGTAAACGCAACGCGAGCGTTTTCCAGAAGCGAACTTGAATTGGCGGGCTCAACGTCTTCAAACATCTCCTGGCCCCTGATCTCAGATCCCTTCTTGAACGGACTCGAAGATGGGACTCCGCAGTTTACCGTGAACGCTCTTCTCGAAAAAGCGCACGGTACATCGCAACCCGGTGGCCCGCCAGACTGCGCCGGTAGGACCGTCTTTCGGCGGGTCATCGAGCGGCGGCGCTTTCGAGAGTCGCTCGAAGAATTCCGCCCGCTGCGCCTCGGTAAAACCCGAACCGACTTTCCCTTTATACAACCATCGATTTCGATACCACATCGCGAGCAACAGCGCGCTGACGACCGGTTCGTTCTCTCGTTGGACATAACCCAAAATATCGAAGGTGCCGATCTGAGCAGCCTTGATTTTCAGCCAATCTCTGGTCCTCTTGCCGATCAGATAGGACGAGTCAAGCCGCTTGGCCATGATACCTTCGAGGCCAAATTCGACCGCGCTCTCAAAATACGCACGCCCCTGTTCGATGACGAAATCCGGCACCAGAACGTGCGGGCTTCCAAGATCGCCTATCAGCTCTTCGAGCGCCTTCCGGCGGTCCGTGAGCGGCTTTTCCGCGACGGATTTTCCCCGAACAAAAATAAGGTCAAACACCATCAGCGTCGCCGGCAATCGCTGACTCAGAATGTCGATCCGTTTCGGATCGGTGGCGTGATTTCGTTGCATTGCTTTGGACAGCGACGGCTTGCCTTCGTCCAACACGATGATTTCACCATCCAGCACCGTCGCGTTCGGCAACGAACGCAGACACTCCAATTCCGGAAACTGCTCTCGTAGCTCAAAGTGGTTACGGTTCCGCAATTGCAGGCTTTTGCCTTCGACGTAGGCAATGCAACGCGTGCCGTCCCATTTGATTTCGAAAAGGTGATCGGGCGAATCGAACGGCTCGGTCTCCAGCTCCGCCAACATCGGCGCAACCTTGTCAGGAAGGGAACGGCTGGATTTTTTTTTACCCACGAGTGATCTTCACGACGTTCGAATTCATGCCCGTTTGGCCTTTTTGGTCTTCGCCTTCGCAGCTTTTTTAATGCTCTTGGCGGGCGGCTTTTTCTTGGGCGCATTCGCCACGCTTTTCTTCAGGGCCTCCATGAGATTGATGACCTTTCCGACTTCCTCCTCCTGGGCAATGACCGGCTCGCTGCCGTCAATCTTCGCCTTGATCACATCCATCAGCGCATCCTGATAACGGTCATTGAATTGCGAAGGGTCAAACGGCGTCGCCATGCTGTCGATCAGCTGCTTGGCCAACTGGAGCTGGGCCCTGTCGATATCGCCGTTCTGGATGCCTTCAAAATAAGGGGCGGAGCCTCGCACTTCCGAGGCATAACGGAGCGTCGTGAGAACGAGCCCTTTGTCTTCGTGCCGCAACGTCACGATGTGCTCGCGATTGGTCATCACCACGCGACCGACGCCCACCTTGTTCGTCGCCTTCATGGCTTCACGAATAACTCGAAACGCCTCTTCAGCCACCGGTCCGTCGGGAGCAACAAAATAGGGATTGTTGAGATACATCGAATCAAGCTCGTCGGCGTCGATGAACTGAACGATATCGATCACCTTGTTGGTCTCGAGCTTAATGCGGTCAAGGTCCTCATCGTTGATGATGACATACTTGCCCTTCTCATATTCGTAGCCCTTGACGATGTCCGTCCGCTCCGTGACACCCTCCTCGGGGTCCATCATCTGCTGACGAAGACGCCGATGCGTCTTCTTGTGAAGCTGGTTCAGGGTGATCCGGTGGCTGCTGCTGACGGCGTTGTAAAGCCGGACGGGGACGGCAACGAGCGAACACTTGAGTTGTCCCGTCCATGAGGCGCGGGGAGGCATGGTCAAGCTCCTTTGGTTCCGAACGATATCGGCCAGCCCCTCTTGGGCGGTTTAACGCGTTTGCCTCCTGCCTCACGCGAGTTGGATTCTAGTATAAACAGTCGGGGGACGAACCGTGGTATGATGTTTTCTGAACGGATGGCGACGCTTTTTCGGACCTTGGTAGCGGAGGGCAGGTTCCACCCGCCGGACCGGCCATGTTGGATTGATGGGCACATCGCGGCGGGCAGAGCCCACCCTAACTGTGACGTCCGACGTAACGACCAAAATGAGGACCGCGCGGCATGCTTCCCGGTTTACTACTTACACTCGTCTTGGTGGGAATCCTGATGACGCTGCTTGTCGCCGTCTTGCACCGCGCCCTGAAGCGACGGACCCTCCGAACTTGGACGAAACGAGAGCACAACGAGGAAAAAGTAACGTGCGCGCGATGCGGTTATGACTTGCGAGGGTTGGAAATCCCACGATGCCCGGAATGCGGCACGCTTCGCGGTTTCGAAGTGCCCTTGGTCCAATTGGGACTGACGGAACAGGAAATCCAGGACGCCCACCGTCGAAAGCGGGAGCGCAAAACGTAAGCATACGACATGCCGATGATCCCGGACCTGACAAACAACTCATATCGGCCGAACACGCGCCGCCGAGGTCCTAAATCCCCTCCACTTATCTTCCCCTCATCGCTAATACCTAATGGAAAACCCCTAACCTGCTGATAGAAAACGTGGGCAAATCCAACCATGTATGTCTTAAGTAGGAGGTGGAAAGATGCAATCAACGAAGAAGTTGTTGGCGATGGTCATGATGGTCGCGGCCTTCACCGCTGGATGCGACGCACTGACGCAACTCCAATCGCTGTTGAACACAACGCAGACAACGGATCAGACGACGGATTCGAGCGAGGTGCCCACCTCGGTCGGCGCCGCCATCGCCGCTCTGTTTTCCGGACCGGGCGTCGCCGCCCAGCAGGTCCCAAATGCAAACGTCCAAAGTGTCTGTCTGGAGTTTGTTGCGAACAGCGGTGCCGAAGGACCGGACGGCATCGACACCAGCAACACCATCGAGGCAGGAACCTACGGCCCGACCGGCTTCAGCGTGACCCTGGACGGCACCGAGGACTGCCAGGACGATGACACCAATGCGCTTGCGTTCGCTTCTTTCGAAATCATGGAAGAAGTGGCCGCGACCTGTGACGACGGCGGGACGGTTTCGCTGATGCCAGGCAGCACCGGTGTCTATCGTATTAACGATGCCGAGGGCTACAATCCCGAAATCTACGGCACGTTCAAAGTCAAAGACAACGACGGAACAATCTACGAAGGCGTTCGCTGTCAGATCCTGCTGGGTGACGACGGTGTAGTACTGGCTGCAAACTGTGAAGACGCCGACGGAAACACGATCGATACCGATTCCGACAGCGTCTCCTGCCAGTTCGACTAAGACGCATTTAGCACATTCCAATCTGAAACGCCAACCCAGGGTAGCGCCCAGTAGCGCTACCCTGGGCTATTTTCTTGTAGGGCGGGTTCCACCCGCCACCGCCCGTTATGTAGCCGTGCCCTATCGTAGGGTGGCTGACAGAGCCTGCCCTAAATCGGTTCTTTGTCATCGCTCTTCGTTTTTCCGAATTGCCATTCGCGCTCAACGATCAGTCGAGCCCCGCGCCGAAACGTCATATACGACCACGCCCAATTCAGCACGACGAACAACCGGTTCTTGAAACCGACCAAGAAGTAAATGTGCACGACCAGCCAGGTCACCCACGCAAACCAACCGCAAAATCGCAACTTGCCAATTTCCACGATGGCCCGGCTGCGGCCGATCGTCGCCATCTGGCCTCGGTCGACAAATCGAAAGGCCTGACGCGGCTTGCCCGCAAGGTCGCGTAGAATCGTGGCGGCGACGAAACGACCTTGCTGCATCGCCACCGGCGCAATGCCCGGCAGCGGCTTGCCGGTCCGTTGAGTGAAGCTCGCCTGGTCGCCGGCGACAAACACGTTGGCGTGCCCCTCGATGCTCAGATCGCCATTGACAACGACCCGCCCCTGCCGGTCCAGCTCGAATCCATCCTGCTGCGCGAGTTCGACCCCGCGCACCCCGGCAGCCCAGAGGATCGTCGCCGCACGGATTCGCTCCGAACCGATTTCAATCCCGTTCTCGTCAATCCTCGTCACGAAACTATTCGGCCAGATTTGCACACCAAGCTTTTCCAAGTCGCGCGTCGCCCGACCGGCCAGTCTCTCGGAGAACGACGGAAGAATGCGCGGCCCTGCCTCGATGAGCATGACCCGCGTCAGCTTCGCGTCGATGTTGCGAAAATCCCTCGCGAGCGTGAAGCGACTCATCTCGCCGATGGCCCCCGCCAGCTCGACGCCGGTCGGCCCCCCGCCGATCACGACGAACGTTAAGAGCTGTCGTCGCCTTTCGGAATCGTCGGTCCGTTCCGCCGCTTCGAACGCACTGAGCAAACGACGTCGAATCTCCGTCGCCTGCGGCACGGTCTTCAAACTCGGCGCGTATGGCTCCCACTCCGCGTGACCGAAATACGTGGGAACTGCCCCGCAGCAAAGTAGTAAATAGTCGAATTCAAGCGAGCCAAAGTCCGCCGAGACGGTCCCCGCCTGCAAATCAACACTTTGCACCGTGCCCTGCAACACGGAGATATTCTCATAACGCGCAAGCAAACTACGAATCGGCGCCGCAATATCGGCTGGCGACAAACCGGCCATGGCGACCTGATAGAGCAGCGGCTGAAATAAATGGTAGTTCTGCCGGTCGACGAGGGTCACACGAACGTCCGCCGCCCCACCGAGCTTCTTGGCCGCATTCAACCCGGCGAATCCACCTCCGACAATGATGACGTGTTTCATTTCGCTTGCGATAGAAAAAGTAATTCAGCTTGCCTATATAATAGCACAGTGCATCCTACTCTACCTTCTCAGTCTTGGAGGCATTCACCATGTTGAACGAAATCGAAAACATGATCGAGGGATTCGAGCAGGGAAAAATGACCCGACGGCAGCTCGTGGTCCGGGTCGGGGCGCTGATGGCAGCGGTGGCGGGGATGGAGCGCATCGCGTCGGCGTCGGGGCGGAAGCCGGTCGCAAGCACGTTTGACGCGGTCGCTTTGAATCATATCGCCCTCGACGTGACGGACGTCCGCCGTGCCCGGGACTTTTATCAGAAGCACCTCGGCCTCACCGTGCGACGTGACGGCGGCGACGAAAGTTGCTTTATGAATTGCGGCGAGCACTTCCTCGCCCTGTTCCGTAACAAGACACCCGGTATGAATCACTATTGCTATACGATCAAGAACTACGATCCAGGTCGGGCCGTGGACAAGCTCAAAGCCGTGGGTTTGAAACCTCGGCGGACGTCCGACCGCGTTTACTTCGACGACCCCGACGGCATCACCGTCCAGGTCTCGGCCCCCAACAAATAACAGAAAGTCACGTACTAAAAACCATGGTGGCTTAATAACGGGTGAACCTATGTAAGCATGAGGTCGAGCCGTTTCACGGTGCCTTGAGTTCGTGGTAAACCGTTGGTTCGTTTGAAAGATCCATTTGTTTCCACACAAGGAGTCCACCATGAATTATGTCGGCATCGACCTCCTGCTTACATAGGTTCACCCTGCGCCGACGAGACTTACATATCTATAATAACACAGAGTGCCCTACATAACTGAGAAGAATTATAAAGATAGACGGCTAATGACTCTCCAAGAAGCAAAGAAAATCGTTCGAGATGAGGACGCTTCTCTCGTTGATCTGGCACATGCGGCCGCCATTTTAACTAGTTCAGCGGCATCAACTTTCGAGGATTTTGTTGAGTGTCTTCGACGAGGTGGATACTGCGCGGAGGTTGGTACTGCAGCCCTGTATTTGAGGACCGGAAGGACGAGAGTAGAATACGAGGAAATGGAATTCGATCCTCAGAAATGGGTCATATACCTACGTCAACACGGATTCGATCTTACGGCACAAAGCGGTAAAGATTATCTGATTGACTAACACATTCCCATGCTGGACCGAGAATCCTTTCTCGGTCCCCACCCTCCATCGGAATCCCTTCCATGTCTCCTGTCGGAGAGCAAAATGCACGTTAATGCAAGAAGTACACAGGAAAGGATTCCTCTGATTAGGGAGGACCGAGAAAGGATTCTCGGTCCAGCATGTCCAGCATTGCATTTCTGAAGTCACCGCAAGGCATGGCGTGCATGCACAGCATGCCCTGAGAGGCTGGATTTCTACTGGTCATCCTCATCGGGCTCCAAACCGTCGTCTTCAAACTTATCGTACACGCTCTCGATGAACTCCTGATCATCATCCGTCATCTCAAGGCTCTGTCGATATTCAAGTGCTTCAGCGTCTGCGACGTATTGAACTTCACCGTGATTTTCGGTCACGATCCTGTTGATGTCGTCGATTTGTGTCCTGAAAAACTCCTTTCGAGGATTGATCTTATTGACGCGAAGCTTATGGAACGCCCGATGGAGTGCATTTTCCAGAGATGGAGCGTCGTCGGATGAGATCATCATGTGCACGTCGAATGGAAAAGGCACCGAGGCGTCGCCGAGTTCCTTGACCCGGTCCATCGGTTCGAATCTCCGTGTCATGCCGATTTTGTAGATGCCGTCGCCGAATGATCCGACGTTGGAAACGACATAAACGTGACCCGACTTGGTCATTTGCGCTCTGGACATGGCCCGTTGCGATTTTTCCTCGGCCTCGACCAGCTTGGCTTTCAGTCGCTCGACCTCGGCGTTGTGCTCATCTTTCGTTTCTGCGATGGCTTTTTGCAGAGCTGCCTGGATTACCTCACGCTCTCGCTCAAGCTGCTTCTGCTCACGCTCAATCTCCCGCTCTCGCCTTTGTTCCTCTCGAATTTGTGCCTTGATTCGGGCCTGCTCCTCCCGCTCGTCGGCTGCGCGGACGACCCTTGCGAACTCTTTCTGTAAGTCCGCGAGCAGGGCGGCCTCCTCTTTCGGGGATATCTCAAATCCGATCCCCCGACATGATTCAATGACTTTTTGAATGCGTTGCGTGCACCTCGTAAAGTTGTTGGGAGTCAGACTGGAACTGACCCACTTGACGTTTTCCTTGAGATAACGCCCTCCTAGTTCCCTGACTTTCAGATCAACGGCCTCCTGCATTTCTTGCTGCTGACGGTAATCCAATTGAGATTTGCGCAGATTGACGTCGATGTTGTGAAGGTCCTGTTTCAGAATCTTGTTCTCATCCTGAACCTCATCATATGAAATCACTCGGTCTTTGAGGACCTTGTGCATTTCTTCGACCTCTCTCGTCTTTTTTCGGAGGTATTCTTCTTTCGCCTCATTTTGCCGCCGTTGTTCTTCAATCCTGCGGCGTTTGATCTCGACAGCCAGAAACACGCAGAGTGCACCGCCAGCCATTCCCAGCAACGACGCGACCACATACCACATCGCCTACTCCTTTCCGGGAGATTGCCATCGGATGACAAACCGAACTTTCTTCTTGCATTTCGGACAGGTGACCTCGGCCAGAAAATTCGACTTCTGCGCCCTTGCGACGGCAGCGCACGAAGGGCATTTGGCCAGAACCACATCATTCATTCGTGTGACCAGTGACAGGCATTGGGAATCGCCGTCGGACGCTTGGTCCAGTAGTCCGAGTTCGAACCACTTCCCTGTGATGATTCTCCAGTCTCGAGCATTCCCTCCGAGCGTTTTGAGCACCTCATCTTCCTTGGCCTTCGGATTTCGCTCCAAGTGATTCCATAACCGATGAGCCTTCCACATCTGCGCTCGAGCGCGATCCAGCTTGCCCACCAGATTTTCCGACGTGTTCCGGTCAATCCGGCGCTGATCCTTAAGGAGTTTCTCGAGCGCATCGAGACTCTCGAAATGGAAAACCAGCGGCGAGTACGTCAAGACGAATTCTATCGTACTAATGTTGTCGAATTCTGTCTTTTCAAATCGACGGCCGTATTGCATCATTCCGTCGACATGATCCCACGAACGGACCGCCAACTTGATGGCTTTGTCGTAGGCACCCTGCGAGCCCGCAGAATTTATTTTATCCACGAGCTTAAAATAAGCGTCTCGATGGTCCTCTAATTCAGCTTTTTTCATCGCCATGGTGCGGCATCCCTCAATTTCCTTGCTCTACGACGACGACAAATGTCTCAACGGCGTAACGGACTCCAGCCCCGTTGGGGCAGAACCGTCGCGCATTGCATGACAACAATGGAATACGCGCGGGTTTGCCATTTGGCGAACACCTGTTTAGCCCCGACAGGTTGTCTTAACTCTCAGACCCGATTGCCCGTTTTCGCTATCGCTTCTTTTTCGTCTTCTTCTTGCCTGCGGACTTGGATTGGTCAAGCAGTTGCTCATGTTCGACGGCGGCGGCGAGGAGTTGGGCGGCTCCGTTGAAGACCGTCTGCACGAGTGCGTTCAACTCGTCCGCCGTCAAGCCAAACTCGTCCGGCGGCTCGGGCGGCGGCCAATCCTGGTCGTCGTCAAAAAGCCAGTCAGCCGACACATCAAGCGCGCGTGCCAGTGCGACGCCCTTCGTGGCCGACGGTACCGACTTCTGGTTCATGGTGCCGGCGAGAGAGTTCGTGGTCCAGCCTGCCGCTTTTTCGACAGCACGCAGACTCTGACCTTCGAGTAATCGCTTCGTCTTTTCTATCCAGTTGGAGTTGGCCATCGAGGAGAATCTACCATAAGTCATTGTAACTTAGAATGTAACAAAAAACTATAAATATTGAACATAATTATGTTGACATATCTCGTAATTATGTCGTCCTGGTTAACAGGAAATCGAAGCATGAAGTCAAGTTCCGGGCAGGGGCCGATTTCAAAACCTCGCGGCGGCCCTTGTTCGTGCCCGGGCGCCGGACCGTCCCACCACCAGGTCCGGCGCCCTCTCCTTTACCACGCCGTGCACGGCGGATCGGCTATCATAGAGAGATATGCCGATCTCCGAGTTTCATCCGACGCTTCAGGAATGGTTCTCCACCCGCCTCGGCGAGCCGACGCCGCCACAGCGCGAGGGATGGCCGCACATTCGGGCGGGTCGCAACACGCTGATCGCCGCGCCGACCGGCTCGGGAAAAACGCTGGCCGCGTTCTTCTCGGCGATGGATGCGCTAGCGAAAGAAGGGCCCGACCTGCCGGATGAAACGCGCGTCGTCTATGTGTCACCGCTCAAGGCGCTCAGCAACGACGTGCAGAAAAACCTTCAGCAACCGCTTCAGGAGATTCGTGAGCTGAACCCGTTCGTGCCGGACGTCCGCGTCCTCGTCCGGACCGGCGACACGACGCAGCGCGAACGGGCCGCCATGGTGCGCAAGTCGCCGCACATTCTCGTGACCACGCCGGAGTCGCTGTACATCCTGCTGACCAGCGACAGCGGGCGGCGGATGTTGAGCAACGTGCGCACGGCCATCGTCGACGAGATTCACGCGCTCGCGCGCGACAAGCGCGGGTCCCATCTGGCGTTGTCGATGGAGCGCCTCGAAGCACTGGCCGGGCCGGTGCAGCGGATCGGCCTTTCGGCGACACAGAAACCGATCGAGGACATTGCCAACTTTCTGGTCGGGGTCGGCCGCGAATGTGAGATCGTCGACGCGGGCCATCGTCGCGCACTCGACGTCGGCGTCGAAATCCCCAAGTCGCCGCTCAGCGCGGTTTGCGAACACGAAACGTGGGAAGAAATCTACGAACGCATGGCGGCGCTGATCCAGGAACACCGGACGACGCTGATCTTCGTCAACACGCGTAAGCTGGCCGAGCGGATCGCCGCCCGGCTGACCGATGTGCTGGGCGAGGACTATGTGACGTGCCATCACGGAAGTCTGTCGCGCGAACGGCGACTGGACGCGGAGAAACGGCTCAAAGCCGGGAGCCTGCGAGCACTCGTCGCTACAGCCTCGCTGGAGTTGGGCATCGACATCGGCGACGTGGACCTGGCCATCCAGGTCGGCTCCGCCCGGGCGATCGCGACGTTCCTCCAACGAGTCGGCCGTGCCGGTCACTCGCTGCGCCGCACTCCGAAGGGTCGCATCTTCCCCCTGACGCTGGACGAGCTTGTTGAGGCGGCCGCCCTGCTTCGCGCGGTCCGTCGGGGCGAGTTGGACCGAACGCTCCAACCGATGCAGCCTCTCGATATCCTCTCGCAACAGATCATCGCCGCCTGCGTCTCGGAAACGTGGGACGAACAGACGATCTACGAAACGTTCAGACGCGCCTGGCCCTATCGCGAACTCTCGCGCGACGATTTCGACGACGTCGTCGCGCTCCATACGCAGGGCAGACACGGCCTGCTCCACCGCGACGGCGTCAACAACCGGCTTCGCGGGCGGCGCCGTGCCCGGATCGCGGCCGTGACCTGCGGCGGCGCCATCCCGGACGCGGCCGACTATCAGGTGCTTCTGGAACCGGAGGGAACGTTTGTCGGCACGCTCGACGAGGACTTCGCCATCGAATCGAATGTCGGCGACATCTTTCAACTCGGCAACACATCCTGGCGCGTGCTCAAGATCGAGCGCGGCACCATGCGCGTGGCCGACGCCCAAGGTCTACCGCCGACCATGCCGTTCTGGCTCGGAGAAGCGCCGGCTCGAACGACGGAGCTTTCGGCAGAAGTCGGAAACGTCCGGGACGAAACCGACGCAGCGGAGTGGCTGGTCCGTGAGACCGGCGTCTCCGAAGGCGCGGCTCAACAGATCGCCGAGTATTTCGAAGAGGGGCGGCGCGTTCTCGGCACGGTCCCGACGCAACGGCGCGTCGTTCTCGAACGGTTCTTCGACGAAAGCGGCGGCACGCAGCTCGTCGTCCACGCACCGTTCGGCGGACGGATCAACCGTGCCTGGGGGCTGGCCTTGCGAAAACGGTTCTGTCGCGGATTCGGATTCGAGCTGCAGGCCGCGGCGAATGAAGAAGCCATCGTTCTCTCGCTCGCACCGCAGCACAGCTTTCCGCTGGAGGACGTGTTCAACTTCCTGCATCCAAACACGGCACGCAAAGTCCTGACCCAGGCCCTGCTCGCGACGCCGATGTTCACCTCGCGATGGCGATGGAACGCCACGCGATCCCTGATGATCGAGCGTTGGCGCAACGGCAAGCGCGTCCCTGCTCCAATTATTCGGATGCGAACCGAGGATCTCCTGGCGGACGCCTTTCCACACGCCATCGCCTGTCCGGAGAATCTGCCCGCGGGAGACCTGCACGTGCCGATGGAGCATCCGCTCGTCCGGCAGACGATCGAGGACTGCCTGACCGAGGCAATGGATATCGATGGGTTCATTCAGGTGCTTCATGATCTGCGCGAAGGCCGGATCGAGCGCGTGGCCCGTGATACGCCCGAGCCGTCGGTTTTCGCCAACGGCATCCTCGCGGCACAGCCCTACAGCTTTCTGGATGACGTGCCGTTGGAGGAGCGCCGCACACAGGCGGTCCTCAACCGGCGGACCCTCGATGCCAAGACTGTGGACGAGTTCGGCGCACTGGACCCGCAGGCCGTGCAGCGCGTCAAGGAAGAAGCATGGCCTCAGCCGGAAAATGCGGAGGAGGTTCACGAAGCATTGTTGTGGATGGGATATGTGACCGTGGACGAAGCCCGACCATGGCAGGAATGGCTGGATGAACTCTGTTCGGGTGGGCGCGCAGTGCTCGAAGGGGATCGCTGGTTCGCAGCCGACGCCACGCGAGAGCCGAAGGCCGTGTTGCGCGGACGACTCGAAGCATTGGGGCCGATTTTCAGTGACGATCGACTGTTGCTGGAGTTGGAAAGCGAAGGCTGCGTCATGCGGACGCGGCTCGACGGTCGCACGGCCTGGTGCGAACGGCGTTTGCTGGCGCGCATCCATCGATACACGCTCGACACGCTGCGAAGCGAGATCGAACCGGTCACGGCGGCCGAGTTCCTCCGCTTCCTGGCCTGCTGGCAGCATGTGGACGAAGAGTTTCGGCTCGAAGGACCGCGTGGTGTTGCGACGGTGATTGAACAACTCGCCGGTTTCGAAATTCCGGCGGCCGCCTGGGAGACCGGTGTGCTGTCGTCACGCGTGCGAGACTATCAACGCCAATGGCTGGATGAACTCACGCTGCTCGGCGAAATCGCTTGGGGACGGCTTTGGGGAAGCGGCGGCAGTCCGATTCGTACGACACCCGTGTCATTGATTCCTCGCGAGGCGTTGGACACCTGGCTCGGCCTGACCAAGCTGCCGGACACATCGAAGCTCTCCGCCGCCGCCGAGGACATCTTCGAAGCGTTGGCCACGCAGGGGGCGATGTTTGCTCAGGATCTTCAACGTAGAGCCGATTTGCTGCCGACTCATCTGGAGATGGGCCTCGCCGAACTGATCGCCCACGGACTCGTCACCTGCGATTCCATCACCGGGTTGCGACAACTCATCACACCACCCTCTCGCCGAAGACGCCGCGCAAGGCCGTCGGGACGATGGAGCCTGTTCCGCCGTGAAACGCCTCCGGCCGAATCGCCCGCGGAGTTCGTCGCCCGGCAACTCTTAAAACGGACAGGCGTCGTTTTCCGACGTACGCTCCTCCGCGAAAAACAACCTGTGCCCTGGCGAGACCTGATACGTGTTTATCGAAGGATGGAGCTGCGCGGCGACGTGCGCGGGGGCCGGTTCGTGGAAGGCTTCTCCGGAGAACAGTACGCCCTGCCGGAAGCGGTGAAACTGCTTCGAAAAGTCCGCAGGGACGGCGAGCGTCCGCCCGTTTCAGTGCCTGCGGCCGATCCGTTGAACTATCAGGGCATTCTCACGCCTGAACCGCGCGTAGCGTCAACGACGCGCAGCCGTGTATCGGTAGGCTAGAAGGCTCGCTCACTTCGTAGGGCGGGCTCCGCCCGCCATGAAGTAGCGCGCACACATCAACATCGCATATACGCTCGATAGACGCACACACATAACCGGGACGGCGGGTAGAACCCGCCCTACTCACTCACTTCGGCAATCCCACTTCTTCGACACGCACCATGGATGCTGCAAGACGGTCGTGGATGATCTCCCCCCGTGGCCCGTAACGGCCGAACGACAACACGCCGGTCGGGCAACTCTGCACGCATGCCGAACAGCGCACGCATTCCGGATCTTCCATCGGCACGCCTTTGTTGGCGAAATTCATGATGTCGATGCCCTGATGGCAGACCGAGGTGCAGACGTTGCAGGAGATGCACTTCGCCTTCTCCGCAAAGATGCGAAACTTCGAGAACCGCGCATAGATGTGCATCAGCGCCGCCAGCGGACAGGCGAACCGGCACCATACCCGGCCGCTGAACCAGAAATAGCAGCCGACGCCCAGTACGCCGGCCAGCATGAGATCGACGGACCATTTGTAATTGATGATGGGGATACCGCCGACCAACGCTTCGAAAACATCGCTGAAGAACGAATCAGGCCATACCCATGAACCGATGCGCAGAATGAAGAGAACGAACGCAAAAAGCAGAATCACTTGCCCGACCATGTTCATCCGGTTCCAAAACGGGCCGTGGAGCATTTTTTGACGATGCGCGTCTCCCAGTGTCTCCGCCAGGGCACCGCAGGAGCAAATCCATCCGCAATAAGCTCCCTTCCCCCACCGCCGGATCAGCAACGGTATCAGGACAAACGTCTGTAATGATCCAATGATCAGCCAACCCCAAAGGGGCGCCTCCGTGAAGAAGTTCCAGACAAACAAAGGCCACGCCAGAACGAAACCGTAAGCCCGCCAATATTGGCGTTCGCGGCCGATCGGCCGATCCCACTCTTCAAGACTGGAAAATCCCGCGGCTTCCCACTGCGCTTGGGTCGGCACATCCGACGGCTCGAAGAACTGATCGGCGATGGAGCCCGCTCTGGTTCCATGTTCGAACCATCCGTTTCGACCCGCCCAGGGAAGGATTAGCTCCGGAAGAATAAACAGCGGGAGACACTGAATGGCCATCAGCGTGTAGGTCTGCAATTTCACATACGGCGTCTTGCGACGCCGGATGCGTCGAATGCCGAAGATGACCACGCACAGACAATACGCCAGGGTGTAATAGAAACTCGGAGACGACATCGAGAGTTTCAAGGTGTAGAGAAAATTCGACGGGATTGAAGCGGCCGCGGCAAAAGAATCAAACCAGCCGCCGACATTGAACGGAAACCAGTTCTTCGCCTGAAACCACGCATTGATCGGCAAAATCTTCGCGCCGGACTTCCAGTGATAGAGGAAGATGCAAAAGAGCATGAACAGAGAGAAACCGACGTATTGCCTGCTCCCCCACTCGCCCCGAATCGGCACACCGGCGCGCCGAAAGAAATCCAGCGGCGGTTCACGACCGATCATGGAAAACACCACGTCGTTCGGCAAGATATCCACCTGCCCGCCGTTTCCCTTCAGATCGACTTCGTTATCCCTGATCTCCACGACCTGCGAAGGCAGCGCGAGGCAGATCGACCCTTCGCCGGTCCGGGCGCACATCGCCGGCGTAAACGAGGTCGTCACGCGCTCGGACGTCGGCTCCTCTACGGCCACGTCGGCCATCGGATCGGAAACAAGCTGGTTCAATTTCTCAACGTTCTCCGGTTTGGGCCGCGAGAACGTGTCACGACGATAGCTGTGGGTGACCTTGGCGCCAGCCAGAGCAAGCGCGATCGACGCCTCAATGGCCGAATCACCGCCACCCACAACGAGAACGTGCCTGCCGGCGAATTCCTTGGGGTCGTGCAGCCGGTTGAAAACCTTTGGTTTGTCCTCCCCCGGAACGCCGAGTTTACGGAAATTGCCGCTACGACCGATCGCGACGATGACTCGCCTCGCTCGAATCTCAAGGTCCTTCCCATGAAGCACGAGAAGACCGCCGCTACGCGCCACGCGCTCAATACGAACGATGACCGGATCAATGCCATTCGCCTCGCGCTGTGATTCGAGTTCGGCGACAAGATCCTCCTTGACATCCGCCGACATCTGCAGATCGCCGGCCGGCGTCATCTCCGTCGGATACGTGAAGATCGGTTTGCCTTTGGGAAAGTCCTTGATGGTGGAGAACGTCTTGGAGGCCTCGAAGACCTTGAAGTTCAGCCCGGCCTTCTTGGCTTCGATGGCCGCCGCAATGCCGGAGAGGCCGCCTCCGATGATTGCCAAATCGAGGACATCGTCGCCTGCGTCACCTCTGTTGAAATCCGGCTCTTTCAAAACAGCCTGAACGGCCTTGGCCCCGGTATCCACCGAAAACTTGAGAAGCGGGATGCCCGTCAGATCGCCGACCACGCGAAGCCCAGGCACGGCTGTCGTTCCATCCTCGTTGACCTCCGGCAGTTTCTCGACCGTCCCGGCAGGCCAACCGGTATGCAGCCAACGCATGTATCGACCAATAAGCGACAGAACGCCTCTCCTTATGGTCCGCGGCTCGCCGTATCTCATTTAATCATACAACAAGTCGAAAACATTGCGATGATCGTGAAGAAGATCGCAACGCACTCCGGCCCATCGTCCGGGCGGCTGGCCCGCCCGCCCGAACGTGCTCATCATCCGACAAATGTTTCGCAGTACTACTTGGTTGAAAGCAAGACTTGCACGCTGTCGCTTCGGTCCCCGCTGACTGTGAACACGAGCATGTACTCCAACCCCGGCTTCAACTCCACACCACTCACTTCCTGCTTCTCGAAGTTGAGGCATTTGAGATTCGAGCCGACGCTCCCGAGGTTGTAATCCACGTCGGGCCTCATCAGGTACTCCGAACTCATCTCTCTCGGGAAGACGGCGAATTCCGCCTGGTGAGAATAGTCGCCCTCGTATTCCTGGTGGATCTGTAGATTCGTGCCGGTAATGCGACCAAACTTACTGGGGTCCTTGAATGCAAACCGGAACGTCGGCCTCGTACTCACGGTTTCTTTCACCTTGTAGGATGCATGCCCGAAGTAGGCCTTCTTCAGGACACTCGCCTTGGCTTCATGCCCATCGACCCAGATTCGCATCTCTTTCTTTCGCTTGTTCAGGTTCTTGCCGATCCGAAGACCCTCGGTCGCTGCTCCAATGGCACTGCACCCGCTCACAAGAGAAAAAATCGCCACAACGACGGGACCGCCGACAAACAATCTTCTGTTCATGTCACTCACCCTTTGCTTTAGAAGTGGACTCAGTGTCACTACCCGGCGGGGAGTTTAACTAAAACCCTCTGCGCTGCAAGGGGGAATGGTCGTCACATGATGAGTTCAGGAAAACGGCCTGAACGGACCTTTGAGCCGAAGCTCAATTCACAGATTCTGCGGCTTTTCTCAAGTCCTCCAGGTCCTTTTCCATCATCTTTTTGCAAGTACCGATGAATAAAAACGAAAGCGGGGACATGACCTTGGCGAACATGCTCACAGGCCGGAAAGACATTTCCATGCTGACCTCCGTCCCGTCGTCGTTGGGGGCAAACTTGAACGTGCTGGACCATACGCTGCCGCAGGACTCGCCTCCGACGGTGTAGGAACGGCCGGGCCGGAAATCGGTGATTTCCATCTCTTCGGTCGTCTCCTTGCCGAACATGGTCCGCGTCTCCCGGAAGCGCGTGCCCTTGCCGATGGGCCCGTCGGTGAGGAGTTCGAGTTTCTTGATCCCCTCGATCCGACGCTCGGCGGACTCGAAGTCTGTGAAGATCTCGAACGTGCGATCTGGATTGGCCTTGATATGCTTGGTGAAATTAACATTCGCCATCGGTGAACTCCTTGAATCCGGGTTTTCGCCTTTGCCCCTAATGAATTCACCGCAGCCTTCGATTTCGCGCACTCGGTAAGCAAAAAAAGCTGCAAGAAATCTGTAAGGCGGGGTTCCACCCACCGCTGCTGACCCTGTTAAACGCCACTTCGATGTCGTCCCATGGCGGGGGGCGGAGCCCACCCGACTTCGACTGAAACGGTGACCGGTCAGATGACCCGATTCCGTCTGGCCATGCGACGACGATTCCAACGTCTCATGCCGACGAGACTCAAGAATGTCACAAACAGTCCATGGAGCAGGCATGGGCCACAGAGTGGGATTCCGAACAAACTCTGGAACAAGAACGGAACGCAAACGGGAAGGTCCTGCTCGGGCGGCGGTTCCTGACCAACCGGCTCATCCAGACAGTCAGAGACGCCGTTCCCGTCCTCGTCAAGGTCAGCCTGCCCGCAACCGCAATCGCCGGGTGCAACCTTGTTGGCATCGTTCGGGCAGCCGTCGCTGCAATCAGGCTCGCCGTCACCATCCGAGTCCGCGTCGTTGACGATGATCGTCTGCGTACAAGTCGCGGTGTTCCCACCAGCATCCGTCGCGGTCCATGTTCGGGTGATTGTCTGTGCCTGCGGACAATTCGCCGCAGCAACAACGTCGTTAAAGGTGACCGCCGGATTCGGATCAAGATCATCCATGGCCGTGGCCGTCCCAACATCGGCCGGGTCGGTCGACTGACCGAGAACCACGGTCCCGTCAGGAGGACATGTAATGGTGGGATTGACGATGTCCTGCACGGTCACAATGATCTGAATCTGATCCGTTCCCCCGCAGTTATCATCCACCGTCACGGTGAAGCTGTCTGCTGCATTCTGATTCGCGTTCGGTTCATAACAGACCGTCACGTTCGGACCGGCATCAATTCCACCGTCAAAGGTCACCGTGCCGGACATGGGCGCGACTGTGATTGACCACGTCATGATGGCATTGTCGGCATCCGGATCATCCGCATCGAGCGCCACCTGATTGGCCGCCCCCGGACAAGCACTGCCGGCATCCACGGTCAAGTTCAAAGGTCCGTCGCCCTGCGTGATGATCGGATCTTGATTGGTCACGGTGACGTTGACCGTATGGGTCACCGTCCCACCGCATTGATCGTCCACCAGAATCGTAAAGCTGTCCGCGGCGCCCTGGTTCGGATTCGGTTCATAGCAGACCGTCACCATGCCGCCGGTGCTCATCGTACCGCCGTCGATCGTGACCATGCCCGTCGCGGGCGCCGTGTCAATCGACCATTGGAGCAGCGCGAGACTGGCGTCGTCCGTGGCCGTCAGAGTCACCTCGTTCGCAGCATTGGGGCAGGTGCTGCCCTTGGCCACGGTCAACGTCGTGTTTCCATTGATGACAGGGTTCGCGTTGTCCACCGTCACATTGACGGTGTGAGTCGCCGTCCCGCCGCATTGATCGTCGACCAGGATCGTGAAACGGTCCGCCGCGCCCTGATCCGTATTCGGCTGATAGCAAATCGTGACCATGCCGCCGGTGCTCGTCGCTCCGCCGTCGATCGTCACCACTCCGGTCGCAGGTGCCGTCTGGATCGACCATTGGAGCAGCGCAAGACTGGCGTCGTCCGTCGCGTTAAGGACCAATTCATTCGACGCAGCGGGACACGTGCTGTTCTTGGCGACCGTGAGTGTCGTATCGCCCAAAATGCCCGGGGCTTGATTATTGACGGTCACGTTGACAGTATGCGTCTTCATCCCGCCGCACTGATCGTCGACCAAAATGACGTAGCTGTCCGCGGCGCCTTGATCTGCAGTAGGCTCATAGCAGATCGTCACCGTGCCGCCCGTGCTCGTGGCTCCGCCGTCGATCGTCACCGTGCCGGTTGCAGGTGCCGTCCGGATCGACCATTGGAGCAGCGCGACGTTGGCATCGTCGGTCGCCGTCAAAGTCAGCTCATTTGAGGCCGCAGGGCACGTGCTGTTCTTGTCCACCGTCAGCGTCGTGTCGCCGGTGATGACCGGCACCTGATTATCGACCGTGACGTTGATGGTATGGGTCGCCATTCCGCTGCATTGGTCACCGACCACGATCGTGAAGCTGTCGGCGGCAATCTGATCCGCGTCTGGCTGGTAACAAATCGTCACCGAGCCGCCGGTGCTCATCGCCCCACCGTCGATCGTGACCGTGCCGGTCGCCGGGGCCGTGTCGATCGACCACTGAAGCAAAGCCACGTTCCCGTCATCGGTTGCCGTCAACGTCAGCTCGTTCGAAGCGGCGGGGCACGTGCTGTTCTTGTTCACAGCCAAGGACATGTTCCCGGAAATAACAGGGTCCTGATTCGTGATCATGACGTTCGCCATGCAGGTGCTTGTATTTCCATTGTTGTCCGTTGCGGTCAGCGTCACCATGTTCCCGCCGACGTTGGCACACGTGAAGCTGTTCGGGGACACATTCAGCGAGGCAAGGCCGCAGGCGTCGTTGCTGCCGTTGTCCACGTCGTTGGCCGTGATCGACGCGTTCCCGGTTGCGTCGAGCGGAACGGTGATGTCCTGGCAAACGGCCGTCGGCGCGACATTGTCTTCGACCATCACGGTCGCGGTGCAGGTGCTGGTATTTCCATTGTTGTCCGTCACGGTCAGCGTCACCGTATTGTTGCCGACGTTGGCGCACGTGAAGCTATTCGGGGACACATTCAGCGAGGCAAGGCCGCAGGCGTCGTTGCTGCCGTTGTCCACATCGTTGGCCGTGATCGACGCGTTCCCGCTCGCGTCAAGCTGAACAGTCATGTCCTGGCAAATCGCCGTGGGCGCGACATTGTCTTCGACCATCACGGTCGCCGTACAGGTGCTGGTGTTTCCATTGTTGTCCGTCACGGTCAGCGTCACCGTATTGTTGCCGACGTTGGCGCACG
>JAKSDK010000039.1 GCA_022360095.1 Phycisphaerales bacterium
CCTCGTTCCAGACCTTTTGTTTGACTGCTCGCGCTTAGTTGAATACGCAAAAATACGGACTGTTTTGCAGTCTATCAAGCATGCCATAAGTCTAACTACCTTTTATGTTTTGCCAAGTCCCTCAGGGCAAACCTCGAAAATCAGTGTAATAAGTTGCAAGTGAGGCTTCTAGTCGATCACACCTAAGAAACTAAGGTATGTCCTGTTTCACATAAATAGCGTTGTTGTCGTGTTCTCTAATCATAAAAAGGAACCGATGTGTAGTTACTACGACTGATTGGTCACAAGCAATTCGAATTCGTTTTACTTCCGACGTTTTGACTCGATATTTCAAAATCTGTTGTCTTCTATATTGCATATTTGGAACCACTCAGGGTGTTCTAAAAAGTACCAGATGGAGTTTTCATGAGATATGCATCCAACGCACAAGGTTGGGTCCTTGAAGTTTAGTTTTTGGGATAATGGAACTACCAAAACCATTGTCAACACAACGCAATTATTCGCGTTCCACAAGATGAGATCACAAAGTAGCCGCTAGTTGGGTTACTCCCAACCGTCAGTCTATAATCTAGAACTGGGTTCTGTGATCGTTTTAATTAAAGCAAACGAATCAAAATTATATGGGTTCTCTTCGATCATAAAAGGACTCGTACTTAAAGTCAGACCAAACTAAGGGCATGACTTACGATCCGTAACCGCTGTTACTCCTTTCATAGAACACTTCGTTCTATGAAAGGAGTAACAGCGGTTACGCAATAAAGCCAAAAAAAAAACAGTAAAACTACAAACAGACACCGAAACGCAGTGGAATAGATTGCAGGTAAGACTTTTTTATTCATTTCATTCAAGAAAAAGTAAGGTTTAGCGTTATTTGGCGTTCGCAGATCTCAGTAATATATTTCTCATATGTAAAGTCTCTTATATTTTCAACGGTCGCCTGTAACGCGACACCGGCGCGTCACCTACGGTAAATTACATTACACCCTTCCCTCGAAACGTGAGTTTGGGTCTGCCTGTGCTAGAACTTTCTGGAAATGACATAGTAATCCTGCAGTAATGGGATTCTAACCTCGGGCTAATTCTATTGTTCTTAAAATTTCATAATTTAAGAGATTTTAATTTTTTTTTTTCTGTTCTTTGTTTGGCTAAGAATGCCATATAATAAACCCCCCTTGACCTAAGTACCAAATGAAACAGCTAAGTGCGTGCAGAGTAGCTCTTATTTTTGCGCAGGTCGAGAACGCGAGAAAATCTTACGCCTGAGGTTCGATTCGCGCCCTAAGTAAAGATAATCTAACCAACAAACTCGCATTGCTGCTTATTCGAACCCTCTGAAACCAACCGTAAAGCGGTCGACCTGCGCAGGGGACCTGGGTAACTAATAATGCTGTTCAAAACATTGATCTTGTTACCCTCACACAGGGCACTGATTGCGCGAGACTGGTCTTTGGAATAGCCCAGTTTCGATACGTTAAAATACTTGGCCAATAGCCTTAGAGAAAACAAAAGTACTATTCATTGCTGAAGCACGAGATTGATTCTTTTGTTTTATTCCCCCAAGCCTTGTAGTCAAGTATAAATTTTAATATATCAAAATTAATCTAGCCCATGCGATGAGCG
>JAKSDK010000005.1 GCA_022360095.1 Phycisphaerales bacterium
CCGGAGGCGTCGGAGATCGCGTCGTCGTTGGCAGGCTGCGCTCCGCTCGGTGCCCTCGCTCCGCTCCGCCCGCCAACGACGTGTATTCAGAGCAGTGTCAGAGTAACATAGAAACTGGAGTTAAACGCGGGGAAAGGTCACCAGTGCCGTTATTTTACTGGCGTGTGCCATTTATTTATTTGCGCGCCACAGGTTCACAAGCACGGGCGGCCAACGTTGTCATGAACGGGAGTCGACGGCTGGATAGGCCAAAAAATAAACCCCTGCGAGCAGGGGTTATAGGAACGAGGCTGACGGGACTCGAACCCGCAACCTCCGGCGTGACAGGCCGGCGCTCTAACCAATTGAGCTACAGCCCCGGATTCCGGGGTTTTGACTTGGATCTCGGTGAAAATCCAAGACTCGTTAAACTACATCGGACGCCGAATGACGTCAAGTTCATGTTCTCCGTCCCTACTTTATCTTATCCCCAGAGGATCAGGCCCGTGTCAAAGCGATGGGTCAAGTCGGCATGCCGAGGCAGGACGCGAACGGCATAGCCGTGTTGGCCGCTGCGAAGGCAGGGGATTTCTCCGTTGAACCAGTAGGTGCCGTTTTCGAGGTGCTCGTCGCATTTCATCATCTCATGATGGCCTTCGACGAGGCGGCCGTAGGCATCGACCCGACCGTGATAAAGCTCGACGGCCACGTCTTCAGGCTTGACCTCACCCAGATGCACTCGGGCTTTGACACTGACCCTGGCTCCGACCGGCAATTCGATTGCATCGTTGGCCTGGACCTCCTCGACCCGTACGTTGTTCCAGGAGTGCGCAAGCCCGCGTTTCCAATGGGACAATGATTTCGCTGCGGTGAACCCATCTTTGGAAAGCTGCTGCCAGCGGGTTGCCGCGGGAACGTAGAGCATGTTGGCGTACTCTTTCAACATTCGCGTTGTGCTGAACATCGGTGAAACCGTGCGCATCGAGGCCTTCATTCTGGCGATCCATTCGCGGGGCAGGCCATCGGCGCCTCGATCATAAAACAGCGGCACGATTTCCTTCTCCAAGAGCTCATAGATCGCCTCTCCCTCAAGATGATCCCGGTATTCCGGGTCGTCGTAGATTCGCCCTTCATCGATGGCCCAGCCGTTCTCGCCGTCATAGGCCTCTGGCCACCAGCCGTCCAGGATGGAGAAGTTAATGCCGCCGTTGGGAGAAACCTTCATTCCGCTCGTGCCGGAGGCCTCTCTTGGTTTGATCGGGTTGTTCAGCCAGACATCGACGCCTTGCACCAGGATTCGGGCGACGGTCATGTCATAGTTTTCGATAAAGACCATTCGCCGGCGGAATTCCGGTTTATGAAGGTGTGACATGATTTCCTGGATGACCTTTTTTCCGTTGTCGTCACGGGGATGGGCTTTGCCGGCAAAGATGAACTGCACCGGCCGATCCTGTTCGGACAAGATCTTCAGCAGCCGTTGCGAATCACGAAAGATCAACGCCCCTCGCTTATAGGGGGCAAAGCGCCTCGCGAACCCGATCGTCAAGGCCTCGGGAGTCAGGAATTCATCGGCCGCTTTGACCTCGGACGGCGGGGCGCCGCGACGTCGAAGCTGCTCTTTGACTCGCCGCCGCGCAAACGCCACGAGTCCGACTCTGCGCCGTTCGTGGACGCGCCAAAGCTCAAGGTCAGGGATCTCATCAACGCGCCTCCAAAGATCCTGGTCTTCGGGGGTTTCCACATGTCCGGGTCCGAGATATCGGTCCAGCAGACTCGACATTTCCGGTGAAATCCAGGTATGCGTATGAATCCCGTTGGTAATGGAGTTGATCGGCACCTCATCGCGCGGCGCGCCCGGCCAAACCGTGTGCCACAGTTCACGGGACACATGGCCGTGCAAAGCGCTGACACCATTCGCAAAACCTGCCAGGCGTAGGGCGAGCACGGCCATGCTGAACAATTCATTCGGGTCGGCCGCATTCTTTTTTCCGATGGCCGAGAATTCCCCAAGGGACAGGCCCATGGAATCCAGGTAAGGTCCCAGGTTCTCCTGCAGCAAAGCCTGCTCAAACTGGTCGATCCCCGCCGGCACGGGCGTGTGAGTGGTAAACACATGACTGGGAGCGACGGCCTCTCGTGCCTCGCCGAAGTCCAATCCATCTTTTTCCATGCATTGACGAATTCGCTCGATCGCCAGGAATGCCGCATGGCCTTCGTTCATATGGCAGACGTCGGGCGGCCGACCTACGGCCTCGAGGGCACGAAGCCCACCGATGCCGAGGAGAATCTCCTGGCGAATTCGCATGTCGCTTGCGCCGCTGTAGAGCCGATGGGTGATCTCTCGATCGGTCTGGGTGTTGTCGGCCAAATCGGTGTCGAGCAGATACAACGGCACTCGTCCGACCTGCACCTTCCAGATTCGTGCCGTCACGTCCCGCGCTCCAATAGGACATCGCACGTGCAACGGTTGTCCGTCTTCCTTTTTGACCTGCATCGCCGGAATCTGAAAAAAATCCAGCGAGGGATATTCCTCCAGTTGCCAACCGTCGGTCGTTAACCTTTGTTGAAAATATCCTTGTCGATACAAGAGCCCCACACCGACGAGTGGAATGCCCAGGTCACTCGCACTTTTGAGATGATCGCCGGCCAGGATGCCCAGTCCGCCGGAATAGATCGGCAGGCTCTCGTGCAGACCGAATTCCATCGAGAAATAGGCGAGACGTTTGTTCTTGAAGTCGGGGTGTTCTCGATTGAACCACGCTTCGCGCGCATGGTAGGCATCAAAGGCGTCCAACACCCGATTCATTTCTGCAAGGTAGGCGGTGTCCGAGGCGCCCTGGTCCAGGCGTTTTTGAGAAATGTGTGCGAGGAACTGAACCGGATTACCGACGACCTCGTCCCAGAGATTGGGGTCCAGCCGGCGAAACAGCTCCTGGGCGTCACGATTCCAGCTCCACCACAGGTTGTAGGCCAGCTCGCGCAGACGATTCACCGGTTCGGGCAGCGACGGGATGACGGTGTAAGTTCGAAGGTGCATAAGTTGATCGTTGTCAGCGGTCACTACGATGTTTCCGTTGCCTTTGAATACCATTCGATCGTACGCCGGAGTCCATCGTCAAAATAGACCACCGGGCGATAGCCGATCAAGCTGTTTGCCAGGCCGATGTCCGCCCAGGAATGCTTGATGTCCCCCGGTCGCGGATTGACATGGTTCGGCTTGACGTTCTTGCCCAGGATGGCATTGATTCTGGAAATGATTTCGTTGACCGTGATCCGCTCGCCACAAGCGATGTTGACCGTTTCCCCGCGCACGTCGGCCGCCTCGGCGGCCAACAGGTTCGCCTCGATGGCGTTATCAATATAAGTGAAGTCGCGAGTCTGTTCGCCGTCTCCGTAGATTGTCGGCGGTTCGTCTTTCAAAATCGATGTTACGAAGGCAGGGATCGCCGCCGCATACTGGCTCTTGGGATCCTGTCGCGAGCCGAAGACGTTGAAGTATCGCAGCGCCAGCGTCTTGAGTCCGTAACAACTGGTAAACACGCGGCAATAGTGTTCCCCCGCCAGTTTCTGGACCGCATAGGGGCTCAACGGATTCGCGATCATGGATTCGATCTTCGGCAGTTTTTCGGAATCACCATAGGCCGAACTGCTGGCTGCATAGATAAGGCGTTGAACACCGTTTTCGTGTGCGGCCTGTAAGATGTTGAACGTGCCATCCGCGTTGGCACGGTGGCTCGTGACCGGATCTTCGATGGACTTCGGTACGGAAGGGCGGGCGGCCTGATGAAAAACGATGCGAACGCCTTCACAGGACCGGCGGCAAACTTCCAGGTCACCGATGTCTCCGTTGACGATTTCGACACGATCTTCAAGCGCGGCCAGGTTTTCCCGTTTTCCGGTGCTGAAATTGTCCAGCACACGCACTCGGTCGCCACGCGCGACCAGCCGCTGAACCAAATGTGAGCCGATAAACCCGGCGCCGCCGGTGACAAGAAAGTCCATTATGATCTCCCCACGATCGTGATGCCTCGATCGTTCGCCAAGGCGACCATTCGCTCCCGTTCAAGGCACAAGGTCTTCCCCGCTTCGACGATCAGCGCGCCGGCGTTCGAATCGGCCAACTTCTCGATGGTTTGCGGTCCGATCGTCGGCACGTCGAATCGCATGTCCTGGTTGGGCTTGGCCACCTTCACCAGAGTCCAGCCGCCGCGTTTGCAAAGGGCGCCTGCCCGTTCAATCATCGCGTCGGTTCCTTCGATGGCTTCCACCGCGATCACGTCCTTGTCTTTGACCGCCACGGACTGGCCGACATCCAGTTCGCCCATGGCCTTGGCGACGCGCCACCCGAGTTCCGCGTCGATCTGCTGAGCGCCTGACAACCCATGACGGGTCATGGCGCCCTCCGGAGCCAACGCATCTTCGCAATATCGGGTAGAATCGATCAATTCGACTCCTTTTCGAGACATTTCCGTGGCCACTGCTCCCAGGAGCGTGTCATTTCGCCGGTCGGACGCCGAAAAAAACCAGACTTTGATGCTAGCCCAATCCGGTAGATAGGCCAACCACTGTCTCCAAAGGGGCAACTCCAGCATCTGGGACTTCCGCACGCGTCCTGCCATGATGGCCTCTTTGGCACCCTCTCGGCGGAAAATCCTGATCCAACGTCCCAATCTGGCAATTCCCGCCTCATAAAAGGCATCGGCTTTTTCGCGAAGCGCCCCGTCATGGCAACCGCGGAGTCCGACTACGACGACGCGCAAGCCCGCCTGTTTGGCGCCCTGGAAGACAAGCTTGGGGAACTCGCCTTCGCCGGCGATCAGCCCCAGGGTACTTTCGGATCGGGCATCTGTTGTTGCGGTTCGCATCACGTCGTGGCTCATGGTACAAAAGGTTTCGATTGCTGGCGACGTACCGAGGCTTACAGACCGATGCCTGCTGAGATCAACACCTTGCACCTGGCCGCACCCCGCTATATCGACATACCTTTTCCTCCTTATCGCTTTGTCCCAGGCCGGCACCCTCACCCCAATAGCCCCCAGGGCCACAGCCATCTCCTGCCCGGCGAGACCGAGCCTCCGGTGATCTTCCATCCACCGGAAGATTGGGCCAAGAGTCCGGATTACCTGTACGGATGCGACCTCTATAACCACGGCTATTGGTGGGAGGCTCATGAGGCCTGGGAAGGGCTTTGGCATAAGACCGCCAAAGGAAGTCCTCAACGCAGTTACTTGCAGGGCCTCATCCAGGTTTCGGCCCGGCATCTGAAGTTGTTCCTTGGGCACATGGAAGGTGTCGAGCGGTTGCGCGAAACCGGCACCGCCCATCTCCGGAAAACACTGGACGCCATCTCCAATGATTATTTCATGGGCATTCATCTCTCCGATTGGCTGGCCCGCGTTGACGCTTACTACGAGGCCGTTGTGCACGGTCCCCAACCCCCACGGCATGACCCGGGCAAATATCCCTATATACTTCCCGAGAAGTCATCGTTTTAGCCCGTCAGTGGTCCTAAAAGCTCCTATACTCTTAGAATGGTCGCCTCACGAACAGGCTGATTCGGTGTCTGATAAGAAGGAGGTATCGGTCCGTCGGTCGAAGGGACTTCGATTGATGTTTTCGATGCCATGAGCCGACCAAATCGGAGGAGGGTTTCGGGCACGGCGGTCTCGCATTGACCAAAACCACATGATGAAAACGGATATTCCTACCCACGAATCCCCACCCACGCTCGAATACGCCAGCACTCCGCCTGCGAGCCGCACCGTGCGTTTTTTGCGCGTGTTCGTTTCGGCCGGATTGGTGCTCTCGCTCCTCGGGGCCGGTTACGGCGGATTCATGGCACTGATGACGACGAAACCCAAGGCCAAACGAAGCGTCTCAACGGCGCCCCTTCCGTTGGTTGGTATCCAGACGCTTATGCCGGAAGACATCCAGGAGATTTTCGTGGGTTACGGGAGTGCCAGGGCCGACCGGGAAAGCCTCATTTCCGCAGAGATCAGCGGGCAGATCATGCATGTGCCCGATCGCATCAAGGACGGCGCGATGGTCGAGAAGGGCGAGACGCTGGTTAGCATTGATGACCGTCAATATCGTCGCGAACTCGACAAGGCGCTTGGCGAACTGGCCGACATTGAGGCACAGTTGGATCGCATCGGCATCGAACGGACGAATGTTGAGCGGCTCATTGCCATTGCCGAGAGGGAGGTTCAGGTTCAAAAAGATGAATACAAACGTTTGAGCGATCTTTACGAAGCGAATTCCGCCTCCAAGAAGGAATGGGATTTTTCTCGCTTGGAATACGAGCGTTCCAATCGCGTGCTCCAGGGTCTTCAAAATGACCTCGCATTGATCCCGGCCCGAAAGGCGGGGCTCCGGGCGACGCGCGACGCTCGTCAGGCTGCGGTCGAACTGGCAAGACTGGACGTCGATCGTTGCGCAATCAAAGCGCCGTTTTCAGCACAGATTGATCGGATCATGGTCGAGATCGGAGATCGCGTTCAGGTTGGCGGGCAAATCGTTCGACTGGTGGGAAAGCGATTTATCGAAGTGCCTGTCGAGTTGCCGCTCGCCGTTCGACCCAAAACCAAAGCGGGTACGGAAGCCGTCCTCACGATGGACAGCATTCCGGAGACTCAGTGGAACGCACGGGTCCGCCGTCTATCGCCGGAGGCCGATGCGGCCAGCCGGACTTTCACGGTTTACCTTGAAGTCGACAACGAGGAGCAATCCACACCTCTCGTTCCCGGCTATTTCCTGACGGCACGGATCTCAGGCCCGACGATCACCGATGCCTTTGTCATTCCTCGCGGCGTGATTATGGAGAATCGGATTTTCGTCGCCAACGACGGGCAAGCGCACGTCAGGGAGATTCAGGTCGTTTGTTTTGTCAGAGATCGCGCCGTCATCTCCGGGGACGTCAAGCCGGGAGACAAGGTCATTTTGACGAACCTGGACATTCTTTACGAAAGCGCCGCGGTGCGTTGGCAGGATGACGCTCTGGAGGGAACTCCATGACGTCCTTACCTCGTTTTAGTGTCAACAACCCGGTTCTCGTCAATCTGTTTATGTGCGCCATCATCGTGGCGGGCGTTTTCTCGGCGATCACACTCGTCAGAGAAATGTTTCCGGAGACGAACCCTTATGCAGTCCGGGTGACGACGATCTATCCGGGGGCGACGCCCATCGAAATGGAAAAGGGCATCTCGACCAAAATCGAAGAGGTCATCGAGGACATCGAAGAGATCGAGGAAATTCGAACCACCAATAGCGAAGGCATCAGCACGATTAATGCGGTCATTTATCACGAAGTCGACGATGTCGACCAGGTGGTCACGGACGTCAAGGCCGCCATCGACACGATCCCCCGTGACGAGTTTCCCGAGGAGGCCGAAGAATCCCAGGTTTTCAAATTTGAGCCCCAACTTCCGGTGATCAATGTCGTTTTCTTCGGGGACATGGATGACGAAACCCTCAAGAAAATGGGCAAGCGCATGCGCGACGACGTCCTTGCCATCCCGGGGATCACCAAGGTGGCGTTGACCGGTACGCGCAAGGACGAGATCAGCATCGATATCAAGCCGGAGAAGCTCATCGAATATGATCTGTCCTTACCGCAAATCTCCGCTGCGATCGGTCAGGCCAATCTCGATCTGCCCGGCGGCCAGATCAAGACAGGCGGCGCCAACGTCGCCGTCCGCACGCTCGGCGAAGAGGATCAGGCTCAGCCTATCGGCGACATCATCGTCCGGAGTGACTCTGATGGAAGAGTGATCCGTTTGAAAGATGTTGCCGAGGTGCGCGACACGTTCGAGGACCTTGACGTGGTTTCACGCTTCAATGGGAAACCCGCCGTTCAAATCACGGTCTATAAGACGCAGTCGCAGGATGCCATCGAGATCTCCGGAAAAGTCCAGGCGATGGTGGCCGGGAAGACCGGGAAGGAACTGGAACAAACCTGGCTTCAAAAGATCCAATACGGGCTCGGCTTCAAGTCCGAGCGCGAGCGCGTGGAGGCATACGAGACGGCCTGCAATGATCCTTATCCGCCGATGGGGCGTCTCAAGACGGCGACGAATCTGGCGCGATTCATTGAAGGCCGACTCGATCTTTTGACGCGCAACGGCTTCTGGGGACTGGTCTGGGTCTTCTGTTCACTGTTGTTTTTTCTGAATTGGCGAGTGGCATTTTGGGTGATGAGCGGCTTGCTCATCTCCGTTCTGGGAACGCTCGTGGTGATGCAGTTGATCGGGTACTCGCTGAATCTGATCAGCATGTTCGGCATGATCATTGTCCTGGGCCTGCTCGTGGATGACGCCATCGTGGTCGGAGAACACGTTTTCACCAAGATCGAAAACGGCGTTGAGCCCAAGCTCGCCGCCATTCGCGGCAGTGAAGAAGTCACGTGGCCCGTCACTTGTGCGATCGCGACAACCATCGTTGCGTTTGCTCCGCTCATGTATGTCAAAGGTCTCATTGGAGACTTCATGGGTGTCCTTCCGGTCGTTGTCCTTGTGGCCCTTGTGGTTTCGTTGGTCGAGGCGTTGTCCATCCTGCCATCGCACCTTGCCGAATGGCTCAAACCGCATAAGCCCGTGGAGCACGCCACGGTGACCTCGGAGTTCCGAGGCTGGGCCAAACGCGTTCGCGGCGTGCAGACGTTTTTCGTTCAAGGTGTGCTGCTGCGAAACTACGACCGGTTTCTCCAACTGTGCGTACGAAATCGTTATGTGACGATTTCAGCCATGATGTCCCTCTTGATGGTGTGCCTTGGTCTCGTGTTCAGCAGCCGTGTGCCGTTCGTCTTTTTTCAAAAAATGGACTCCGAGACGATCGTTGCGGACTTGAAAATGCCCGTCGGGACGCCCATCAGTCAGACGGGGGAGCGTATCGGTGTGATTGAAGACGCCATCGGCCAGTTGCCGGAATACGATTCTTACTACTCGTTGGCCGGAGTCACCTACAGCATGGATGGCTCGACCGGGGCCACCTCTTCGCACCTGGGCCAGGTGATTCTCGAACTGAAGCCCGTGGAGGAACGAGTCCGTACCAGTGAAGACATTATTCGGGAGCTTCGCGAGAAAACCAAGAACCTGTCGGGAATCAACTCGCTCAAGTTCGCAGGCATGCATGGCGGTCCCGGCGGTGCTCCGATTCAGGTGGAGATCGGGGGGGACCGGATCAAAGACCTGATTACCGTCGCCGATCGTGTCAAGAAGGAACTCAGCGAATATCCCGGTGTTTTCGACATCCAGGATGATTTTGACGCGGGTCGGCGTGAACTCCAGATTGAGCTGCTGGATTCGGCGCGGGCTCTCGGTTTGACGACCGAGTCTTTGGCCATGCAAGTTCGCGGTGCTTTCTATGGTCTGGAAGCCAGGATTATTCAGCGCGAACGCGAAGACGTCAAAATCATGGTTCGCTATCCCGAAGCTTACAGAAAGCGTATTTATGATCTCGAATCCATGCGAATCGCCACGCCGGCAGGCGACCTGGTTCCTTTTTCCGAGGTGGCCCGTTTCAAGGAGGGCCGCGGCTATGCCACCATCAAACGAAAGGACCAGAAACGAACCGTGACCGTTTCGGCCGACGTCGATCAGGACAATCCTGAAGCAAATGCGGACATGATCAACGCGGATCTGGCTTCAAGGTTTCCCGCGTTGGAAAGCGAATTCCCCGGCTTGCAACTCGAGTTCGGCGGTGACCAGCGCGAACGGGCGAAGTCCTTCGCCTCGCTCAGACAGGACGCGGCAGCCGCACTCTTGCTAATCTACGTGATCCTGGCCGGTCTGTTTAAAAGCTACGTACAACCTGCCATCGTCATGTTCGCCATTCCATTCGGTGCGATCGGGGTCGTCATCGGCCACATGGTTTTGGGCTATCCCCTGACGATGTTTTCGCTCATCGGACTCGTTGCGCTGACCGGCATTGTCGTCAACGATTCGTTGATCCTCATGACCTTTATCAACCGTCGTCGCGCGGAAGGCGCCAGCCCATACGAGGCTGTGATTGACGGCGGCCGTGCTCGTTTGCGCGCCATCCTTCTAACCTCGATCACCACCATCCTCGGTCTTGCGCCGCTGTTGACCGAGACGTCCTTTCAGGCCAAGTTTCTCATTCCCATGGGCATTTCGATTGCCTCGGGCCTGGCCTTCGCGACGATACTCACCCTTATCGGCGTTCCCTCACTCTATTTGATCCTGATCGACGTTCAGGCGCTTCTTGGCCGAGTGCGAGCGTTTTTGTTCGGTCAAGGCGTCGAATCATCGCCGCGCGCGCAAGCGAGTGGTTGAGGCTGGTCCATTTGTCCTGATGAGTTCCCGAAGTCGTCTTAGGTTCACTTTGTCATAATCCACGCCGCGTCCGTCTTTGCCCTTGGGGGTCTCCAGAATTCTGGGGACTCCGGCCAGGCGCGGATCGTTGACCAGATGAATAAAACCGTCTTTTCCGATTTTGCCTTTGGTGACGTGCTCATGCCGATCGACACGGCTGCCACAGTCGTTCTTGGAATCATTGGTATGAATGCAGCGGATGCGGTCCAGGCCGACGATTGTGTCCAACTCATCGACCATCTTCGCGTAGAGGTTCGCGTTTCGCAGATCATGTCCGGCTGCAAACAGGTGACACGTGTCCAGGCAGACCATGAGTCGCTCCGCGTCTTTGACGCCGGCGATGATGCGGCCCAGATGTTCGATCTCATGTCCGATTGAACTGCCCTGGCCGGCGGTTGTTTCGAGCAACACGTTCGTTGTGAATCCCTTTGTTCGGCCAAGCACGTCGTCTAGTGCTTTGATGATTCGACGGATGCCCTTGTCTACGCCGTCGCCCATGTGTGCGCCGGGGTGAAACACCAGTCCGGAAACGCCCAACGCCTCACACCGCGTGAGTTCATCGATCAACGCGTTGCTGCTCTTTTCGCGACTTGCGGCTTCCGGTGAAGCGAGGTTCAGCAGATAACTGGCGTGTGCAACGACGGGGTGAAGTCCCGTCTCGCGCTCCGCCTCTTTGTAGGCGGCGACCTGTTCATCGGTCAGCGGTCTTGCTTTCCATTGTCTCTGGTTTTTGACAAAGATTTGCAGACAATCGCAGCCGACTTCTTTCCCGGCATGAAAGGCGTTCTCCAGCCCGCCTGCCACGGACATGTGTGCCCCGAACCGTTGTTTTTGCTGGCTCGATGCCATTAGAGAACCTTAACTCTGTTTGACATGTCTTCGGAACCAGAGCGAGTCAATCGTATGAATCATGAGACGCCGTTCAAATCTTGTAGATCGGCGAGAACTTGCGACGGATGTATGACATAAACGGCTCGATCGAAAGCGGCGTGCCAGTGACATTCCGTATCAGTTCATTCGCTCGATAGCGTTGCCCATGATGGTGAATGTTCGTACGCATCCAGTCGAGCAGCGCGCCGAACTCGCCACGACGAATCTGTTCCGCCAGGTCGGGCATGGCCCTTTCGGCGGCGGCGTAAAATTGCGCTGCATACAAATTTCCCAAGGCATACGTGGGAAAATAGCCGAAGGAGCCCATCGACCAGTGGATGTCCTGCAGGCAGCCCTCGGCGTCGTTGCTCGGCGTAATGCCGAGGAGTTCCTTCATCTTGGCATTCCACGCTTCGGGCACGTCGTTGACCGCAACTCGTTGCTCGATCAAATCGCGCTCGATCTCGAAGCGCAGGATGATGTGCAGATTGTAGGTGACTTCGTCGGCTTCCACGCGAACAAGCGACGGCCTCACGGTATTGACCGCGCCATAGAATTCGTCGAGTGAGACGCCCTCCAATGCTTCGGGAAAAACTGTTTGGCATTGCGGATAATACCGTTCCCAATAGGCGCGGCTTCGCCCGACCATGTTTTCCCATAATCGCGACTGCGATTCATGGATGCCGAGGCTGATCGCCTGTCCTCTGGGCGTGAACACATGCTCCAACGGCAACCCCTGCTCATACAGGCCGTGTCCCGCTTCATGAAGCGTCCCGAACACCGCCGAGGGAAAGAAGTTTTCCTGGTAGCGCGTGGTCAACCGGACGTCGCTCGGACCCGTGCCTGAGCAGAACGGATGAGCGGACACGTCGATCCGGCCGCTCTCGAAACTAAACCCGATTCCTTCTGCCGACTGCCGGCACCACAGCTTTTGCGTCTCGACCGGAAAACGACGATCCAAGATCGATGGGTCCGGCTTCCGTTCGGCTTCATTCAGTTCGCCCACGAACTTGGCCAGTGGTGTGCGGAGGCTCTCGAAAAGCGTTTTCAGGTCCTCCGTCGTGGCCCCAGGCTCGTATTCATCCAAAAGCGCGTCATAGCGTTCCCGTTCATAGCCGATCGCGTCCGCCACTTGTCGCTTGAGGTCCAACAGCTCCTGGAGATGGGGTGCGAACTTGTCGAATGCCGATGCCTCTCGTGCCTTCACCCAGGCGTCTTTTGCAACGGTGGAGACTCGGGCGATTTGTTCAACCAATTTCAAGGGTATCTTGACCGCTCGCTTGTGGTTTCGTCGCATCTCCCGGATGTTCGTCGCGGCGACTTCGTCTTCAGCCTTTCCGTCCAGCTTCGAGAGCAGTTCGCCCAGCTTAGGATCGGTCTGCCTCTCGTGCCAAAGTCTCGCCAGCAGCGACTGTTGCTCCGCCCGAATCGACAAGCCGCCCTTGGGCATGTACGTCTCGGAATCCCAATCAAGCAGCGCGGCCGTGGCCTCCAACTGGCCGATTTCACGGGTGATCGTCAAGAACATCTCATAGGTGTTCGACATGGTCTATGCTTCCTTTAGTGCCGTTTCTCTGTTCGGGGCCAGTTTAACGTCTGGAATCGGAACTGCCAAAAAAGCCGAAGAGCATCTGTCTCTGTTGATTCACCTGAGGCCGGGAGGGCTCAAGCTCCGTGTTCGGCAGTTGAAGTTGAACGGTTCCGATGCGAGCCTTTTCGCCGGGATACTTTTTCCCGACGCTCTCCAGCCCGTGGCACTTTAAGGCGACACGAAACAAGGACTTGATGCTGGTCCAATAGGCGCCATCCCCCTGCATTCGACGGCCGAAGCGCGTTTCGTTCAACCGGCCGCTTCGCATCTCCCGAATCCGAGACTCGACGCGCGGGGCCCGGTCCGGCAACACCTGTTTCAGGCGAGACAAAAACACCTGCGCCGCGCTGCCGGGCAATCGAAGGGGAACATAGGCCGCAGACGTTGCCCCGGCCTCGGCGGCATGCCGCAAAATCGTCGGGATCTCCTTGTCGTTCAGGCCGGGGATGATCGGGGCGACCATGACGCCCACACGGACGCCGGCCTCGGCGAGTCGGCGCATCGCCTCCAATCGTTTCGACGGCGGCGGCGCCTGCGGTTCAATCAACCGTGCCGTCTTGTCGTCGGCGAAGGGAATGCTCTGAAACACGGCCGCACCGGTCTGACGATGCAGCTCCGCGAACAGGGCGGCATCCCGCACGACGAGGTAACTCTTGGTCACGACCGACACGGGATTGCGATACTCCAGACAGACTTCCATGCACTTTCGTGTCAGCCGATACGACGCTTCAATCGGCTGATAGCAATCGGTGACCCCCGAGAAGCAAACCCGTTCACCTGACCAGCCTCGCTTCGAAAACGCCGCTCTGAGCAGATCGGGTGCATTGACCTTGGCGACAAGCTTCGTGTCGAAGTCCGTGCCGGCGCCCATGCCCAGGTATTCATGGGTCGGCCGTGCATAGCAGTATGCACAGGCGTGCTGGCATCCGTGATACGGATTGACCGACCAGCGAAACGGAATGTCCGGGCTGTCATTTTCAGAGAGGATGGATTTCGCGTGCTCCTCGTACACCTCCGGCTTGGCGACCGGAGGGGGTTCCAGCCATTCTCGGCATTCGCTGAGATAGGGATTGGGCGGATTGTCGACCCGTCTAAGAGACATCACCCCAGTATATTAGGTTAATGTTAGGATATCAAGCGCGGGACGGTTTTTCCGGCACGGGCGCGGCGCTGATCCGATTGCGAGCACGGGTTGTCAACGGCACGTCCACGTCGCGGTCGTCGTTCATATCCCCTTCAAGGCACCCGTGCTCATGACGTCGATGTTTTGACTATTCCCGGGGGATTTGAGAGAATTTATGGTCTGGGAGATAGAGGTTCTTTGGGTTGTCATGAAGGAGAGAATGGCCGATGAGATTCCGTCCTTTGTCAGTCTTAATCCTGATCGCAATCGCTTTTATTGCGGGTGTTTGGTTTGAACGCAGCCGATCTCCTTGGGTCACGGTTTCGTCGCGCACCGGCACGGACTTTTTCATCATCGCGAACACGCGCACGGGCGAGGTCAGGTTCTATGACCTGTGCGCCGGGCTCGACCCTGAGGTGACCAGGCCAGGGGCAAATGCGGTGGGTTAGCCGAGCGCGTGGCGAGATATGCAGCGGTGTGATCGGGTCAGGTCAGCGAAAAAAAAACGGCAGGGGTCTTTATAGGCCGTTTCCGCAAGTCATGACATAAGAGAGCCCCGGTCAGGCATGCCAAAAGCATGCCTGACCGGGGCTTTTTGCCGGAGATCGAAATAACTCAGTGGGGGACCGATGCTGCCGCCTGTTTCGTGACAAGTTTTTTCTTCGTTTCGTCAGGGATTGGCGTGCCGCATTCAGGGCAGGTTCCTTGCACGTTGTCGCGGAGATTGTAGCTGCAGGCCTGGCAGAAGCCTAACTCGATGGCAAGACGCCGGATCTTAACATTAGATCTCCAGACATAGATGGAACACGACAAGAATCCCAATACAGGCGAAAGATATACACTCACGGTCAAGAACAACACACCCCTTAAGTCAGGGAGTGGGTCTTCTTCAAGTAATGGGGATGGATCTTCTTCATCGGATAGGCCTGGGTCTTTTTCTTCAAGTAATGAGGATGCGCCTTCTTCTTGAAGCAATGAGAGTTTGAGTAATAGGGTTGCGTCGTCTTCTTTAAGTAATTCTTCCATTAATAGGAGTGGGTCTTTGTCTCTATCGGATAGGAATGGGTCTTTTTCTTCATCGGATGAGAGTGGGGCTTTTTTTTCATAGGATAAGAGCAGGTCTTTCGCTGTATAGGATACGAAACAACGCGAAATATGGCTGAAAAGAACCAGCAGGAGATACGTAAGAGGAATAGATCCGATCGTGAACGCCAGGACTTTAAGAATCGATATCCGTCTTTTTTCAAATGAGCGTATCGGTCTTTGTCTAATCATCATGCCTGGGTCATCGGAATAATGTCATCGAAAACAACAATATTGCGCAAAGAAACGGGCACGTCAATCCGGGGCGCACGGTCTCTTTGAAACCGGCATGCGATTCGGACATATAACAATGTCAGAAGATGTCCGGAGTGCAGGACCGACGCATGACGAAACCGTGGCGAACCAGTCGCATTCTCACCGTGGCCGGCGTGGTGGTGTGTGCATTGTTGGCATTCACCAGCGAGATAAGCTACTTTTTCGGCGCGCGCTACGCGAATAATGCGTTTCACGTGAAAGTTGCCGAGGGCGAGGTTGAATTTCATCTCAAAGGGCCACGATCACCCAAACAGGAACCCCATCTGGTGACGTGGGAAGTCTCTGACAGACCGTTCGATCAGCGCATCCGTCACTATTTCGGAATTCCCGAAGCAAACTATGGCACCGTTCGGGTGCCGCTCGGAATCCCGTTGTTTCTTGCCGTGGTATTCACGAGATTTCTAACTTGGCGAGAAGGTCGGCGTTTTCCGTGCCACGGTTGTCAGGTTTGTGCCTATGATCTCACCGGCAACATGAGCGGCGTCTGCCCGGAGTGCGGAACGAAGATCGCGAGTTAGTATCGTAGAGTGGGTCATCGACCCGCCTTTGTCGCGCCGGGTTCGCGATTCATCGCAAGAATCGCGGTTCATAACTCACGCTACGCGACTGGTAAGTCAGGATTGGGCACCTGTGCATACTACTTATCGTCGCAGGTACTTCCGCACTCCGGACAGCGACCTGACACGTTCCCCGTCAGATTGTAGCCGCACGCCTGGCAATGGCCCGTTGGTATGCTCCGAAGGTCGCGCCAAAACAGAAACCATGTGACTGTCAAAAACAGCAGGAACAACAGCCAAAACGGCGCAACAAAACTCCACTGGTAGAGGACACCACCACTCTTGTGGAGGGTTGTCCTGCCATTGGCGTGCGGTTGCCGGAAGACGTCACGGGAGCAATCGTACTCGGTGGTTTGGATGATGCCGTCGCCGTTGAGCGACGTCGTGAGTGCGCCCGGGCCAAACACTGTAATCGACCATTCCCTGATCCACACCAACACGATGGGCGAACGAATTATGATTTCGTGGTGCATCTGGACAATCGCCCAAACGATGGTCAGTCCGCAGCAGCAAAAGGATGACCATTTTGCGATCCCTCGAATTTGTGTTCGTTTCACCATGCCTCGATTTGCCGATTACGGTCGACCTCCCACAGGACATGCCTGCCGGACAACTCCGTGGGACGCACAAAATAGTATGCACAGCATGTCGTCATGTCAGGTTTATACGAAAAGTCTGATGATCCGTTCTACGCCACCGGCGTTTCGGCCTCCAGGGTAGCGCCTGTGGCGCAACCCTGACTCGGAAGCCAAGGATGTGGCAGCCGTGCTTGGATCAGGTGGTTCGCCTAGATACAATGGAGGCTTGAAATACGACAGGAGAGACATCCCGGTTAAAAATGAAGGGATTGTGGAATGAGTGTTCGGTTAGGAAGAAAGCGGCGCAGGGTTGCGGAGACACTTACAGCCGGTGCAATGCTCGCCAGCGGCACACAAGCGTATGGCGGTGTCATTCTTTGGCTTAACCCCCCGGAGGGTCATTCAGACCATTTTGAATGGCGAGGGCCGCTTGGAACGACAACCTGGCTCGACATCACGCAATCGGCGGCAAACCAGTCGGGGTTTAGCGGTCCATCAAGTGTCGGGCAACTCGAGTACGCGGGCGTGGGTGTTCTCACCGGCGGCGTGCCTTCCGTAGAGATGGAAGTTGGAATCGGCGGTGTTTATTTGGAGCCCATTTCCGTTTTTCACGAGGGCGTTCCAAGCAGTCCAAGCACCGTTTGGAGTTCGGTCGGATACACCTACTACAGCGGCTATGGATCACAGATTCCCGAAGGCGTCTTGACGTACTTAGGCGTGCGTTTTGATCCTGGTGATGGTGTTCATTATGGTTGGATTGGTGTGCAGCGAGACGATACAGGATTGGAAGCGTTTTCCTGGGCCTATGAAACAGAGCCTGGCGTTCCGATACCACCCTTTCCTGAGCCTGGAACGCTATCGATGTTGGCGTTTGGCGCTTGTGGCGTTGCGGTCAGGCGTCGTCGAAAGGATTAGGGCCCAATCGTTAAATGAGTGTTCCTTTGGTTCTGACCCAAGGTTGGAGAATCACGCCCGAAGGAATCGAGTTTACCAAGTCCACTTGAATCCTACGCTCCCCGCCCTTCCAATGACATTCCCCACCCTTGGCTCGGAAGCCAAGGATGGGGCAACCGTGCTTTGGAGAGTGTTGGGTTGTGGTCTTGTCGGTTTTGCCGTTGTGACGGTTTTATTGATGACTCGTCGTTCCCGCCCGCCACACATCAGAAACGACATCCTCCGATACAGCTCCGACTTCCGATGACATTCCCCACCCTTGACTCGGAAGCCATGGATGGTTCACCCGTGCATACCCTACCATGTCGGGGCAGGTGTGCCTAAGTTCGTCTTATCAGGAATCGGCGTGCCACATTCAGGGCAGATGCCGCTCGCGTTGCCGGTCAGGTTGTAGCCGCAGGTAGCGCAGAGGCCCGATGGCAGAGCCGCGGTCGGGCGATAATCGATCCACCAAAGGAGCATGGTGAGAAACCATCCGATTGGCAGGAATAGCCAACAGAGAGTCGAGTAGGGGCCGGTGATGCTACTGCGGAAAATGAAAGGCCAGACGACCGCGACTCCCGCGACGATAAACAGAGACGTGACGACCCACTTTGAACATCTCAATTTTTTTCGTCCCCGAGGGAATCGACCATAAGCCCGCATCCGCTTCCGTTCACGGTATACTCGGAAGGGGAGACAGAGACCGATGATCGCCCCGCCCAGAAGCAGGGAAAGGCTTAACAAGAACAAAAACACGGCGGAAGTGGGGATATCGATGGGGCATGCAAGGATGAGATGAGCGTCCATCGGGCAACCTCCTTTACGTAACCTGAACAGGGATTGGACGCTTGTTTGAGAATATTTCCGACAAACCGGGAGTGGGCAGTAGGGTATGCTGTGCATACCTTTCTTTGGGTGTCCATTTCGCGCTCGGTGGTATGCACAGCATACCCTACAGGGCTGCGATGCGGCTATTCTCTGATCGGCAACTTGAGCGGAACGTGTCCGGAGTGCGGCACACCCGTTCCCGATGAGAAGAAGAAAGAACCGGCTACAGCCTCATAGGTTCACCCGTGCAAAGGATGGGGCACCCGTGCCCACCCTACACCCCTAGGACAAACATAGAAGTTCAGGTGGAAATATTCTAATTCCCTCAGATTCAGGATGGAGCCAAACTAGCGCCATAAGAAGATGATCCTTTTCCAGAACTCTCAACACATGGCCGACAAAGAAATCACTTACAAATTCTGGAGTCACATCCTCTGGCAGTTTTTCTTCTGTATATCGTTCATAGAAATCAAAGCCCTTACCGTCGTCGTAAAGAATTCCATGAACGTAATCCATATACGAATCGTAACCCAAACCCTGCCAATACTTGTGGAAACTTACGAAAGACCATGTACATCCTATTTCAATCACAGCGAAAGAAGGATGCCTCTCTACATTACGAATTAGAAATCCCACAATACTATTATGATATTGTTTATCTTCGTTCGTTTGATCCCTTTTCGCCTCCAGTATGAAAGGGACCTTCTCGAAAAAACCCTCATCCAAGAGAACTGCTCTCAACACTGGCTCATGATTGGGAAATACTTCAATCGCTCGCGCAACGAGAGTCTTGTACGTTAATTCCAATATAAGAGTGTCAAGATTCATAGAAATTCAGGAGGAAATATTCTCAGCCTCCAATATCTCAAACTGTTCCGACAATTCTGTATTGATCGAGCGTAATATACAAGCGGTTTTGTCGTTGAGAATCGAAGAACTGCACGGGTGCCCCATCCTTGCGCAAAAAGAGATTGATGCGAATGTGGAGAAAGCCCCGGGCAGCATCAAGATGATCGTGTATGACCCCAGCTTGATACTCAGGGAAAACGCTGCTTGACAACATGATCTTGATGCTGCCCGGGGCTTTGGGGGGTGTGTTGGGTTGTGGTCTTGTCGGTTTTGCGGTGATGGAGGTTTGATATATGATTCGTCGTTCCCGCCCGCCACACATCAGAAACGACATCCTCCGATACAGCTCCGCCTTCCGATGATATTCCCCAACCTTGACTCGGAAGCCAAGGATGGGGCACCCGTGATGGTTGATGTACTACACGACTTGTATGAGTCATCGGTTACAATCCATTAGATAGTTTCTAATGGCAACAGAGGAAGCTCTTATGTAGACTATTTGTGAAATAAGTTGTTGAGAGACCATTTTTCATCGGTTGCGTAATTCTGTGTGTTCTTTACGGCGCCCGGCCACGTAGTCGTGCAACTGGCTGGACGGTACAATTTGCTTACTTGAGAATCGAAAGAGCATAACATATGTTTGATCAGACCTTCGTTGATAGCCTGCCTTCAGACAATGATCGAGCATTACAATTGATCTGCCAAAAAATTCTGAAGTACGCTCAGCGAGCAGGTATGATAGATGTCGAGCGAGCCGACTTCTTTCGAAGAGCTCTCGCCTTTGTGAAGGCGTTTTGTGAATCAAGGGGTTTAGAGGACCCATTTTCACTACCGGATAGCTCTGACCCAACTAAGCAAATCAAAATTCTTAGTGCGCAATTCAAAAATGTGTTGGAGCAGGCAAGCTTGCGTGTCAATCGAGATGAACTCAGCGAATCAAGAGCGGAATACAGCATGTTGTTTGATTCGCTCTTCTATTACGAGTTCAGCGACAGCGAGTTGTCCAGAATACAAACGCTGCTAAATGAACTCCGGGAAGCTATTTCCACTACTTCAGAACTGGAAGATCAACATAGGTCGCGTCTTCTAAAACGTCTTGAGAAGCTGCAATCTGAATTGCATAAGAAAGTGCCCGACGTCGATCGCTATTGGGCATTTGTCGGAGACGCCGGTGCAGCGTTGCGTAAACTAGGGAATGATGCTGAACCCCTGGTCAAGAGAATCCATGAAATAGTCAAAATAATCTGGGGTGTACAAGCGGACGCACTACGCTTACCAAGGAGTATGCCAATGCGTTTGCTTGATGCAGACTCGCCAGATTCAGAAGAGTCAGACGCTGGCTCGTCTGACGACTAAGGAGGTTAGAATAAAGTGATTTCAGCACTTATTTCAATAAGGATGGCAGGATAAATTGAATCTAGAAGCGCCGTGCACGTCAATAAATTTGTGAGACCTCACATAGAGCATGCACTACGTTTTCTTTTTCGTTGTCTTTTTCTTTTTCTTACTCGTCGTCTTTTTTTTCTTTTTAGACTTCTTAGGCTTTGGTTCGGATTCTGGCGGATCGGGGACAATTTCGAGTAATTGGCCCGGTGTCGCATTCAATGCCATGCAAATCTTCTCGACATTGACGAGCGTCGTGTGCTTGTCCAGCTTGCCGCCGATTTTCTTGAAGGCAGAGACGGAAATACCAGTCCGCTTGGAGAGCTTTTCATACGTCATTCGCTCTCCGGTTCGCCGATGGTAGTCTTCCATCACGTCTCGTAACTTTACAACTAACAAAAGGTTCTCTCCATTTGCCCTAAAGAACCAAATTTTGGTACTTTTTTCTTGACGGCAAGCGATTTATGGTGTATCTTATCATTTGTACAACTTAGCGAGCCATCAATGCGGTTTTAGACCGCTGAGATGGCGTATGTGATTGTCTTGGCAACAACCGTCAACCCGGTGAAGCGTTTTCGCTTCTCTGGGACCTTCACCCCGCCAGGACAGCCTCGCCCGGGTGGGTGTTCGCGATTATTATGCGGGCGCTGCCCGGTGCGCAAGGCTTGTGTGGGGTGACTTGACGGTTGCTCACTGGCTTTAGCGCATCGGGTAGCGCCCGTCTTCTGTTTGGGCCTTCCCGTCTCATTCGACCTTGTCCTTTCTGCGGCCGCGCCGGTTCCGCGCGCCGCTGTTGGAGGTTGCTTCGATGCCACGTCGACGACGGCCGCCGCTCGTTCGAGCCGACATGCTCCGGTACAGCTCCGGCTTCGATCGGATCAGCGAGGCCCTGCGGCAGGAGGCCGACGTCCGGGCACGCTGGCTCCGTGAATACCTCTTCGCCGTCTCGCTCATTGTGCGCCTTCCCGGCGGTCCTGGCTACAGCTACGACCATAAGTGGCCCTATCGGTTCTGCCGGAACATCTGGGACGGCAACCCCCGATCGGCCGTGGCAGTGCTGGAGAATCTGCTCGACCGGCTCGGCATGCCTGAAATGCTGGACCAGATCCCAAGGGCCCGATCGCTCACTGGCTTCGAGCTGCCGCGGCATGTTCGGTATCGCCTGAAAAAGCTCGATGCCGCCAAGGCCCTCGAA
>JAKSDK010001024.1 GCA_022360095.1 Phycisphaerales bacterium
ATAAAAAAAAAAAAAAAAAAAGAACTTGCAAACGGAATTATAACGAAAAATAATGTTCTTGCGTGGAGGTATTAGTCCTATATTTAAGTCCTACATTTATTTAAAATCTGATGCTAAGATGAGTTCCTTTTCGGTGTCTGTATTCATTGAATGAGAATGTCTCTGAAGCCATAGTATCGGTCGTATGGCGCTATGTTCAGTGCCTTCTTCAAAAGATGATAGCATGAGTCGCTTTCGACGTTGCCCTTCACTTTTCGTGAAAGTTCAAACCTTTTAAAATGCCAGCAAATTTCTGTCTGATGTTATTCACTTATTGTACTGAAAAAGAATTTGGAGGTTAATGCTTGTTTGTTTGTATTTTTAATCGCTTCTCCGAAATTTATATTGTGTTTGAAAGAGGACCTCGATTGGCAGTTATAACTGCCAGTAATCAACGTCCGCCGCAAAAAAATAAACTGAAATAACACAACAGACAAAAATGGTAAAAAAGGGTTTTAACTGATCATACCCATTTCAATACAAATAGAATAAAGTCGAATATACTGTCTTTCTATACTTACTCCTCTTAAACACAGAAATGTTTTCTTTTGCAATATGACACATCCAGTTATTTTGGAATGTTATTTCACATCACCTGAAAACGAAAAAAAAAGGAGAGAGAGACAGACAGAAGATATAGAGTTGATTAGCTGTGAATTTTTTAGTATTTCGAAAAGGAAGAATGGTTCTTTTAAAAGATTCCTTTCACAGCCGGTAATTAGTATAAATTTATAGACCCTTGATGTTATAACCTTCTTTAATATACGAAATATGGCAAAAAAATTGGTGTCAGCAAAGCACGAAACGTTGCATTACTTTCTTTGCTCGGGTGGAAGAAATAGAAAAGAAGTGAAGATCAAGATGAAATATACATTGGAACTGTGAAAAGATGAAATATAGACAAGCTCTCGTTTTTTCGCACCAGCGTTTTGAAAATGCTCTAATTTCCTTCCAGCGGGCCTTTGACAAGGTTTACGTCGATTTTAAAATTTCCTGTTTTTTTTTTTTTTTTTTCTCACAACCGGGATCTCGTTGGAACTTTTGAATTCTGTTTTTAAAAACGGATTACCAAAAGGGATTGTTCGGGGAAAATCGATTCTTTTTTCTCAATAATTACTTACAACGGCTCCTAAAGAGTTTG
>JAKSDK010001893.1 GCA_022360095.1 Phycisphaerales bacterium
AACAAACGTTTCGGCGTCGAAAAACAGCGTGATCAAAGCCCCGGTCAGGCATGCCTGACCGGGGCTTTTCCATTGCACGTGCACTTATCAAGTTCCCGCATTCGCGTTGTAAGCGCCCGACGCCTCGAAGCATTTTTTTGTGTTCACTTGAACCGTTCCGCCGCTCTGCTCGAAGCCGCCGGTGGTATCAATGCTTCCGTTGAAGACCATCTTGCCGTTTCGGACGTTGAAGTGGGCGGCAACGCTGCCTCCTACCCCGAACGTCATGGTGTGGTTGCTGGCCACGCGGAACATGCCGTTGGAATCCGTATCCAACTGGCCCGAGAAGGTCATGTTCCCGCCGTTCACCAGGGCGATGCCGTCGTTATCGAGTGTGCTCGTGATCGTCATCGCGCCGCCGGTCGCTCGGAGAATCGCATCGAAAGCGTTCGTGTGGGCTGCCTCGATGTCGATCGCGCCGCTGGTGGCATCGATGATCCCGTCGTTCCGCATGATCGCTGAGATCGTCACCGGGCCCGCGCCCGACGTGATGCTGCCGTCGGACTGTAGTGTGAAGCTGTCGAATGCAGCATCAGCGCCGAACTCGGCTCCTGCGGGACCTGTCACGGTAAACGGGCCGCTGAGGGTTACGCCGGACGCGGTCGACCTCAATTCGCCCGCGTTGCCTGAACCGGCAAACTTGAAGACGGCGACGTACGCAGCCGTATTCTCGACATCGATGCTGGAATTGACGTCCAGGCGACTTCCAGTCTCTATTTCGAGGATGCCAGCGTTGTCGGATGCAGAATCATTGACGACGAGGTCGTTGATGCTCATCGTTGTCGCCGAGGCGACGCAGACGATATCCCCCGCCCGAACCGTGGCCAGATCATCGCTATCGGGGATGTTCGAGTTGTCGACCTAGATTATCTTCTCGTTTTCAATCTTCTTCTGCTCCCAGGTATTATGCTGATCCCAATCGCCGGTGGCTCTTGATCGAAACTCATTCTGCAGCTGCGCCTGGGCGGCATTTCCGAACGAACTTACCACCACAAACGCGATGGCGATGACTGCTGTTGATTTGAAACGTTTCATTTTTCGTGACCTTTCCATACAATTGTCCATATTTCTTTCAGGCCCTCGCGGTCGCGTTTTCTTCAGGCTTGCGGCTGCGAGAGGCCCTTTTTGCCCGACGCAACGCACGCCGGACAACATCGCTTCCATCCCGCTTCTCCAGCTCGTGCCACGATGGACCGCCGTCTCTTAAGAGCCGTGCGGTGAGGCGTGGACGGCCCACTTTGACGCGTGGATTCCGCTACACCTCCTTTCTGAACCTGAGCCCCGAAATCGGTTCGTGTGGAAGAAGACCCTTTTTGGCTCCGGCGATGCGGCCCCGACCCTTCGGACGCCGGGCTGAAAGATCGCGCAGGCTCCCCGACCTCAGCCCACGTCGTTCGTGTCTGAGTGTTCAGAGAACCTCGATGAATCCCCAACGGTCGCTTCGCGCTCCGGTACGCGAGAAATCCGAGATCGACTCGCCTCGATCCTTCGACGGTGCCGAGGAACGAACCGGGCCGTGAGATGAGAATCTTCGCTGCGGGGGTTTTAAAAAGACTTCCTATCTACACCATAAACGATGATTTCACGAAAGCAACTGTGAAAAAAGGCACAGGTGTCTGCAAACGACCGCATAGAGAGGTGTTTGTGACCATTGGCGGCCGGGTGGGGGTGGCTGATCGGGACGTTGTGGCGTGTGTTCTCAGTCTTGTTCGCCGGAGGACTGGACGGCGTTGTCCGGGGCCATGTCGTCTCGCATCTTTTGAATGTATTCCTCAATCAGTTGCCGCCGATGTTCGAGAAGGTCTTCCGGCAACTCGTCCCCGCGAATCAGAATGTCGAACGTGTAGGTTCCGTCGGCGGACGGGACGGATATTTTTCCGACATACGGAGAATTCCGTCGACGCGCTGCGCCTTCGGCGCCCGCGACCAGATCCGAGAGACCGACATGGAGACCGTCGCGACGAATCTTCCAGGTGAGTCCCGTTTCCGCGGAGATCAGCTCGAGTGCCTGGCGAATCGATGTTCTTTGCAAAAGAAGGGTATAACCGTTTGCCGTGGACGGGGGCAGTTTGAGCATCATGCCCGGTTCAAAGTTGATGGGCGTTTCGGCCTTGTTGGCAAGGTCGATCAGAATGCGCGCCAACGGCTGGTTTTCATAGCGAGCGGAGATTTGACGAGAAAGATAGTTGGCCACCTGGGCGTGGTAGCTTCGGAAGCGAATGTGATCACCGTCCGGATACCAAACCCATCCCAACGCGCTGGCGGCGACTTCGAGCACTTCGGCCACGCTGCCCCGCCCGGCTTTTGACAGTTGGTTCCGAAGCAATGCGGGCGCATCGACCTTGCTGGTGATCTTGTATTGAAGCTTGAAGTCCTTGAAGTTTTCCGATGAGTATTCGAGGTCGAAACAGCGATGCAGAAGTTTCAGCTCATCCCACGTTGCCCGACGATTAATTCGGCGCAAAGGTTGGGTCGCGACCACGACGAGTCCGTCGTCGCCGATTTCATAGGTCATGCCGAGGCGAAACAGAATCTGTGACAGAAGGCTTCGCAACGGTGTCCCTTCGGGGACGTCGATGTCGTTGATCCTGGTTCCGGCGCCGCTGGGTAGGAGGTTGGCCGACCATGCGTCCATGCTGATCTTCAGGCCGACCTGTCCACACATCGTGGCCAGTACGTCAGGGACTGCGGAGCCGCGGATCGTTTGCTTCTTGAGCGCCTGATCGAGCAATCGACCGACGTCGGCCGGTGGAGATTGAGCCGTTGCCGCAGAGGGAAACAGGAGTAGTAAGGCGACGATTCGGGCGGTGTTTTTTGCGCGGGTCATCATGAATCCATCCTTCAAACCGAGTTGCAATGCTTTCGAGTGACCATCACATGGTGCCCGATCGAGTTTACAAGAACGGCGAGGTTAGTAGAAGTAAGCCTCGTCAAAGGCATCGGCCGTTTCATATTTGCGCGGACCGATGGCAATGGCGGAGGAACCCAATGGGGGGTCTTCGACCTTTCCCAATCCGGATGATTCGTCAAATGAAATCGAAATCGGACCCGCTTCTCTCGGCATGTCCAGCGAGACGACCACGATCGTTGTGGCGGAGTTTGGGATGTTCGTCTGACTCCAGGGATTCCACCAGACGACCAACGCGATCGCTGCCGCCGCTGCCAGCGGGGCGAACCAACGAACCGATGCAGGCCAGCGTACCGAGGCCGCGCCGGTCGATGCAGCTTCCTGACGAACCGCGGCGGACACTCGTGCCTTGAATGCATCCCAGTCCACGTCCGGCATCGGACGGGCCCAGTTTTCGAGCGAGTGGTCCAGGGCCTGATCAACTTCGGCAGGCGTCCGAGCCGTACGATTTTCGTCGATTTGCCTGGTGACGCGCCGAAAAAAACGACTCCAGTCGACGTCTTCCGGCAATCGTCGATAGGCCTGAAGCAGCATGTTTAAACGATCGTATCGATCGGCCATGGCTTTCTTTGACGGATCTTCCGCCATCGCGCGGTCGACCCGGGCCTGTTCCTCGGCGGTCAAGTCACCGTCGAGACGTCGACTCAGGAGTTCTTCGAGTTGTTCCGATTTATCCGTCATTCTTCCAAATACCGGGCAAGGGCCTGCTTCAATGTCTTGCGGGCTTGAAACACGTTCCATTTCACCATTTCGACGCTGCAATCGAGGATCTCGGCGACTTCCTTCTGCGGGATTTGTTCGATGGCGAACAAGACCAGCGACAGCCGTTGCTGCTCGGGAAGCGCTTCGATCGCTTCCGTGATCGCCCGATCGACTTCGGCCGATTGCAATGCATCAGATGTGCCGGAATCCTGCGACAAGGCCGCGACCTGGTTCTCGTGAATACCGCCGTCTTCGTCGTCCGTCGAGAGCGACAGATTCATCTTTCGTCCTCGACGATAATTCAGCGACAAATTACTCACGATTCGCATCAGCCACGCTCCGAACCGGGCCGGCTGTTGAAGCGATTCCAGCGACTTAAAGGCTCGTACATAAGCATCCTGACAAACGTCCATGGCGTCTTCGATGTTTCCCAGCAGCCGATACGACACGGCCACGGCTCGGCGCTGATAGCGTTCAATCAGCAAGTCATAGGCTGACGCATCGCCCTTCAATGTTCGTGCGACGGCCTCGGCGTCGAGACGACCGGCTTCATCGGTCTCGAACTGACTTTGCGGGGCCGCATCGCTCATGGGTTTAGACACCTTCCGAGGTCGTGGGGTTAATGGCGGCCGCGGTTCATCCGCTCCATCGCGGCGCATGACTTAACCCGATGATGGAGCATACGTTACACACGCATACTCTTTACCGCAATATCGGGCCCTGCGACGTCTCAGGCTCGCATCAGGCCGGTAGCATTAACGGGATGGACCGATCCGACTTCACAGATCATCGTAGAATGTCGGGATGGCTCGCCCCATGCAAACCTGGTCCGTTGTCCGAGGGGTCGGGTTGATATTGTGTGTTTTTCTTGCCGTCGCGTTCGTCGTGAGCATGGTCAGCCCCTTCCGATATACGATCGCAGCGACCAACCCGACGTGGGACTATCGGCTGTCGAACGGCGCTTTGATCGTCCTGCAAAATGGGGCGCCACTGGCGGGGATCCACGACACCGTCGTGATACGTGGCGTCTTGCTCGGTCCGAGTTATCAAACAAAACCTTCGGCAGCAATCGTCAGGCTCATCGTCATTCCAATCTGGCCGGCCTGGATCCCACTACTGGTCTTTGCGCTCCGGACGATAATCTCCTCTTGGCGTGAAATACGTCTGCCGTCGTTGGGCCATTGCCAAACGTGCGGCTACAACCTTACGGGCAATGTCAGCGGCAGATGCCCAGAGTGCGGCGCGTCGATATGACGAGAATTCAAAAACATCGATTTCGACGCGGTATGTTATGGACGTTGCCTCTGATCTTGATCGGGTTCTCGCTCTACATCGCCTGGCAAAGACGGGTTCACCCCGAAGGCTGGGTCACTTACCTCGTGATCTTGACGGCTATCACCATGCTCGCAGGGGTCGTTCTCGACATTCTCTTGCCGGAGATGACAAAGCGCCGATTCGTTGTTCAGCGGATCCTGTTTTGGGTGTCCGTCATTATGACCGCCGCGCACACCATTGCTTGTATTTCCCCCATCCACTGGGAAACCGGCCGTCCCGGCAGGAGTATTGAGTTGCGACTCGGATACGAGATCTCTTGTGAAGTTGATTATTCCAATGCGACGCGGCACGACATTGGCCTCGGGGCGCCCGGACATGTGCGTATTCAGTTTCCGATATTCTTGATTCTACTTGTCCTGCTCCCGCTGACTTTTGTCATGTGGTTGGATGTGATAAATCGCAGGTTCTTATGGATAAATCAACGCCATCCTCCCCACCACTGCCAAACCTGTGGCTACAACCTCATTGGCAATGTGAGCGGGATTTGTCCCGAGTGCGGAATTGAGATTCCGGATCGACCTTAATTGAATGGTCCACCGGAAATCGGTTGCCCACATTCGGGGCAGCGCCCGCTCATGTTTCCAGTAAGGTTGTAGCCGCATTTTCGACAAAGAGGATTCTCATCGGAATGATGGACTTGCGGTAGGAACAAACGTCCAACAATAAAGCATAAACCAACAATCAACGGTCCTCCGACCAATTGGTAACAAGGGCCGAATAAGAAAACGAGCCCCCCAGTAGAAGATGTAGGATTGAACACAACCCCGGCGTAAAAGACCAGGCTGAAGACGAACAAGATTAATGACGCTATACAAATTGAAATGTCCAGCGCAAGTTGGCTACCGCGAGACTTCATAGCGAACATCATGACGAGGATCAATGAGTATGGTGACAACGCCCAAAGGATGAACACAACGTGGGCGACTGAAAATTCACTCATGGACGCAAGCATCAGGAAGCCGATCGTTGTTACGGCTGAGACCGAGAGAGCCACACCTGAGACAACCTGATAGTTACGCACAAAAATGTTGCTCCGTTCAGCTGTGAAGGCGAGTTTGGTGTAAGATTCTAGTCAGTTTGAACCAGTCCGAAACCAGCCACGGAGAAGCTTAACATGAACGAACTTCAAGATGGACGATGGACGCGACGGGCATTCATGCAATCTTCCGCCGGGGCACTCGCCGCCGGAGCGACCGCTCAATTCGTCGGGAACGCACCGTTACTTGCTGAAGATAAAATGGGTCAAAAGAATCGATTGCCTGTCGCGATCGCCAGTGCGAATGGGATCAAGACCGTCGAGAAAGCAATGACCCTGCTGGGGCAGAAGGCTGATCCGCTCGATGCCGTCATTGCAGGTGTAAACATCGTTGAGGACGATCCCGACGATCATTCCGTCGGGCTTGGCGGACTACCGAACGAGGACGGCGTTGTGGAACTGGATTCATGTTGCATGCACGGACCGACACACAAGGCCGGGGCCGTGGCCGCGATTCGAAACATTCGTCATCCTTCCCGAGTTGCCCGACTCGTGATGCAGCGTACAGATCATGTCTTGTTGGTCGGCGAGGGAGCTCTGAGATTTGCGAAGGCGCACGGTTTCAAAGAGGAAAATCTACTGACCGACAAAGCACGGAAAATCTGGCTACATTGGAAGGAAACGCATTCCGCTCATGACGACTGGGTTGCGCCGGAGGAAGACGGCGCCCAAAAGGCTGCAAAGGCGCCCCAGGCCTTTGAACGGACTTGGGGGACGATCAACTGTTGTGCCGTCGACGCGTCCTCGAATGTGGCCGGCGTGACGACAACAAGCGGATTGGCGTACAAGATTCCCGGTCGCGTCGGGGATTCACCGATCATCGGCGCCGGATTGTATGTTGACAACGAGGTCGGTGCAGCCGGTTCCACAGGGCGCGGCGAGTCGAATTTGCAAAACTGCTCTTCTTTTCTGATCGTTGAATTGATGCGCGCAGGCAAGAGTCCCGAGCAGGCCTGCCTGGAAACGCTCCGGCGCGTTGCCGACCATACCGAGCCGCGGCTTCGCGACAAAGACGGCCGGGCCGACTTCGGACTGAAATTCTACGCCGTCGCCAAGGACGGGCGATACGGCTCTGCATCATTGTGGTCAGGGGCGAAGTTCGCCGTGCACGACGGCACGAAGGCGCGTTTGGAAGATTGCGCCTATCTTTATAAGCGTTGATTATGACAAACTGATCTGGCTCAGCGTTCTCTCGATAGGAGAGAGCTGCATTTCACGCGGAATGTATTTCTCCATGCCGGGGTCGGCGGGTGATAGGGGAGGATCGTCAGCCAATTCCTTGGCCAGTCGTTCGAATTCAGTTTCGAGTCTCATAAACGCCTTGACGACATCCGGATCGAAGTGCGTTCCGGATTCCTTCAGGATGATCTCCACTGATTTTCGGTGTGAGAAGGCGTTCTTGTAGACACGTTTCGTCGTCAGTGCGTCATACACGTCTGCCAACGCCAGGATTCGTGCCGCCAGCGGGATGTTTTCACCCTCGAGCCCTTGTGGATAACCGCTGCCGTTGTACCACTCATGATGGCTGTGAGCGATCTCCTCAGCCATTTTCAGGAAACCGGAATCAGGCGACTTGTCCAGGACGGACCGGATGGTCTCGGCTCCGATTCTCGAATGCGTTTGCATGATGGCCATTTCGCTATCCGTCAATTTGTCCGGCTTGAGCAGGATCGAATCGGGAATGGCCACTTTGCCGATGTCGTGTAACGGTGCAGCTCGCTCCAGGTTTTGGAGAAACTTCGCATTAATTTGACTGGCATAGAGCGGATTGCCGCGAAGTTCCGTCGCGAGCTTGATGCAGTACAACGTGACACGATCCAAATGCTTGCCCGTGTCATCGTCACGATGTTCGGCCAATTTCGCCATCGCGATGACGATTGAGTCTCTCGCTTGATCTCGGGCTTCACGAGTGCGTGCGTTCTGAATCGCGGCGGCGGCATAGTTTGTGAACAAACTCAAGTAGCCCAGTTCCAACGTGTCGAACGGTTTTGATTCGACACGGTCCGTGAGGTTCAGGACACCGACGACGTTCTCCGATGCGCACATCGGTGTGGATAGAAGAGGCAAATCGTCGAACAAACGATGGTCCCGCGTTTCCAGCTCACGGTCCGCGTCATCCTGATTGTTCAACAGGATAGGAGATCCGGCAATGAAGACGCGCCCGGCGATCGACTCGCCCACCCCAAGTCTCACATTCTCCTTGACGTAGTTTTCGATCCCCGTTGAGGCTGCGATGTTGAGATACTGACCCGTGGCATCGGGCAACATGATCGAAACCCGTCGGCAGGAGGTCATCTCAGCAGTCACGGAGATCATTTTGTTCAGAATCGCGTCGAGGTTGTCCATTTTGGAGAGTGCGGCGCTGAAGTCGAGCAGAAGACTCAGCGCTCTCGCCTGCTCGCCCAGGCTGGAACGCCCCTTTTGCAGCTTATGGCATGTTCGTTGGAGTCTCGACAAAGATCGAACCTGGAGGGCGAATTCTTCAGCAGTGATGGGCTTTCGAAGGTAGATATCCGCGCCCGCTTCAAGACTGGCGCTCGCACCGGAGTCGTCACCCTCCTTGCCCAGCACGAGGATGGGAATGTCTTCGGTAATCGGAGACGAGCGTAGTTTTTTTGTCGTTTCCAAGCCGCTAAGCTTGGGCAGTTCCATGTCCAGCAGGACGATGTCCGGGCAGTCGCGCTGACAGTGTTGAATGACCGCGAAGCCGTCAGGCGACTCGTGAACATCCCACCCGTTTTGTTCCAGAACCGATCGGCACAGCTTGCTGATTTCGGGATCGCAGTGAGCCATGAGTGCCGTCGAACGCGCTTCGGTCGCGACGGTACGGGATAGAATGGAATGAACTAAGTCGGTGCTGAAATTCAAAGGTACGATCCACTTGTTGCTGAAGACTCACTCGTTGTCCTCTGAGATCGACCAGGAGATAGGCCAAGATAAGGAAATACCCGACTTTATGACACCTACGGCTGCGCCCGGGGTCTTTGTCGCCCGCGACCGACAGACGCATGCCTGCCCTTGGAAACTTGGATGAACTTGATTATCGGGCCGGTGGCCTATCGCGAAACGGGCACCTCGCCGTCACCTTCTTTTTCGACCCACGTCAAATGATAGTCCTTGTCCTCGATCTCGTGGGCGGCGGTGGTCAGGCGGAGCTGTTTGTAGGTGTCGCACATCACGGCCAGCTCACTTGTTCGTTGAGTCCCGATGCTCTTTTCGTACATGCCGGGGTGCGGGCCGTGCGGGATGCCGGCGGGGTGCAGGCTGATCGAACCGGAGTCGATCCCCTTGCGGCTGGTGAAGTTGCCATCGACGTAAAAGAGAATCTCATCCATGTGAACGGAGGCATGACCATAGGGGCAGGGGATGGCTTTTTCGTGATAGTCGACCTTGCGGGGGACGAAGGAACATATCACAAACTCGTTGCCGGCGAACGTGATATGGATGGTTGGTGGGAGATGAACGAGACCGGTCTTCGGCTGGTAATCATGGATGTTGAAAGCCACGGGCCAGACACTGCCGTCCCAACCGACGACGTCGTAGGGAAAATGCTGTGTCAGATGGACGGTCAGTGTATCCTCGCGTTTGATCACCATCTTGAACGGAGCCTTGCCGTGTAGACGCTCGTCATAAGCCAGCAATGATTCAGGGCCGCGGAAATCGCGATGCGAAAACGGCGCGTAGTCCGTGATCTGTCCTGCACGGTTGCGAAACTCCTTGGGGATGTCAATGAAGCCCCGGCCTTCGAAGACGAAGAACTGCGGCGCATCGCCGTCCCAGTGGATGCGATACGGCGTGGATCGTGGGATGATCACGTAATCCCTCTCGCGAAACGGCAGAATGCCGAACATCGTTTCGAATCGGCCGCTGCCTTGATAGACGAAATACAGCTCTTCACCGTCGCCGTTTGAGAAGAACCGTTCGCTTGTCTCCGTCGGCTTGACCATGCTCATCTGCACGTCGGCGTTGAACAGCAACACGCGGCGCGCATCGAGAAAATCTCCCTGAAGCTTAAGGTCCTGCGTCCGGATGTGTCGTCGATACAGAGGCTGCTCGGCCAACGGCTCAAACGGACAGAAGCCCGGGATGCCCATTTTCTCGACGGCATTTTCATCCGTCGGGGGCGTCTTGAAATAAAGCGTCGAATAAGGTCCCTCGAACCCTTCGCGTGTGTGGCACTGCTCCATCAGCAGTTTACCGTCGTCGTAAAACGCAATGTGCGGCTTCGGTGGGAGTTTTCCCATTCGCATGTAGTGGATCATGACAAGGCCTCAGTTCTTAGCAGGCTACGCCTGTCGTTGTGCGGGACACGCGCGACTCATTTCATATAAGACATCCGGGCACACATCGGCCCCATTCGGCCAGACAATGGTGCCGACATCCGGTTCGACACGCACCTGACGAAAAAAATCGAGCTCTTTTAAGGGTTCGAACACGCCATCGAATAGAATAAGCGATTCGACATCAACTTCGCGATACTCGTGACCCTCGAAAGTCAAGAGCAGGCGATAGCCGCCAACGTGCTGAACATCGATTACGTCCTTACCCATATTTACTCCAATGGCTCGATAGGCAATAAGGGATCGTGTTTCCTCGCCAGATTCCAATCATGACGAAGCTCATCTTGATGGAGACTTGCCCCTTCAACAACCAAGCCGCGAATCCGCGGGCTTATATCACCGTCAATCATGTTCAGACCGTCGATTGCGAAGCGTGCCTTTTGCGAGCCATACCGAATGTGAAAATGCGGTGGCTCGTGATCATTGTAGTAAATCGCAACAACAATCCCCAGGAAGCGACTGATTTCCGGCATTCCGCAGCTAACCTTTCAATGCGTTTTTGGCCTTCCCCGGTGTCCGCAGATTACTTCGCATAATCGGTCTTGTTTCAGATCTCCGCTCGACCTCTTTGAAACCGGCTTTCTGAAACGCTGAGGCCAGACCGGTCCACGCGAAGGCCTCGGGTACTTTGTCTTTTTTGGGTTCGATCGGGTAACCCTCCAGGATCTTCGCACCATTGGCCTTGGCATACGTTTTGGCCGCTCTGAGCAGCCGGACACTAACCCCGAGCTTTCGGTACGGCTTGGCCACGAAGAAGCATACGATCGACCAGACCGGTTTGTCGTCCACCGGTTTTAATACCCGGGATCGGCCGAGCACGGGATACGTCTCGCGCGGCGCGAGTGAACACCAGGCGACGGGCTCTCCCTTGGAATAGGCGAGCAGACCGGGCACTTCACCTGCGCGAACGATTTTTCGCATGGCGTTTCGGTTGCCCTTACCCTTTTGTTTCTCAAATTGAGAGCGTGTCACGCGCCACCACATGCACCAGCACCCGCCGCACGCGCCTCGTTCCCCGAAGAGCTTCTCAAAGTCCGCCAGACGGTCGGGGGTCAACGGCTGGATTTCCAGTTTCGGCAACGACATTGGTCTTAGGGCGACTCAAAGTACTCGCTACAGTGTTCCCCGCCGCTTCTGCTCCTCTTCGATCGAAACGAACAACGCCTTGAAGTTGCCCACGCCGAAGCCTCGGGAACCGTGCCGCTCGATGATTTCAAAAAACAAGGTCGGCCGGTCCTCCAACGGTTGCGTGAAGACTTGAAGCAGATAGCCGTCCTCGTCGCGATCGACGAGGATGCCCAATTCCTGAAGCACGGAAAAGTCCTCGTCGATTTTGCCGACACGGTCCGCCAACGTTTCATAATACGTGTCCGGCACTCGAAGGAACCGCACGCCGTTGGATCGTAATGTCCGGACCGTCTCGCAGATGTCTTTTGTGTTCATCGCGACGTGCTGCACGCCGGGGCCGACGTAGAAATCGAGGTATTCCTCGATTTGACTTTTCTTTTTGCCTTCCGCCGGTTCGTTGATGGGGAACTTGATCTTGCCGGTGCCGTTCTGCATGACTTTGGACATTAGCGCGCTGTATTCCGTGCTGATGTCGTCGTCGGTGAAATGGGCCAATTGCTCGAAGCCGAGAGTTTTCTTGTAGAAATTCGCCCAATATTCCATCGCGCCGAGTTCCACGTTGCCGACGATGTGATCGACTGCCGCAAGCCCGGCACTTCGAGACGCCGGCGTCTCTTTCTTTATGAAACCCGGTGCAAAGCCCTTGCCGTAACCCTCGCGATCCACAAAACGGAAGATCGTGTCGCCATAGTTGCGAATGGTCGCCACGCGGAACTTGCCGTGTTCGTCTTCGAGGCTTGTCGGCGCTTGCTCGACCGTGGCTCCGCGTTTCTTGACGGCGGCAATCGAGGCATCAACGTCTTTGACCTTGAATGCAATCGCTTTCACGCCGTCACCGTGGAGCTGGCAATGTCGGGCGACCTCATGGTCCGGCGTCAGCGCCGTCGTGAGGATGAAGCGAATGTTGCCCTGTTCGAGAACGTAACTCGCTTTTTCCTTGTCGCCGGTCTCCAGGCCGCGATAGCCGGTGATGTCGAAACCGAACATGAGGCGGTAATAATGAGCGGCCTGATAAGCGTTGCCTACATAGAACTCGAGGTGATCAATTCCATCAAGAGGAAGGAAATCCTGAGTTCGGGTGTCAGCTTGTGTGAGTGTCTCTGGCATGATGACGAACTCCCCGTCAGATTGAAACGACTTAAACCGGCTTGAACTGTTCAAACGACTGCCGGCAACTGTTGCAATAATGAATCGCCCGGCAAAGCGTCGGGCCGAATATCGATTCGAGCGTTGTCCGGTCCGAGTCGCAATAAGGACAAACGACTTGATCCAGCATGTCGCCCGTCACGCTGCCGTTGCATTTCGCCGGCGGAGCCAGGCCGAACTCCTTGAGCTTGCGACGGCCTTCCGGCGTGATTCGGTCTGTCGACCAAGGCGGATCGAATACGACGTCCACCTGGACTGCACCAAACCCTTCGGCCAGGATGGCTTTTCGAATGTCCTCGCGCATCACGTCCAACGCCGGGCATCCGGCAAACGTCGGGCACATCCGTACCGTGACGCGGCCATCCTCGATTCGAACTTCGGGGATAACACCAAGTTCGACGACTGAAATGAGCGGGATTTCAGGATCTTTCACGTTTTCGAGTGCGGTCCAGACCCTGTCCGTATCGCTCGTCCGTTGCTCAATCATCTGGTCCGCATCACTCGGCATCTTACCATTCCGAATCCGGATCGAGTCGGTAAACCTTTTGCATGTCGTCCAGCAGCTTCTTCAAATCCTCAGGATGCTTGCCGGCGCGACCGCCGTAAATCGGCCCGACGTCATCAGGCATTGTAAGCCCGGACTCCGCGCACATGTCAGCCACCTGACTTCGCCAGGTCTTGCAAAGCTCAGCCTCGCGCGGCTGGATGCCTTCGGCAGCGAGTGTTTCATCCCATTCGGTCGGTTCGAAAACACCCATGGCGTGGGGAAACAATCGATCCAACGCATCTTGCATCCGTTGATGACTTTCCTCGGTGGCGTCACCGAGCTTGTCGAGGTTCATCTGCCCGTGCATGGTGTGGTATTTCAGTTCGCCGCGGAGCTTTCGGGCCACTTGCGCAAGCGGCTCATAGCGGCTTTGCTCCAGCGCTTCGAAACGAATCCGCGTGGCTTCGTCAAACAGAAAGTGTCGGACGACGCTCTGTGCCCAGTCGCCGCGCTCAAGGCATACGAGGGAGCAGCACCGATACTGATCGCCGGAACGTAAAAAGGCGTTTGTATCGGGATCGGGCTCACCCAGTTGCTGCAACAGTCGATAGAACGCCAGCGCGTGCCCCATTTTGTCCTGGGCCATGGACGAAAAGGCGATGTCGGCCTCGAGAATCGGGCCGAGCCCCGTCCATTCCGAATTGCGGTGGCCGAGAATCAGGTGATCGTCCGCCAACCGGTAAAGCAGGTCGACAATCGCCGTTTTCACTTGCGGTTTCAATTGTTCGATCGTTTGTTGACTCATCTCATGCGCTGACTTTACCTGGTCGACTTAGATCTCCGCCGTATCGCCGATGGCCTTGGCGCGCTTCGTCGTTTGATAGCCGGTTGATTCGCGATAACTCTTGTCCGTGCCGTGGTCGAAGATGTCCGCGTCTTCATAATCCGTCGCCAGGATGGCTTCCGCCGACACGACCCAGAGATTGACACACGCCATCCGACGGGCGTATTGCTCCTTCGCGAGCACCAGCGCCATCTGGGCATCGGGGGCATGGATCGAGCCGACGTGAACATGCGGCTCACCACGCGCTTGCTGATGAAAGACTTCGAATACAGGCCATTGCGTATCCGTCATGGTCACCGTCAATTCATTTCCACAGGAACCGGCACATGCTCGCCCGCCGCTGCGGCGGCCAATGCCTCTCGAACCCAGGCGCCTTCCTCGTGCGCGAGCTTACGAGTCCGCAACCGTAGCGCACTGGCAGGACCGTTTCCTCGGACGACGTTCAGGAACTCGTCCCAATCCGGCTCGTTGTACCGCCACTCCTTGGTTGCCTCGTCGTACCGAAATTCCCATTCCTCCGGGATCGTCAGACCCAGGTTAAACATTTTGGGAACGTACTTTTTAAGGAACTCCTGCCGCTGTGCGTCGTTGCTCTTGAGCTTGATCCGCCAGCGCATCAGGACTTCGGTATGCTTGGACTCCTTATCCGACGGGCCGTGGAACATCATGATCGGCTTCCACCATCGGTTGATCGCGTCCTGGAGCATGTCGCGCTGAAGCTTGCTGCCCGTTGCGAGGGAGATGCACATATCGTATCCGTGCGTCAGATGAAAGGCCTCTTCGTAGCAGATGCGCTTCAGGGCACGCGAATAGGGGCCGTAAGAGCCCTCGGCCATCATTTTCTGGTTCACGATGGCGGCCGCGTCGATCAGCCATGCAATCACCGCGACGTCGGCCCAGGTTTCTGCGTGGTAGTGGAACACGTTCGAATATTTTGACTTGCCGCTGATGAGTTCCTCGACCATCTCTTCACGCGGCTTGCCCAGTGTTTCGGCTGCGCGATAAAGCAACTGAGCGTGCCCGACCTCGTCCTGTACTTTGGAGACGAGCGCCAGCTTGCGTTTGAACCCCGGCGCGTGCGGAATCCAACCGCCCTCCGGAAGTGCGCCGCAGATTTCACTGTTGGCATGAACGTGGATCAAACGAATGAGCTGCTGGCGATAATCATTCGGCATCCAATCGCCGGGTTCAACCTTATCACCTCGCGCAACACGAGCTTCAAACGCAGCCAAGTTCTCTTCGTAGCCGGGATCACCCTGCTTGTCGTTCAGCGGCATTTCCTGCATCGGATAAACCATATGAATCCTCCGGCAATCAAACCGTTCGCCGTCTCAGACCGTCAAAAACATAGTCGGCCAGCATGACACCGACCTCCTCGGGTGACATGCGGCCGTCGAGTCGATACCAGGTGAAAACGTAATTCAGGCAGGACAAAATGAACAGCGTCGCCCTTGCGGCGTCCGTGGCGGCGATGAACCGTTCCTGGATGGCTTGGGAAACCAGCGATCGAAAGGGCAACTCGTATTCGTCGCGACGTTGTGTAAAGGCGCTGCGGCGCTCGGGCGGGAGATGCCGCCACTCGACCGTGTAGACGGCCGCGGCGTCCAGATTGCTCGTGATGACCTCGACGTGGGCAATGATGGCCTGTCTGAGCTTTTGCATGATGCCGAAGTCGGAGTCGACAATCGGTTTCAGTGCGGCAAAGAATCGGTCGGCCGCGTCATTCACGATGTCCCATAACAGGTCGTCCTTCTTTTGAACGTGGGCATAGAGGCTGCCGCCCTGAATGCCGACGCTCTCCGCGATGTCACGAACGGAAGCGGCGTGGAAACCACTCTCGCGAAACAACCGAGAGGCTGCTCGGTGAATCTGCTCTTTTGTTGTTGCAATGGTTTCGACCATGAATCACCTAACAAGCGCTTGTTAGGAATTTAGCATCCTAGAGAGAAATCGTCAAGACCCGCAAAAGAGTTGAGTTGGGCATTGACAGAGGGGGCTCTGATTGATTAAATATAACCAAATGGTTAACAATCCCGCCATCCGACTCGACCAAATCTTCGGCGCGCTCGCCGACCCGACGCGCCGGGGCATTCTGGAAATGCTCTCCCGAGGTGCCACGAATGTCCGGACCCTGGCTTCGCCATTTCGGATGTCGCAACCGGCCATCTCCAAGCATCTGCGCGTCCTTGAGTCGGCAGGCTTGATTCGTCGGGACAAACGCGGGCGAGAGCATCGAATCTCGGTCAACACCCAGCCGGTCGAGCAGGCGCGAGACTGGATCGCCCATTACACGCAATTCTGGAAACAACAGTTTGATGCAGTCGAGGATTACCTCAAACAACAGGAGCAGAACCCATGAGTTTGGAAGCACGGTACGAGAACGGCACATTGACGATGATACGAACTTACGACGCCCCCTCCGCGGCGGTCTTCGACGCCTGGGTTGAGACCACCAAGGTTCAGCAGTGGTGGGGCTGCGCGCAGACCACCGCGGTCAAGTCGGAGATCGAAAAGAAAGTCGGCGGGAAGTACTGCCATCACATGACGATCGAAGGGGCCGGTGAGTATCCGATGAACTGCCGCCTTACGATCTACGATCCGCCGAAGAAACTGGCTTATGAGGAAGTCAGCGATAATCCCAATCCAATGTGTGTGACGGTCGATTTCATCGAACGCGGGACGCAGACCGAAGTGCGATTGGTGCATGCGAACCTCCCGACGGGGCTGAGCGAAATCGTCAAGGGCGGCTGGACCGCGGCACTTGGCAAGCTCGCCGATTTCCTCGAGCGGGAGATCGCGGGAGCGAAATAGGGGGGACTGATCGTGATCAGCGATCAGTGCCGGGATCGGAACTCAGATCTCAGATTGGAAAGCCAAACTGTGTGCGAGGTGAGCTAAGCGATCGATCCCACGGCGGCGACGTCCAGGATGTTGTTCAACTCGCCGTAAGGGTTGGTCTCGACTTGGTAGTTTGCCGGGTCGTTTCGCCATTGACCGTCGATCACGTAACGATAGCGATAGCGGCCGGGTCCGAGCGGTACTTTGATTTGAAAGGTGTCATCGGCAACGTGCTGCATCGGGGTGCGATCAGGGTTCCAGTCGTTGAAGTCGCCCGCCAGTTGAACCCGATGGGCCCCCAGGGCCTGCACTCGAAAGACCACGCCGCCGCTGATCGCCTGCGGGCCGTAAATCTGCTCGATTTTCCGGGCGGTATCGTCCGGGGTCGGTCGCGGCTGTGATTCGATGGGCTTCCGATTGCCGCCGATGAGCGTTTGTGTCGTGGCGAGAAGCTTGTCGGCATCCGCCGCCAGGGCATCGGCACGGGCCATGAGGCTCTGTTCTTCGGGCGTTCTCGTCGGTGCGACGGGAGGTTTGGTTTCCGTCACCACGATCGGTGCAGTGAGGGCCCGTTCCGTCGGTTTCAGTGAGATCAGCTCACGCGCAAAGCGGACAAAATCACGGCATCCGGCACTGGCCGGGTCATATTCGGTGATCGGCTGACCAAGACTGGCGCCTTCCTTGAGCTTGGTGTTGAAGTTGATGAAGGCGGTGAACATCGCATCGCCGTGCCGCTTGCGCAACTCGGCGAGGATTTCCCGTCCCAGCTTGGTTCGCACGTCGTAGTGGTTGGCCAGGATGCGGAGCGTGATCGACTGGCCCCATTCGGTTCGCTTTTGGCGAATGGTTTCCAACTGTTTGGACAAACCGTGGAGCGAAAAATAGCCCGTATCGACAGGGACGATCATCTCATCGGCCGCGTAAAGGGCGCTTTCGGTGAGAAACCCGATTGTCGGCGGGGTGTCGATGATGACGAAATCGTAACGGCCTTCAAGGCTTCTTAGCGCCTGGCGAAGGCGGCATTCGCGTCCTTCCACACCGGCCAGTTGCCGCTCGAGCAAGGACAGATCCGTCTTCGAGGGAATCAGGTCGAAGTTACTCGAGATTTGCCAAATGACGCGCGACAGATCTGGGGTCGCCTCTTTGCCGGGATCATTGGCAAGCACGCTGGCAATGCTGACCTCGATCTGCTCTTCCGGCACGGCCAGTCCCAGCGCGCAATGGCCCTGGGGATCCAGGTCCACCGCGAGCGTTCGTTGACCCTCTCGCGCCAGGCATGCGGCCAGGTTAATGGTCACGGTTGTCTTGCCGCATCCACCTTTTTGATTGGCGATTACAATGATCCTCATTTGAACGATCCTCTAGCGCCGTCCATCCACCTGCAGAAATTGCCTGTTCCAGGGAGTGTGCGGACCACTGGTGTTGGCATCTTCATTCCGATAATGATTAGTTCGACCTCTCAGCGTTGCGAGCTTGAGTTTTTATAGGACGAATCCCGGTTCTTAGTATTGTGAGGCCGAATCTGTTCGCCTGATCCATCAAAAGAGGGGACGGTTCGTCACCGACCAGACGCAGCTGCTGCACGGGTTTCCCGGGTACGACGATTCATTAACCAACCTTCGATCATAATGTTAATGCAGACGAGCAGTCTGGCTGGAAGATCTGTGTTCAATCTGGGACCAAGCCCGGTCCAACTTCTTGATGGCCCCTTCCACGCTGGCTAGGATTGCCAAGGCTTTCAATCTTTCAATGATGTGGCTTCGGGTAGGGCGTCTCATGTGGCAACGGCTTTGTGAATTGCTCGATCGACCTCAGGATCTTCACATCCTGGTTCTCGGCGACTTCATGATCGATCGCTATCTCTACGGGGATGCGGAGCGGATCAGTCCGGAGGCTCCGGTTCCGATCCTGCGCGTGGTTCGTGAGGAAGACGCGCTCGGCGGGGCTGGTTCCGTCGCTGCAGACATCGCTGCATTGGGAGCAGTGCCTCATTGCGTCGGCATTGCCGGCGAAGACAGCGACGCCGAACGATTAGGCAGCTTGCTCAAGGGCTCCGGGGCCGATGTAGGGGGGATCATTCAGGTCCCCGGCCGCCCCACGACACGAAAGACACGTCTTGTCGGTCTTGCTCAGCATCGCCACCGCCAGCAGCTGATTCGGGTCGATGACGAGTCGGTTGCGCCTCTGGACCGGGCGATTTCGGATCGTTTGTTGAAACATGTCGAGCAACTTCTAGAGAAATGCCAGGCCCTTTGCATTGAGGATTACAATAAGGGAGTTGTCTCTTCTCGTTTGGCGGATGCAGCAATTCAGGCCGCGCGGACGCGAAGCGTGCCTGTCCTGGTGGACCCGGCCAGCCTGAACGACTACGCACGGTATGTGGGGGCGACCGTCATCACCCCGAACCGGACGGAAACCGAGAAGCTGACAGGCCTGGAGCTGCGGAGCGTCGAGGCCGTCAAGCGAGCCGCGGCCGACATTTTGACCGCGTGTCACACAGAGTATGTTTGCGTGACTCTGGACGCGGACGGTGCTGCGCTAATTGGCCCCGACGGTCGATTTGAGCACATCCCCACCAAGAAACGCGACGTCTACGATGTCACCGGAGCCGGTGATGAGGTCCTGGCCGCGCTGGCCGTCGCAACGGCGGCGGGCGGCCGTCTGGCGGAAGCGATTCAATTGGCCAACGTTGCCGGGGGGCTCGAGGTCGAGAAATTCGGCTGTGTGCCGATCACCCGAGATGAAATCCTTGGCGAGATTTTGCTGGAGCACCACAAGACCCTCGGCAAGGTCCGCACCCTGGAGCAGCTCGTGCCGGAGTTGACGCGGCGCCGGGCACTGGGTGAAAAGATCGCCTTCACCAACGGCTGCTTCGACCTCGTACACGCCGGTCATGCGGCAACCTTCGCATTCTGCAAGGAACATGCCGACATTTTGGTGGTCGGGTTGAATTCTGACACGTCTGTCCGGCGACTCGGCAAGGGCGATGACCGTCCGATCGTTGGGCAAAAAGACCGGGCGGCCGTGCTCGCCGCGATGGCCGATATTGATTACATCGTGATTTTCGACGACGACACCCCGAAGTCCTTGATTGAGACAATCAGGCCTGACGTGCTCGTCAAGGGCCAGGACTGGAAGGGCAAGACGGTGGTCGGTCAGGATGTGGTTGAGGCCGACGGAGGTAAAGTGCTGTTGGTGCCGCTCGTCGAAGGGTGCAGCACCACACAGATCATTGAACGTATTCGCAAGAACGCCGATTGAAACAATGGGCTGACTTGAGAATCGATGGGCAAACCAAGCGCCTAACGAAGAACTGTCGAGATGCAGAAGCTCTCATCACTTTCAATCTTTTTCCCCTGTTACAACGAGGAAGATAACGTTGAGCGCGTGACACGTTCCGCCGTGGATGCTGCCCCGGGCTTTGCCGATCGGTTCGAGGTCATCCTCGTTAATGACGGAAGCAAGGATCGGACAGGACAGATTGCCGAGGAACTCGCCAAGGAGATCCCCCAAGTCCGCGCCGTGCACAATGATCCCAATCTCGGATACGGCGGCGCCGTCCGACGCGGCCTGATCGAAGCGAAAATGGAATGGATCTTTTTCACGGACGGCGACGGCCAGTTCGACATCAACGAAATGCCCAAGTTGATCGATCTGCTCGACCGGTGCGACTTCTCCGTCGGCTATCGCCTTAAAAGGGCCGATCCGTTTCTGCGCTTGGTCAATGCGTATTGTTGGGGGGTGCTCGTGCGCACGTTATTCGGTTTGAAGGTTCGTGACATCGACTGCGCGTTCAAGCTGCTGCCCAAGTCGCTGATCGATGCCATCGAGTTACGAAGCGACGGCGCGCTTATCAGCACCGAACTTCTTGCCAAGGCCAAGTATCGAAGTCTCCGTATCGCCGAAGTCGGCGTCCATCACTATCCCCGTACAGCAGGCCAACAAACCGGCGCGAATCTCAAGGTCATTCTTAAGGCGTTCCGGGAGTTGTTCAGGCTCCGCAAACACATTCGCGGTGAAGGTACTTTGAATACGGACCGTCCTTCATGACAGACGCCTGACTGCAACTCGGTCAGGCGGCAACGTGCGTTCATCTCATCGTTCTGCGCCTCTCGGCGATTTGGTTGGAATGCTCGGCCCGGACGATGACCGGGGCCGATTCGGACTCCGGCTGCGCCGCCGTCGGAGTTTGGCGCCAGTCAGCCACGCAACGATTGCAAACATCGACGGACATAAACAAATCCCACAAAAGACGCAGGACTCAACAGGACAAGGAACCGTTTGCGATTCCTCGAGCGGCGCCGGACAATTCGCGCAACTCGTGCTGCCCGGTCCCTGCCAGATGCCGCCCTGACTGTCACAGGATGCTTGAGTCAGGGCCGTAATGCACGTATTGCCTCCGAGACAGCACGCCCCGACTGGCGAGGACGCAGCGCACTTTTCCTCACTCACGAGGGAACTCCCTGAATCGAAACCCCAACTCTCAGAAAACTCGTTCCTGGCTCTAATCCGATACCAATTCATCCCATCGCGAGGATTCGAGTCTTCAAACACGGTTTCTGTTTGCCATTCGCTTATGGGATCGCATGAGGACGTGCTATCCGAGTGCTCGCAACGGAAGATGCGAAACTCTTTCGAATGTTGCCCGCCGGTCCAATCGAGCCTGATTCGGCCAGAGTCTGTCAGGCAAGTTGCACTCAAGCGGAAAACGGGTGCAGGGGTCACACCGCATGTATCGGGCGCACATTCAATGTCGTCTCCTAAATACATTCTATTCAAGGCCTCACATTCCGCCTGTGTCGTGACGGAGCAGGTGCCGTAAAAAGTGTTACAGCAGCCCCCTGTCGGCGGCGGCGACGGGCATGGGTTCGGTGTGCAATCGGTGTCGTGGCCTGAATAGGTTTCCGCGTCGCCGTTGCATTCGGCGGGCGTGGCAATACGGCAAGTGCCTTCATCGTGACAGCAGGCGCCGGTCGGCTGCGGGCATGGATTCGGCGTGCAGTTGGAACCATCGCCAAAATAGGTTTCGGCATCGCCGTTGCATTCGGCCGCGGTGGTGATTCGACACGTGCCGTCATCGTCGCAGCAAGCGCCCATCGGCGGTTGTGGGCATGGATTCGGCGTGCAGTTGGAACCATCGCCAAAATAGGTTTCGGCATCGCCGATGCACTCGGCCGCGGTGGTGATTCGGCACGTGCCGTCATCGTCGCAGCAAGCGCCGGTCGGCTGCGGGCATGGATTCGGCGTGCAGTTGGAACCATCGCCAAAATAGGTTTCGGCGTCGCCGTTGCATTCGGCCGCGGTGGTGATTCGACACGTGCCGTCATCGTTGCAGCAAGCGCCGGTCGGCTGTGGGCATGGATTCGGCGTGCAGTTGGAACCATCGCCAAAATAGGTTTCGGCGTCGCCGCTGCATTCGGCCGCGGTGGCGATTCGGCACGCGCCGTTTTCGTGACAGCACGCCCCGGTCGACGGTTGCGGGCAAGGATTAGGCGTACAGTCCGTGCAATCGCCCCAATAAGTTTCATTCGTGCCTTCGCACTCAGCAGCAGTCGTGATGTGGCACGTGCCGTCGTCGTGACAGCAGGCTCCGATTGCCTCCGTTCCATAGAGAAACGCCAAGGTGTCTGCGTCGCCGGTGCTGATATGGTTGCGCTGACCAATCAAAGTTTGCCATCGTTCGTTCGGCGGAAGCACCGTAATCGTCTCACAACCTGACGCGCAATTGCAGGTGGAGCCCACGGGACAGCAGATCGAGAATGCGCATTGGCTGTAATGCATGACTGAATCAAAGTCATAGGGGCCATGATGACTGGAGGCGGGGTGGATAAAGAAGTTATGTTCTCGTCCGGGTTGAATGTAATCCGTGTTTATTCGGATGTACTGATCTCGATCCGTTCGTGATTGTTCGTGCCAGAATCCCAGGGCGTGGCCAAACTCGTGGACGATGATGAATCTCGAATGCCAGCTTGCGATATTGACGGGTTGTCCACCGCCGATCATGCCGACGAACGAGCTGTTGCCGGTGGAATTTCGAATATAAACGTAGTTGGAGTGCCCGTTTCGGGGGATGAAGTCGACATTGGCCACGGCCTCCCACACGGCCATCGCGTCGATTGCCCTCGTCCGGTTTTGAACGGAAACATTCAAATCGAATTCATAGGGCACGATCCCGCAGGTCCACAGGTTGGAGGCAAAGGTTCCTCGCGCTTGCAAGTCGCTGGGAACGATGATGTCCCCCTCGATCACCCTGAACCCGGCGGGAATCCCGTCAGGCTCTGCGGCATTCGCGAGAATTGGCGGGAAAAGCAGAAGAAGACCCGCAATTCGCAAGGGGAACGGATGGTGTCGTCGTGCCAATAAGGATTGTGGAGGTATGCGATTCGCCATGTGGTGACCCCGAACTTATCAACCACTCAGGAAGCAATCGTAAGGGCTTTTTCTCACCGATTCAGCCCGTGCCGCTTTGCCATGCTACGGCGTCTCTCCTCACCGAGCATGTTTCAGGCGCGTTACTTATTCCTCATACGCGCCCAATGCCGCAGTTGATTATAGTTGCCTGCCGGATTCGTTTCCACGCCTCGTCGCTCTATCTTGCCAGGGGACTTCTCTTTCGTACGCCCTGAGACATCTTTGCCGATTTCGTCCACCGGTTTCATCGCCCCAGAGGGTAACAGGCTAATTTCTGAAAATATGAGGAAAATAGCGGTGGTTAGCCCGGTGATCGGCCGGTGGTCGATTGACGCGCGCCGAGCCAAACCAGGATCTGTCTTCTTAAGCGTGTCATTGGACGGAACAAAATCCGATGCCCGGCGATCCAGAACGGCGCCCGATAGGACTCGGCGATTTGTGTTTCGTTGAGTTGGTCCGGACGAATCCTTCGCCAGTGTTTTAAGAGATGATAGCGGTCCGATGCTTGAAGTGTTTTCAGGATCATGCGGGCGGCCCAGGAATGGCCGCCCCGGTTCGGCGGCAGGTACCAGGAGATCTGGAAATCGAAGAGATAAGGCCGGCCATCCTCTCCCCGCAAGATATTCTCCGGTTTTTCGAGGTCAACGTAAGCCACGTCCAAAGCATGAATCTTGGTCAGGACGTCTTCGAGACATGGAAAAAACTGATCGTTGACTTCATCCCGTTTTGTAAGGGGTCTGCCTTCGATGTATTCGTGGAGGATCCCCGTTTCACCCCAGGTGCCGAGAAACCGAGGTATGGCCGGCATGCCCTCGGTACGTTCAAACAGGCGTGCCTCTCGGCGCATGAGGAATCTTCCGATCCATGCGAGAGGAATCCCGACAAAGCTCGCCTGGCGGCCCACCTTTAGCACGACTCGACCCCCCGGTCCTGAATAGAGACCGGTTGCGGCGAAGAAGTCGTGTTTATAGGTTCGGACAAGTTGGTGGGGCCGGTCCGCTACTGTGATTTCATCGGGCAATCCATTTCGGCCCAAGGCCCTCAGCCACGAGGGCGGCTCACGAGCTGGTTTTTGGCGTGCGTTCACGATCTTCTCGATTTTGCCAGGTTGAGGTTGAAAAACCGCTCGTCCTGCTCATTTAGCACAAATAATGAAACGTTAACAGGAATTCGGCGCTGCCAAACGACAATCACACTCCTATTATTCCGGGGCGAAGCTGAGTTTTTCGGAGCGGGGCTTTCGCAGGAATAGGGATCTCGGATAAATACAAGGTTTACAAACCATGCTACGCAGAAAGACAGCAACTTACGCATTGCTGGCCATTTATGAAATCGCCCAGCAACAAACGGAATCATCGGTCTCCAGTGGCGTACGGGCGGGCGACATCGCCCATAAGCATAAGCTGCCAAAGGCCTACGCCGCAAAAATCCTCAGCCAACTCGCAAACGTTGGAATCCTCCGTTCGGATCGCGGTCCACGGGGGGGGTTCCGCTTGAACCGGACACCCGATGAGATCTCGCTTTTTGACGTCTTCGATGGCGTCGGCGCCATCTCTACGTTTGACAAGAAAGACGATGCCGTCAAGGGCATGCCGCCGACGGTGCAGGCCGTATTGAGTAAGGCGCATCAGGATGCAGCAGCCAAGCTAAAGGACCTTTTCGTCCAGACGTCTTTGAACGAGGTGCTGGGCAACGGTCAAAAAGACTGAGAACCGCGAATCATACTCCGTCGTCATTTTCCTGCAGCAGGGCTGGTTGTCGTCTGAGGCGTTTTCTGCTTCGGGAGGCCGAAGCTCTCCATGGCGTCGATGGCCTGCCAGTACGCGGCTTCTGCCTGATAGTATTTGGAGCCCCGGTGGAGTTCGAGTTGTTTGGCCGCGGCATCCGGTTTCTTCCGCTTGATGCGCTCGTAGAAGCGATTGAATCTCTCGGTCGTTTCTTTCCAGAATTTCAACTGTTCCGCCACGGGCTCGAAGATGGCGCGTTGCAAGCCGACGGCTCCCTGGGTTCGTTTGACAAATCGGTCATAGTCTTCCAGCGGTGATTCGAAGAGCATATAAACCGCGAGTTCCATGTAGTCAGGATCGGCGGTGGAAAGAAGACGGACCGCGACTTCCACGCGCAGGACAGGGTCTTGGGGTCTGGTGATAAGGGCTGATATGCGATTCGTGATTTCAGCATCAGGATGGTCGATGAATTCCACGAGATAGGGAAGAGCGACTTCTCCAAGATCGGCCAGTTTTTTTTGCGCTGTGTTCCGCGTCTTGAACTCGCGCGCGCCGAGTTGCAGAACCAACCGTTGCACTTCAGCTTTGGTCACGGCTCGTGTGGTGGTCGTCGTCGACCGTGTTGTGGCCGCTGAGCCGTTTTCAGGCCGCGTTGTCGGGGTTTGCCCCGTGACGGCGGTGGCGAGCAAAAGGCCGATGACAAGAAGGTATTTCACGTTCGTGTCTCCGTCGAGCGGGAGTGACGACCGCGCGTCGTCCTAAGGTTATTTTATCCATCGCACGGGTTCGCGGCCAAGGGCTGGCTGGGCGGGGAGCGTACGTATTGTCTTGATCTTGAGCGGCTAGAAGAACGAGTAGACGGCGAGAGAAACAGTGGTGCCGGCAATCACCATGGCCGCCGATGATTTGGCGACGAGTCCGATGAGCCGTCCAATCGTAGCGAATGTGCCGACCCTGGCACCGGTTTTCAAGTCCTTGTCGAGCGACAATTCCGAGATGAGGGCGCCGAGAAAGCACCCCAGCAGCCCGCCGACGATCGTGCCGAAAACCGGGACGGGGATGCTGAGAATGAACATTCCCAGGAAGCCTCCGATCATCGCGCCGATGGCGGCGCGTCGGCTGGCTCCGGCCTTGCGGGCCACGACGGCGCCTGCCATGAACTCAAAGAGCTCTGCGAGTCCGGCGATGAACAGCAAGACCGCCAGCCATGGCCAGCCGAACTGCTGCCAATCGTAGTACCAGTCATAGCCGGCTGCGGCGGCGACGATTAGCCATGTGCCGGGCAGTTGAAGGACGGCCAGAATGACGCCGACGACGGCAATGAGAATCAGAATGGTCAGGAGCAGAATATCCATGGCGGGATGTTACTTTAACTGGAACTCGACACCGCTTCGTCAACGATGCCGACGATGACCGAGCGCACAGGTCCTACCGGATCGTCCAGAACTTGTCGAGCGCCGTTGCCTTCGTCCAAGACGAGGACTCGATCACCGACCCCGGCGTCGACGACATCGATCGCGATCAGATACTTTCCGGTCGGCGTCCAATCGGGCTCGGTTCGGTCGACGACCAAAAGACGACGGTTGTCATAAAAGGGATGATGGATGGTCGAGAACATCGAACCGCTAACCACGCCAAGGATCATGGAGTTCTCCGAACAGTTCTTGTGTAGGGATCGTGTGATCCGCGTTTCGGTTTCTGGTTCCCTCAGTTATAGCCGCCGGCGGGATGCTAAGCCCAGATCAAATTTTTGAGATTTTTTTATAAGCAAAAGGCCTGTATTTCTGGTGAGTTTTTTGGTGTTACCTTGGCAAGCTATGGCCTTGTCGCGGGTTACGGCTGAACTTCTTGTGCCTCGTTGAAATGCGCCGATCACGCGCGTAACTCAAGTCTGTTTCGAATCTTAATGATGTCCCACATTTCAGGGATTTTTGTTTTGACGACCACTACATCTTGGGGTAGATAGGTTATTTGCACTCAAGATCTCGTGGACGTGCATCCGACATCATTCCGGAGTCAACTCTGACCGGGATGGGGGCGGGCGAGTCGCCTGGGCGGGTGTGTTTTCGAGGTCGATCGCACCAAGAGATTTCGGCGCGGTCATCATGGAAGCCCCGGGCCTTTCAATGGTCACGGTTCGCGGGCATGGGTTGTTTTTGGCCGAGTTGGGGACGCGCAGGGCTCCAACGCAATGAACCAAGTTTGTGGTGAGGAAGATGGTCACACTTTCGAAGGATCGAATGATAGCCACCGACACGGAAGTCGATTGCATGTCCCGTTACAACGAATACGGCTTGTCCGACAACGCCGTTCGGGTGTTGGAGGCACGCTATCTTGATAAAGATGAATCCGGCCGATGTCTTGAGACTCCGGATGATTTATTTGAGCGAGTTGCCGAGACCATGGCCGCGGTCGAGGTCCGGTACGGCGCAAACGAATCGACCCGCAGCGAGTGGAAGATGCGGTTCAGGCGTCTCATGACGTCACGCCGGTTCATGCCCAACAGCCCGACGCTGATGAACGCCGGGCGATCGATGGGGATGCTGAGTGCGTGTTTTGTGTTGCCGGTGCCGGATTCCATCGACGGGATCTTCGACTCCATCAAGCACACTGCCCTGATTCAAAAGGCCGGGGGCGGCACGGGCTTTGCCTTCGACGCGCTGCGTCCGACGGGGGACTACATCAAGTCCAGCGGCGGCACGACCAGCGGCCCCATCAGCTTCTGGCGGGCCTTCAGCGAGGCGACCAATGCCATCCAACAGGGTGCTTTCCGGCGCGGCGCCAACATGGGAATGATGTACATTCATCATCCCGACATTCTCAAGTTCCTGCATGCCAAACAGGATCTGAGCCAATTCACGAACTACAACATTTCCGTCAAAGTCACGGACGAATGGATGGGTGAATTCCTGAAATCGCCGGAGTCATTGCACCTGACGCGCAATCCGCGCAACGGACAGGAATACTATCTTCCAAAAAGCGTCAACATCCACGATTACTCCATTCAGGACTTGATCCGCAAGGACGATCATGATGGAGAGACGCCCGTCTATACGAAAAAGGATGTATGGAAGATCATCGTGAACCATGCCTGGCAGACCGGCGAGCCCGGGGTGGTGTTCATTGATCGAATCAACGAGGCAAACCCGACGCCGCACGTCGGTCGAATCGAAGCGACCAATCCCTGCGGTGAGCAGCCGTTGCTGCCTTACGAGGCCTGCAATCTCGGCAGCATTAACCTGGGGTTGTTCATCAAAAACGAGTGCACGCCTGAGGCGGACGTGGACTGGGATGCCCTGCGAGAGACGATTCAGGAGTCGACCCGTTTTCTGGACAACGTGATCGACGCCAACAACTACCCGCTTCAGGAAATCGGCAGCATTTGTCAAGCCAATCGGAAGATCGGCCTCGGCATCATGGGCTTTGCCGACGCGCTCTACAAGCTGGGCGTTCGCTACAACTCCGAAGAGGGCGTGGCCTGGGGTGAGCGATTCATGAAGTTCGTCAACGACGAGGCCCATGACTATTCAGGAAAACTCGCGATCGATCGCGGAAACTTCCCCAATTGGGCCAACAGCGATTGGGATACCAAGCACCAGCGGCCGATGCGCAACAGTTGTGCCACCACCGTGGCCCCCACGGGCACGATCAGCATCATCGCCGATTGCTCCGGCGGCATCGAGCCCATGTTCAGCCTGGCCTTCTATCGCAATGTGCTCAAGGGTCAGGAGCAAGGCAAGAAACCGATGGTTGAAAGCAACCATACGTTCGAAAAAGTCGCGCGCGCGCGAGGCTTTTATAGCGAGGGACTGATGGAGCGAATTGCCAAGGAAGGCACCCTCGCTAATTTTTCCGATGTGCCCGAGGACGTTAAGAACGTTTTCGTCTGTGCTCATGACATTGAGCCGGAGTGGCACGTCAGAATGCAGGCCGCTTTTCAGAAGCACTGCGATTCGTCGATCAGCAAGACGATCAACTTTTCACATGGCGCGGACCCGGCCGACGTGGACAAGATCTATCAAATGGCCTATGACCTTCGATGCAAGGGCGTCACCGTTTATCGTGACGGATGCCGGTCCAGTCAACCCATGGCATTGTCCGATTCGGAGGCGAAGCACAAGGAAATGGCTGACAAGAGCGATGAGTCACCGCAGGAATCGAATAACGGAGCCAAGAAAGACAAGCCGGTGATTACGACGGAGACCAACTTGTTCGGAGAACGCATCACGAAAGTCAAACAGCCCAATACGATATTAGAGCCGAAAGAGTTGCCACCGATCACGAGTGGGATCCGCGTTCGCCAGCAGACGCCGTTCGGCAACATGCATATTCAGATCACCGTCGATCCTCGTACGGAACGCGAGTGCGAAGTCTTCGCGCAGCTCGGAAAGGGCGGCGACCTGGCAACGAGCGACCTGGAAGCCATTTGCCGGATGATCAGCCTCTGGTTGCGAGCCGGCGGTTCGCTGGTCCACGTGATCAAGCAATTGTCCGGAATCGGTTCGTCGCTTCAGATTCCGACACGGCACGGTCGTATCATGTCGCTCGGCGACGGCTTGGCCAAAGCCTTAAAGAGATACACGCGGGTCAAGGAACGCCACGGTTTGAAGGCCCTGCTGCTTGGGGAGGTCGATCCGGCGCACGTCGAAGCTGAGCCGCTCGACAAACCGAACGGCTCCAACGGCAACGGAGGGCATCACGGCGACCAGCTCGACACGACGCTCCCGGCCGTGAAGCGTTCCGGCGATATGCCGGCCGCCAGGACGGTCGCGCCGCGTCATTCATATCGGGTCAAGTGCCCCGAGTGTGACGGCGATCTTGATATGGGGGAAGGCTGCACGAAATGTCACAGTTGCGGCTATGCCCAGTGTTAGCCGATTTTTTGAATGAAACCACTTGTGGTTAGGAGTGTATAAAGAGGCAAGATTATTTATTGGAGGGCACGCTGTTCTTCGCAGGTTCACCCGGAGCTGATTGAGGCACGGCTTCTTTCCCCTCCAGGAAGCGTCGAGTATCCCCGAGTGGGACTCGACGCTTTCTTTTTTTGATGCTTCTTGTCAGAGCCGCGCCCTTGGCAACAAATTGCGTTTTTTTCACGTGTCGTTTGCCGTCTTCTCCTCCACAATCGGTGACGCGCTCAGCCCCGGGGCAGAATGCCTGGGGCTTTGGGGGCGCCTCCCACTGTGCCGTAACCAGCACTATGGCCCCTTTTTTGCCGTTCTGTCATCAAAATCGGGATCGCTCGCTAGAATAGGAAGTCATGCCCGAGCGTCTCAAGTTTTTAACCGTCATCGCCGTTGTCGTTGGGAGCGTGGCCTGTTTGCAACTCGCACCGGCCCAGAGTCGTCAGTCGTCCATACCGCTTGAAACGGATTCGAGACTTTCCGCTCGCCAATGCCTGACCTTGGCTAAGGACTGGCTGGAGCAGGAGAAATTCGAAAAAGCCCGAGTGTGGTATAAAGCGGCTCGGGACCGTGCGGACGATCCGGAACTGCGTAAACTGGCCAGGCGTCAGTTGGTCAAGCTCCGGCTCCTTGGTAAGCCGGCACCGAAATTGAGTCTTGATAAATGGATTCACGGTCGTGATCGACGAAGTCTGGCGGAGAAAGTTCGCGGCAAGGTGGTCTTGCTGAACTTTTTTCAGCTTGCCTGTCAGGAGTCCAATCATGCCATACACCACGTCATGGACCTCGCGGAGCGGCATCGTGGGCGTGGGCTGACGGTCGTCAGCATCGCGGTCGTCCTGGGGCAGGAGGCCTTCCAGCAGTCTGATATGATTAAGCAGTTTGTGACCATGCAGAATTTCAACCATCGAGTCGGGCTTGACACCAAAGAAGCCAAGACGTTTCAGGTTTATCGAGGAATCGACACGCCGTACGCAGCGCTGCTTGACCGTGACGGCCGTGTGCGATGGCTCGGGCGCTTCGACCGTGAAGCCGTCGAACGGAAGCTGATCAAGCTGTTGGCGGAAGAAGTGGGACAAAAACTGCCGGGCCGCTCAATCATCATGCCGATGAGCCGAGGCGGCAGGGACCGAATCGACAAACGGGCGCCACGGTTGAACAGTAAGATTTGGTTGAACACGCCTGGCGGTCAACCACCACAACTCCTGGGCCGGCCGCGGCTCATTCGTTTTTTCACAGACGGATGCACGTATTGTCGAGCGTCTGCGCCGGCATTGAATCGAATCCATCGTGATTACGCCAAGAAAGGGTTGGTGGTTGTGGGCATCTATCATCCCAAGCCTCAACCGCGCGACGTGTCGTTCGAAGACTTCCATTCTGCCGTGCGTCAACTGGAGTTGCAGTTCCCGACGACGGTGGATGCCGACTGGGAATACCTGGAAAAAATCTGGCTCGGCGCCCGGGACCGAAACTACACCAGTGTGAGCTTTTTGATCGATCGTAAGGGAGTGATTCGTTACGTTCATCCCGGGCCTGATTTTTTCCCGAGTGATGATCCGGCGAAGGTGCGGCAGAACGAAGACTACCAGGCGATTCGTCGTGCCGTCGAAAAGGTTCTGGCGGAATAAGGCTTCTCACGATGCGCAGAAGGAGATAGATTCCAAACGGGATCACCGGCATGGAAGTCAAAAGAGGACCTTCTTTTTCAACGCGTTTCCTGGGTCACGGCTGGTGTCTCATTTTTGCCACGGCGGTTGTGCTAGGCGGCGTGGCATTGCAGTATCCCCGCTATGAGGCCACGTTCGCAGAGTCCCGCGTCGTTTCCGATGGCCTTTCTCGTCCTGACAGGTTCATTCGAAGGGTCTTTTTCGCCGACCCGGATGACTACATGCGGACCTGGCGGGCCAAGAAGATCGCGGCGGGGCAGACGTTTCGCGTGCGGCACATTCCTGAAATCAACCATCCCGGCGGCGTCGAGTTGCATTGGACCGTGGTGATGGACTATGTGCTCGCCGGTGCAGGGATCCTGGCGATGCCGCTCACGGATCATCCGGACCCGATCGGCGTCGCGGCGGCTTTCGTGCCTGTTGGCCTGGGGGGCTTGTATGTGGTCTGCCTGATGGGCTGGCTGCGTCGCGGTTTCGGATGGGGCCCTGCTCTTTTGGCGGGTCTGTTCGTGGTCGTTTCTCCGGCATTCCATCGTGCGTTTCAATTGGGTCATCCCGATCACCATGCCATGCTGGAATTGCTTTTTGTCATTGCCGTAGGCGCATGGATTCCGCGGCGTCGTGGTGACGGCGCGCCGGATGATCCGACGCGCAGGTCGGCACGTGTCAGTGGTCTGGCCATCGGCTTGGCGATCTGGATTTCCTCGCAGGCGCTCCTCGTTTGGGGAGCGATTCTGGTCGGCGTGAATTATGCCTGTCGTTGCGGTGATGTGGAGAGCCGTTCGAAGTATTTGTCAGCGCGTTTTTCCTGGAACCTTTCCGTTGCGATCGTCGTGGCGGTCGGTTTTCTTGTTGAAAACTGGCCTGATCTCCATGTCGTCACGATCGACAAGGTCAGCACGGTTCATCTGGCGCTGATGGTGATTGCGTTTCTGATTCCAGGTGTCCGGCGAGCTGTAACGGACCAACAGAACGTGGAAGATTCTGAGAACACCCGTGCCGAAGACGATGTCGTGACAACGCGGCAGCAGCGTCAGACCACGCAGACCATCGCGCTGTTGGCGGCCGTTGCGGCATTTACCGTGTGGATGGCGGTCGTTTTTGACAATGTCGTCACTCCGATCAGTCGGCCGGAATTGACTCGCTGGCACGATCGCGTCGCTGAATTGCAGCCTCTTTACGCGCAGCTTGATCGGCAATGGATACTCCAGCCGCTGCATGAAAAACTGGGATATGTCCCCTATGCGATGCTGTTGTTTTTGCCCTTGTTCCTGATGTCGAAACGAGTTCCTGCCGTGATGAAAGGCATTCTGGGTCTGCTGGCGCCGGTTTTGGTAGGGTTGACTCTATGGCAGGTGCGGTGGATGGATCATTACAACGTCGCAGTGGCGCCGGTCGTCGTTCTCGGTTTGTGGGACGGATTTCATCGTTTCTTCAAACGCTCCCCGACTCCAAAGCCGATTCTGCACTTCGCCTTGACAGGCGTGGTCCTCGGCGTCCTGACGTTTCCGGCGAGCCGTGGCGTCCTGGCGCGACCCATTGAACAGGTGAACGCCCTCGCGAAGCGCACGGATTTTGTCGCTCAAAGTATCACGAACCATGAGAAGAAACTCGGACCTTCGGATCCCGGTCGTCGAGCGATCATTTGCGAAGAGGGTGAAGGTCCCATGCTGTTGTACTACACGGGGCTTCCGGTCGTCGCAGCACCGTATCATCGAGCGATCGACGCCATTGTGAACACGGCAAGGTTCTACAGTGAGCGCGACCCCGAGAAAGCAAGGCGGCAACTTGACGAGCTTGGGGTGCGTTACATTGTCATGCCGGCTCAATACCATCAACAATTGAGGAATTTTGAGTACATCGTCCATGGACAAGAACAATCGATTGAAGTGGTTCGGGATACGATCAACGCATCCGGCCGAGTCGAGCAGGAACTCCGCGCCCTGCCCGGCTTTGGTGAAACGATGGTCTTTCGTTTAGTGAACCAGCCCGCGAAAGCATACATTCCCGGTGTTCAACTGATTGGGCGCATTGACGATGATCCAAGGCGCCCCCAGGCGTTAAGGGGCCTCCTGTACGTCGTGAATGAGCTTGAAGTTTCCCAATGATATGCGGTATGCGTTTATGGAAGTGTAACACGGAGCGGTGGGGCGTGTTGATCCTCAGGCGGTAGTGAACGACAACGGGCAGCAAGACGGAATGTCATGGCCAAGCCGGAACGGGAAATCGCAAAACTTCGTGAGCAGATCAACAAGCATGATCATCTCTATTTCACCGAGGGCGAGCCGATCATCTCGGATCAGGAGTATGATCGGCTGCTCAAACAATTGCAGGACTTGGAGTCGGAGCACCCGTCGCTCATCACGGTGGACTCGCCTACTCAGCGTGTCGGTGAAAAGCCGTTGGAAGGCTTCGAGCACGTGACTCACGTCGTGCCGATGTTGTCGATCGACAACACCTATAACGAATCGGAGCTTCGAGAATTCGACCGGCGCGTGGCCCGAGGGCTGGAAGACGAGACTTACCAGTACATCGTCGATCCCAAAATCGATGGTGTCTCCGCGATGTTGCGGTATGAAAACGGTCATCTTGTCCTGGGGGCAACGCGAGGCGACGGCAAGGTGGGCGACGACATTACGGCGAACATCAGGACCATTCGATCGATCCCCTTGAAGTTGCGGGGCAAAGGGTGGCCGAGTGTGCTCGAAGTACGGGGGGAGGTGTATTGGCCTCGCAACGCCTTCGATGCATTCAATGAGAAGCTCGTGACACAAGGTTCAGAACCCTTTAAGAACCCGCGCAATGCGACAACGGGCACGTTGAAACGACTGGATACAAGGGAGATTGTCGGGCGCGGTCTCGCGTTTACCGCCCACGGCTTTGGTGAGATCGTCGGTGCAACCTTCGAAACAAACGACAAATTGTCTGCAAAGCTCAAGACATGGGGAATTCCAACCAATCCTCACGCCAGAGTTTGCAAGGACGTTGAAGCCGTTATGGTTTACGTCCGGGATTGGGAGACGAGGCGCCATGGGATCGAGTACGAAACAGACGGGCTCGTGATCAAGGTGAACAGTCTCTCCCAACGCGATGTCCTTGGGGCCACAAGCCGATACCCGCGATGGGCCATTGCTTATAAGTTCGCGGCGGAGCAGGCGGAGAGCGTTTTGCTGTCCGTTGACTTTCAGGTTGGTAAGTTGGGCACGATCACACCGCGCGCGGTCATGAAGCCGATGCAATTGTCGGGCACGACGGTCCGGCATGCGAGTCTGCACAATTTCGATCAGGTCGAACGATTGGGCGTAGGTGTCGGCGATACGGTCGTGGTCGAGAAAGCGGGCGAGATCATTCCGCAGGTTGTGCGCGTTGTCGAGGAGAAGCGGCCGACGAATTGGAAAAAAATCAGGCCGCCGAAAAAATGCCCTGTTTGTAGCGGAGACGTCATCAAAGATGAAGGCGGCGTCTATGTCCGTTGCATCAATCCCGCTTGCGACGCCCAGCTCAAGGAGCGACTCAAATATTTCTGTGGGCGGGATCAGATGGATATCGAAGGCGCCGGTGATATTCTGATCGAGCAACTCGTCGATGCTGACCTGGTTCACCATTACGCCGATCTTTTTGAGCTGAATACCAAGCGAGATGAGTTGATTGCTCTGGAGCGCGTCGGCGGGAAATCTGCGGACAATCTGTTGAAGGCGATCGAGGCCAGCAAGAATCGGCCGCTGACTCGGGTATTGGCGGCGCTCAACATTCGTCACGTGGGCGGGACCTCTGCTGAATTAATCGCAGAACATTTTGGTGAGATGCAGCAAATCGCCGACGCCTCTGTCGAAGCGCTGCAGGATGTCGACGGTGTCGGACCGGAGATCGCGAATTCCATCTTCCTCTTTTTCAACAGTGAATCCGGCCGCAAGGTCTGGGAAAGCCTTCGTGATGCCGGCGTCAACATGAAGCAGCCCAGGACGGAAGCGAAAGGGGATCGACTCTTGGCGGGGAAGACGCTCGTCGTCACGGGGACGCTCGAGCAATTCAGCCGTGGTGATATCGAAAAGCTGATCAAACGCCTCGGCGGCAAGCCCACCGGAAGTGTGAGCAAGAAGACGGATTACCTCGTGGCAGGTGAGAAGGCGGGGAGCAAGCTGGACAAGGCGAAAAAACTTGGAGTTCAGATTCTCTCTGAGAGCGAGTTTCTCAAACTAATCGATGACGGGAGCGGCTCAAAAGCCCCTTAGCGTGTATGCCTCGGGCCAGATGTTGTAGCTGTCGCCCTGAGAGAAGCGGGTGTCGATGAAGCGATATTCGGCGTGACCGTCGAGGAAGGACATCGTGAATTTCGAGCGCTTTCTGTGCCAGCCTTCGATCAGGTCCATATCGCACGGCCTGGAATCCTCGCCAGGCAACTGGGCGCCCTGCATAAAGGCGTTCATGGGATTTTCCATGAACAAAATAAAGTCGGATGCGACGCCTCCCACTTTCAGTCGCAGCATTTCGCTGCCCGCGGCGCTCATTAATCCGATGTCTTCGTAGAGACCGCTCTTGCCGTACCAGGGCGCGGCATCCAGCCAATGCCAGTTCATGGCATAGCTGTTGCCGTTGGAAACCCATGAGGGCTTTCCATAATTGATGATGGGAGGTTCACAGCGGCTGTCGAAGATGGGCGTGGCCGTAAACTGATCCGAGGGGCATACCCAAGTGCCGATCGGTCCCTGGCATACGCCGGGGGCGACATATCGGTTGTACGGCCGATCGTTGGTGTGGACCAACTGGATGTCGAGATCCTTGCCGCGAACCGGGTGGTCCCCTTCCGCCTGGAAGCCGCCATAGACGTATTCGGAAACCATATTGACTTGGAAGACTCGGTAATTTGAACCCAAATGCCAGGGTTGTGTCGGATATCCCTCATCCTCCATGTACAGGACGGACGTGATTCCGATCTCTCGAAGATTGGCAAGGCACTTGGTGACTCTCGCACTCTCCCGGGCCGAGCCGAGTGCCGGCAAAAGCACGCCAATTAAGATCGCACTGATAGCGATGACGACCAACAGCTCGAGCAGCGTAAATGCATGCCGAGCCTGCGGTCGATAGTCGGCAAATCGACTTCTTGGCCTCAGGCGCATCCCAATTCTCCCCTTAACTCCAGAGGGATGTTAGAAGCATCTTAATTATAACACCTTCGCCGTGGATCTCACCAGTCCCTTATTCATCCTAATTTCTTCGAGACGGCTTTGAATTATAAATTGCCGAAAAAACTGAAGTTAGATCCGTTTGTCGGACAAATCCAGGACTCCGACCAAAAACCGTTCGCGGATTGGTGATATTGGTGGCCCAACGTCCACGGGCGGGATTTATTGCGAAATCGTGAAGAAGTGAAAAGCAATTTAGGGTTCGGGGTTTTCGAACCAGGCCACGCGATCGAGGCTCGTGTTCGCGCCCAGCAACGGCGCGATGACGTCCACGCGACCGTCGGCATCGACGTCTCCGCGCCCCAGGCGACCGACGTCTTCGGTCAGATCCTGAAGGTTGTTTTCCGTCCATACGTCCGTTTGGACGCTAAGTGGAGTGAACCAGCGCAATGATCCGGGTTGTCGTGTGGCCACGATGACATCCGGTTGATTGTTGCCGTCAACATCGACAACCTGGATGTCTTCCGGTGTGCCGGTACTGTACTGTCCGATCAGAAACCCGGACCACGCGGTCGTCGGGTCGGCGGGGCGAACATACCAGCCGATTTGCCTACCGACCGGGTTGGTCACCACGACGTCGTTCAGTCCGTCCGCGTTCAAGTCTCCGACCGCCAACCTCGTCGCGGCCGTGAGGTTGCCGATCGTGTTCTTGCTCCAGGGTTGCGTTTGAGGGTCGATCGGGTTGGCATACCATGCCACTCGGGCGTTCGCTTCACCTGCTGCGGTGGAATAGACGTCGAAGCGGCCGTCTCCGTCAATGTCCTGGATCGCGACAGAGGCCGCTCCCGTGCGTGTGGTCGCATCGATGTCAACGCGTGTCCATCCGGTTCCGGACGTCGGATTGGCAGAGGGGCTGCGAAACCATGACAGGCGGCTGTTGTTTTCGCCACATGCGACCAGGTCGGGGCCGTTAAGCCCGTCGATGTTGCCAATGGCGACGTCGTTCCATTGTCCGATGTCATCTGCGCTGGATTGGTCGACGACGGAGGCACTCCACGAAGCGCTTTGACGAGGGTCGTCGGGGCTGAGCATCAGGATCAGCCTTCCGTTGCAGGCGGCCACAATGTCCAGCCGATTGTCGCCGTTGAGGTCGCCGACGGCCAGATCCGTCAGGCCCGCGAGGTTGGCGTCGACCAGGATCTGCACAGCCGTGAAGTTGTCGACATCCGTTTGAAAGAAGATGAAAACACCGGGTTGCGTCGCATCGAATCCGGCATAACCCACGACCACATCCAACAGGGTGTCCGTGTCAAAGTCGGCCGTTGCAGCGGCCGCCGGTCGAACATTCGCATCATTGTTGACGGCCCGTAGAGTCCATGCCACGGTTTTTGGGAACGACGTGCCCGGCACTCCGGGCACACCGGCGCAATCCCCCGCCGAAGCGGCCAAAAGAGCGAGAAGCAATCCGATGACGTACACTCTTGGAAGCCGCTGCATTTCGAGACACTCCATGTTCTTTCTAAGCGAGGATGGGGCATGTCTTTAGAGTATACTCGTCAAGATCGACCGCGCTGCTTTGTTTTGCTCTGAGATTTCGTATGATTGGCATCCAAAGTTCCTATTTTTGAGCAACCAGCAAGGAGAATGTCGCATCGATGCTTGACATCAAATTCATTCGCGAGAATCCGGACAAGGTCCGCAAGGCCTGCGAGCTGAAGGGAATCCCGTGCGCCCTGGATCAGCTTCTCGATGTGGACGGCCGGCGGCGTGAGATCCAGCAGGAAGGGGACCGGCTTCGGAGCGAGAGCCGGGAATTGAGCAGTCAGATCGGGCTCTACAAAAATCCGAAAAGCAAGTGGTATCAAAAAGCACTGGCCGAGGGTCGGACGCAGGAGGAGCTGCAGGTCGAAGGGGACAAGATTCAGGCGGAATCCGCGACGTTGAAACAAAAGCTGAAGGAAATGGAGGAAGAGGAGAAAGCTGTCGCAGAGACGTTCCGAACGCTGATGCTGACGGTGCCCCAGGTGCCGTCGGAGAAAACACCCGTCGGTGAAGATGAATCCGGCAACGTCGAGGTCAAGCGTGTAGGGGGGCCGAGGCAGTTCTCGTTTCAGCCGAAAGACCATGTCGAACTCGGTAAGCGCCTGGGTCTGATCGATATTGAACGTGGCGTGAAGCTCGCCGGTGCGCGGAATTATCTGCTGCGCGGGGCTGGCAGCATGTTGCATCATGCCGTCTTGCGGTTGGCCATGGACACGATCGTGCAACGCGGGTTCGAGCCGGTGACCGTGCCGGTGCTGGTGCGCAATGAGATGATGTACGGTACGGGTTATTACCCCGGCGGCGAGGATCAGGCCTATCGTTGTGAGCGCGACGACAAATCACTTGTGGGAACGGCGGAAGTCTCTCTCACGGCGATGTTCGGAGACGAGATTCTCAGCGAAGGCGATCTGCCGATAAAGTTGGCTGCGGTTTCGACGTGCTTTCGGCGCGAGGCCGGTGCCGCGGGCAAGGATACGCATGGCATCTATCGCATCCACTTTTTCGACAAGGTGGAGCAGGTCGTCCTTTGCCGGTCCGATGATGTCGAGAGCGAAAAACACCACCACGAAATCATCGACAATGCCGAATCCGTGTTGCAGGCGCTCGGCCTTCCGTATCGTGTTATGATGGTCTGCACAGGAGACATGGGGCAAGGCAAGGTCGAGATGTATGACATCGAAACCTGGATGCCGTCCCGCGACAATTACGGCGAAACACACAGCGCCTCGCGCCTTGGCGATTTTCAGGCCCGCCGCCTGAATTTGCGTTATCGCGACGCGAACAAGAAAAACGTCTTCTGTCACACGCTCAACAATACCGTCATCGCCAGTCCGCGGATATTGATTCCAATCCTGGAGCAGTACCAAAACGAGGACGGCTCGGTGACGGTGCCGGAGGCGCTCCGGCCGTATATGAACGGCATGGAGCGAATCACGGCATCATCCCTGTAATTGTTTTCACAGTATCGGGGTGCGTCATTTCGTGATGATTGACCCCGCCTGTCGAAGAGACTAGGCTGATCGCGCCGTCAGGGCGATCCCAAGCATCGTTCAAACGGTCGTGCGGCCAAAGTCGGTCCAGGAGTGGGACGAGGCAGCGTAACAGGCTCGTCCTTGCTGCCGCCTTCATACGTGACAAACCGGCCGGAAAAATCTCGTCAATCGTGTTGTCGAATGTAGTTTTTTTAGGAGATTTAAGCATGAAGCACATCAAGAAGAATCCCCTGCTCGTCGGTCTATTCATGATCACAGCCGTTTGTGTAGGGTCGTACATCGTTCTGGACGCGGCCGTGGCTCAACAAGCGACCGGTCGTGGAGGCGCCGGATCTCCGATGGTGGAACTTACCAAACGCTGCCCGAGTCTTCGCTACCTCGGGCGCAACGCTACGTTTGAGATCACGGTGACGAACCGCGGCACCGGTACTGCAAATGACGTCGTTGTCACCGATGTGATCCCCGCGGGTCTCGACTTTGTCGGTGCCGACAACGGCGGCACGCGCCAGGGCAACAACATCGTGTGGCGCGTGGGCAAACTCGATGCCGGACAGAACCGGGTGCTCAAGGCCACCTTCCTCTGCAACCGCATCGGCAGATTCAAAAATTCTGCACGCGTCACCTATTGTGCCGAGGCGGTCGCGTCGTGCGAGATGGAGGTCAAGGGAATTCCGGCCATTCTGCTTGAGTGTGTGGACGATCCCGATCCGATCGAGATCAACGGCACGCTCACGTACACGATCACCGTGACGAACCAGGGTACCGCGGTCGGCACGAACATCGTGATCAACTGCACGCTGCCGGCACAGCAGGAATACGTCTCGGCGACCGGCCCGACGAACGCCAGAGCAGCAGGCAAGAACATCACGTTCGCGCCGCTTCCCACGCTTGCGGCGAAGGCCAAGGCGACCTACCGAGTCAAGGTCCGGGGTGTTGGCGAAGGCGACGTGCGTTTCCGCGTGGAATTGAAGTCGGATCAGATCAATACGCCCGTCATGGAGACGGAAAGCACGCACATCTATCAGTAGAGTTCGAAACGAACGCATGAAATGAAAGCCACGACAGCGACGCGAAAAAGCGCGTCGCTGTCGTGGTGTTTTTTGGGACATTAGACAACTTTGTCAAGTGCGTTTTTCAAGTCTTGCTTGCCGGTTAGTCCGACAAAACGCTCGACGACGTTGCCGTCCTTGAATACCAAGAGCGTGGGTATGGACTGTATGTTGTACCGCGTCGGCGCGTCCGGGTTTCCGTCCGTGTCGACCTTGCCGACTTTCGCCCGGCCTTCGTATTCAGCGGCGATTTCTTCGACGGTCGGGCCGATCGCTTTACATGGTGGGCACCAGTCGGCCCAGAAGTCCACGAGCACGGGCAAGTTGGAGTTGAGTACTTCTGCTTCGAAGTTCTCATCCGTAAATTCCAACGCGCTTTGGGTCTGGTTCTGTGTCTTAGCCATTTTTGTCTCCTTTCGTTGACTCGAAAACAAGTCTGCGATTTAAGATTTCGCCGTCTCCAGCGCGGCGACCGGTGGAAAATCAATCTCAACCCGGGCGACGTCGTTGAAGTAATTCGTGAACGTTGTGATCGCGACCGTGGCGATGATCTCGGCGATCTCTCCGTCGCTGAACCCGGCACCGCGAACGGCCTGAAAGTGTTCGTCATCGACGTGACCGTTTCGCTCAACCACATTGCCGGCAAACATCAGGGCGGCCTCGGTCTTCGGATCATTCGATCGGGCTTTCAGGCTGTCGGCCAGCTCCGTGTCACCGAGCCCGAATTTTTTTCCCAGCGCCGTGTGAGCCGCGACACAGTAGTCGCAGGTATTCAGGTTCGAAACGGTCAAGGCGATCTGCTCGCGCAACGAGGGCTTCAGGCTGCCGCCGCCCAGTGCCTTGTTGAAGGACAGGAGCGCCTCCAGCGCGGCCGGAGAATGGGCCAGCGTCCTCATGAGATTGGGCGTCATGCCCAAGGCCTTTTGGACGTTGCCTAACAGGGTCTTCGCTTTGTCGGGAGCGTTTTCGACTTCGAGTGGTTTGATGCGTGACATTGGGAATCTCCTTTCACAATAGTTTTGTACTTTTCGTTCCAAAATTAGCCTCAAAAAATACCTTCTGAGCGCGGCTATTCACCTCCTGCGGCGACGCCGCCGTCGACCGGCAGGACGACGCCGGTGACGAAGTCCGCGTCGGCCAGGTAGAGCACGGCATCAACAATGTCCTTGACCTCACCGACGCGCCCCAGGGGCTGCATATCCTTGAGCTTGCCGAACTCGTCGTTCTTTATTCGATAGAGAGGCGTCTTAATGATGCCCGGCGAAATCGCATTGACCCGAATATTGTCGGAAGCCAACTCGATGGCCAGACTTCGGGTGACGGCGTTCATCCCGCCCTTTGCGGCAGCCGGGGCGCTCGATGGAATCGTCTTGACGCCGCGCAAGGCCAGGACCGTGGTGATGTTGATGATGGCCCCGCCGCCTTGTCGTCTCATGGGCGTAATCGCAGCCTGGCTGGCGAGATACGTGCCTTTGAGGTGTGTGGAGAGGAAGCCGTTCAGGTCGTCCACCGTATAGTCGCCGAACGGCTTCGAGGCGAAATGGCCGGCGTTGTTGACAAGCACGTCCACACGACCGAATCGTTGCAAAGCGACCCTGACGAGTTCCGTGGGCGTTTCGGTAGAACTCATGTCTCCCACGACCAGAGCCGTTTGGTCGGGTGCACCGAGACGTTCTGCGGCGGCATGCAGTTTCGCCTCGTTCCGTCCGTTCAGGACGACATTGGCGCCTTTTTTGATGAAGGCCTCCGCGATGCCCAACCCGATGCCGCTCGATGCTCCAGTGACGATGACTGTTTTCTTCGTACTCATTCACGGTCTCCTTTTGGATCGATCGTTCCAAAATAACATAAAAAAAACTCATTGTCTCAATGCCGCCATGGTCACGCGGATAATGTCTTCGCGCGTCTGTTTGCCAAGTTTCGCCTTGCAGGTCACGACCAGCCCTTGCAGTGCATTCGTCAGGAATCTCGCCAGTGCGCGTGTTTCGGCTTTTCGATTCAGCTCCCCATTTTTTATCGCGCGTTCTAGGGCGTCAAAAAAAGCGTCCTCGATGGCTCGAAGCGAAGCTCGCATGACTTTGGCGACCTCCGCGTCATGCGGGGCGGTCTCCACGGTCGTGTTGGTCAACAGGCATCCGTGGCATTCCGAGCCGCCTGCCGCGTCGGCCACTTTGCAAAGGGTCTTACGAACGTTGCCCAGGGGGGAACCCGGGGCACAGATCATTTGAGTCAACGGTTCGATGACCGTGTTTTGATAATGGCCCAGCGCTTCGAGAAAAAGAGATCGTTTATCGCCAAACGTGTCGTACATGCTGCCACGGTTGATCCCCATGCCTTCAAGCAGATCGCACACGCTCGCCCCTTCGTAGCCGTTGGCCCAGAAGACTTTCATCGCCTTCTGCAGAGCGTCGGTTCGTTCGAATTCTTTGGGTCTTCCGAGCTTCATACCTTATAATATAGCATATTTGGAACGATCAGTCAAAAAATAAGGTCATTTTTTTTCGTCACAGCCGATTCATGTCTCGCGTTGGACCCCTAATGTTGTGTGAAATAAATAGTTATGGTGAATCTCGCGGGCGACTTTAGGTCCTCTAGGCCGTTGAGGAAGCTTCGACCGTGACCGGGGCTCGGCTCTGTACGACACGGAAGCGATTCGCGACGAACGCGGCATCGCAAAGTGTGGCGTTGCCGGCCGGGTTTGCACCGCTCACGTGGAAATCACTAAAGGCCGCGGACTGATTGACGAAGATCTGTCCGGTCAGATTGCACGATAGCGGCACGCCGGCATCTGAGATCGCCTCCTCCGCGGCTGCGAGCACATCTTCATCCGTGGAGTAGATTCCACAGGTGATTGCGCCGTGCTCTCGGGCAGTTTGGGCGGCAAGCTTGATGCTTTGCTCCGTGTTTTCCGTCGCCACGATATACACGATCGGTCCGAACATTTCGCGCATGTATAAGTCCTTTTGGCCGGACTCCACCTGGAGAATGAGCGGCGAATGCACACGAGCTTCGGGAAACGCTTCGTTTCTGACCGGCTCGGATTGTCGCAGAACGCGACCGCCTTGTGCGGCGGCTTGCGCGATTCGCCCGGTCGTCGCTTCGTTTTGAATGCCGCCGAGAACTTCGGCCGCCCGTTTGGCGTCTCCCAGGAACCAGTCGACGGCGCCGACGATCGCCTGCGCGACTTCGTCAAAACTTTTCTGTTCACCGCCGACGCGGATGCCGTCTTTGGGAATGAAGATGTTCTGCGGCGTCGTGCACATCTGACCGGAATAGAGACTGAGGCTGAATGCCAGGTTGCCCGACACGGGTTTGAGGTTATCCACGCTGTCGAGAATCATGGAATTGACGCCCGCTTTCTCGGTGAAGACGACGGCCTGCCTGGCGTTGTTTTCGATCCAGTCACCGAAGGCGGAACCGCCTGTGTAGTCGATGATCTTGATCTCCGGCCGGATCACCAGGTCCTTTGTGATCGGTGCGTCGACGGTGTCGGCCACGAGCGTGACGAGGTTGGGATCGAGATCATTTTCCTTCAGGACTTCCCGGGCGATTTCGACGGTGATCGCGAGGGGCAGAATGGCGCCGGGGTGCGGTTTGACGACGACTGCATTTCCAGTGGCCAGGCTGGCGAAAATGCCGGGGTAGCCGTTCCAGGTTGGGAAGGTCGAACAACCGATGACCAATCCAATTCCACGGGGAATCAGGCGAAATTTCTTGTTCAGTGTCACAAACTCTTCTTTGCCGACCTGTTTTTGCCACGTCACCTGTTCAGGCGTACGGCTCATTTCTTCATAGGCATAGGCCAGCGCCTCGAGGCCCCGATCCTGCGCATGAGGACCGCCGGCCTGGAAAGCCATCATGAAAGCCTGGCCCGTGGTATGCATGACGGCATTTGCGATTTCAAAGCTTCGTTGGTTCAGTCGATGCAAAATCTCCAGGCAGATTCCTGTTCGAGCTTCAATGCCGGCATCGCGCCAGTCGGGCAAGGCTGCTCCGGCGGCGTGCAGCAAGGCGTCCGGGTCCGCCTTCGGGTAATTGACGCCGAGGCTCAGGCCGAACGGCGAGGCTTCATCCCCGACTCGTCCGATGCTACCCGGTTGGTCGAGTTCGAATGGTTGACCTAGGCGGGCTTTGAACGCGGCCAAGCCGTCTTGTTTCGCCGTTTCGCCGTAGATTTTGCCACTGGGTACCTCAGGATAGGCGCTCCAATAGGTACGGTTTCGAATGGCGGCCGTTGCGGATTCGAGGGTCTTGCGATGACGATCAAACAATGGATGACTCACGTGTGGCTCTCCTGGCAGTTCTTCGTTTCTTGGATACACCTTACCCGAACAGATGGCCTGCATTACACGGGCAGCCGGATGATATGATAGTGCGGCCCGGGCCTGGCCGCACCTGGGTCGGCGGTGACCTTTTGATTGAGAACTCTCGGGAACCTGCTACGATGTCTGCAGACAGAGACTGAGCTGTTTTGGAGACCAGATCATGGCGATCATGCCGGAGATTCAGCCTACGCGTTTGGAACGGGATGACGTTGGTGGAGACCTGTGGACACTGAATTTCGGTCCTCAGCATCCCGCGACGCATACCACTCTACGGCTTGTGCTGGAACTCGACGGGGAGACGGTCGTTTCCTGCACGCCGCACATCGGCTATTTGCACAGTGGGTTTGAGAAGCTGGGGGAGCATCTGGACTACAATCAGTACGTCGTCGTCACCGACCGGATGAACTACATCAGTCCGATGGCGAACAACATCGCATGGCATACGGCCTGCGAGAAGCTCTTCGGGATCGAACTGACGCCTCGGTGCAAAGCGATTCGCACCATTATCGCGGAGTTGGCCCGGATTCAGGACCACTTGCTTTGTCTGGGAACGGCGGGGCTGGATCTGGGCGCGTTTACTTCGTTTCTCTATGCCTTCAACGAGCGGGAATACATTTACGATCTGTTTGAGGAGATTTGCGGCGCCCGGTTTACGACCAGCTATACGCGCGTCGGGGGCCTGATGTACGACATGCCGGATTTTTGGCCGGATCATGTGAAGGCATTCAACAAACGGTTGCCGCAGGCGATCGCGGATTTCGAGTCGCTGTTGACGCGCAACCGGATTTTCCTGGAGCGAACGAGAGGAATCGGCGTCATCAGTGAAGAAGACGCAATCTCCTACAGTTGGACGGGCCCGCTGGCGCGGAGCGTCGGAGTCAAGCGGGATCTGCGAAAGGACGAGCCCTATCTCTGCTACGCGGACAACTGGGACGGCAAGGGCTCCAGCGGTGTCGAGTTCAAGGTTCCGATCGCGACTCATGGGGATGTTTACGACCGCTACCTCGTGCGTTTGGAGGAAGTGCGTCAGTCGATGCACATCATCGATCAATTAGTGGACAACATTCCATCCGGTCCGGTCAACGTTTTGGCAGACGAAAAGAAGGTGCTGCCGGACAAGCGAGAAGTGTATTTTTCCATCGAGGGACTGATTCATCACTTCGAACAGATCATGACGAACCGAGGATTCGAGCCGCCAATCGGTGAGGCCTACGGCGCGAACGAGACGGCCAACGGAGAACTCGGCTTTTATCTGGCTTCGGACGGTGAACGATTTCCCTATCGGGCACGCTGCCGACCGCCGAGTTACATCAATTACCAGTGTTTCGAGCAGTTGGTGTTGGGGCATTCGATCAGTGACGTCGTGGCGGTGTTGGGAAGCCTGAATGTTATTGCAGCGGAACTGGATCGATGAGTCCGGCGATGTCCGGGGGGTTGGAGAATCAAGACCGCGATGAGCGAGGATGCGCGAAGGTCGCGGTGGGCCGACTGGGGCCGGATGGCCGCCGGTTTTGCCTCGGTGCTGCTACTTCTTGAGTTCGTTCACGGACTCGGCTTCGATTGGTTTCGATGGCATGCCTCCGTGGAATTCAACCCGGCGCTCTTGGAAGGGTACTCGTGGCACTTCGGGCAGTTGTCTTTGCCTCACGGTCTCTGGGATACGGCTTACGTCGAGGAGACGAATCGGGCTTACAACGTATTTCCCCCGCTTCAGTCGATCATCGGCTATGTCGGAACCGTAGGGCATGGCCGGCCTGCTCAGCCCGGTCAATTTCCCGAGCTGAATGTCATTCCGCTCCTTTTCTTCGGTCTTCCTTTGCCGATCGTCGGTTACTGGGTTTTCAGGCAGCGCGTCGGCGGCGATGCCTGGGCCGCCGTCCTGACTCTGGGATGGATCGGCGGCTCGGCGCTCTTGCCGTGTATGGAGGAGGCCCGCCGCAACGGCGTTCATCACATCAATCACTTGTTGTCCCAGGTGGGGCTGTTGATTCTGGCCGGCGAATTGCTTCGGGAGCCTGCTGCGCGTCGATTGTGGCTGGCATGGATCGGTCTGTTGATTTCCGTATGGAGTCGACAGCTGACGATTGTTTACGGTGTTGCGCTGTTTGCGGCGGCATTGGGCGGCGCCGGCGAATCACGTCTCGGAGCCGCGGAACTTGTGAGCCAGGAGAATCGCCATCGAGGCCGAGGGCTCAGACGGCGAGTCGGGTTCGTTTGTGTGGGGATTTTCGTGATTGTCGCGCCGCTGCTTTGTTTGAACTGGGCGAAATTCGGCAGCCCTTTTCGAAGTGGTTATGAATTGATATACGTCGGTCGAGATACGGATCAGGCGCGCGATGCACGAGCGCACGGCTTGTTTTCGACCGCGTTTTTGGGTAGGAATGCGTATTATATGAACGCGGCAATTCCATGGGCTCGATCAGACGAAGAGAATGCCGTCGGTTGGCGCCCTTCACCGCATGGAGCGAGCATGTGGGTCACAACACCGATCCTGGCGTTGGTTTTGCTTGGATTGTCGAATTGGGGACGTGATGTGTCTGCCCGCACGCTGATGTTGTGTACTCTGCCCATCATCGCCGCTTTGTTGCTATATCATAATACCGGCTACCGACAGTACGGGTACTACCGATTCGCCCTGGATTTCCTGCCGGTCTGGCTCATCGTCGGGGCCCAATGGATGACACAGGGTTGGCGCCGCTGGGCAACAGGGGTGTGTGTGGTTTGGAGTGTGGGTTATTATGCGATCTTGAGCCGCACGCCGGCGGCAATGGGCGGTTGATGTGAAGGGCCCACGGGGCCGATTCACGGGTTTGATTGGGAGTTCAAAATACAATGGCATGGGAATCGATTGATCGCCGAACACCCGTATTTGCTGAAGATGCCGAGCCTGTTTTGAGTGAAGGTGTCAAGCAAAAGATACGCGCTTTCTTCGACAGATATGAGACGAAACGGGCGGCGCTGCTGCCCGCGTTGCACGTTGTTCAGAACACCTATGGGCACGTGAGCTATCAGGCGATGTCGGAAATTGCCGAGTTGCTCGAGATTCCGCCGAGCGCGGTCCTGGATACTTTGACGTTCTACACGCATTTTTGGGATCATCCGAAGGGCAGGAAAGTGATCGTGGCATGTCGAAGTCTGTCATGCCAACTCATGGGCAGTGAGGCGGTTCTCAAGACTTTGAAGGAAGAGCTGGAGATCGATGAGCATGGCACGACCGAAGACGGTCAGTACAGTCTGCTGACCGAAGAATGCCTGGCTCAGTGCGATGATGCCCCGTGTTTGCTGATCGACGAGAAGATGCACAAACGCATCAAGCCGGAGAGCGTCAAGAAGCTGCTGAGTGACGCAAAAAACAACGAGATCGGGGATCATCGATCCGATTTGTTCGACCCGCCCTCGGAGCCGGCCGCCGACACAAACGGTGAGATTGAGAAGACTTCCGACGTTCAGGAAATGAAGGAGTCTTAGCGTGTCGGAGGACTTGGAGGGATCTTCTGCGGCTGAAACAAGTTCGAAAGAAGATGACCTTCAAAAAGCGGCGTCAACCTGGAAATCGCAACTTCGGACGGCAGGTTGTTTTTGCCTGATGGTCGTTGCCGTTCATTTGGTTGCGAGCCCGAATGTACAACTCTCCCAATGGCATGTCTCGAAGGAGAATCAGGCGCTGCTCGAGGCGCGAGCATGGCTGGACGGACGTCTGGACGTAGACGCGTGGCGCGACGGTCGAACAGCTTCGTCGTCGCGTATCCATGACACGGCACTGTATGCCGACAAACTTTATAACGTCTATCCGCCGATGTTCACTTTCTTGAGTGTGGTGGCGTTGGCTGCCGGAAATGTAATGGGCGTTCCGGCGGGTGAGTTTTATCCTCCCTGGTATGTCGGCCTCATTGCGTTGCCCTTGCCGTTCATTGGTTTTTGGGCATTTCTGCAAATTGTCCGCCGTGCGGAGTGGGCGGCGGTTTTGACGGCGTACTGGCTGCTAGGCACACCCATGCAGCCGATGTTGAACGGTTGCAGTTTCGGTTCCATCAACTGCATCCATCATGTGCTGGCGACGGCGGGATTGCTTTTGATTGTCGGTGATCTGATGGGGCGCAAGCGCATCTGGCCGGCGGCGATCGGACTGTTGATCGCCGCGTGGAGCCGCCAGCTCACGATTCTCTACGGCTTAGCGATCGTGTGGGTGGCGTGGCGGTCCACGGAGTGTGGCCGCAGGAAAGTCGTGTTGGCATTCGGTAGTTTAACGTTGGCCGCGGGCACTTTGATGTTTTTAAGTTGGCAGAAGTTTGATAGCCCCTTCGAATCCGGCTATCGCTATCTCTATGAAGGACGAGAGGAGAGTTGGTATGGTCGGCGTGCGATTTCGCATGGGCTTTTTTCGCTGCATTTCCTGTCGGAAAACGCCTGGTACATGAATCTTTCGCCACCGAAATTCCGTTTTTCACCGGCTTATCTTCAGCAGGACAACGACACGCTGGGAGTCAGTATTTGGATGACGTCGCCGGTCCTGCTGGCGGGATTCCTGGGTATCAGGCGTTGGCGGCGGAACTCGGTGGCCGGGGTGCTGATGGCCGTGTCTTTGGTTGTCATCTTTATGCTCCTGACGTATCACAACCCTGGAAGTCCTCAGGTCGGTTATTTTCGATTTGCGCTGGACTTTTTGCCGGTATGGATGGGAGTGACGGCTTTATGGGTGACAAGCGGTTGGCGTCGACACGCCACCCTCGCCTGTTTAGCCTGGAGCGCGTTGTATTTTCATATGTTGTTCTGAGCAGCATGAGATTTGCTCGAGAGGTTTGCTATGCTATCACGTCCCTTGCAATGGGGTGGGACGTCTTTTTTCCACGGCAGCTGTGATCGTCGTTGTCGTTGGATGCATGACGTGTTATTGCGAACGATTCGATCAGATTGAATGCTGCAGTTTTTGCTCATGGTCGAGAGCTCGGCAACGAACCAGTCCGGAGATTCTCAGCGCGGAGTTGCGGATTATCGTCGGGTAACCGTCGTGATGCTCTTCGCGTTTGCATGCTATATGGCGACGGCCGGATTGGCCTTTAGAGTCGTGCTCTGGCAGCTTGATTACGGCACGTTTGCTCAGCCCACCCAGGTGTCTGAGTTTCACCGTTCGATGTTTTTTCACAGCATCGTGGCAATCGTCGTTGGAACATGCGCATTGTTTGTGCGGCGAAGGCGTCACTGTGGCCTGCGTTGGCCGAGAGCCGTCGCGGTGATCTCGGTCCTCCTGTTCACGGTGTCGTTGGATCTTATCGTGGGAGCTGTTTTTCCTCCGCCGTCTCATTTGGAATCTGTTCTGGCCCCGCACCCAAGGAGAGGCTGGAGTCATCGCACGGGCATGGTGGGCTCGAACTCTGGCGTGATCGTCAATATCAACAGCGTCGGTTTTCGGGGCCCTGAAGTTCCTCGAAAGAAGGCTTCCGATGAGATTCGAGTTCTTTTTCTTGGCGACTCCGTGACGTTCGGGTTTAGTCTGACGTGGGAGGACACGTTTATTGCAAGGACGGCGAAAAAGCTCCGTGATCGCCGGCCGGACTTGAATATTACGTTGATGAACGGAGGCGTAGGCGGCTACACCACATGGCAATCGCTTGACCTCTTCAAAGACGAAGGCGTCAGGGTCGAACCGGATTTCGTGGTTCTGAATTACTGCATGAACGACATGGTCGATCTGATTTACCTGGAGGAAGCAAGCATTGTCGGCAATCCGATCAGGTTCAGTTTTCCGAATTCCTCCCACTGGAGTGGGATCGTACGTGCGATCCAAAGCACTTATGTGCAGCAAAGAGACAAAGCCACTCGGGATCAATTAGTCTGGGCGACCAGAGACCCCTTCGGCGGGCCCGATCCGCAATTACGTTCTGAGGCCGACCTGTTTCGAGAACCTCCGCCAGAGTCCGTCGCCGCCGCCTGGCGACTGTCAATCAGACACCTTGAAGCGCTCAATGCGCTCTGTGAGGAAAAGGGCCTGTCATGGATTCTGATGTATTGCCCGCTTGCTGAACAACTTGGATCGGATGCCGTCTACCGCCAACCGGAGAAGTTGTTGCGGCGTTGGAGTCTGGAGCGCGGCATGCCCTATCTTGATCTCACGCGTGCTTTCGAGGCCGAGATGACGAGTTCCGGGTGTAGCCCGGATGCCTTATTGATGGATAGTATACATCCGACGGCGAGAGGATCCGACATCATTGCGGATGAAGTCATCCGTATGATGATGAAGATGAGAGTCTTGCCAAAAGCGAAGTCAGAGGTGGAGTAAGCCCGACGACGACCGCGGGTGGGACACCGGGTGCATGACGCGATGAGTGAAATCCAGCCCCGAAAAACGGTGACCGAGTCGGAAGTCAGGCCGATCGTGGCCTATTCTTCCGATTCCGATGCGCCGCGCAAAGGTGGCGCATCGTCGGGGGGCGAACGTTCGAAGGAATCTCGCTGGCAAATCTTCGGCAGTTTCCTCCTCATGATGGCGGCGATTCAGCTGGTGATGGGTCCGAAGATTCGGTTATCACAATGGCAAGTGGAGGCGGATAGCAATGCGGCGGTTGCTGAGGGTGCGGCTTGGAAAAAAGGGCGGTTGGATTTACCGCCGGTTGTCAATGGCAGACTTAATTGGGATTACCCTGAGATCGTCGATAATCCGAGCCATGTGAAACATCGTCTGCATGATTCGGCGTTTCTTGAGGAGAACGGGAAGTATTACAACGTTTTTCCGCCGATGATGAGCATTCTGACGTTCATGCTCTCGCCCGTGCATGAGCGCATTATGCCGGACGGCCGCATTGATATCTGGCTGCAAACGCCGTTTGTTCTGCTTGTGTTCTGGCCCTTGCCGATCGCAGGATTCATTGTGTTTCGAAGGCGCACCGGCGATTCTCTGTGGGCGGCGGTTCTCACGCTGGCATGGATGGGAGGATCGGCGGTCTTGCCGAATCTTCATGAGTGTCAGACGGGATACCTGGGGCAGATCAACCATGTGATTTCGCAAGTCGGATTGCTGATTCTGGCGGCGGACGTGCTTGGAAAACAGCGAATCTGGCCCGGGCTGATCGGTATTCTGATCTCGACCTACACGCGGCAGATCACCTTCCTGTACGGCCTGGTCTTGCTGTGGTTGGCCTGGCGCGGCGGCGGATTCCGGCGATTCGTGTTTTGTGGCGTCGGCTTGGCGGTCGTCGCGGCTCCTTTGTTGACGCTGAATTATTTGAAATTCGGCAATCCCCTGGATTTCGGGTATCGGCATATTTACAAAGGGCGAGAGAAGGGCTACATGGGTGCACGCTGTCTGACTTATGGAATGTTCTCTCATAAGTTCATCTTGGGCGTGGAAGATGCCTACGCGAACAATCACGGCAATGCGTATTACATGCACATTGCCCCGCCGGAGATCGATTTGAAAAACAGTTCATTGATCGAAGTGAAGATCAGCGACAATAACCAGAATGGCACGAGCCTCTGGATTACGACGCCTTTGGCGTTTTGGGTGCTGATCGCCGCCGGTCGATGGTGGCGTGATCGGAACTGCCGGATTCTCATGTTAGGGACTTTGCCTGTGATGGTCGGTCTCTTATGCTATCACAGCCCCGGCTTCATGGAGCACGGTTACAACCGTTTTGCGTTGGATTTTCTCCCGCTGTGGCTGGTGGTGGTGGCGCCCTTTACTCGTGGCGGCTGGCGAACCTGGTTGTCCTTGGGATTTGCGGCCTGGAGTCTGTTGTATTTTCAGACGATCGTACCGGATCAACCGGTGATACGTGATCGAATCAGTCAAGCGGTGGTTTTGTCGCAGGTGAGTCATGGCAAAGTTTGAGCCTGTCTTATTGAAGAACCTTGGCGTCGAGGGAAGCAGGACGCTGAAGGTGTACCGTTCGCGCGGCGGGTACGCTGCCGCGGAGAAAGTGATCAAGGAGATGACCCCGGATACCGTGATCGAGTCCGTCAAAGCGAGCGGATTACGCGGGCGGGGCGGGGCGGGATTTCCAGCGGGCATGAAGTGGTCGTTTCTTCCGCCGGAACGAAAAGTGACCTATTTCTGCATCAATGCCGACGAATCGGAGCCGGGCACGTATTGCAACCGCGTGCTCATGGAGAATGATCCTCACCAGCTTCTAGAGGGGATTCTCATTGCCGGCTTTGCGACGAAGACCACCGTCGCTTATATTTATATGCGGGTCGAATTTCACGAGCAGTTCCACATTATGCAGACCGCGCTCGACGAGGCCTACAAAGCGGGACTGTTTGGAAAGAAGATCTTCGGCACCGACCTCTCCATGGAGTGTTACATTCATCGCGGAGCCGGCGCCTACGTGTGTGGTGAAGAGACGGGCTTGATTGAAAGCCTGGAGGGCAAGCGCGGCTGGCCGCGGATTAAACCGCCGTTTCCGGCGATCGAGGGCGTGTTTCAGAAGCCGACGGTGGTGAACAATGTGGAGACACTTTGCTGCCTGCCGCACATCTTTGAAAGAGGCGTGGATTGGTTCAAGTCGATCGGCACGGAGAACTCGACGGGGCCGAAGCTGTACACGATCAGCGGACCCGTGAAGCGGCCCTCATGTTTCGAGGCCCCGTTGGGGATCACATGTCGGGATTTGATCTTCGGTGATGACTTCGGCCAGGGCATGCTCGACGGCAGGAAGGTCAAAGGATGTATCCCCGGCGGCCTCAGCGTCGGCGTGCTCACTGAGGCGGAGCTGGATTGCAAGCTCGATTTTGACGACGTGCGGAACTATGGCCTGTTGGGGTTGGGGACGGCCGGGGCGATCGTTATTCCGGATGATGCGGATATCCGCCAGGTCCTGGCGAATATTGCCCGATTCTATTCGTCCGAAAGCTGCGGCCAGTGCACGCAATGTCGCGAGGGCACGAACTGGATGTACAAGATCGCGCTGCGAATTGCCCTGGGTGCGGGGCGTATTTCAGACCTCGACTTGATCGAGAACATTACAAACAACATGGGGATGATGCCTGGCCTGAGCATCTGCGGGCTTCCGGACGGGGCTGCATTTCCGATCCGGACGATCGTGCAAAAGTTCCGTGGCGAGTTCGAAGATCACATTCGCCGCCAGGATCCAGGCTACACGAAGACCGTGTTGAAGCGATTGAATCCGGCGGTGTACGAGTTGCCGGTTCTGGGGCGCCGTCCGGAATCGCTGGTGGGGCAACCCGAGTAAACCTACGCATTTATCTGCTTTTGGATTCGCTTTTTAGTGTTAGGCCATTTAGAATACCATCCGAGTATGTGATATTTTTCACGAACTCAGAGGACTCTTGGGTCGAGTAGGACCGTCGGTGGAGTAACGGATTGGCGAAAATCATCGTTGACGGCCGTGAAATCGAATGCAGGGAACGGATTCCCGTCCTCTATGCAGCGCTGGAGGCCGGCTGGGATATCCCGCACTACTGCTATCATCCGGGTCTGGACGTGGTCGCTTCCTGTCGGCTCTGTCTGATGGAAATGAAGATGCCCCATCCCAAGACGAAGGAGATGGATTGGTCTCCGAAGTTGCTGCCCAGTTGCCAGACGCCGGTCAAGGACGGGATGGAAGTCCGGTTCAATTCTGATCGAGTTCGCGATAACCGGCGTGACTGCATGGAATATTACCTGCTCAACCATCCGCTGGATTGCCCGGTCTGCGATCAGGCGGGCGAGTGTTGGCTTCAGGACTACAGCCGGAAGTTCGGCGAAGCGACCAGTCAGATGGTCGAGGCCAAGAATGTCAATCCCAAGAAAGACGTCGGGAGCAAGACGCTTCTTTATCAGGATCGGTGCGTCATGTGTTCCCGGTGCGTACGGTTTTGTGATGAGATCGCAGGCACCGGTGAGCTCGGCATTGTCAATCGCGGCAGCAAATCCGAGATCGACGTTTTTCCCGGTGTTCCTTTAGAGAACGAATTGCAAGGCAACGTGGTCGATATCTGTCCCGTCGGGGCGTTGTTGGACAAGGATTTTTTGATGGACCAGCGGGTCTGGTTTCTCAAGAGTTCCGACAGCGTTTGTCCGGGGTGCTCGACGGGTTGCGCGATTCATGTGGACCACAACCGCGATCAGGTTTGGCGGCTTAAGCCTCGGTTCAATCCCGGCGTGAACGATTGGTGGATGTGCGACGAAGGCCGATTTGGCTGGAAGTACATTCATGATGAGCGCCGATTGGATCGACTGGTCGTACGACGCGGGGCGGAGATCGAGTACCCCGACTGGAGTGCGCTGGATGAGATCGCGCGAATCCGGTTTGGCACTGTGGTCAAAGATGACGGCGAGGAGAAAGTCGCCGGGGTGTTGTCGCCGTTTATGGCTTGCGAAGAGGCCTGGCTTCTGGCGCGATTCATTCGGGAGATCGCCCCCAAGGCGACGCTGGTGATGGGGCCCGTGCCGACCGAAGGGGAAGATAAGTTGTTTCCGCAAAACAACGGCGATTCGGCAAAGTTCACCATTCGCTCTGAAAAGTGCCCGAACCGGCGTGGAATCGAAATGATTCTTAAGAATGCGGGCGGCCCCTCGGTTTCATTCGAGGATTTTGTCAAGAAGGCCGGCCAGAGTGAGTTCGCGGCGGCCTGGGTTGTCGGCGGTTATCCGGGCGAGTGGGTGACGAAGGAGTTTGCGTCCTCGCTGGCCAAGGTCAAAATGGTCTTTGCTCAGGATCTGTTTTCAAGTCCGTTGACGGAAGCGGCGGAAGTGGTGATCCCGAGTTGCAGTTGGGCCGAACGGTCCGGTTGTTTTGTCAATCACGAAGGTAAGATACAGCCGTTCGAGGCGGCGATTGCGCCGCTGGAGGGTTGTCAGCGGGATGGTAATTACCTGTTTGCACTTTCGGGTGAGTCAGGATTGTACAATGCGTCGCGCGTGCGGGCGATGATGGCCGAGGTCATGCCGGAATTCGGCAAGTTGCATGTTCCGCCGTCGTTGCCGAAACATGCGCATTGAGGAAGATTGAACACGATTCAGAATGGACTTCATCAAGGACACACTTGCCGATCAGTTCTGGTTCAGCATCATTCTCTCGCTGGCGATTTTCGGCGGAATCATGACGGCCGTCGCTTATTGCATCCTGCTCGAACGGAAGGTCTCCGCCTGGATACAAGATCGCTACGGTCCGAACCGTGTGGGGCCAAAAGGCCTGCTTCAACCGCTCGCCGACGGCGTCAAGCTCCTTTTCAAAGAGGACATCGTTCCCGGGCACATTGAAAAGACATTGTTTATTCTCGCGCCGTTTATCAGTTTCGTCGTGGCCTTAATCGGTTTCGCGGTGATTCCCTGGGGGGGCGCGTTTCGCTGGCCTTGGATGGCGGAGGACGCGGCACCTTTGTATTGCCAGGTGGCGACGATTGATATCGGCTTGCTTTACATCCTCGCGGTGGCTTCCTTGGGTGTTTACGGCGTCGTTTTAGGAGGATGGGCGAGCAACAACAAATACGCTTTCTACGGCGGGATTCGGGCGGCGGCCCAGATGCTGTCTTATGAGATTCCCCTTGCGATGATGGTCCTCGTGGGGATTCTGACAACGCGGTCGCTCCGTTTGGAAGAGATGGTGACGGCTCAACTGGGCGTGGATTCGGCCGCGCCGATGGCGGCGCTGTTCGGGCTGAACGGGTTTGCTTGGACGCTGTTCTATCATCCGTTGGCCGCCGTCATTCTGTTCATCACGGCCCTGGCCGAGGCGAATCGGGCGCCTTTCGATCTGGCTGAATGTGAGCAGGAACTCATCGGCGGTTTCCATACCGAATACAGCGGGATGAAATGGGCGCTTTTTTTCCTCGGCGAATACGCACACATGATCACGTCCAGTGCATTCATGATCGCGATCTTTTTCGGCGGTTATTGCGTGCCGGGCTGGACCTGGTTGAACACGTCGGACTCTGTGCTGGCAATGCTGCTTCGCGGCGGCGTGTTCTCGTTCAAGATTCTCCTGTTCATCATGGCCTACATGGTCGTTCGGTGGACGTTGCCGAGGTTTCGGTTTGATCAGTTGATGCAATTGGCCTGGAAGTCGCTGGTTCCGATCGGCGGAGCACTTGTTCTACTTCAAGTCTGGATTCTGTATAAGGATCTGCCCCAGTGGGTTTCGATCGTCGGGAACGTGACGATTCTTGCCGTCGTGGCCTTGATCGGAGTCGTGGTTCAGAAACCGATCACGGGCCGGCAGCGAAGCCTGATCAAGAAAGAGCGGATCGTCCGAATGCGAGAGGCCTTGGTGCAGCGTGGTTAATGAGACGACACAATCAGCAGCGGGTCGAGCTTGGACGGAAACGGATGTCGTCTATGTCGATCAGCCCGAATTGACGATGTCGGAGCGTTTGTATCTGCCGCAGGTCTTCGGCGGCATGAAAACGACGCTTCGGCATATGTTCAAGATGCGACTCCGCAAAGAGAAGGTCGTGCAGTATCCCGAGCAGAAGCGCCAGTTGCGAAAGGAAATCTATCGCGGTGTTCATCGATTGAATCGGGACGATCAGGGTCGCGTGGCCTGCGTGGCGTGTTTTATGTGCGAGACGGCCTGTCCGGCCCATTGCATTCATATCGAAGGCGTGGAATCGCCGTGGCCCGATCGAGAGAAATATCCGATCAAGTTCGACATTGACGAGCTGCGGTGCATCTACTGTGGAATGTGCGAAGAGGCCTGTCCCGTGGATGCCATCGAACTGACACCGGAGTATCACCTGGTGGGCTCGTCGCGCGACGAGATGATCTTCGACAAGGAAAAACTGCTGATGGTTTACGATCGGACGAAGGATGAAAAGCCGCGAAAAAACCCGATGATCACGGGATACTGACGACGGGACTTTTGGAGTTGGGATGTTAAGCCAACAGTTGGTTTATTGGGCCTACGGCGTAGGGGGCTTCGGCGCCCTGTGTGTCTATTTCGGCTTGCCGAAGGAAGGGCGGCCGGAACGGCGCGGGCTCTTTGTCTTGCTGCTGGCTGTCACGCTGGGTGGCCTGGTTCTGCTGTTCGATCGGTTGTTAGGCGAGTCCGCCAATCGTTTTGTCTTTTCCATCCTGGCACTTCTGGGTGTCGGCGGCGCCGTCCGCGTCGTGACGCATCCCCGCCCGGTCTATTCCGCGTTGTACTTTATTCTCGTCGTGCTCAGCACCGCCGCGCTGATCATTTATGTGGGGGCTGAGTTTCTCGGTGTCGCCCTGGTGATCGTCTATGCCGGGGCGATCCTGGTGACCTACGTTTTCGTTATTATGCTCTCGCAGCAATCCACCGAGGCGACCGAAAGTCGGTTCGCTTCGGTCCTTGACTATGACCGTAGCGCGCGCGAACCGGTGTGGGCTGTCTTGGCGGGCTTCATCCTGATGGCCACCGTCGCGGCGATTATCGTCAAGCGGGACTGGTCAGACTGGGACGAAGTGAGCGCGGCAGCCATGACGGAGAAGAACACCCTCGAACTAGGCAAGATGCTCATGACGGAGTTTGCCATCAGCGTCGAGTTGGCGGGGGTATTGCTGATGGTCGCCATGATCGGTGCGATTGCCGTGGCGAAGAAACGAATCCCGCACGCAAGTGATGCGGTGGAATCACCCCCGAGGGGTGAAGTTGGTAAGACGGTCGACCCGTTTTAGTTGATGACGATAAGAGGTTGATCGCCATCCGGTTTGCCGTTTGGCGGATACGGAATACGGACGAGTTAGGTTAATAGATGGCACACCCGACGTCATTGATGATCATCGGCGCAATCCTGTTCGGCCTGGGGGCGACCGGTTTCCTGACGCGCCGGAACATGATTGTCATGTTTCTGTGTACGGAAATCATGTTTCAGGGCGTGCTCGTCAATCTCGTCGGCATGGGAATGATGCATGGAAATCTGGAAGGACAGGTTCTTGGCATTTTTGTGCTCGTCATCGCTGCGGTGGAGGCGGGTCTGGGACTGGCGATTGTCGTGATGATGTATCGGCGGCGCGGAACATTGGACGCCGAAAGCTGGCGCCAAATGCGCGGCTAGTTGGCGCGTTCGCAATTTCTTTCCTTAGCCCAAGACGGAAGCCTCGGGTCTTAGGCAGAAGAAAAACGCTCGAGTTGGAAGACAGATGGAGCTGAAGACATTAGCGATTTGGATCCCGCTGTTGCCGCTGATCGGCGCGGCGCTGGTGGGATTGATCGGTCTGCGATGGTTGAAAGATCGTTCGCACTGGCTGGTCTTGATCGGTGTCGGCCTTTCACTCGTCTTCGCATTGCTTCTCTTTCAGCAAGTTCGGCAGGACGCCGCGGATGTCGATCTGTCAGCGGCGTCAATCGTCCTTTACGAGTGGATTGATGCCGGCGAGGGTTCGTGGCTAAACGTCAGTGTTCGCACCGATCCCTTGACCTGCGTCATGCTGTTCACGGTTCTTTCCGTGTCTTTGATGGTCGTGGTCTACTCCGTCGGGTATATGCGCGATCACCACGGCCATGCCGAGCGAGGCTACGAACGATTCTTCGCTTTCCTCGGTCTGTTCGTCTTTTCGATGTGCATGTTGGTGTTGGCCGGGAATTTCTTGCTGCTCTACCTCGGTTGGGAATTGGTCGGGCTTTCCAGCTATTTGCTGATCGGTTTCTATTACGAAAAACCCTCCGCCGCCGCTGCCGCGAAGAAGGCCTTCCTCGTCAACCGTATCGGTGACTTCGGCTTCGGCCTCGGCATTTTCCTGATCTATCTTACGTTCGGCACGCTGGATTACGCCGCAGTGTTCAGTATGGTCGAAGCAGGCGCCGACGCAACCGGCGAAGTGCTGTCGACCGGTCGCATCACAACGATTGCGTTGTTGCTCTTTTGCGGTGCGATGGGTAAGAGCGCCCAATTGCCGCTACACGTCTGGTTGCCGGATGCCATGGAAGGGCCGACGCCGGTCAGTGCACTCATTCATGCCGCGACCATGGTGACTGCGGGGGTCTATATGGTCGCGCGCTGCTGCGTCATCTTTGCTGCGTCGCCTGTGGCGATGTGGATCGTGGGCAGCATCGGAGCGGCCACGGCGTTGTTCGCCGCGACGATTGCGCTGACCCAGTTCGACATGAAACGCATCCTGGCTTATTCGACGCTGAGCCAGCTAGGCTACATGTTCCTCGGCTTGGGCGTCGGCGCGTTTGACTCGGCGATCTTCCATCTTTACACGCACGCGTTTTTCAAGGCGTGTCTGTTCCTCGGAGCCGGCAGCGTCATGCACGCCATGGCGGGGGAAATCGATATCCGCCGTTTCAGCGGACTCAAGCGCGGCATGCCGATCACGTACTGGACTTTCTTGATCGCCGGTCTGGCCCTGGCGGGATTCCCATTGCTGTCCGCTTTTTGGAGCAAGGATGAAATCATACACGCAGCTCTGGCAGGCCCGATGTGGTGGTTGGGCTGGATCGGTTTGTTGACCGCCCTGCTGACGGCGTTCTATACCTTTCGCATGATCTTCGTCGCTTTCCACGGCGAGGAGCGATTGCCGAAGGGTGTGGAGCACGCACATGAGTCGGGCAGATGGATGACGGTGCCGCTGATGGTGCTGGCCGTCGGCGCCGTTTTCGCCGGTTATGTCGGCGTGACGCTGTTCGAAACCAGCGGATTCCTCTGGTTATTTGAGCCCGAGGGAGCGTTCCATGAGTTTCTCGCGCCGGTGTTTGCGGAAGCTGTCGCGGCACCGGTGGCTCACGAGGCCGAGGCCCACGGATCGCATTGGTTGATGTGGCTGTCTGCCGGTTTGGCTGCTTTCGGAATCTATACGGCCTGGTTCTTCTATCGACGCCGACCCACGATTCCCATGGCGATCGCGCTCGCGTCGGGTTCCATCTATCGGTTGTTTTACAATAAGTATTATGTGGACGAGTTGTATGAGTTGGCGCTCGTTCGCCCGCTTCGACGGTTTGGTGACTTCTGTCACGGAGTTGATCGTTTTGTGATCAACGGGATCTTATGGATCGTCGCCGGAGTCCCCAAGGCGATTGGTTTCGGTTTGAAGGGTTGGCAGCAGCAAGGAGCGCTTCAGGGCTATGCCCTGGGCATGCTGATCGGCCTGCTCGTGATCGTTTGGTGGGTGCTGACGAATGCGTGAGTTTGAGCGAGCCGGCTTCTGTGAAGCCGGTCTTAATTAGAGACCTGTTGATGTCGTGGTTGTCTGATCACATTTTGTCACTCGTCATTTTCCTTCCGGTCGTCGGTGCGGCGATTCTCTTTGTGTTTGCATCCTGGGACGCCGTGCTCGTCCGTCGCTGGGCGCTTGGCGTTTCTTTGCTCACGCTCCTTTTGGCGGTGATGGCCTCGGTTCTGTTCGTTCAAGAGCGAGCGCAAAACACTTCGAAAAGTGATTACTGTCTAGTGGAAAAAATGAACTGGGTCGGTGGCGACGATGATACCGGAGCCAGGGCCGTAAAAGTTCAATACAAGCTTGGTGTTGACGGAATCAGTCTGCCCCTTGTCGTCTTGACTGCGTTTCTGACACCGCTGGCCATTTGGGGCAGCTTTACAGGCATCCAGACTCGGCATCGCGAATATTACGCGCTGATGCTTTTGTTGCTCGGGGCGATGCTCGGTGTCTTCTGCGCACGGGACCTTTTGCTGTTCTATATCTTCTTTGAGTTCACGCTCATTCCGCTTTATTTTCTCATCGGCATCTGGGGCGGTTCACAAAGGCAGAAGGCCGCCAACATGTTCTTCATCTACACCCTCACGGGCAGCTTGCTGACCTTCGCGGGGGTCATTTATCTGGGCTGGAAGGCATCGATTTGCGGCGCCACGGGCCATGTTTTCACGTTTGACCTGGATGAGTTGTACGGGCTTGCCAGTGCGGGCGCACTTTCATCAACCGAACAATGGTGGCTTTTCGTCGCCTTTTTCGCCGGTTTTGCCATCAAGGTGCCGCTTTTCCCGTTCCACACGTGGTTGCCTTTGGCCCACGTTGAAGCACCGACGGCCGGTTCAGTGATTCTCGCAGCGATCCTTCTCAAGCTCGGGACCTACGGTTTCCTGCGCTTGAGCCTTCCCATGTTGCCGGGGGCAACGATCGAACTGGCGCCGGCCATCGGCATGCTCGCCGTGATCGGCATCATCTACGGGGCCGTGGCGGCCTGGGTTCAGAGCGATGTGAAGAAACTCGTCGCCTATTCGTCCGTGTCTCATCTGGGCTTTTGCCTTCTGGGCATGTTCTGTTTGAAGATGGCCGGTCTGACCGGTTCGCTACTCTACATGATTAACCATGGCTTAAGCACAGGGGCGCTGTTTCTCATCGTGGGGATGATTTACGAACGCTATCACACACGCGAGATGTCCGAGATCGGCGGGCTTGCCCGAAAGATGCCGATCATGGCTTTCTTCCTGATCGTGTTCACGATGTCGAGCATCGGCCTGCCGGGGCTGAACGGGTTCGTGAGCGAGTTTCTGGTCTTACTTGGCACCTTTATTTCGGCGACGGAGATAAACAGCAAACCCGGTCCGCTCGGTATCTGGTATGCCGTTCCCGCGGCCAGTGGCATTTTGTTAGGTGCAATCTACATGCTGCACATGGTTCGCCGGGTGTTGTTCGGACCCGTCAAAGAGCCGGCCCATGGGTTTGATGGTTCGGCCGGACTGACGCAGGATTTGACAAAGCGGGAGATTGGTATCCTCGCCCCGATCGCCCTGTGCTGTTTGTTTCTCGGCGTATATCCCAAGCCGGTGATGCAAGTGATGGAGCCGGACCTGGCTCGTGGGCTGAATCATGTTGTCTGGGAAACCGTCGCCGAAGCTGATGATCCGGAAACGACGGGTGGCTTGGATAGCCGTCGCGCGGCCATCACCGACCGGCCCGGGGAGCGTTTGAGTAGGCCGCCGGTTTATGATTTGAAGGAGCCGATTCGGCCGACCGGTCAACCGAGCCGCCTGCCCTCACATCTGGCGTCTGCCAACGGGGGAGATGAATGATGTCGAACCCGAGTCTTATGCTGGAATTGCTGGCCCCGGAACTGATCCTGGTTGTCGGGGCTTCGATCATTCTTTTGTTGGGATTGTCTCGCACGCTGGGCCATGTTTCCATGTGGCTGGGCCTTGTGTATGTCGCGGGAGCGGCCTTTGCGGCTTATCGACTTGCGGAGCAGTATGCGGGTGCGAATCCGCTGATCGTCCCCGCTCTCAACCACAGCCCGTTGGTTTTTTATGTTCGTCTTGTGACGTTGGCCGTCGGTGCGTTGATTCTCCTGGTCAATCGGCATGTTCCGGAGGATGAGGAGCGCGGCGAGTTCTTTGCGCTGATTCTGTTTTCGCTGAGCGGCATTTCGCTGGTCTCGATCGCCAATAACCTAATCCTGCTGTTCCTGGCATTGGAGTTGGTCAGCGTTCCGACGTACATCCTGATCGGGCTGTCTCGCCGGGACATTCGGGCCCAGGAGGCCACCGGGAAATACTTTTTCCTCGGCGCATTCGCCGCAGCGATGATGCTCTACGGTTTCAGCTTTCTCTATGGCGCGGCCGGCACGATGACGATGTATGCCGCGCCGTTGTCCGGCAAAGCCTCGATTTTGGAGGTTCTGTCAGCGGCCGATGCCCTGCGCGACCCGCTCGTGCTCATCGGCTTGCTGCTTACGCTGGGCGGCCTCGCGTTCAAGATCGCCGCCGTGCCGCTGCATTTCTATGTGGCGGACGTCTATCAAGGCGCCGCTTCTCCGGTGAGCGGCATGCTTGGTTTCGTTCCGAAATTTGCCGGTTTCGTGGCGTTGATTCAGATATTTGCACTGTGCAACTGGCAGTTTGGAAACGCCGTGTTTTGGCTCATGTGGACGCTGGCTGCCGTGACAATGACCGTCGGCAACACGCTGGCGTTGATGCAACATAACGTGAAGCGGATGCTGGCGTATTCGAGCGTGGCCCACTCGGGCTACATGCTTGTGGCCTTGACGGCGGGTTCCGTCGGTTTGACGGCGATCTTGTTCTACATGACCGTTTACGGCGTGATGAACCTGGGTGCATTCGCCGCCCTTTCGTTTTTCCGCAAGCCGGGGCTGGACGATCAGGATGAATCGGCTGAAATGCTGGACGATCTGGCTGGTGCGGCCCGACGACATCCATGGGCCGGCCTTGCCTTGGCGATTTGCGTCCTCGGCCTAATGGGATTTCCGTTGACCGGCGGGCTCTTTGGGAAGTTTTATATCTTCAGCGCCGCTCTGTCAGTCAGCGGCGGTGGCGGGAATCTGTCAGCGGCACATGGCACGGGCATGATCGTGCTTGTTGTGGTCGGGGTTTTGAATGCAGCCGTGGGAGCCGCGTACTACCTGCGAATTCTGGCCACCTGTTACCTCCGGAAGCCTGCCGCCGGAATGACTTCGTCGGAATGCCGCGCGTTAAGGTGGTCCCTGGGGCTCTGTGCAATGCTGGTGCTGGCTGCGTTCCTACAGCCCGGTTTCTTGTTCAACGTATCACAGAAGGCCGTTTCCGGTGTGACTCAAAGAACGGGACTACTGCTTGGCAAGAAAACACAGGCTCAAGAGGACGCGAACCAAGGGAAAATAAGTCTGCGGCCTTCTACGGATTAAGCTTTTGGCACATTCTTGTGTGGTCATGACTTGACACCATCGTGCGTGTTCACACAATTCGCTCTTGTCGGCACCGTTTGTCGGCTGTGTTTTTCTGTTTCGTTCACGTGGAGGCCTTTTTCATGCGTACTTTGAAGTTTTTGCCGTACATTGCATTCCTGGCGATGGCGAGCGGTTGCCATTCTCCCGTCACTGGCACATGGCGAGCGGACCATACCGGGGGCGTCGATGACAATCCGATCGCGAATGCGACGTTCTGTCACGACGGCACTTTCCTGGCGACGGCTCAATACGGCGACAAATCGCGGGCAACGCCGGGGCATTACGAGGTCGACGACGGAATGCTCGAACTGGACATTGAGGGTCACACTCGGGCATACATCGTTAATGTCGATGGTGATGAGATGACTCTGACCCATTCCGGCAAGACCTACAAGATGCTTCGAATGAAACCCCGAGACTAAGTCCGAGACTTCCGATCAACTGCCATGATGAATCTGAATGCCACGGGCGGTTCGTCCGACTCGTGGTGCTCGACAGCGGTGGTCCGGCATGCATTTCATTCGAAAACGCGCCGTATGGCCTATGTTGCCAGCGTTAGCCCGGAGTCACTACAATGTAGGTGGCGCTACGATGTAGAACCGGAGAGATATGCAGGATTTTCTGATGGCGGACAGCAACCCGAAAACGCGTCGTATGAAGCTGGAAGTTGTTGAGCCTTTGGGCAAGCGTGTTCTTATCCGCAAAGATGCGGATAAGAAGCAGACACGCGGCGGCATCCAGTTGCCGGACAACATCGAAATTCCGACCATCACGGGGCGAATCGTTGCGGTGTCGGCACTCGTGGAGAATGACGACGATTTCCCCTTGAAGCAATACGACAAGGTTCTGTTCAACCCCAAACGCGCCATTCCGGTTGATTTCGAGGGTGACAACCAATTGTTCGTCGTGCCTGTCGAAGACGTCGTTGCGGTCTTCCGCAAGGCCGATGACTAGTCTGCGAATCGGGTCTGTGCAGTCCGAAGCGGCTCCGAGGATGTCCGTTTAAGGCGGCGGTCGACAAGCAGGCCGATTTGCTTGAGAATAGGGCCACGTCTAAATAAAAAGCAAGCAAACGATCATCAGGGCACCGAAGGAGGACGTCATGAAACCTCTCTCCGGGTTGATTCGGGTATTGCTGCTGCTGCCACTTCTCGTCACCTGCGCAGCATTCACCGTGCAGGGTGAGGAAGTCATCGGCGCAAAGCGAAGCAAGGTCTATCACACGCATTCGAGGCAATGCAGTGCCGCCAAGAGAATCGGAGCCGGAAACAGGATCAGCTTCACTTCAGCGGAGGAAGCTGAACGATCTGGCCGCCGTTTGTGCAGACGCTGCGCGAAACTCGAGGAAAAAGCCCAGGAAGCGGGGGAATCCGAAGACGAGAAGCCGACGCGCAAGGGCAAGCTTCGGCCTCAGCCGAAAAGGCCTCTCGAAGACGAAGGGCGGCGGACGGTGTTTCCCGAATTTGCTCGAGTGACTGACGTGTTGATCGGCGGCACCCTTGTTCTCGACAACGGCGAGAAGGCTGTGTTGTTGGGTGTAAGCTGTCCGGGTCGAAGGCAGCCAAATGCCAAGGACCTCGTTCGTTTCATCACGGAGCAGACTCGTGGGCGGACCGTGCGGGTTTCCCACGATACCTCGCCCTGCCAAACGTTGCTTCACGACGATTTGGGTCGTTTGCAGGTTTATGTGACTCCGGAGCCGAACGGCAGGGATCTTGGGAGTGAGTTGATTTTTCAAGGGTATGCCTGGCTGGATCGTCGCGTGAACTTTGATCGACGAGCCGACTATGGTCGACGCGAAGAGGAAGCCTGGCGGGCAGGGCGTGGAATCTGGGAAAAAAAAGAAGGAGCATCAGATAACGAAGAGGTCGTCACGGGGAGACATGCCCGCCATTACCATGGGCCGAAGTGTTCACACGTCGCACATTTATCCGGTATCGTGAAAACCACCCTTCGCGAAGCGAAAGAACGGCGTCTGACGCCCTGTTCGGACTACCGCGTCAAGTGAAATGTCCGCTGATCTGTCCTCAATCTCGCGTCGGCGCGAGGGCCTGTTGAGGCAACCCGATCGTGTGATATCGATCGACGGCTGGGTTCAGAATGCGCGTCACTTTGCCGTTCGGCCATCGCAGTTCGATTTTCTCAACGCGGTCGCTTTTTCCCAGGCCGAATAGTTTGACGTTCGGATGTTGCGTACGATACGAGTCCCCGGTCATCAGATGCTCCGTCATGGTGTGTGATGCCGTGCGAACTGTGACCGTTGCGCCAACAGGATTGTAATCAGGTGCCGACTGGTCCACACGGACTCCGATCCAATGGTTGGATGACGACCACTGATTGCGATAGACGTGAAGTGTGTCCCGCTGTTTCGGCCGGACGGAACGCTCGACGGTCACCAGGTCCGTGCTTCCGTCGTTGTCGAGGTCGACACCGACCACGGCGCGCGAGTCATACTCAAACGAAACACCGGCGAGAAAACCCACATTGATGAAATCTTGTCCCTTCTCGTTCATGAACAGTGCGTTATGTTCATAGCCGTTCCACGACTCCCGCCCGCTGTTGACGGGCAGCAGAGAGTTTTTGAACAGAATCGCACGCGCGCTATCGGTTTTCGAGTTTTCAGTATAAATATCGTGCGTCCAGAAGCGTGTGCAATAGTCCTTGCAGGATTCACCGCTGCTGTGGCCGTTCCCGATGTAGATGTCAACGTCTCCGTCGTTGTCAAAATCCGAAGAGGTGCATCCCCAGGACCAGCCCGTTCGGGCCAGGCTGTCGTTGAAGCTTGCCAACGTGTACTGCTCGCGATTTCCAAGGTACAGGCGATTGCCGTAGCCCATCACTTGTCGCATCGATTTGATCTTCTGGAATTCCGCCCGGCCCAGGTTCATTTGATCGAGCCGACGGGCCGTGGTCGAACTCATTCCCACGACCAGGAAGTCCATAAGACCGTCCCGGTTGAAATCGGAAAACGTATGCGACATTCCAAAGTTGTTCTGACCCGTGCCGACAACGAGTTCGGTCCGATCCGTGAATCGTCCTCGTCCGTCGTTGTAGTGAAGATCGAAACCCGCGAAATCGCTCACGACGATCAGATCGAGATCGCCGTCGTCGTCGAGATCGACAAATGAGCTGCTGTAGGTGCGGCGCCGGCGCTTTTTGTCCAGGCCGGCCGCGACCGTGCCGTCGGTGAAGTTCCCGTGCCCGTCATTAATCAGAAGGTAGGACGGGAAGCCGTCGTTTGCATCGTAATATGGCGTGGGCATCTGCCCGCCGACATACGGCACTTTGTATTGTGCCACCCAGGCATCGAGATCGCCGTCGCCGTCGATGTCGCCGGCGGTGATGGCAATGGGCGAAACCAACCGGGACGTCACCGCGCCGACCACCTGCGGAGACGAGAACCGTCCTTCACGATCGCCCTGGTACATGTGAAGAAAAGATTTGCCGCCGGCGATGAGTAAATCGGGAATCGCGTCTCCCGTGAAGTCCGCAATCACGGCGGCGTCAACACGAGAAACCACCTCACGGCACAAAGGCTCCGTGATGAAGCGCCCACGGCCTTGATTGCGTTGAACGAGATTGGCACCGGCGAGGATGATGTCGCAACGGCCGTCTCGGTCCAGGTCATACACCAGAATGGGTTCAACTTCGTTTGGTTTCGGGCTTCTGGGATTGGGGCCGAGCGCCATCACCTCCTGGAACGCGGGCGGCCCTTCCCTGCGATAAACGAGGAGATCCGTTAATTCCAATGTGCTCGGCCTTAGTTCGTCAGTCGCGTTGCTGCGGGCTTTCCACCGAACCTGAAGTTTGCCCTTCAAGACGATTCGCTGCGACGTCGCAGCGTGAGTCGCATGGACCAGAAACGAAACCGTCGAGTTCGCCGTGCCCTCCTCGTCGAGGTCGAAGGCCGCGTGATGCCATTCCGTTTCGACGATCTCGTAACCTTGTTTTCGATATTCCTCCAATCGACTGAGGGCCGTGCCGTGTTGAAGTGTGTCAGCGGCTCCGGCATAGCGCGTGACTTGAATTCCCCAATCGTGGCTGGTCGTGGCCGTTGCTTTGTGAACGATGAGTTCTTCAAAGGGGAATTTCGCGATGACGGCATATTTGTCCCGTGCTTCGCGCAGATCATCCCAAAGCTTGATGAACGGAGCTTCGTATTCCTGGGCCAGGACTTCCTCTTTCCAGACCGTCGCGTCCAATTCCCGGCGGGCCTGTTGGAGAGCCTGGGCTACTTCTCTCGCATCCTCTGGTTTGGCTGACGTTTTTGAAGCATCATCATCCTTGCAACCGCACAGACTCCACGGCACGATCGTCAATAATATCATGCATATCAGCCAGGACGCACCGATCTTCCGCAGTCGGCAGATCGGACCGACGGAGAAACGCATAGGGCAAGCATTGTCGCTACGAGTGAGCATAGGGCTGACCATCTTCGCGCATTATACGGCCCGGTATTCTGCTATCTTACTTCGACGACGCCGATTCTTCCAGATCAGGCGATCTTATTCAACCGTGCGTCATTTGCATCCGAGAAGATAAAAGGTGTCGGCTTTGAACACCCGTGTTAATCCGATAATCGACTGACGAGTCAGCAATGACGCCTACCTCGCTAATTGATAACCCCCGGAGTGGGACACCCCAAGCGGCTGACCCAATATCCACCCCAGCGGCACTGTGTGTGGGCGTACTGGGAGGAAGGAAAAGTCGGAGCGAATTCCTCGACGCGTTGTTTACATCGATGGAATGGTGCCTTTGCGAGCATATTGACCTGAAGGCCGACGGCGACTTGGAGTTCCTGAAGGATTTGGACGCGCTCGTATTGATCGACAACAGCACGGCGGCACCGGACCTATGGCGCCGGCAGTTGTACCGGCTGCAAAAATGCAGAATCGGCGTTCTTATTATGACGCGTCGTCCCTGGGTTTTCTCAGACTTCAAAATGGGCGTGGTTTGTCTGTCCCCGGACTCGTCCGTGGAAATGGCACAAGGTGCGCTAACGGCCTTGTCTCACATGCGATCGCTGATTCGTCGAGTCGATCGACAGTTTTCAGCCATGCAGCGACTCAGCAAGACGCTGCAACGGCAGTATGAGGCGACTGACCGTGAACTCCAGCTGGCCTCTCGTCTTCAGCGTGATTTTCTGCCCAAGTCCTTGCCGCATCGGGGGCCTTTTCGATTCGAGACGATGTTTCGTCCCTGCTCATGGGTCAGTGGCGACATCTTTGACATCTTCCGCCTCGATGAAAAGCACTGGGGCTTCTATCTGGCGGACGCCGTGGGACACGGTGTTGCGGCGGGCCTGCTGACGATGTACATCAAATACGCGATCCGTCCCAAGCGGATCTTGCGAAACGGCTACGAACTCGTCCCTCCTTCCGAGGTCCTGCGACACTTGAACGATCTGTTGATCGCTCAGGGGTTGCCCGACTCGCAGTTCATTTCCGGCTGGTACGGCATGATCAATGCGGAAACGCTTGAATTGAAATATGCCGTCGCGGGGCATCCACCGGCGCTCTTCATCGATGGCGAAGGAGACATCCGTGAATTGCATGGTGATGGGTGCCTTTTGGGAATCAACGCCGGCGAGACGTTCAGTGATGAAACGATTTCACTTGACCCGGGGCATCGCGTCCTTGTTTACAGCGATGGTCTTGAACCCACCTTGATTTCGCATCGTCCGCTGATACCGCAGCAACCCATATTTGAAGACGGCATTGTGGAACTCTTACGTCGACCTGCGAACGATCTGATCAGCCAGCTAAGGGAGCGGCTGGACAACACGCCCGGCAGTCTGGCCCAAGAGGACGACGTGAGCGTGGTGATTATGGACGTCGAGAAGAAACCTTAAAAACGTCAAAACGTCAAAAAGTCAAAACATAAGAACGTCAAGAAGCCCAAAAAGGGGTGCTTATGTTTTGACGACGGGCGGCCATGCCGCCCACCGAAGAGAAACGTGAAACGTCAGTCCTCGTCTTTTTTGACGTTTTGACTTTTTTGACGTTTTGACTTTTTGACGTTTTGACGTTTCTCTTTCGTTCTCTCGTGTTTTCAGTGATCCTTGCTATGATGGCCGATTCGCGAGACCACGAAAATGGTGAGTCTGACTCATAAAATGCAAGGTCTGCTCGCACGACTCCCGCGGCCCGCGGCGCGCTGGAGCCGATTGTTTGGATTGGGTGTTCTGGTCGGTGTGTTCGGCGGTCTTGCGGCGGCGTGGCTCGAACGCGGGCTGCATTATGGAACGCATTGGCTGGTCGGAAGTCTTTCCGGCTTGGATCTCGCCGGAGTCGGCACTTTCAAATTCTCGTGGGCCATCTTGTTGTTGCCGGCGCTCGGCGGGTTGCTATCAGGAATTGTCGTGTGGTGGCTGTGTCCCGATACGATGGGAAGGCATGGCACCGATGCGCTGACCGAGGCATTTCACCGCGGAATGGGTGATTTGCCTCTGAAGGCGCCTGCGATCAAGGGCGTTGCTGCGGTGGGGGTGATCTCCTGTGGCGGTTCGGCCGGCCCCGAAGGCCCCATCGCGGCAATCGGAGCAGGACTTGGCTCGACCATTGGGCGTTTGTTCAGCCTCACGCCACAAGAACGGCGGATTCTTCTTCTGGCGGGCTGCGCCGCCGGGGTTGGGGCGATCTTTCAATGTCCGCTCGGCGGAGCAATTTTTGCCACGAGCCTTCTGTACCGGGAAGAGGAGTTTGAGTCGGATGCGATGGTCCCGTCGTTCGTCGCGTCGGTGATCGGCTATACGACGTTCATGACATTGAAAGGTGGTTTGGGCAGCATGGAGCCTCTGTTGCCCGGGGGGAAGGACCTTGCCTTTTCGGATGCCAAACAACTGATCCCATATGCCCTGTTAGGACCCCTATGTGGTTTGGCGGCCGTTTTCTTTTCCGTTTGTTTACATTTTGTCGAGCATCGTCTGGTCCTGAAATCACCGTTGCCGAAATGGCTGATGCCGGGCATCGGAGGGCTTGCAACGGGGGGGCTGGCCTGCCTGCTGCCTCAAGTCATGGATGGACAGTACGCTTTCATTCGAGGAGCCATCAACGCATTTGACGGTCTCGATCAGATGGCGTCGAGCGGTTGGTGGCGATGGGCCGGGTTCTTTGCAGCAGTGGTTCTGGCGAAATGCATCGCCACCTCGTTTACGGTCGGCAGTGGCGCTTCGGGGGGTGTGCTTGGCCCGAGTGTATTCATCGGCGGCGTGGTCGGCGCATTCTTGGGGGCGGCATGTGAAGCCGCGTATCCGGCTTTTCCGGAGCCGCTCCGACAATCGCTGATCCCGGTCGGAATGGGTGGCGTGTTGGCGGCGACGATGCGGACGCCGTTGGCGTCGATCGTGATGGTCACGGAAATGACGGGCAGTTACGGTCTGATCGTGCCGTTGATGCTGGTCTGCATGAGTGCGTATGTTGTGGGGCGTCGGTGGGGACTAAACCGGGAACAGGTGCGAACTTCGGCCGAATCCCCGGCGCACGCCGGGGATGCGATCGTGCACATGCTGGAAACCTGGAAGGTCGAGCAAATCATGGAGCCGGCCTGGAAGGACACCGTATCGCCGAACACGCCGTTGCCGACATTGGTGGAGCGGATCAAGCCGGGGACTCGGCCGGTCTTCGCCGTGGCCAAGGACGGCCTCTTGTTGGGCATCATCTCAGTTCCGGACATTCGCAGAATCATGGAGGAGCCGGGATTGGCCGAGGCCGTGATCGCGATGGACATCATGACGGAGCAGCTTGAGACGGTTTTTCCAGATATTGACATGTATCAGGCGCTGAACGAATTCAAGCGGGGGAACCATCAAGTACTGCCGGTGGTGTCGCGCGATCACGGACATCGATGGCTGGGGATGTTGGACCGTGAGCGAATATTCGCTGCCATCCGCGAAAATCTGGCCGAGACTCAAAAACTGATGTTCCGTGAGCATGTCGGGCTCACGGCGATCGAGCAGGAAGGCCAGTTGCAGAATCTGGTCATGGGGGTCGCTCCCAAGGGGCGCGATATGATCCAGCGGCTGCTGGTGCCGATGGATGCGGTGGGGCGTTCACTGCGGGATGCGGATTTCCGGCGCCGCTACGGTGCACAGGTGATTGCGGTTGAGCATCCCGACGGGACGGTCGAATGCCCGCCGAAACTAGATGAACCCCTGAGAACCGGTCAACGTCTTATGGCCGTCGTGTGGTACGATAGCCCGGTCATGTCGGAACCCAAGGGAGGGGAAATCGATCCGTCTTAAGGTTATCGGTAGTTGCAACGCGAAGTGGCGATCGAACGCAAGAGAGCGGTAACGACTGCCGATAGTCCAAACGATGGCAGTCGGCGATACGATTCCTGAACTGGCCAACGTCACACCCGCCCAATGCAGGACAATGGCCGTCCGTTGTGCTGCCGAGACTCCTCTCGCACATTCCAACCACGAACCGCCTGAACCTGCAGAATCAAATGCACGGGAAACCTCGCGGCGGACGAGCCAGATTCAAGCGCTGCGTTCTCAACGTGCTGAAATCATCAAGCATCACCGCAAAATGGTCCGGCGTCTTGGCCAGGGCGTCAGTCTGGATGACGCGGCAAGAGACTGGATTCACAACCATGCCGCCTCGTGGCGAGACCGGTATGAGGCGGATCAGAACGGTTCGGATTCGTCCAAAACGCACGACTAGGACGGTCCGAACATTTCCTTCCCGGACTTGGTGTGCTCGCGGAAGTCCGCGATGAGTTGCCGCGTAATCGGCCCCGGGGTGCCATTGCCGATCGGACGCTGATCGATTTCCGTGACCGGGCAGACCTCGGCCCCGGTGCCTGTGATGAAGGCTTCTTCGGCAAAGTACATATCCTGGCGCGTGAGTGTGGTTTCCTCGGTGGGGATGCCGCGCTGTTCTGCAAACTTGAGGATCAATCTTCGCGTGATCCCTTCCAGAATTCCGCAATGTGGCGCCGGTGTCTGGAGTTTTCCAAGCCGGACGAGGAAAAGATTATCGCCTGTGCACTCGGCGATGTACCCTTCATGGTTCAGCATCATGGCTTCCAGGCAGCCGGCATCGACAGCCTCGAGTTTCGCCATGATGTTGTTGAGGTAGTTCAGGCTCTTGATTCGAGGCGCCATGGCATTGGGATGATTGCGTATCGTCGACGCCGTGACGATCCTCATGCCTTTTTCGTACATCTCCGGATCGTACATTTGGATCGTGGCCACGATGACGAAAACGGAGGGGCTGGCGGTCCGGAACGGGTGAATTCCCAGCGTGCCGACACCACGCGTCGCCACAAGACGGACATAGCCGTTTTCGATCTTGTTCGCCTGACGAGTCTGCTCAATCGCGTCGACGATTTGTTGCCGCGTCCAGGGGATCTCCATCCGGATAGCCTTGAGGCTGTCGACGAAGCGGTCCATGTGGGCCGTGCATTCGAAAATCCGGCTGTGGTAGACACGGATGCCTTCGAAGACACCGTCACCGTAGAGCAGTCCATGGCTGAAGACATTGATATTGGCGTCAGCGACGGGAACGAGCTTTCCGTCCAGCCATACTTTGAGATTGGGGTCCGGCGTATAATCCTGAGCCGTCATATCTGAATCCTCCAGATGGGCCAATAAGGGCAAAATGTAACTCAGGGGGCCGAGGGGATCGGATCAAGGGTGCGATCGACGAAGCGACCACGCCCGATTCGAACAATGCTCCGATCCCCTGGCCCCCTGCTATCTTTCAATTCATTGTAAGCGACCATCCACCAGTTGCACCACTCGATGGGCCTCGCGTGCCAACTCGCGGTCGTGCGTCACCATGACGAGAGTTTGCCCGTTTTGATTTAAACTCTTTAAGGAATTGAGGATATCGCGGCCGGTCTTGCCGTCCAGATTGCCGGTGGGCTCATCGGCAAAGAGGATCGCGGGCTCATTAATCAGTGCTCTGGCGATGGCCACGCGCTGCCGCTCGCCCCCGGACAACTCGTTGGGACGATGCTTTAGCCGATCCCCAAGACCGACGCGCTCCAGCAATTCGACCGCACGCCGCGCCGCCCGGCTGCGCCCGGACAGCCATCCCCCCATGGATTGCCCGACCATTTGGGGCAGCAGAACGTTCTCGAGCACGTCGAATTCCGGCAGCAGGTAATAGAACTGAAAAACGAAGCCGAAGGAGGCGTTTCTTAGGTCGTTGCGACGGTTTTCCAACAGTCGCAGGTCATGGGGCAGGGCGTGCCGGTCCGCCGAAGATTCTGCCACGGCCTGCACGAAACTGCTGTCCCGTCCGACCGGGATTCGTCGTGTGCCCTCAGGCTCAAACAGCGCTTCGTCTTTGAAGAAAACCTGGCCACGCTGCGGCACGTCCAGGCCGCTTAACACGTGCAACAACGTGCTCTTGCCACCACCGCTGGAGCCGGTGATGGCGACAAAGTCGCCGGCCTGGATCGTAAGACTGACACCGCGAAGCACGGGCAAGGCCGATCGGCCAAGGAGATAGCTCTTATGAAGATTCTCGGCTCGAAGCATCTCGACTGCCTGTTACCTCATGATGAACAACGATAGAGGTGGATCATTCGTACCGTAGCGACTCCACCGGCCAAGTCCGGCCGGCGCGAATCGCCGGAAAAGCCGCACCGACAATGGAGGCCACAATCGCCAGCACGCTGATCCACAGCACCTCGCTCCATTTCCACGCGCTCGGGATTTCTTCAAATGAATAGGTCTCCGGGCTCCACACTCTCCAGTCCGGATTAATTCGGGCAAGCCAGTTCTGAATATCGTTGATGTGATCCACGAACGTTACGCCGAGCAACGAACCAAGCACACACCCGACCAGACCGATCGCCCCGCCATAAACCAAGAACACCGCGGCCACGCCCTCGGTGCTGCCGCCCACGCTCTTGATGATGCCGACATCGCGTGTCTTTTCCTGCACGATCATGTAGAAAATGCACAGAATGAGGAAAACGGCCACGATACTGATCACGCCGAACATGATGACGACGAGGAACTTCTCCTTTTCGATCGCCTCGATGTAGCTTCGTTGCATTTCTTCCCATGTGCTGACATGGACGTTGCGCATCATCTGGGATTCCACACCGTCGGCCGGCACGTTGTCCTGGAGACGTAACCAAGTTTGGATGACCTGGAGCTTCTTGTCGAACAAGACATCCTGAGGTGCCGTAAACGCACTCTTCAGTTTGATCTGAATCTGGCTGCACCTCGGGCTGGTCTTCGTGCCGTCCAATCGTTCCTGGGGCCCCATCATCAAGAGTTCCTGAAGTCGATCGAAATCCACGTACACGGTTCGAGAGTCGATTTCATGGATTCCGGTCTTCGAATCGTCAATGTAACGAAAGGTCGGTCTCGGAGGTGATTCGGTCGGCACATCACCGCTTCGAGTCAATGGAAGCACGGTCAGATAGCAGGGGTCGCCGCGCGCATATCTTCCCCCTCGTTCATAGTCTCCGGACGGCCGTCGCCGAAGGAAAATATCGCGTCCGATGATCATGCCGTGATAAGGTTTGCCTTCAAATCCAGGTTTGAACTCTTCGTCGTCGGAGGGCTTGAAAACGCCCGGGCCCCGAAACGCCCCGTCCTTGTCGCGCTGATATCGAGTCTCCTCCTCCTCGCGCAGTTCCGGTGCGAGTGTGTCGAGATATTTTTTGTAATGCTTGTCCATGTCGCCCGGGAGCGCCGCTCTCTTATCCTCGCCCATGCCGAATACAGGTTGGCCCATCGGCTCATCCAGTTTCGTGCCGCCAAAGCGTTTCTGGTAGAACAGGTCCTTGCCGAACTCGTTCACGCGGACGTATTCGTTCAGTCGTATGCCGCGGACGCTGACAGCCCAGGTTTCGTTGGTATCGGCGAACTTGAGTACGCCGTAGGTCATGATGGTCGGAGTGGCCTGCTCGATGATGAGTTCGCCTGTCTTTTCGTCGCGAAGCTTGCCAAGTTCCTCGATAAATTCCTCATAATAGGGAAAACCCCGCAGACCCCCGTCAACGACGAAATCGCCCAACAGGCCGTAGGCCCTCTCGCGAATGCTGTCGACAAACCCGCCCATGACGCTGATGACGATAATCATCATGGCGACGCATAGCGTCACGGCACCTACGGAAAAGAAAGCGATGCGCTTGCGCTGCAAGAGTCGTGATGCAAGGAAAGCCACGTAGTAGCGAGGCCATCCCAGGAACGGACTCACTCGCCAGGCCAGCCACCATAGCAGGATCACAAGCCCGATGATGATCATCCAGAGTCCGGCATTGAACATGATCCATTCCGGGCGAACAAAGTCGATGTAATCCCTTCCGATCCAGGTGGCGGGCGAGAGAACGATGAACCAATTTGATGGATTTCCCTCTGGAAAGAGATACGTCAGGTTCGCCGTCAGGGGTACCCAACTTGCCAAGTAGAAAACAGACACGACGGCGGCGATCGTCCGCGCGAGGAACCAAGACGCCCTGAAAAAACGCGAACGCAACACGAAGAATGTCCCGGGCCAGCGGATGAGCAGCATCCATACGAAGATCAGTTGGCCGAACATCAACTCGCTGCGATCGAGTCCGTCGGCGGAGAACTCCTTCGGCTCAAAATACCATGGAACGTCGGCAAGTTTCTTTGCGTAGTCCGTCTTGACGCTGCGTTCCAGCGGAGTTTCCGGCCACCATTTCGAGAAAAAAAAGTCGTCGTCCGACATCGCGGCATGGATGAGCTGCCAATCCCGATGAACCTCGTCTTGATGGACGGTCAATTCCTTCAGAATGGCCCTTCTTCGGACCTGCATGGATTCCGGCATTTCGCCCAACACCCGATAGCGCACAATGTGGTCAACGTAGAGTCGCTTGTTTTCTTGAGAAACGCCCTGGCCGACCCATCCCATGCCGACTGCGGCGTTCAGGCACGTAATGCTCGTCCACAAGGCTGCGAGCATCCAAAGCGTACCGCCCAGAATCGACCAACTGCGCGTTTCGAACCCGACCTGCCAGTGACCGAGCCCGGCCAGAAACCTTCCGAGAGCCGTGAAGAAAGCGAGCACCAGGTGGATCGCAGCTGCGCAAGGCGCAAGCAGGAGCACCGGAAGCGCCAGGAGCGCCATTTGGACGCGCGAGAGGCTAACGGGGCGGCCAACCAGCTTCGACCAGGAGGCCTCCACGACGATGTAGAACGCGCCTCCCAACAAATTGGATCCTGCCAGAAACAGGACATAGGCCGGGACCGTCAGCGGAGCAAACAGCGTGAAGAAAATCTGTCTCAAACGTGGACTCACGCTTTTTCCTCATAGGGAGATGAGCGGTCGCGTATCTTAGGATTCGGCAAGCGGTATCCTCTCATTTGCCATGCAGCCGGACCTGGATTGTAGGACACGAATCGGCTACCAAGAAGTGGGCGAGTTTGCTGCCAGCCCGCCCACGCCTGTACCGAGGGAGTCGGGCGGAAGCTCGGCTTCCTGCTCAGGCGTCGCGCGCGTCAGCCAGCCGGTGTTTCGCAACGTCAGGGCCGCGTAGGGTAGAATCCAGGAAAGACAGATGACCCAGAAGGCACTGTACACCAGTAGCCAAACCCAATCGCTGTCGCGCTCGTTGACGTAATACACGATCGCCATCGTGAAGGCAAACAGCAACATCACGCCGAGGTAGCGTAAGACAAAGCCGTCGCTCATGACCAGCAGGGCCGCGCTATGGCTGATCAACAGCGTCGGCATCACCAACGAGAGCAAAACCAGAATCATGTTCAGCCGGAAAGTTTGCAGGTATTTCCCGCGAAAGCGCGTGAACATAAATCGCCAGAGCACGATCGTTTCGCGAATGTTGCTTCGCGCCCAACGGAGGAACATGTTTACCATGCCTCCATAGGTATGCGGCATTCTGCACCAGCTCACAGCATTGCCTTGATAGGCCGTCAGCCAGCCTTCACGCAGCAGTAGGTTGGTCATGGCCCGATCCTCTCCCGTGGCGCACGGCTTACCCAGAAAACGCTGCTCTGACCATTCGTCGGCCACCTTCTTTACGGCTTCGGCATGATAGACGCTCAGGGCGCCCGGTGTGCAGAAAACACCTCGAAATTCGCTCTGATAGGCTCGGACGAACTTGAACGAAAGGCTGAAATAGCACTTCAGAAAACGAGTGATCAGGTTTTGACGGGGGTTCATGACCTGGACGCAGCCCGCCACACAACCGATGGCGGGATCACGCACCAACGGACTGACTGCATTCCGCAACGAATCGGGCTCAAGCATACTGTCCGAATCGATTGTGACGTAGACCTCGCCACGAGCACGTTGAAAACCGCGATGTAAGGCCTGACGCTTGCCCATGTTCCGGGGCTGGCGCATGGCCTTGATTCTGACGCGATCTCTTACTTTTCGAACCGCCGCCCGAATATGGCGCCAGGTGTCGTCCGTGCTGCCGTCGTCGATGACCAGGATTTCCAACCGGTTTGGGGGATAGCGGCTTCCCGCTGCGGACAAGATCGAAGATCGGACCAATTCGCCCTCGTTGAATGCCGGGATGACGACCGTGACCGAAGGCAGAGCCCCATCCTCGACCGAGGGCATGGGACGATATCGCCGCCAGAGTCCCAACCGCCAAATCAGGGAGCCAAGCACCACCGCCCCATAGCCCAGCACCAGAAACCAGAAGACTTGTCCGATCATCGTATGCTGCCGGAGGGTGTGGAACCGCCAGAAATCCGGATCGGTCAGCGTCCACAGGAGCAGCCCGGCCGCTCCGAGTACGATCGCGACTTTGACATAGCCTTCGGAGCCGGTCCAGGACGATGAAGGAAAGGTCGGCAGAAAAAGCGGCTCAATCGCCGCCTCTCGGCCCACGATTCCAGACTCGGAGTCCGACGGTCTTGAATCAGTATGTACAGTCTCACCCTGAGGCGAAAAACAAGTCATCGAATTACTACTCGCTCGATATCCCCCGGTTCGTGTGGCGCTTGAATTGTACGAATTGGCCCATGAGCGTACAACCACCCTCAATATTCACCCTCGTCCCATGATCTTAGACCCTGACGGTTGCCATTGGTTAGTCTTTGTCCGTGCAAAAGTTACGTCCGGAAACCCAAAGTGCCCGAAAACGCGGGGAAGGCTGCTCTATGCTCTCTTTTCGTCCTAATCATAATTAATAAATGGATCATGTTCATAGCCAGATCGTGTATTTGTCATGATTTTTCTCAGTCGGTTATTCTTCCCATATGGGCGATTCCTCGGACCCCAACAGGATTCTTCGCGTTCACCATCGTGATGGTCTGACCCTCGTTGTGGGACTGTTTCTGGCAACGTGGTTTGCGGGATCGGCCAGCACGGGGCGGACCTTGTCGGAGGGTCGATCCGAACCGATCCCGGCCTCGTCACTCAAAATGGGCATCGATCCCAACACCGCAGAATGGTATGAGTTCGCCCAGCTCCCCGGTATTGGAGAAACGGTGGCCAGGCGATTCGAGATGTTTCGTAAGCAACGGCTCGATGAGGTCGAGCCGGGGCATCTCGTTTTCGAGAGGCTGAGTGATCTGACACTCATACGGGGCATTGGTGAGAAGACCGTCCTCAGGATCAGACCGTTTCTCCGATTGCCGAATGTGCAAGTCGATGATTGACAGCGTTCAGCACAAGCGATACCGTTGAGGAACAGGGAGTGTAGTGTAACGATCTCCGAACGCTCGGACACGTCCATGCCGATCAAAGATTGGTCTGAAAACATTTTATTGGGTGAGCTTCAAGATGATCCGATTTTTTCGGAGGACTTGAATGTTCTTCAGGAGTCGATTGAGGAGACCCCAGGGCGGCACGTCGTTCTGGACCTCTCCGGCATCACGTTTCTGAATTCCTCCAACATCGCCAAGCTGCTGAAACTCCGAAAAGTCATGCTTAATGATGACACCAACAACAAGCCGGCCAAGCTGCGGCTTTGCGGCATCAACACCGGCGTTTGGGGGGTCTTTCTCGTCACGGGACTCGACAAGATCTTTGAGTTCTGCGACGACGTTTCGAGCGGACTGGCCAGCGTGCAACTCGACGGTTAGCTCACTGTCCCAATTCCAATACAGACACTCATCATTACATCACCAGCGAGTTCAAGCGAAGATCGTGTCTCAATTCGACGCTCGTCGACCAGGCCGACGGCGACCCTAACAGCCCACCAAACAAAGCGAGCGAAACGACGTCAGACCGTGGCACACTCGTATCCCCGAAACAAAAAAACTTCACGTCAGCCATAAATTTTTGAGCAGTAGTGCCCCTTTTTTGCATTTGACCTAAGAGAGAAAGGGAAAGAGGGGCCGGCTTTCGTTCCGCGATCAAGCTCAAAGAATCCGGAGCCAAGCATGGCAGAAGCCCCCGAAAACTCTCTTGAGAAAATCTTTTTCGCCGCCTTGAAACTCCCGGACTCGATGCGAGCTGATTATCTCGATCGGGCCTGCGGAGAGGATGAGGCGCTCAAAGCCAACATTAAAGCGTTACTCGTCGCAGACGGGGAACTCGAGCATTTGCTTGGGCCCGCGGGCTTAACAACGATGTCAGAACTTGACGCCGTGATCATGATGAAAGGACAGCGAATCGGCAGCTATGCGATCCGACGGCAGATCGCCGGAGGCGGAATGGGGATCGTGTACGAAGCCGTGCAGGAAAAGCCGCGCCGCACGGTGGCCTTGAAGGTGATGAAACCCGGCATTGCCTCGGCGTCGGCCTTAAGGCGCTTTGAGCAGGAGTCGCAAATCCTGGCTCGCCTGCGTCATCCCAACATCGCTCAGGTCTTTGAGGCCGGCATGCACGATGACGGGAGCAACACGATGCCCTATTTCGCGATGGAATATATTCCCAACGCGAAGACGCTGGTCAACTATGCCAACGAAAAGAAGCTGAGCACGGGAGACCGTCTGAGCCTGTTCATCAAAATTTGTGATGCCGTCCACCACGGCAACCAGAAAGGCATCATCCATCGGGACCTGAAGCCGGATAACATCCTCGTCGATTCTTCGGGCGAACCCAAAATCATCGATTTCGGCGTCGCCAAGGCAACCGATTCGGACATGGCGCAGACGACGCATCAAACGCATGTCGGACAGCTCATCGGCACGATGCGTTACATGAGTCCTGAGCAGTGCGAAGGGGACCCACACGATCTGGACGCCCGGAGCGATGTCTACACGCTCGGTGTCATTCTCTATGAGCTGTTGTGTGACCGTCTGCCTTATGACCTGGAAGACGCCGCCTATTACGAAGCGGCAAGGGTCATCCGCGAAGAGCTCCCGAAAAAACCGAGCAGCATTAACAAGCATCTCCGGGGCAACGTGGAGATGATCACGCTGGCGGCGCTGGAGAAAGATCGCACACACCGCTATCAATCCGCCGGCGAGTTGGGGCAGGACATTCAGCGTCACTTGAATGGAGAGCTGCCTGCGATCCAACCGCCAAGTTTTATTCGTGTGTTCAAGCGTCAAATGCGCACACACCGTCGAGGTGTGGCGATTGTTAGTACAGCTCTCGTCGCTTTGGTCATCGGATTCCTGATCGCTCCCACTCGGACGGACGGTATGGCCACATTGACCGTGACCGCCCGTCGGGTGGATGCGAACGCTGATCTTGAAGGCGCCGATGTGTATATTCGAAAAATAAACATCCAAACCCGCCAGCCGGAGGAAGCCAGACCTCTGGGTAAGACGCCATTGAATTTACATTGTGTTTCACCGGGCTACTACCGCGTCATCGTCAAGGTGGATGACGACGAATTCAGCGAGATGACTCGTTATTTGGAAGAAGAACAAAGCTACACGCTCAACGCACTGATACGGCCAGCCAAAGAAGTTCAGACCGACATGATGTTCATCGAGGGGGGGCAAGCCATCGTCGGTATGGAAACCGACGTCTTTCATTACTTCAAGAAGCGCACGGTCTCATTGGAGGCATATTGGATCGATGCCACCGAGGTTTCGAACCGAGCCTACAAGGCATTCCTGGACGACACCAACCATCCATGGCCTGAGTTCTGGGGCAATGAATACAGACCTGCATGGGACGATTTGCCGGTCGTCGGCATCGGCTTGAATGACGCGCAGTCCTATGCCGAATGGGCGGGCAAACGACTGCCGAACGATCTCGAGTGGGAACGGGCCGGCCGCGGGACCGGCGGTCGAACGTTTCCATGGGGAAGCAACGCTGAATCGATCCGGCAGCACGCCAATGTTTTCAAGAGCGAAACGAAGGTCTGGTTGGCGGCGATAAGTTCATCGGAACTTCGTCACTATTACGAGAAATCTGTAAGTCCGGTCAATCAGTTGCCTGACGGCCTCATGGACCGTACTCCGGAGGGACTCTATCACATGCAGGGAAACGTTTCAGAGTGGACCGAATCAATGCACTTCAATGTGATAGGGGGCGCGTCCAAGCCCGAACGCTATGAACGAATTATCAAGAGCGATCATTGGGGCCGAGATGCCAGGGAATATTGGGATCTCGCCCGTTTCATTGTCCGCTCGATCGATTCGAAGGTGATCAGTTGCGGATTCCGCTGTGCGAAAGGAGCGCAGCCTTAGTTCATTTTCTTGATAAAGGAGGTATGACCAATGGCAATAGGAAGTTTGTATTTCGATTTTATTGTAAGGCCGGATCTCCTTCAGCACACGCATCAGATCCAGGACTATTTCCGGCGACACCTTGACAAGATGGATCCTTGGAAAGGGGGAGATAATATACGAAATGGTTGGCTGAGGCTATTCGACGTCGAGGATACGCCCAGTCAGATGCCAGGATACGTCCAAAGTAAAACTCAGGCTATTCCTGATCTAAATACCTTTACGGTGAGAGCGGAACAAAAAGACGATTATTTTGCGACTTCATATTGCTACTCAGGCAATGCGCAAATCTGCTATCATCCCTTTCACTTCTTAGATCAATATGGAAACCCTTGGATACTGCAATCGTCTCCGGCGCCAGTGAAACCTCTCATCGTTTTAACCTATGAGACAATCGTCTTTCCAATAACGACACCATAGTGCTGTATTTCAGATGGGTGCGAGTAGGATCAGGGCGACGGAGACTGAGGATTTCCGGATTGTGCGACGTCTGGAAATCCTCTGCAGAATTCATGACACTGTCCTTGGCGAAAAGCGCGAGAACTCCGAAAAAGCCGATCTAACTATCCCAGCTGCGCCAGGACCTCATCCGGCATATCGAAATTGCTGTAGACCTGTTGCACGTCGTCGTGGTCTTCGAAGGCATCGATCATCTTGAGGACCTTCTCGCCGGTGGCGGCGTCGACCTGCACGGTGGTGCCGGGGATCTTGGTGATCTCGGCGGTCTGCGTCTTGACGGACTTGGCTTCGAGGGCCTTCTTGACCGCGTCGTAGGCGGGAACCTCACAGGTGATCTGGAAGACATCGCCGTCAGGGACGACGTCCTCGGCGCCGGCTTCCAACGCAATCTCCATCAGGGTGTCCTCATCCGTGTCGGTTGCGTCGACCGTGAAGACACCCTTGGTGGAGAAATTCCAGCTCACGCAGTTGGACGTGCCGAGGTTGCCGCCTGCCCTTTCGAAAATCTTTTTGATCTCCGGGGCCGTGCGGTTCGAATTGTCGGTGAGGGCGTCCACGATGATGGCCACACCGCCAGGGCCATAGCCTTCATACACGGCAGGCACATATTCGGCCCCGGCGATCTCACCGGTGCCTTTCTTGATGGCCTTGTCGATCGTGTCGTTCGGCATGTTGGCTTCTTTGGCCTTGTCGATCGCATAACGCAGCGAGAGATTGGCCGCCGGGTCGCCCCCTCCGGACTTGGCGGCGACGATGATGTTTCGTGCCAGTTTGCTCCACAGCTTGCCGCGACGAGCATCATTGGCGCTCTTCTTGTGCTTGATGTTGTTCCATTTGCTATGGCCGGCCATGTCGGTTCCTCAGTCGTTTTTCTTATTCTAGCAGAATACTGTGAAAGAGAGGAGAGGAGATCAGGGATCAGGGGGTTTGGGATCGTCCGTGCCTGGCGACGGCTGCGTGGTGGCAGGTCCGATGACGTCAGCCGTCGTGACCGATTCTCCGTCGGTGAGTTGTTTGAGCTTGGCCCGGATCTTCACGTGCAATCGATGGTGTTCACGATCGGACGGAGGATCTCGCTCGGGGTCGGACAAGGCCAGCGCCTTTTCCCAGTGCGTGCGGGCCTCGCTGCGCCGGCCCATGCGATAAAGCGCGTCCGCGAGATGATCGTGAATGACCGGGTCTTCGCGATCGGACACGCGGATGGCCTCACTCACGAAAAACAACGTGCTGTCCAGATCGTCATAAAGGATGGGATAGTCACGCCGACTTGTGCGAAGGGCCCAACGAAGATAATGAGCGGCCTTTTCAAAATACCCCTGTTTGTAGAGTACCCACCCCAGGCTGTCCAAGTATGCGAATGAGCGAGGATCTTCAGAGAGGGCAAACCGGATCATCCGTTCCGCCTTGTCGAGCTTGATGCCGGCATCGGCCCAACTGTAACCAAGATCATTGCTGACGCCGACGAATCTTTGCCGGGAAAGCGGCGTACCGGCGAAACGATTTTGGATGTCATGACCTTCTGACACCAGTTGCTCGTAAGTTTCCTCCATTTGCTGGATAGCCTGCGCGTTGCGATCGGTGTTCTGAAAGATGCTGACGAGGTACGTACGCATTCGAACGATCAGATCCGAGTCGTAGCGAAGGCCGGCCTTTCGGGCTTCCAGTTCCGGACGAAGGAACTTGTTGACGATCTGCTCCGCCTCATCGTAGCGCTCCGCAACCGTCAGAACACGGACGAGTGCCAGACTCACTTCTTCCAGTCTGAGCAAATAGGCCTGTTCGCCCAATTTTCCTTCAAACTGTTTGCGCTTGCGTTCCAGCGCGTTGACCCTGTCACGATAAAAATCAATCGCCCGATCGAAACGTCGCGCGAGACGGTAACTCAGTCCCAAGAATGACTCATATCGTTCCCGGTTTTCCGAGAGCTCCGTGCCGGTCCGCGCGATCTCAATGGCGTCATCCCATTGCTTGTTTGCCGCACAAAGGCTGATCAGCATGTTATTGAGTGAGATGTCCTCCGGTTCGTCGGACAGCCAATCGAGCGCAAGCTGCTGGGCTTCGATGTGGCGTTCCGCGCCTTGGAGACTGGTCAGATACTGAATTTGCCGTTCACGGTTCGTCGGGTCCTTGTCAAGGTGACTTCGTGCCAAGGCGATGGCCTTCTCGTGCCGATCGGCCACACTTAGCGTGAGCAGATAGACGCGCTGCCGCATCGCCTCCTCAGGAGCGGCGTCGAGCCAGCGTTTCGCGGTATCGGCGGCAAGATCATATTCGCCGGCCACGATATGCGCGAGGATGAGCTGGCCCGTGAACAAGGCGTGGTGCTGGCTTAGATCCTCACGCGCCAGCATTTGCCGGAGAAGTGAGATGACCCTGCCATAATCACTTTGAATATCGGTGAAGTCGAGGAGTTTACGGAGATAGCTCCAATCTCGTGGGCGATCTTTAAGAAGGCTCCGCACGATTTCCGCGGCCTCGTCAAACCTGAGCAGCTTCGCCAGCAGAAAATAGCTGAGTTCACGCGTGGGAAAATCGTCGGGATCGACCTGTAAGCCTCGTGTGGTGTAATCGAGCGCCTTTTCATACTGGTTGAGATCACGATAGCTGATGGCCATGTCCAGATAAGTGCGCGTGTCGCCCGGGTAGTCTTTGATGATCTTCGCCAGCGCGTCTTGATACACCTCCACACGGGCTTTGCCGGTGAGCTTCCGGTCCGTAAAGAGATCCAACAGCGCGCGGCACCGTTCGACCCTCGGGCCGCTGTGATTGAGGCGTTGGAAATCTGAGAAATACTCCCGGGCTTCCTGCGGTCTGCCGCTGAGGATGTAATACCGCACGAGTTTCTCGCGAGCCTGATGATATCGCGGGTCCACATCGTCCACGATTCGGCGATATAACTGCTCACATCGCCGATGCTCTCCTCGGCGCTCGGCCGATTCGGCCAAGTGAAACAATGGATCGGCAGACCGGCGATTCAGGCGGAAGGCGTCCAGCCACGCCGTCTCCGCTTCGTCCGTGTCACTTAATGCATCGTGGGCGATGCCTTTGGCAAAGTAGACCTTCCCACTTTGGACCCCGTTCGCAATGGCCGCATCGGCCGTCGTGATGACGTCCTGCCATCGCTTTTGTTTCCTGTACAACTCAGTCATGGCAACGAACGCGGCGCCCAGGCCGTCGTTGAGTTTCGTCGCCTTATCGAGTTCGACAAGCGCTTCCTCGTCCCGGCCTTGCGCCGACAACAACAGTCCAAAAACGCACCGGACAAAAGCATCCTCGGGTTCTTTTTGGGCGAGCTTGTTCGCGGGGGCAACCAATTTCGCGATGTCAACAATCTCCGAAAACATGGACAACATTTGTCCGTCGGACTCGGGATTTGCGCGAAACGTTTTGATGATGCGGTCATAGGATTTTCCGAAGTCGCCGGTTCGGCCATGGAGTCTCGCCAGCACATACCCCACTTCGGGGTCGGCCGACGGCTGGTCCGCAATCCTTTCCAGGATGTCGATCGCCTCAGCGACTTTGTCGCGTTTCATCAGCAACCTGGCGAATTGAAGGCGCGATGCCGGATCGGCCTCGTCCGCCGAGCGGATGATCTCGCGATCGTATAATTCAGGTTGACCAAGCAGATCGCAAACCCTCTTCAGGAGTTCAAAGCCATTGGCCTCCTTTGGAAAATCGGAGAGCCACTTCCGGGTTTCGCTCAATGCTTCGTCGGATCGTCCGGCAAGGGCCAACGCATACACGAACCGTTTACGCAGGCCGGGCTCGTCAGAGCTCTCCGCCACTGCGCGACGGTAGGATTCGACGGCCTTGCCATACTTCTTCAGTTTCGTCTGAATTTCGCCGACGATGCCTGCGGCCGTGCCGCGAAACAAGGCCATGACCTCCTTGAGTTCATGGTATTGACGCATCGTCTGTGTCGGCCGCTCAACGATCTTGAGATAAGCTTCGAGCTGCTCCTCAGCCGCTGTGAGATAGCCTTGTTTGTGCAGTGCCATCGCCAACGTCAACCGGGCGAGGACGGCCTCCGGACGATGAGGCTCGTCCTTTGCCGAGATCAATGCCAGCCGCAACTCGTGGATCGCTTCGTTCGTTCGGTCCTGCAGCCACGCAATTTCCCCCAGCATCTGATGGGCTGCAATGTTTCGTGGGCGTTGCTTGATCACCTCGCGGAGATGACTTTCAGCCAAACCGTGATTACCGTGTTGCAGGCCGGACCGGGCTAACAAAATGCGGGCATCCATGAGCGTCGGGTCAAATTGGAGCGATTTCTCGAGCGAACTAATCGCTTCGCCCCAGAGCTGCTCGTCGAAGCGCTTCCGGCCCTTCTTGAAATAGCGCACGGCCCTGGGGTCGGGATCGCCCTCTGTTTTGTCGGACGCGGCGGCCTTCGGGAATTGGGGAACGGGAAGGATCTGATCGAGATGCAGGAATGCCTTCGGAGCGAGATCCTGTCCCGAGTCGGTGTTTAACGCGCCGGCTCCCGCCGGTTGTCCATAAACCGTCAGAGAAAAAAGGAGGAACAGGGAACCGACTCGACCTGGCTGGATTCGTGGCAACTCACACATGGCAGACTTCAACGTCCCGTCGTTAGCGACGCCTGGCGGTTTTTCTGGGCTTCGTCTTTCCGGAAGCAGTCTTCTTTTTCTTCGCCGTTTTCCGCAGTGTACTCCTGACCGTTTTTTTCTTACGGGTCGTTTTTTTTCCGGACGTTCTCGCTGAGGAAGCGGCTTTCTTTTTGGCCTTTTTCTTGGTCGTTTTGGTCGCGGCGGCAGTCTTTTTCTTCCGTTCCGTGACGGAGGCGCTCTTTTTGGCCGATTTTCGCGGAGAATGAGTCGCCGCGTAGCGTTTGAAAAGAGTATAGAAGCTCATCCTGTCCCGATCCTTGATCGCGCTCGACAGAAACTTCTGGGCCTCTTCCACGCCCACATCCTCGGCGATGCAGTCACCCTTCTGGAGATACGTATACATGTTGTGATCCAGTGGAATCACCTGAGCTTTGAGGCAACGCTGTCTGAAAAAGGCCTTTGCATGAGGGCTGAGACAGTCGAGGGAGTTTAGGAACGATTCCGCCGCTTTCTTGGATCCGGTCTCGAGAAAACCGACGTCCAGGTGATGCAAGTGATTGAAAATCGAATTGAGGGTCTGCGAGATTTCGTCAGCCGCCAACCGGCACTTCGGATAATCGACACCAACGGCTCTGACCATATCCGCGACCGGCGTCATGCGCAGGTCGTTGTTGTCGATGGCGGTGTCCAGCAACCGGCTTAGCGCCGTGGAGGCCTTTTGCTCAGTCGCATAGTTACTGAGAATCCCCAACAGCAACATCTGAAGCGGATCATCCTTGGTCGCCAGGCTGGCCTTGGATTTTTCCTTCTTGATTTTGCTGAAGAGTTGTTTGACCCGACGAGCGTATTCAGCAGCTTTCTTCATTCTCCGACCTCGCTTCGAGTAGATGTGTCGTCTTCCTGCAAATCCAATGTGCCGGAAGGATCAGCCTTTTCATCGAACGGAGCTTCTTTGGATTCAGACCAATCGTTTTTCAAGTCACCGATCTCCTGATAAGTCTCGATGGCACGTTTGATTCCGATATCCAGGTGGAATCTGATCGAAGGACAATGCCGGATGTCGAGTTGCCTGGCGAGCCGTGATTGAATCAGGCCGCGGGCGCTTTCGAGTCCTCGCATGGTCGTCCTTGCGTCGGTGTCCGAGCCCATGACACTGACGTGGATCGTCGCGACCCTCAGATCCGCCGACATCTCCACGCGCACCACGCTCGTAAAACGACTGATCCGGGGATCGGACAATCGATTTGCGATGGCGTCGCTCACCACTTCTCGGACGACATGAGACAGCCTGTCTCGGCGATGGGACATAACGTTCTGAATCCTTACGCTTCTCTACGAATAAGGCTCATACCTCGGGAACCGTCAAATAAGTTCCACGTCATAATCAAGCAGACTAACCCTGCGATGCTTTCGCACCTCGTCCACGATCTTCGATAAACAACTTTCGGTGAATCGCCGTTCGTTTGAGACCATGACGACCGCGACTCCGCTCTGGCGATGTTCGTCCAGATCATCCACTTCCGCTATGGAAATGTTGTGTCGGGCCGCGAGCCGATCCTTCAAACTTTTGACGGCTCGACGCTTGTCTTTCAAGGACATCGCATCAGGGATTGCCAGCGACAGTTGCAATACGCCAATCACCATGCCATTCCGAATGAATTACCCCTGTTTGTCCGTTCGCCGCATGCAGTCATCAGGAGGATGGTGGTAGCGTTCGGGCGATCTTGACGACTTCGATCGCTTCGATGATGTCGCCCGGCTTCACGTCGTCAAAGTTCGCGACTCTGATACCACATTCAAGCCCCGACTTGACCTCCCGAACGTCGTCCTTGAAACGCCGTAAGGACTCGAGCGGGGCGCGATCCTTGATCGGCACGCCGTCCCTGATGACGCGCACCAGGTAATTCCGGTTAAATAGGCCTTCACGTACGAAGCAGCCCGCCACCTTGCCTACTTTGGAGATGCCGAAAATCTCGCGGACTTCCGCCCGGCCGCGGGATTCGATTTTTTCTTCCGGCTCCAAAAGGCCTTCGAGCGCCTTCTTGATGTCGTCGATGACCTCATAGATGACACGGTATGTACGAACATCGACACCGGCGTGATCCGCCTTCCTCTGAATAGTCGGGTCGGGCACGACGTAGAAGGCGATGATGATGGCGCCGCTCGCCTGAGCCAACACGATGTCCGATTCCGTCACGGTTCCGACGCCGGAATGCATGATGTTGAGCTTGACTTCGTCGTCCGGAAAACTTGTGAGTTCCTGCTTCAGCGCGTCAATGGAACCCTGAACATCCGCTCGAATGATGACGTTGAGCTCCGGAATCTGTCCTTCCTCGGCGGTCGCGATCACGGATTCAAGGCTGGTCGGTTTGGCCAGACGAACCAGTTCCTGCTCGCGGCGCAGAGCCAGCGCCTCTTCCGCAACCTCCTTGGCGCGCTGCGCGCTCTTCAAAACATAAAACTTGTCCCCGGCCTCGGGGACGTCGCTGAGGCCCGTGACCTCAACCGGCGTGGACGGGCCGGCCTTCTTGACGGTCGAACCCGAATCGTCCTTCATCGAACGCACTCGGCCATGTGCTGTCCCGCAAACGACCACTTGCCCCGTTTTCAAGGTGCCTTCCTGGACCAAAAGGCGGGCCACATTCCCGATGCGATCACTTCGCTCCGCTTCGATGACCGTGCCGGTCGCCGGGATTGTCGGGTCGGCCTTCAATTCCAAGACTTCACTCAAGGTTGCCAAATGGCTCAACAGATCATCGATTCCCACGCCCGTTGTGGCGGAGGTCTTGATGACGTCGGTATCACCACCCCAATCACCACTGGGTGTCAGACCCTGCTCCGTCAGTTGACCGTAGATTTTGTTGAGGTCGTGTTCGAGGTCGATCTTGTTCAACGCGACGACAATGGTCGTCTCCGCGGCCTTGGCATGGTTGATGGCTTCGACCGTCGTGGGCATGACGCCGTCATCGGCCGCCACAACGAGCACAACCACGTCTGTCATGTTGGCACCGCGAGCACGCATCGCCGTAAATGCGGCATGGCCGGGTGTGTCCAGGAAGGCGACCCATTTGTCGCCGACACGAACACGATAGGCGCCCACGTGCTGTGTGATTCCTCCGGCTTCACCGGCAGTGACGTTCGCCTTACGAATGCGATCCAGCAAGCTGGTCTTTCCATGATCCACATGCCCCAGTACCGTCACGACCGGCGGCCGAGGCATTTGTTTCTTGCGATCGAGCGCAGCGAACTCCTCCGCCAACAAATCCAGACCGGTCTTGGCCTTGTTCACGATAAGCTCAATGCCGTATTCCACGGCAATCAACTGTGCGTGTTCGGTGTCCAGGGCGCTGTTGATGCCGGCCATGGTCTCATGGTCGTCTCGAAGTTTGTTGACGATGTCGAGGACGGGAATTCCCGTTTCACGGGAAAAATCCTTCACACGAATCGGCTCAGTCAACTCGACCTTATCTTTCTTGATCCGTACCGGGGCCAGCCCACGCCGCCCGGAAGACGATTTTCGTTCAACCGCACGATGGGCGCCGATGCCGCGTCCCGAGGCCTGAGCCAGGCGCTCACGCATTTCCAGGACGTCTTGCTCGCGCCATTCGTGGAGTTGTTCGGTTGATGCTTGACGATTGTCACGAAGACCGCGACGGGGATGCGTGCGCCGCCCCTGGCTCTCCTCGGGACCGCTTGGTCGTTTGCCGCCTCGGCCGCGGCCGCGACGTTCTTCTTTCGCTTGATCATCGTCAGGAACGGTTTCCACCGGATCGCGCGGGGCCGGGCGTTGTGTCGAGCGGGCTGCAGGACGCGGACGGTCAACCCGATCCGGCTTGTCCATGCGAATCACCTTAGGCCCCGTCAGCTTGGCCGGCTCCGGCACATTCTGGGGGCCGACAACCACGGGTTCCGGCTCGGGCTTGGCCGGCACCTTTTCAGTTTCAGCTTCTGTGGCCGTCGCCGCGACTTGCTTGGCAGGTTCGATGCCTGGCATCTCCGGCTCCGCTTCATTCGGCAACGACGGGGGCGGCTCGGCCGGTAATGCCGGCTCATTCTCCTCTTCGACGGTCGTTGCATCGCCCTGAACCGGTTCCTTCGGCGGCGCCGGGGGCTCCATCACCGCAACGGAGACCGGAGTCGTTTCCACGGAGGCGGCGGTCTTATCAGGAGGTTCGGCCGCGACCTTCTCGACAATTTTCTTCTTCTTCGGTTTGACGCGAACCGTCTTCAGGTCTACACGCTTCGTCTCCTCCAGCGTCGTCGTGTGCGCACCTTCACTGAACCACTCTCGGATCGTGGCTTCGAGGCCGGCCGATACCACGAACATATGGTTCTTGACCTGGTCAAGCCCCTCGGCGTGGCACTTCTCGATGATGGCCTTGCTTTTGACACCTAACTCTTTGGCAAGGTGATGGATTCGCCTTTTCTGTTCAGCCAAATCGTTCCTCCAGGACAAACTCGGTCCGATTGCCTGTAACTAAAATACACACACGCGCTCATTTCGACACCGATCTAACTCGTCGTCGGCGCATCCTCCACGGTCTCCTGCGATTCGCTTGAATCGCCGACCTCAGGTTCGACGTCGACAGCTTCGCGATTCGCAACGTCCTCGCCGGCGTCCTCCGAGGACGAAGTCTCCTCCACAGCATGCTCCTCCGTTGAAGCCTCGGCTCCGTCGTCCGTCTGGGTCGCAGTCTCGTCTTCCGCCGTTTCCGTCGCGCCGTCCTTCGAATCCTCCTCCGACGTCGGAGCCGACTGCTGCTCCGCCGCGGACTTCTCCTTTTCTTTTTTCTCTTTCTCCATTTCCTCCTGCACGACCTTGGCTTCGGTCGCGCAGATATCGACGATGTGCTGAGCCAGTTTCTCGTCGAGTTCAAGCTCTCGCGTCAGCGGTTCAATCCCGACTTCCTCCACGTCGGCCACGCTGATCAAGCCCAGCAATGAAATCCGTTCCGCAACGACATCCTCAACGCCTTCGACTTTCCTCAGCGTTTCGGCAAGGCGATCCAGGCCGCGATTGTATTCCTTCGGCGTCAGGATATCGATATCCCAGCCCGTCAAGCGGGCAGCGAGCCGAACGTTCTGTCCGCGCTTGCCGATGGCGAGAGAGAGCTGTTCCTCGGGAACGACCGCCGTGGCCCGGCTCAGCTCGAAACAAAGCGCCGTATCCTGAATCTCCGCCGGCTTCAAAGCATTCGCGATCAGAATCTGCGACGATTCGTTCCAGCGAACGATGTCAATCTTCTCGCCGCCAAGTTCCTCGACGATGTTCTTGATCCGGCTTCCGCGAACGCCGACACACGCGCCGACAGCATCGACCTTCGTGTCGATCGATGAAACCGCGACCTTGGTACGATAGCCCGCCTCACGGGCCAGAGCCTTGATTTCAATGATCCTTTCCGCAACCTCCGGAACCTCCAGCTCAAACAGCCGGCGAATGAAATCGGGGTGGCTTCGGCTCAAAATGATCTTCACCTGGTGCGGCGCTTCGCGGACATCCAGGATCAACGCGCGAACACGTTCGCCAGGCTGGTGCGCCTCGCCGGGAATCTGCTCGCTGCGAGGCAGGAACCCTTCGGTCCGGCCAAGGCTGACGACCAGCGCGCCCCCTTCGAATCGCGCGATGGTGCCCGTGATGATCTGGCCTTTTCGCTCGATGAACTCCTCGTAAATACTTCCGCGCTCCGCCTCGCGGAAACGCTGGATCATGACCTGCTTCGCCGTTTGCGCGGCGATTCGTCCCAATTCGTTCAAGCTGATCGCTTCTTCGTCGGCGCTGGCGCTGATCTCCCCGGTGATTCGGTCGATCTCGACCTTCACGTCCTCGGCCTCTAGATATCGCTTGCGGATCGCCGTCTCCATGGCCGCTTCGAGGTCTCCCAGGACCAGTTCCTTGTCGATATTCTTTTCGCGGGCCAGTCCATCGACGATGCGCATCAGTTCAGAATTCATGTTCATACCCTTGTATTTAATTGTCGCGTGAAAAACCGGCGTCCACGCTCGCCTTGTATTTATTCAGTCTGACTCGATTGCAACAAAAAAGTGGGCAAAACAGAGACCCACTTGACTCAGTGCATTTCTTAAGCGGGCACTGCCGGCCGCTTGCGTCACACGCGATGGAGACATCTTGGTCAACGCATGGGCCGACTCCGGCGTGCAACGCGACGCCGCGACGTCAACCGGAACAGACCGGGATGATCCGTGCTAGTTCGCACGTGCCATCGCTCCATTTTGCCGATTCATCGCCGTCACATTGACACCCAATTCACCCGGTTCAAAGACATGAGCCCTGCTCATATCGATGAACACTTCCAAAGACTGACCTTCGGAAACCGAAACGCGAGCATCCACACGTCCAACCAATTGCTTACGGGCTTCGGTCGTCATGTAGATGTCCTTTCGGTCACCAAGGGGCTCCACCAAAGTGATACGGACACCCAACTTCGCAAAGTCATCGCCGTGCGTCCGATCGGTGACGCCGTTCCCGGCGGGCCGTTCCACCGAAAAGGCGTCGGGCCGAATACCCAAGACCATCTCTCGATCCGCGTAAGACGACAGACGTTCTGTCATCCAGCGTGGCAGCGAAAGGCTGCCGTTTCCCACGTCGAAGGCCGGTTCGGCGTCCCGTTTCACGATACGCCCTTCAATGAAGCTCATCGACGGCGTTCCGACGAATGAGGCCACAAAGCGATTCGCCGGGTGATCATAAATCTCCAACGGCGGCGCACACTGTTGAACGACGCCGTCCTTCATCACGACGACTCGATCGCCCAACGTCATCGCCTCTTCCTGGTCATGCGTCACGTAAATCGTCGTCGTCGCCAATCGACGTTGAAGCCGTTTGATTTCCGAACGCATTTCGACGCGAAGCTTGGCATCCAGGTTCGACAACGGTTCGTCAAACAGGAACACTTTCGGGTTCCGCACGATCGCCCGACCTACAGCCACCCTTTGACGCTGCCCACCTGATAAGGCTTTGGGTCGGCGATTGAGCAAGTCTTCGATACCCAGAAGCGCCGCGGTCTCGCGTACCTTTTTGTCAATGTCGGCCTTCGTCAACTTCAGCTCTCGTCGTCGGAGCTTGAGGCTGAAGGCCATGTTTTTGTATACCGTCATATGCGGATACAAGGCGTAGTTCTGAAAGACCATCGCGATATCGCGATCCTTGGGCGGCACTTCGTTCACGACACGATCTCCGATCCGGATCGTGCCGGAACCGACCGCCTCAAGTCCGGCGATCATGCGCAAGGTCGTGCTCTTTCCACAACCGGAAGGGCCGACCAAGACCAGGAACTCCCGATCGCCGATCTCCAGGCTTACCCGATCAACCGCCCTGACGCCGCCGGGATAGTCCTTGGTGACGTCGATTAACTTCACATGAGCCATAGGGTTATGTCAAGGCACCCGGGGCGACCGTCAAAGACTGTTGATTATAAGTTACCCTTAGTCCATGTCAATCCGGATTTTACGGATCCCGAACGGCTCGACGGCTTTTTTCCCACGCATAACCTTATGACAAACCTGGCTGTTATGCTCACTCCGTCGCGGCGAACGATTAAAATGTGTCGCTTACATAAGAATTGGGCCGCTAAAGACCGTGCTTACGGTCGGCGGCTTGTTGCTGTCGAGTGGCGTCTTCGAGCAGTTTCTTTTCGTGGCGCGAAAGGCTGTTGATCCCGTCACGCTTGACCTTGTCCAAAATCGCATCCACGCGCTTTTCCAACAGTTCCTGCTCTTTTCGCTTTGCTTCCCAGGCTCCCTGCTTCGCCTTTTCACGCCAGCGTGTGAACCAGCCCTTACGCTTCGTCTTGTCCGGTAGCGTCGAGAACCCGCCGGAGAAATCATAGCCCATCGGGTTGTCTTCCTCGCGAAGACCGGCCTTCACCAACTGCCGTTCCTGATGACAGGTGATGTAACCAAAGAGAGCGATGACCAACAGGAGGTACTGTGATTTTGCAAGGGCATACAGACCCATCAATATCGCGGCAATCATGCCCACGGTTGTCGCAATCAGCATGCTTCGTCGATAACCGAGCATTTTCCACAATGCGCATTGCACCATCCGGCCGCCATCCATGGGATACATCGGCCATAGATTGAAAAGAAACAGGATCAGGTTGACTCGGTGAATAACAAGCAACCATATGTATATTTCGCTATGTCCCGCCAAAACAATCACGCCGAAACCAAATGGATTCCAGGTCACCAAATCCTGCGGGGCACCCCAAGTCATTGCGAAGTAGGCTGCGACAAACAGGACTAAGTTGACGAGGGGACCGCAAACAATGGTCACGAATTGGGGCCAAGGCTGATTCGGCGCATCCACCGTCGCCAGACCGCCAAGGGGCCACATCAAGATTTGATCCGCACGGCCGCCCATGAACCTGGCCGCAAAACAGTGGCCCAGTTCGTGCAAAAACACAGATCCAAAAAGAATGACGACCCATTGGAAGGTCAAATACAAGCTGCCACTCGAACTGATAAGCTGAAATATGATGAAGAGGATGAATGTGATGTGTATGCGTATTCGAATGCCGAAGAGGCTGCCGATGGCCGGTGACCAGCTCAACGGGTTGTCGGAGAACCTTCCCCCGCCGCCGCCACCGCCACCAAAAAAACCGAAGCCGCCGCCCCCACGTCCGTCACCCACCCCTGCATAGTCACGGTCTCGCCAGCCCATCAGGATTCCCTGCGTCCCATTTCCCACCACATTAGTGTGATGATCGTCTTCGCATCCATGATCCGCCCGTCGCGGACCATCGCCAAGGCCGTGGCAGCCTTCATGGTTTCAACGACAATTTGCTCTCCCGGTTCAAGCTGTTGGGTCGTCCTGGTCAAATCCGTGGCCACATAGGCGCGGATCAATTCGGTCATTACGCCCGGCGACGGATAAAACGCACAGAGCAGATCCAGCTGCCCGGCCCGATGACCGGCCTCCTCCTCCAGTTCCCTCAACGCAGCGTCCCTTGGCGATTCTCCTGCGACGTCGAGGGTTCCGGCGGGCAACTCCCACAACTCACGCTCCACGGCCGGTCGATAGTTTCGAAGCATGATGATTTCATCGTCTGAGAGCAGGGGTAAGACCACAACCGCGCCTGGATGAACGATGACGTCCACGGATCGATCGTCGTTGACCGACCTGCGAACGACCTCGAATTTCCGGCTTTTCAGGAGCGACTGCATATTCGTGATTCTCAAGAAATCGTCCAACGTCCGATTATAACCAAGCCCTCGGCCCGGGACAGAATTAGGTTTATTCGTTGCGAACCAAGGCGTTACGAATTCGGTCTTCCGCCCCCGTGGAATGGGGATGAAGCGCCGCAGTCGCCTTTTCGAACGGGGTCTCGGGTTTCGTTCCGCTCTGCCCGATGTCGCCGATGGGCGAAGCGGTACGCTTGCAAAACGGTGGTATTTCCGAGATACTCTCGTGGTTTGCGGCATTCTGATGGCTCGCATGGCAGAGTTATCCCGCTGAATTCAATTGTATTAATTTCGCCCGCAGGAGTATCACCATCCATGTACGCCATTATCGAAGACGGCGGAAAGCAATATCGCGTTGAAGAAGGGGATCGTATCTACATTGAAAAACGCGATCTGCCTGACGGTACCACGTCCGTTGAGTTTGACCGTGTTCTCATGCTGGGCGACGGTGCGGAGAGCAAGATCGGCACACCTCTGGTGGACGGCGCAAAAGTGACCGCCAGTCTTAAGGAAGCCGTGAAAGGTCCAAAGCTCGAAGTCATCAAGTTCAAACGCCGCAAGGGCTATCGACTGCACAAGGGACATCGACAGAAGTACCTGAGCGTCACCATCGACGAAATCAGTAGTTGACGACAGGCAGACCCTTGAGAAACCGGCTCACAATCCGATTCGGTCGAAGCCGTGTACTGATCGTCGTCTTTTTCGCGACGGCAGGTTTTTTTCTTCATTGCACAAAGCCGAGCGAATCACAAACGTCAAACTCGCCTGAGTCTGCGCCGGTCGAAAAACCAAATCACACGGCCTTGTCCGCGGATCGTCCCACGGAACTCGACGACCTGATGAATCCCGACCCGGTCGCCGCGAGGGCACGCCGAAAGGCGCTTCTTGTTGAAACGGCGAACCTCAAACCCGAACCCCGAACCGTCAAGACGAAGCCTCAGGACAAAAAACCCGAACCGGCGCAACCGGCCGAGCGTGAACAGGTTCTCGATCGCCCATTGGCCGACGGTGAATTCTGGATCCGGTATAAATTTTCTCCTGAGAAGAAGCTGTATTACGTCATTGAGAATGAGTTTAAGGAAAGCGGCGGTGTGCCGGGACTCCTGACCTATTCCATCAACGCCGACGAGCAAAAAACGATCATTCAAAATGTCCGGCCTTCAAAACCAACCGCGAAAAACACGCCGAGTCTGGGAAGGCATGTCGAGGTTTCGTGGGAATGCGACCGTTACAAAGTCCGCGACAAGGGCATGACCGGCGAGAAGGCGTTTGACTCTCTTCGTGATCTCTATCCCACGGCTTCGTTACGAGAACTCGGTGCGATTCCAGGTTCAACGACCACTTTTTTGATCGATCCTTGGACGGGAAGAACCAAGAACCATCGGATCACACGCGGCGAAATCAAAGGGCCTGTAACGAGGGGGAAAAAACTCTCCAAAGTGGCAAAACACTGCCTTCTGAGTGAATCGAATCTGCGCAGAACATTGGACGATTTAGGCGCGTTGTTCTTTCCGGATTCACCGAAACGTGTCGGTGATACGTGGACGACCCGTCGCACCAGAGTCGTCAAAAGCGCCGGCCTGGCTGTTACGGATTATGAATTCACGTTAAGTGAGATCCGTGACGTGGAGGGTCGGAAGATCGCTCGGATCGATGTCGGCGGAAAAGTAAGGCTGGAGAAAAGCGCCGTCGAACCCAAAAAGGCGAGTCAACCGAAGCGAAAACCTGCAAGACCCAAGCATGACTTCAAAATCAAGAAGCAAGTTTGCAATGGATCCATTGAGTTTGACTTGACTCGGGGCGAATTGGTCAGCATGGCGTTGCGCCGCGAACTGAAGATGTTTGCAGGAACGAAGGCCAAGGAGGGCAAGAGCATGTCCCTCGAATTCGGCGATGCTCACGTCTTCCGTGCTGCCGTGAGTCAGACGCCGCCGCCGAAGCCCGTGATCGTCGGCGGTCCTCAGCCGCCTCCGCCGGAAATCGACAAGAACACACCCATCCGGAATCAGAGCAAAGGCCGGCAACGGATTAATACGCGAGCGGCGGCTTCAAAGAAGAAACAGTCGCCAAAGGCACGACCTGCGACTCGACCGCGTTCACCAAAGGTGACGCCCGCGTCGAAACCCGAGGGTTCTGGCGACCCCGGTCAAAAGAACGTGAAGAAGACGGCGACGTCTCGTCCGGTGGAAGATGCGGAATCCCCAGGCAGCCCGGCTGATTCTGCAACGTCAACGCCGTCCGACCAGTCGTCCAGGTGACCGACCTCTCAGAAATCGATTGATTTGCCATGTTGCGACGTATTTTGATCACTTGTGTGTTGCTGTCGTTCGTGCTGATCGGCTCGGGTTGCTTCGACGATCAGGAGATCATCGAGAAGCACCAGCAAACGTTGGAAGAGGATGAGTAGCGATTTTGCATCATCCTGAGTTTTTTGCACACTCCGTTCGTCCTTGATGATCCATGTCAGAATCCTGGTACAAAGAGGGATTACGATTCAAGTGCACGCAATGCGGCAACTGCTGCACCGGTTCACCGGGCTACGTGTACGTCACGAAAAAAGAAGTTGACCAGATTGCGGCCTTCATCGGGAGAGAAGGCAAGGGGTTGACCAGGAAGCATCTGCGAAAAGTCGGCCGACGCTACTCGCTGACGGAAGACAAAACGAACGGTGATTGCTGTTTTCTAAAGCAAACCGAGAATGGCAAGAGGGTTTGCGGCATCTATCCGGTACGGCCCCTGCAATGCCGCACCTGGCCTTTTTGGCAGGTCAATCTGGAGTCACCGGACGCCTGGAGCTTCGCGTCCCAGGATTGTCCCGGCATCAACAAGGGCAAGCGGCATGACTTCGTGCAGATCGAAATTCGTCGCACGGCCAAGTCTTGGGAGGACCTTTCGCCGTGTCCGTCTCTCTGAGCGATAGGATCTTGCGCCATGCTCGCTGTGACAATTTCGCCGAGCAAATGACCCGCTTCTATGCCAAGGTCGATCGGATGATTGAAAGCCATGGTCCGACCTGCTGGAACCGCGGGGCATGCTGTCAATTTGGTCGCTACGGACACAAGCTGTATGTGACGAGTGCGGAATTGGCGTATTTTGTTCGGGGCCTTGGGGGTCATTGGCGGGTTCCGTCAAATGACACGGCCTGCCCCTATCAGATCCAAGGACAATGCACTGCCCGGGAATATCGTCCGTTGGGATGCCGAATTTTTTATTGCGACCCCGATGCACAACATTGGCAAAATGACGCGTACGAGCGGCAATTGAAAGAGCTGAAGTCCGTATCCGAGGATTACGGCATTGATTATCACTACTGTGAATGGTTATCGGCGTTGGGGATGATGAGGGTCGAGCCTGCACCGGAGGGGGCGAATCGACCGTCGTCAGGCATTGACCGGTTGCCTCTGCCGGTGATACAATGAGATAAGTCATTCCGGCAGCGATGGCGTTGCCTATTTATCGCGGCCCAGCCGCCGACCAGTATCGAAAACATCACACTCCGATACGCTTTGTCAGAGGGTAGAAAAATGAGATACGCCGGCAAATTACTCATGATCGTATTTTCAGTCGCCCTGACGGCTACGCTCCTGGGCTGCAGTGGGGGTGTGGGGTCGACCGTGGAGGACAACAAGCGGGCCTTTAACCGCGTTGTTGACTATGACATGCGAATGTTGGTGGATGACATCCTCCTGTTCACGATGACCCATGACGTACATCGCACATCACGATGGATCATCGACTGATTAAGACTTATAAAAAGCGTTTAACTTCCAAAAGCGCCATCCTGCTGATGGCGCTTCTTTTTTGCCCTCTGCCCCGTTATGCCCGAGGAGACGTGGACCAAACTTATTCCTACGAAGGATTGCGGCCCCGGCTGTGCTAGATTCGTCACCATCGGCGACCTTGAGCTGGCTGTGTTTCACCTGACCGATCCCGATCGCTTCATCGTCACACGCAACAGTTGCCCCCACGCCGGTGGGAACCTGTCTGCCGGAACGATCGAGGCGAATACGGTTTCCTGCCCTTGGCACTATTGGTCGTTCGATCTGGACAATGGGCAATGCACCACGTCGGAACGGGTCACTCTTTGTCGATATGAATGCCGTATCGAGGATGGTTACGTGTATGCCCGTCTTGATGGGGCTTAAGTCGCTAACGCATCGGATACATTTTCCGCGGTTGAGGCTTCGGTTCTTTGGCCGCCTCGACAAATTGCTCTACGGCCGGATCGTGCTGCGGATTTGCCAGATACGTCTCAAACGCCGCCCGTCCTTCGCTCCGCTGTCCGGAAAAGTATTGGACGAAACCCAGGAGAAACATGGCATGAACGTCCTCGGGATTTTCTTTGCGATAGAATTCCAAAGCCTGGCGATGGGCCGTGAAATCATTCGGACGCCCATAGATTTCCTTCATGGCGAACGACGATTGAGCCAGGCTGGGTGAAATGGATACGCCGCTTCGGACCGCAGCAGAGGCATCCACATAAGAGCCCAGCGCATATTCCGTTAGACCCAGGGCGATTCTGACTCTGGCGTCGTCTCCTGCCAGGACCATGGCTCGGACATACTCCTCACGGGCATCATCGTAATCACCGTCTTCGAACGCTTTGTCGCCCCTCCCCAATGCGATGCCAACCTGTCTGTCGCGCTTGACGGCGCCATTCGCTTGAGCAGGGGGGCTCTCACCGTCCGTGAAAGATCCGTGGCGACGACCGAACCGCTCAAGCGCTTGCGCTTGAAGCGCGTCCTGATCTCTTTCCGGCTCGACCCGAACCATCGTCTGCATCTTTTCAGGCTCGGACCTCACATAGCGAAATCCTGCCAGTGAATCATTGGCCGGCCAATAATTGTCATAGTCTGCCGTGTACACGAGTCCGCCCCGAAGAACGACGGGGCTGAAATAGTGTCTGTCGTAATATGAGTACCTCGGGTAGCATCCCCCCAACCCGTAATAGCCGTAAGGGGTGCCGTAGCCAAAGCCCAAGGATGGACGAAAATAGCTTCTGCATCCTCTGTAGAAGCCTCGACCGTAATACCCGCCGCCGATCCCAAACCCTATCCGGCCAAAGCCGCCGTACGCCCGGTATCCACCGATTCGCCCGCCGGAAAAGTACGAACCGCAAGAGCGTCCAAAGCGTCGTTGGGCCATCGCCGTCGTCGGGGCTGCCAATAGGACGACGAAAAGCACGACCGCCGCTTTTCTGAACGGGCGATGAGTGAGCATGGCAGATCCTCCTGTCTGATATTTTATCGCTCCCAACCGGCCGTGTTCAAGGTGGATTTCAGGGGGGGGGCGGCCTTTCGGAGTGCATTTTTGTCGGCGCACTCCGTTGCCCGCCGACGTGCAAAAGGGGTGAAAAATGTGGTGCTGCAGTTTTCGGTAGTTCCGAATTTTATACGGTGGGCATAATGAGGGTTCCCCATGTTCGGGCCGGTAACAACCATTTCTTGCAGATGAAGATTTGAATTTCACCGGTCTGCCTACCTAGTATTGGTTGACGGTCCAGATCGAACCGCCTCCGAAATGAAGATTTCGGCGGACTCGACTCAGACCATTCGGTTGGGGGGACAACCATGTACAAGGAAAATCATGCGGTCCGTCGAGGATTGCGCGCGCATGTCGCCGCGTCGGCGCTTTTGATCGCGGCGTGGCATCCGTCAGTGTCCGCAGCTTTGATCGACTTCGAGACGCTCGTTCACGGTGAGGTTGTCACGACGCAATTCGCTGCATCAAACGGCGTGACCATCAGCGCCGTCAATTTTCATCGAAGGCATAACCTGGCCATTGTTTTCGATTCCTCGATGACCAACACGTCCGACCCCGATCTCGAAGGGCCGAACTGGTCCGGTGGCGGAAATCTTGCCTCGGACACGACGTTGGGAAACCTGCTGATCGTCTCGGAGAAGGGGCGACAATCCATTCCCGGCATCGTGGACGATCCGGATGACGAAGGCCGGAGGCCCGCGGGCAAGCTCATCTTCAATTTCGACGCGCCCATCACCTCTTTCGGTTTTGACCTCGTGGATGTCGAGAGCATTATGGCGGAAAACGGCTATGTTCGCTTTTACAACCAGGGGCAGCGGGTCGGTCAGGTCGGGTTCAGCGAGTTCACGAACCCGGCGAACCCGAACGGCTTCTTCGATCCATTCGTCTCATTCGGAGACAATTCTGCAAATCGCATCACGCCGATCACGGCGATGGACCTTAATGCGACGGAATTCGATAAAGTCGTCATCAAAATGGGCGGCTCGGGAGCGCTGGACAACATCAGGTATGTGCCGGAACCCGGCACGCTGGTGCTGCTGGGGATGGGTGGTCTATATCTTCTGATGCGATCTCGAAAAATCGGCTGAGTAGGGGTACGAAGAAGCCTCGATGGTAACTTGAGCTTGTGATGCGAAAAGCCCCGGTCGGGCCTGCCTGATCGGGGCTTTCATCACGGGTTTTTTCTTGCGCGCCCGAATCGTATATAATTCTCGTTGCAAATTCTTTTGAGTCATGAGCAGGAGTCACCGTCCGTGGACATGCCCAGCGTTTCATTCGTTTCTCTCGGATGCCCAAAGAACCTCGTCGATTCCGAGAAGATGCTCGGTATCCTGGCCGAAGCCGGCTGTCCGATCGTGAGCGGCGACACAGGGCTCGGCGAAGTCATGGTGGTCAATACCTGCGGTTTTCTGTCCGCGTCACGAGACGAGGCCGTCGAAGTGCTGTCTGAAGCGGCGAGACACAAGAAAAGCGGACACATCCGACGGATTGTCGCTGCCGGCTGCCTGGTCCAGCGCGACGGTCAGGGACTGATGGAAGAAGTCCCGGAAATCGATGCGCTGGTTGGCGTCCATAACCGGCGGGACATCCTCCGAGCCGTCACGGGGCGATCATCGCGTGAACTCCGAAACGAACGGACGGAGGAACCCTCCAGCCAAAATCCTCAAAGCAGCCTTCTTTTCCTGGGCGAGTATCACGCCGGTTCCTGGGTCGATTCGAACAAATCCGATCGGACGCGGCTGCGGTTGACGCCGGCCCATTACGCCTACCTTCGCATGAGCGAAGGCTGCAATCAGAAATGCACCTTTTGCACGATCCCCTCGATTCGTGGACCGATGCACTGCAAGTCGGTGGACGAGATCATGGCCGAGGCACGGGAACTCGTTGAAGACGGCGCCGTCGAGATCAACCTGATCGGTCAGGACACGACGAGTTACGGGCAGGATATCGACTACGAACCCGGGCTCTCCGGTCTCCTGCGGACGATGAACACGCTGGATGGCGTTGAGTGGCTAAGGCTGATGTATGCGTATCCGTCGGACTTCACGGATCAGATGATCGACGCAATCGCAGAATGCGACCGTGTGGCCAAATATATCGACATCCCCCTGCAACATATCAACGATCGCATCTTGAAAGCGATGTATCGGCGTGTTACGCGAAAGCAGACGGAAACGCTGCTCGCCAAGCTTCGTGAGCGAATTCCAGGCGTGTCGATTCGTACCACGTTCATCTCCGGCTTTCCGGGCGAAACGGACGCCGAGCACAGGGAATTGCGCGACTTCATCCGTGACTTCGGCTTTGACATGTTGGGTGTCTTTCCCTATTCCAACGAGCCCGATACGCCCGCCCATCGTATCCAGAATCATTTGCCGCCGACCGTCATTGAGGAGCGCGTCGAGGAATTGATGTTGACTCAGCAGGAGGTTGCTTTCGGAAAAGCGGCCTCGCGCAAAGGCGAAGAATTGCGGGTGATGATCGATGACTTTGGCGACGACGGTGTTTACCCCGCTCGGCACGGAGGCCAGGCCCCGGACGTGGACAGCCTCGTCTACGTCGAGGGTGGCGAATACGATCCCGGCGACTTTGTCACCGTTCGTTGCACCGGCAGCAGGGACTATGATCTGATCGCACAACCGGCGACGAACTCGTTGCCGATTCTTCACTGAACGTCCCGGCTAGGCATCCCTGACCGGGGCTCTCTGAATTCGACATCACCCCTTGGGGCCGGCGACCGTATGCGTCACCTTGCGCACGCGAATATTCAAGAGCTCGACGACTAGAGAAAAGGCCATCGCGAAATAGATGTAGCCTTTGGGGATTTCTTCACCGATGCCGTCGACGACGAGCATGACGCCGATCAAGATAAGAAACGACAAAGCCAGCATCTTCATCGTGGGATGGCGCTGGACAAAGGCACTGATCGGGCCCGAGGCGAAGAGCATAATACCGACCGAGATGATGATTGCCGCCGCCATCACGATGTAGTTGTCCGCCATGCCGACCGCCGTGATAACAGAGTCGAGAGAAAAAACAGCGTCGATCATGAGGATTTGCAGAATGACTCCCATGAATGAGGCCGTGGCCTTTTTGTGACTCGCCCCCGGCTCAGGCCCTTCGAGCTTGTGATGGATTTCGTAGGTCGCCTTGGCGATCAGAAACAGACCGCCGCCGAGCATGATGAGGTCTTTGCCCGAGAAGCCGTGGCCGAAAACGTGAAAGAACGGTTCTTTCAATCCCACGATCCAGCTGATTGCGCCGAGCAGACAGAGTCGCAAGACCATGGCCAATAGTAGGCCGGCCCGGCGCGCATTGTCCTGTTGACGGGGTTCGAGCTTACCGGCAAGAATGGCGATGAAGACGATGTTATCGATGCCGAGGACAATTTCCAAGGCCGTCAGCGTGAGAAAGGCGATGCCGTTTTCGGTGGTGAAGAGTTCGGACACGTTTGATTCTCCGGTTCAGACCTGTTCGCAATCGCGGAACGATGCGAAGCATAAGCCGCATTCCCCGGCAATCAAGCTTTTTGTTGGCGATCAAAGCCTGTCGGACTCGTATAACATCGCCCATAATGACAGGCCGTGGCCGTAGTGGTTTGGCTCTCTGCATTGGGCAGCGCCATCAAGAAAAGGACGTCTTCACAGCATGGCATCCGCATCACGAAAAAAAACTCGACGAAGACCTAAAGTGGGGCGCACGGGTTTCGAAAAACTACGGCTCATCGGCATGGTGCATTTGCCCGCTCTACCCGGCTCGGCGAATGCAACAATGTCGATGGATCAAATTATCAAACGCGCGGTGAGCGAGGCGACCTTGTTGGTGAAGACGGGTTTCGAGGCCGTGGTCGTAGAAAACTTCGGCGACGCGCCGTTTGCCGCCGAAAAAGTCCCCTCAGAGACAGTGGCGGCGATGGGAATCGTGGTGGACCATGTCGTGCGGGCCGTCTCAAGGCCTGTCGGCGTGAACGTGCTTCGCAACGACGCGTTCGCCGCGCTTGCCGTGGCGGCAGGCGCGGGCGCCGCTTTCATTCGCGTCAACGTTCTCTCCGGAGTCTATGCCACGGATCAAGGATTCATCACCGGTCGAGCGGCAGAATTACTCGCTTATCGAGCCAGAGTTGCGCCGCAGGTCAAGATCGCCGCGGACATTCACGTGAAACACGCAACACCGATCAGTCAGCCGGACCTCGCTTTGGCAGCGGAGGAGACGGCTTATCGCGCAGGCGCCGACGCCCTGATTGTCAGCGGCGCAGCCACCGGCTCACCCACCGACCTCGACATCGTTGATAAGGTCACCCGTGCCGTGCCGGACCGGCCGATTTGGATCGGCTCCGGTGTCACCGAAAAAACGGTCCGGGAGTCGTTGGATATCGCTGACGCCGTGGTCGCCGGCACCTGTCTGAAAAAAGGTGGGCGGACCACCGCGGCGCTTGACAGTCGGCGAACTTCCGCGTTCGTCAAGGCCGCGAAGGCGCGATAGCTTTCAGCAATCTTCGGATCGATTCCTTAGGGACAACCCGCCTGCAACACGCAGGAGATGAAATTGGGAACATCGTCCATGTCGATCGAGCCGTCCGGCGTATTCTCCAGGTCACCCGCACAGACTTCGACCGGCGTCGGGCCACCGTTTACCAGAAGGCTGGTGAACAGGGCGATGTCCTCACCATCGACGACATCATTGTCGGTCATGTCTCCACTTGTGCACTGAACGGGTGCGGCGGCACCGGGGACAATGATTTGCGCCGAGATTTGAGCGGGAGAGCCCGGCTTGAACATCTGCAACGTGAACAATCCCTGAACCTGGGCAGGCACACGATCCGCATCGAATCTGAAGTTGTACAGCGTACCCCATCGAAGCGCATTGGCGTTCGGATTCTGGGCAAAGGTGTCCGTCGACCAGGTGATTGCATTGCTTTCAAGGTTGACGGCCCAGTCGGTTCCATCAAAGGTGACGGGGGTGCCGGCCGTGCTGCCGAAGCCATCGCCACTGTGATAATCCACATCATGGAACCCGATATTTTGGATCGTGGCTCCGACGGGAAGCGGAATGCGAAAAGAGCGAGCGGAAAGATTGGAGTTCAGGTTCTGAATGGCGTATTCGTAATGCCAGAATCCGTTCCCCAGATCTGTGGTCTTGACGCCGAGAAGGAAAAGCCCTTCACCCGTAAGCTGAAGTTCTCTGATGAAAACGGAGGGGTCTTCATCCTGCCAGGCGCGAATGGCCGGTTTTCCGCGTTGGGTCGGGAAGGCCGGGCTGAACGACGCGGCGCTCCAACTGTTTCCACTGCCGGTGATCGAGGGAATACGTCGATAGGAGGCATTGTCGTTTCCGTTGTTGGCAGCGGCATCGTCAGGTGAAATGTACTGCGCTTCTGCGAAATAGATTCCGCCACCGTCCATCGCGGGGTCCATATCGGAGGCTTTCACCTGCACGCGCTTGTAAATGGAGTTTCCGGTCTGGCCGCGGAACATATAAGGATAGTCGAACGCACCGGTGTGGGCGTTGACCTGGAAGCGCGGGCCGAGTCCGCCGGAGGGCCAACCCTGAAAGCCGTTGCGACTGGAGGTGTAGGGGTCCGAGCAACCGACACCGAGTGTGCTCCCACCCGCGCCGTTGCAACCGCACCCGCAAAGATTCTGGGTGAGTGCTGTGAAGCCGTGCTTGAGCCAGCCCACGCCGATCTGCTCGAAGCGTCCATCTTTGAGTCGAAAGATGTTCTGAGCGATCACCGGATGATCCGGTGTGCTCGATACCCAATCAAGATTCTGTGTGCCGATGTTGCACGATGTGGTGCCGATCGAGAATGCGTCCATGCCTCCGACGCTCGAATAGTTGGACGGACCGGTCAGGTCCCCCACAATCACATTCGGTCCCGACCCGGTCGGGCACACGGTGCCCTCGTTTCCGCCCGCCAAGGCATCCGCAGCACTCATCAGGAAAAGTGCGGACCCAGCGACCAGACAGCACAACACCCTCGTCGACTTCTTACACATAGAATCGCCTCCAAAGAAATACAAGAAATGGCTCATCCCAAGATCGGCTCAACCCCTTGACCAAAAAGGTTATCCTATCAGAATGGCGACCACCGTTCAACGGGAAATCAGGAGGAATCGCCGTGCTCAACAGGCCGCCGAATGGGCGTCCCACAAGCTCCGATTCGTATCCGCCCGATCGGATCGCCCCTACAATGGGCAATATTGTCTAAAGAGCCAGGTGTCGTTGTGCAAAAGCAAAAAAAAATCGTTGTCCGGACAGCCGCGCTTGCCGGTTTCGCGATGCTGGTCGGTTGCGGATGTCATGATTCTCTTCGCAGTGGGCCCCTGAAGTTCGACGACGCAAAACTTGCCGAGCTCCGAAACACGCTTCCCATGTTCAGTGGACGTGACGGTCGGAAGATAACCTGGTCGCAATTGCTTGACGAGGCGGCCAATGTAGACGTCATCGTTCTAGGTGAGCAACATGACGATGCCGTGGGGCATGCCGCGCAGCTTGCCATTGTGAAAGACATCCTTGCAACCGGTTCCGCCGTAACGTTGTCGATGGAGATGCTGGATCGCGGTGAGCAGGCGATCGTCGATGATTACCTCGCGAAGATTATCGACCGCGAAGCCTTTGTCGAACGCACGGCTTCAACGCGCTGGCGCAAGATCAGCCGTGATTACCTGGAAGGCAGGATCGACAGAAATACGTTCGGCAAGCGCATTCGGAAAATCGGATGGCCGGATTGGGAAAACAACTATCAACCCATCATCGATGAGGCGAAATCGAACCGTGCAAGGATCGTCGCGGCCAACACACCCTGGGCTCGATACACCAGCCTGGCCAACAAGGAAGGATTCGCCCGTTTGGAGGCTCTGGCCTCGTCGCAGAAAGCCTTGTTCGAGCTTCCCCATGAGGTCCTACGCGGCCCTTATCGTGAACGGTTTTGGGAAGTGATGGTCGGCCGACGGGAAGGCGAAGCTTCATTCGTGAACGCCGAAGGGGAGCAAGACGCCGGCGCTGCCCATCCAGCCATCAGTGATGAACAGGTTCTGGGGATGTTTCGGGCCCAACTGATCATGGACGCAACGATGGCCGATTCAATCGCAGATGCCTTACAGGACGGTGCCGACAAGGTGATCCATCTGGTCGGGCACTTTCACAGCGATTTCGAGGGGGGGCTCGTGCAGGAATTGCGGCACCGGCGCCCCGGTGTGCAAATCCTTACCGTCAGCATGCAGAAGGCGAAAGCAGCCCAGCTGCGAAAACAGGATCGCGGTCGAGCTGACGTCGTGGTTTACACGCCCCATTTAAGGAACTCCGGTTAAGACGTTACGCGAAATCGGATCACCGGTCGTTCATCTCGACGCGCATGTCCGGCTTGATCTCGTGTGAAAGACGTGTCACGACCGTCTCCTCATGTGATAAACCTTTTGTGATCTGTGCAAGGTCATCGTTCATCAATCCAACGGTCACGGCTCTGAGTTCGGTCTTTCCATTTCGAACGAGCATCACGTTCCAGCCGCCTTTCGAATCGCGAAACAGACATGTTCGTGGAATCGTCGTCGCATTGTCGGCCCGGTCATAATAGATGCGAACGTACAGACGAAATCCGACACCGAGAGGCTTTGGACGTCGATCGAGTTTGACCGCCACTTTGACGCGCTGCTGCTCAACACCGAGCGAGCTGATCTTTTTGAAACCTGACGGATAGACACGAAGTACATGGCCCGCCGTGGGGCCTTCAGGCAAGGCCTGTCCGAAGATCTCCACTTCGTCGCCCGGCTGTATTCGCGTGGCGCGCTCTGTGAGCACGTCTGCGATGACTTCCATATCGTCCAGCCGACCGATCGTCAGCAGCGACGTGCCGGCGGCAAGGTATTGGCGGCGCGTTTTGTGGCGCTTCAAAACAACTCCATCCACGGGCGATTGGATTTCAGCACGGCTGAGATTGCGTTTCTCAATTTCAAACTGGGTTTTTGCTTCAACCGTCTCTTTTTTTCGTTGTTCGAGCGTGAAGGATTTTCGATCGATGTAATCGGTGATGAACTTGGGTCCGATGTAGCTCACCGCGGCCAGCGTCTTCAACGCCGCGAGTTCCAGCGTATCGCTTTGGTATTCGGCCCGTGCCCGGCGGAACTCCAATTGGGCCTCGCGCATCTCACGCTCCGAGGCCGAGGTCCTTTCGATCAGCCTCTTCAAACGTTCCATCTCAGTGCTCGTGAAATCCAGCAGCGCCTGACTGGCCTCCAGCTTGGCCTCCGCCGCCTTCACGGTCTCGTCAATGGCTTTGACCGTGGCTTTGGCCTCGATTAGGGCATTCGCTTCCAGTCGGTGATCGGAGGTCTCGGCGATCTGAGTTTCGAGCACCGCGATGCGCTGCTCGGCCTGGACGACCCGGTCACGAAGGTCGTCGGTTTCCAGCCGTGCCACAACGTCACCCTTTTTGACCCCGTCCCCCTCGCGAAGCCGAATCGGCTCCAGCCAGCCGGCGATGGGCATGGATATCAAGTAATCGTGCGGCAGTTCCGTCACGGCCTGTTCTTCGACGAAAGCGCGAATGGTCTGCACTTTCGGTGACGTGACGTCGACCGTCGCTTCGGCCTGAAACGAATTCCACACCGTTAGCAATACGATGACCAGGACGACAACGAGAACGATAAGCCAGCTCTTTTTCATTCGGAACCACCCCTTATTCTTTCACCTTGATACCTTCGAGCCAGTCGAGCTTCTTGATCTGTCTGTAGACGATCCATTGAGCGATCATCACGAACAGCAAGGAGAGCACGGCGGTATAAACCACGATTGTGGGCCTGACTATGGTTGGCATGCGGTATAACTCGGAATCGTACGCCACTGTTACGGCCTCCACCATGCCGTAGCCGAGCGGAAACGCGATCGCAACCGCGACCAGATAGGTGAACATGGTCTGCCGAAAAAGAATGCCTGCGATTTGCCCGGGGCGATAACCGAGAACGCGGAGGGTGGAGAGTTCCCGAACGCGATCGCCGATTTCAATCAGGGCATTGTTCAAGGTGCTTCCGAACGCGATCACGCCGGCAAAGATGACCATCAGACCGATCGAAAAAACACTTGTTTCAATCAACGTTTTCTCGATGTTGCGTTTTGCGTCGGCACGGACGTTGAGCCCCTGCGCATTCGGCAACTCTTTGATCGTACGGTACAATGAAGATTGCTCTGCCGGGTTGACCGTCAACTGAATGGAGTTTACCGCCAGCGACTCTCCCACGACGCTGCTGAGATACCGCTGATCGGCATAGCAATCCATACCGATGAAGGTGTCGACGATGGAGGCCAGCTTGACCCATTTGGTCTCACGCCGACCTCGGACAGGCGTCAGCTCCAACGAATCCCCGACCTCGGCATCGAACAATTCGGCCAGCTTTCGCGACATCACCAACCCACTGGCCGGAATTCTGATCTCTTCCCCATCCGCACGTCGCGGTGTCGTGAGCCGATGCCGTTCGGACAACCCGCTGATCCCGATGCGGCGGCGGTAGGGCCCATGGCGCAAGTCGCAGGTGATGCCCAGCACCGGCTCGGCGTAATCGACGGCAGGCAATGCACGGCTCTCAAAAAGCGCGAGCTTCGACTTCTCATTTCGCATGCCGATATCGACATCGCTGTGGGCAACCACGTCGAACTGATATTCGACAAGGTAGAAAAACGAGTCGTACAAAACGATCGCCATGAAAATGATTGAAATGGCCAGGGCCGATGCAATGATCGTCGTTGCAGTCCGCACTCGATTTCGAAACACGTTGCGCAAGGCCATCTGAGTACGAAATCCGAGAGATCGCCAAAACCACGGAAAACGCTCCAGAAAAATCGCTCCACCGCGCTCGGGCGGCTTTTGCCGCATCGCCTCGGCGGGGTGGAGCCTGAGCACTTTCCAGACTCCGTGCACGGTTCCCGCAACGGCGAACACAATGCTGATCACCAGTCCGATCAAGACGAGGTCGGTATAGGTGCGGTAGAAGAACCTGGGGAACTGAAAGAATCCCTTATAAACCGTGATCATCGCGTACGTGAAAGAAATCCCCAGCCCCGTGCCGACGATCGCACCGGCAATCCCTACGACGACGCCAAACAGCAGGTAGTGCGCCATGACGCTCCGGTCTGAATAGCCGAGCGCCTTGAGCGTGCCGATCGTGGTTCGCTGCCGTTGTGTGAGTCGAATCATGAGGATGTTCAGCACCAGAGCGGCGACGCCGAGAAAGATCGCCGGCATGATCGTGGCAGACACACGCAAGCCCCTGATCTCGTCCGACAAAAAACGATGTGAGGCTTGACGGTGCCGCGGCGTAAGCTCCAAAACGCCGTAAGGGGACAGCATCCGATCAATACGATCGAGCAATGTGTCAACGTGAACGTTCGCATCGGGAACGAGCCGACCGGTGACCTGATTGCAGGCATCTTTGAAATCGAGAACGTCCCTGGCATAGCGGTCCTTCACATAAAGAACACCGAAATGGCCCGGATCGGGTATCAAGTCACCGGGGCCGCGCACCATGTATACGTATTCGGGACTGATCGCCGTGCCGACGATCACGAACGATTCCCGCTTTCGATTGAGAATCAGCTTGATTCGGTCACCGACTTCGAGCCTGTGCTCCTTGGCAAACGCTTCGCTTAGGATGACCTCTTCATCTCGATTGTCGGAAAAGCCTGAGCCGCGAATCAGGCAGACGCCGTTGAGGGTTCGATCAAGGTTTCCAGGTGTGGAAATCAGGCGGCCGCTTAACGGCCGCGCATTCCCGGGTATGTCGAGGATCACATCGAAAACGACTCGGGCATCGAGCGCCGCGATCTCAGGCAATTCCGCGATCTGCTCGACGACACTCAAGGGCGCTTTTTTAACGTCGACCCAGAAGTCCGCAAAGCGGTAGTCACGGTAATAATCCGCCTGACCCGCTTCGAGGATGCGCTGCGATGATCCGAAACCGATGAACATCCCTGTGCCGATCGCGATGATCGCCACGACACTCAGCAACGTCCCGGTGTTGCCGAGCAGGTCACGGATCAACTTGTGATGCAATGCCCTCAAGGCAGACGCCCTTTACCAGGTGATCTCATCCGCGGCGATCGGGTTTTTGTTCGCCCGGGCCTCGGCGATCCGGCCACTGACCAGACGCACGATGCGGTCTGCTATTTCGGCGATGGCCGGGTTGTGCGTGATCAAAATGATGGTCAATTGCTGTTCTCGATTCAGCCGTTGAAGAATTCCCAGAACGTTACGCGCCGTCGGAAGATCCAGCGCACCGGTGGGCTCGTCGGCCAACAGCAGCGCCGGGCGCTTCGCGAGCGCTCTTGCAATCGCAACCCGCTGCTGTTCACCGCCGGAAAGCTGCGCAGGGAAGTGGTCGGCTCGATCGGCCAGACCGACCATTTTGAGCGCTTCGAGAGGATTCAGCGGATGATCAACCAACTCCGTGGCGACCTGTACATTCTCATAAGCGGTGAGCGTCGGAACGAGATTGTAGAACTGGAAGACGAAGCCCACGGCGAGACGCCGGTATTCGGTGAGCGCGTCATCTCCGAGGTTGGAGAGTTCGTTCTTCTTATGCCAAACGCGGCCGCTCGTGGGCCGGTCTGTCCCCCCGATCAGATTGAGAAGCGTGCTTTTTCCCGACCCGGAGGGCCCCAGAATGGTCAGGAATTCGCCGACACCGATGGACAGGTCGGCATCCACGAGCGCGGGCACTTCAACCTCTCCCATCCGAAAGATTCGACTGGCCTGCTCCATTCGCAACAGCGGCACTTCATTCGGAATTGTATCCGGCATTCGATGCCTCCTTCCAACACCTGATTAGCGATGATAGCCGGTGACGCGAGATGGTTCCCAATTTTTTTCGGCGACAGCCCGGTCTCAACGCAGGAAAAGAAGCACGTAGATAATCGCGAGCACGATCTGAACTGCGGCGAAAGGCGCGGCTGTCTTGACGAAGCCGCCGAAGGAGAGCTTCAGCTTGTGTTTGTGAATGATCGTGACGGCGACGACGGTTGAGGCGGAGCCGATGGGCGTGATGTTGCCGCCGAGATTGGCGCCGAAAATGACGCACCACCAAAGCGAGGATTTCGGGTCGGTCGACTCGGCCGCGAGAATCTTGGCCAGCATGGCCGCGAGGGGGATGTTGTCGGTGACGCTACTGGCTACGGCGGAACCGGCCGTCAGTCCCGCCGGGCCGACCAGATCGCCGAAAGCAACCAGCGCGCTGATGCCCTTGCCGAGGGCGGCAAGAACCTGCGCATGCTCCATCACGTTGATCACGACAAAGAGACAAGCGAAGAACCCCAACAGGTCCCAGTCGACGGCGGAATAGAATTTGTTGACCTCGTGTTTGAAAGCAACCAACACGATGGCGGCAAATGTCATGGCGACGAAGCCCATGCCGAGTTTGTCGGCAAGCGGAAGGACCGACTGCGACGACAAGGCGACCACAAACAGCAGGCCGATCACAGCGCAGAAATTGAAGAACCGTCTGCTCTCAATGCCGTCGTTTTCGTCGAATGCGGCAACGAGGGCGGCAGCCTCCTTCCGCTCCTGGTCACTTTGGAGTGATTTGATCTTGAAGATGACTTTGCTCATCCACAACGTGACGGCGGTGCAGACCACGACGAAAGGGGCGGCCACGAGGAAAAACTTGACGAAGCTGATGCCGGCGATGTTGCCGACAATGATGTTGGGCACGGAGCTGATCAGGGTCAGCAGTCCTCCGACGTTGGTCAGCAGGCCCTCGGCCACGAGGAAGCCCAGCAGAAGTTCGTTGCGATGAAGTTTGTTAAGGGAGACAACGGTCAGTGAACCGACGATGATCATGGCCGTGACATTGTTCAGCATCGCGGAGAAAAGCACCGTCATCGCGCCGTAGTAGATCAACAGCTTGAGCGGATCGCCTCCGGATGCCTTCGTCACTTTGATGGCAATCCAACTGAAGATGCCGCTCTTGCTGGTCACATCGACGAACAGACCCGCCCCGAAGATGATCGTAATCACGTTCCAGTCGATCGCCTCGATGAAGACCGGCATCTCGATCTTCTCGCCGAAGGGGAGATTATTGACGGCGAGAATGTGTTTGAGCGGCGCGAACGGCAGCAGCTCGAACGCTGCTGCCAAAAGCAGAGAGACCGCCGCGAAGACACCCGTGATGATGGATTTCTTGGCGTGGAGTTTTTCTTCGAACGCCAGCGCGACGATCATCAGGACCAGAATCGCGGCGAAGAGCAAGGTGGTGCCCGTTGAGACGTCGTGATGCGCCGGATCAGGCGAATTGGTGTCGGCCAATAAAGTGAGGTGGGACGTGAATGAGAACGGAGAGTGAATCATGTGATCTTCGCGAGCCTGAGGACGCTACAACAATAGCAAGGGTGTTTTTGTGAACCGGGCCGTCATCAAATACGCCATGCCGCCCATCGCAAGTTCCGTATCTTCCCTGGTATGAAAGATCAGCAACTCCACCGAATGCTCGTTCAACAATTGTTCGTAGTCGTTGATTCGATGGCCGAAAGCGACCTTGCTCTCCACGCGTATCGTCAAGCCCGCCTTCCGGAGAACCTCGATACAGGATTGCACATACTCGCTCGGCGCCTTCAGCAGGCGCTCACGCAGGAGGTTGCGGACGAGATCGGTTTCGAGATCCGGTATTTTCTCGAACTCGGCCAAGTAGGTCTCGAACGTCGCATCGTCCTCGATGTGAACGAGAACAAGGGTGCCTTTGGCGACGGTGAATCGTGCTCCGTAATCGACCAGTTCGTTGTCACCCGTGAGGTGATCCGTGACCACCATGACCGACGTCGTGCTCGGCGGCAGGTCGAGAAGATGTCCGTCCTCATCCGTCGGCAGAACCAGCACGGGAATCGTCGTGGCTTGTGTTAACTCGTCCAGGAAAACGCCGAGGCTCATCCTGGGCCTGCGATGGGTCTCGTGCAGATGACGGTACGTGACGATCAGGTCCGGCCCGTGCTTTTTGACGAGACCGATCAGATCATCCACGGTCTGATAGGACTCATCACCGATCGTTTCCCAGGATGGCTTTTCTCGCTCGATCACGGACAGGAAACGCTGTGCTGATTCCCGGATTTGGTCGGAAACCGCCGCGTTGCGATCCGTGACCAGGAGCACCGACCGGACGTCGATGTGGTCATAGACCATGCTCAGCTTGTCGGCGCTCTTGAAAATCGACTCGAATGCATCAATCTTGTCCGGCATGATTCGCGAATGCTATGATCTGTGACTTCTCCCATCAAGTCCGTCCGGAGATCACGAATAAACATTGCCTGCTTCGATTCAGTTCGGAAAACCCATGGGCGTCATCGAAATCAACGACAAGGTCAGCATTGACGAACGGGAAATCTCGTTCACCTATTCGCAAAGCCCCGGTCCGGGCGGGCAAAACGTGAATAAGGTCGCCACCAAGGTCACGCTCTGGTTCGACGTGATCAACAGCCCTTCACTCGCCCGACACCAACGACAATGCATCCTTGCAGAGTTGACCTCCCGGGTCAGCCGGGATGGCATGTTGCGCGTGGTCAGTTGGCGTCATCGCACTCAGGCAGCCAATCGTAGGGATACGCTTGAACGGTTTGTAAAATTGCTGGCAGCGGCCCTGCGTCCCCGGCCGATTCGAAAAAAAACGAAACCGAGCCGAGCAGCCCGGGAACGGCGACTTCAGGACAAGCGTCATCGTAGTCGCCGAAAGCGGATACGACGGGAGCGCTTCCGCGGCGACGAGGAATAGGCCCTCGAAAACGGTCGTTCGCATCGCCGTTGAGAGGTGTGTAATCTGCCTGCGGACATAGAGTTATATAATTTCGTGCTCGAAAACCAGATCCTGCGTTGGTTCTTTGCGGAATCCGGCGTTATGATGGGTTATGATTTGCATTTCTGGATTGGCCACCCGGGAACATCCGCTTCGCGGTCAGCGGATGGAGGTTGGTCACACAGCAGATTCTTACTGTCGGGCTGCTGATTTCCGGACCGACTTGCCTGCCGGGGCGTGACGGGATGCAATTTTATCATACGATTGGGTAGAGGAAACCGAACGCCGGTTATCGGGGTAAGTTAAGGGGGCGCGGAAGCCGATACACGGGAAGCCGACCCCGACGAGGTTTGACAGACTATGGAAGCTCTGGAAACACGGATGCAGATTCGATCCACGGCATTGATTGTCATGGCCTTCCTGGGACTTGGGATGTGGTCGGGTTGCGCGGTCCACCAGCCCAGGGGCAAGGGCATGTACAAATACGTCAAAGAGCCCCGAACCGGTGGCAAGTACCACTTGTATCTGCCGGTAGACTATGTCAAAAGCAACGGTCGCCATCCGAACTATCCGCGAATCAAGAAATGGCCCCTCGTGATGACCTTTCACGGGATGAAACCTTACGATAACGCCAAGCCTCAGGAACGTGAGTGGGAGCAGGAAGCGGACATTTACGGCTACGTGGTCTGCGCGCCGGAATTGAAGACGTCGAACTCATTCATGGAATACCCGCTGACCAGGGAACACAGCTACGTTTTGAAGGACCGTGAGCGGGTCATCGCGATCATGGATCATATCTTTGAGACGACGCTGGCGGACCCGGGCCGGGTTTTGTCGACGAGTTGGTCTTGCGGCGGCTATTTGGCGCACTATTTTCCCAATCGATATCCCGACCGTTTCCGCTGCATCGCCACGCGCCTGTCGAACTTTTCGGCCAAGCTGATGAAGGAAGATACGGTGCCGCTCTACAAGAGTCGCGTTCCGGTCGGCATCTTTATCGGCGACGGCGACTTTCCCGCCTGCAAGACTGAGTCGGAAGAGGCCGTGGCGTGGTATCGCGCGCGTAACTTCAGAACCGTTCGCGGAAAGATGATCGACAACATGGGACATCAGCGTATCCCGCAAACGGCTGCAGCCTTCTTTGCCGAGCAACTCGGCATCAAGCCCCTGCACCCCATCGAGGCGGGCAAGACCGTCGCCAAGGTGAAGATGACGGAGTATCAGCCGCCTGCGAAGCTGGTCGCCAAAATGTCTCCGCCTCCGTTGGTTTCGTCGCCGATTCTGGCAAGTCGTACGCCCGCCGATCGAACGCCTCGAACCGCAATAAAACCGACGAATACCGCAAAGACGACGCGGAAACCGGCCATGACACAAAAGCCGGAAATCAAGTATGCAAGCACCAATGCAGGGCGCAATTATCCTTTCGAAAGGGGCTCGACAAGCCGCCGCGATTCGAAAGCCAAGGCCAGACCGTCTGTGCCGGCGACGGGGTCGGGCACCACCCGAGTGGCCTCGGCTTACCCCACCCGCGGCAACTGGCTCGAGCCGATCCAACGCATCGGACGAACGCCCCGAAAAACGGCGGCGAAGCCAAGACAGATGAAACCGTTTGCGATGGCGTCCACCCCCAATCGTCGCCAGAGTTCGAATGCCGCGAGCCGAAAACCCGCGCCTCCGGCCAAACGGACCCACCGCTCGAAGCCCAGGTCGGCCCCTCGAGCCGTCGCAAAGCAGGATTCCGCTCGATCGAACGCGCGGCCCAAGCCGGAGGAGGAAAGGCTCGCGATGGGTTTTCCCAAGCGGCGTTTCACGCCCAAGGATGCCGGATCGAGAGATTACGATCGCTGGAAGCCTGAGAGGAAGAGTACACCGCTCTACGGTGTCGGCCAGACTTCGGCGTCAAAGTCGCTCCCCAGACCGAAGCCACGATCTACAAACAGGAAGCCTCGATCCACGAGCAAGCCGTTACGCGAGCCTGTTTCGACGTCGACCCGACGGTATACAGGGGCGCCACGGACGGAATCAGCGCCGATCAAGCCTCCGCCGACACGCACCAAAGCCAAGCGCGTCCGGGTCAAGCTGAAGGGACCGGCGATCGGGATTGCGCCGCACTATCTCTCCTACAGCGTTGATGTACCGGCAGGCAACACCGAGGGAGCTGATTTTCTCTGGAAAGACAATGGAGTCTGGATGGGGGACGAGCCCAATGGCGTCAAGATTCTGGAAACGCCGGGCCTCCACCGAATCACCGTGTTGATGGTGACGAAAGACAACACCGAGTATCGCGGAATGGCGACGGTCCAGGTGTTGGATCGCGGTCCGTCTGCGTCCCTTCTCGGCCGCGACAGGCCCTAACGAACGCTCGTCTCATTTGATCTACGACCACAACGTTTGAATTCCGTGGGCTTGCGGAATATCGAAAAAACGCTATGATCTTCCGTTTTCGCTTTTTTCAGGAGCCTTCTGATGTCGATCGATGTCCAGCCCGGCAGCCAGGTGAGCGTGACCGTGACAGCGGAGCCCACCAACGAGGCCGCCGCCAAGACCCTGTCTCGCGTTTTCGCGCGTGATCCGGCTAACCGCAAACTACGGATGCAACGAAAGAAGCTGCGCCTGTACAAAATGGATGGTCGCCAGCGAGGCGGTCGCATTTGGATGGTCCGTCCGAAAGCACCGCGTCTTTGCCAGCCGAAGAAGGGGGATTCCTGTCATCTGTTCACAACTTCGTCGCTGATCAACGATCTTCGAAGTGTGTCACGGTTTGTCGACGTCAAACCGAACGGCTAGCCGTGCGCAAACGGCGGCATCTTCTCTTTCTTACCATGAATGCAGTCATCAGCGGAAGGATGCTTCCGCTCCCGATCGTCCCGCACAACGGCGTCCCGTTTCCAACGACTTCCGGCGCGTTTGCACCCGCCGTCACCGGAGGCGATTCACCGGACGAAATACCGATCGAAAACTCGCCCATATAACCCACAACGGACCACACCTCGTTCCGCACACGGTCCACGCCGCATCGTCCGAGGTCGGACAATGTCGGTCGCGGTGGATAGGCGCCGTACTCGATCGGCCCGTCGGTTGCGGGACGCCATGTTCCCTGCTGTCCGTCCCACCACTGCAGTTTCAGCGACGCCTCATCTTGCGGTGTCACTTCGGTGTTGTCGTAGCGCATGATGACGACGACCACATAGGCGTCCTGCATCGGCTGCGAACTCAGTAATATCCTGCGCGTCAGTTTCGGCAACAGCAAGAGCCCGGTGAAATCGGCGGAAGTGCCGTCGTCGAACAATTCGCCGGTCACGTCGATGCCGGGATCGGCGAGCGCAAGACGCACTTCGCCCGATGCTTTTTGCTTGCCAAGCTGCAACTGCATGAACAAACGACCTTCCGGATTCACGGTTAATGATTGGATCGCCGTGATCGCTTCGACGATCACCTGATCGGTCACGGTGCATCCGTCGCCGTTGACATCGGTCACGCCCACTTCCAGCGCATAGCTGCCGACCGCAGAAGGCGTAAAGCTCGGATTTGCAACGTTCGTTGCACTGAACTGAGACGAGCTCAGGGAGGGGCCGACGAGAACCCGCCATGTGTAGAGAAAGGGCGGGTCACCACCGGAGACGACCGGCGAGGCCCCCAACGGCTGCGATGCCTGAAACGCCTGTGTTACGAAATCTGTGCCCGCATCCACGGTCATCGACGTCGCGAAGATTTCCACCGTGTCGCTCGCCACACAAGGCGGTGTTCCAGAATCCGTCACGGTCAGTCGCAGGGTGTAGATTCCCTGGGCGGCCGGGACAAAAAGCGGAGTGGCGTGGAATGAATGGGGTTCGGAGAACTGTGCGAGATCGAGGATCGGACCCGTTTCGATGGTCCAGTCGTAGATCAGGTTGCCGGATCCGCCTTGCACATCCGGCGAAAGTCGGATGCCATCCCCGCCCACGCATTGAGCAATGCTCTCGCCCGCGTCTACGACCATCGTTTCGGCCGTCAGTTGGAACGTCGTTGATACCTCGCAGGGCGGTGTGCTCGAATCCAGAACCGAGACGCGCAAAACATAATTGCCAGGTGAAGCGGGCATGAATGTCGGACCTGCCGACGTAGGTCCGTCTCCTCCGAACTGCGACGGGGACAGGTCCGGACTGCCGTTGTCGATCGACCAGTTGAAGAAATGGGGCGGCGTGCCGGGTGAGGTAATCGTGACGTCGAGCGGAGCGGATTCGCCACCAACGCACATGGAGAAATCATTCGGAACGCGGGTGGTCAGGCGTATGACGTTGATCGTCATCGTATCAGAGCGAGTGCAGGTAAGTTCGTTGGAATCCGTGACCGTCAGACGCAATGTGTATTCGCCAGGCAGGTTCGGTGTGAAGGTGGGCGAAGCGTTGCCGTGTCCACCGCCCGTAAACTGCGAGAGATCCGTGCTCGGGCTGCTCGGTTCGATTGACCATTGATAATCAATCGGTCCCTTTCCGCCGGTCACGGTTGGCGCAAGTGGTGCACTCGTGGCGCCGTCGCACATGGCGAAATTCGGTCCTGCGTCAACGGACGCATCATAGACGGTCACGGTCATGACATCGGTGACCGTGCAGGGCGGAAGGCTCGAATCAGAGACGAGCAACTCAATTTCATAAACGCCGGAAAGCGTTGCTCGAAATCGCGCCCGCTCGTTGGTGGGTGAGAGTATTTCGCCGCCGCCCGGAGGACCCGCATTCAAGCGCCACAGATAGCTGTAGGGTGGAATCGAGCCGCTCGCCACGGGATCGCCGCCCATCGGCAATGTGATTTGACTGGTGCATATCGTTCGGTCCGATCCGGCGTCCGCGACATACGGCGGTTCGCATTCATCGAGAAGGCCGTTGCCGTTGCAGTCGTTGTTTTCGAGTTGACAGACGTCCGGGATATCGTCCATGTTGCAGTCGTCCTGCTCGCACTCATCAGGCACGCCGTTACCGTTGCAGTCGTTGGCCTCACTGACTTCGCATTCGTCGGGAACTTGGTTGCCGTTGCAATCCTGATGGCCGCCTGCGTCGAGATCGCAATCGTCCGGAACGCCGTTATCGTTGCAATCCTGACTCGTTCCGTTGGCGATGTCTTCTTCGTCGGGTGTGCTGTTGTCGTTGCAGTCGCAGAGGCCCGATGACAGGCTTAATGAGACGGCATCGCTCGTTTGCGCGGGGCCACATGCACCGGTGACCACGCAATGATACGAGCCGACGTTGTCGTCATTGGTCCCTGAGATCGTCAAGGTGTCGGTGTTCGCACCGCTGATGCCGTTGCCATCGGCCAGACTCTCGAATGCGGGGCCGTCGTTGAACTGCCACTGATAAGCGAGATCAGTCCCTGTGGCCGAAACCTGAAACGTCACGTCACCGCCCGGACATACGGTGGCTTCGTTGGGCTGGCTTGTCATCAAGACATCTGCCAGAACAACCAGTGCGGCTGCTTCGGACATCACCGGGGCGCCGCAGTTGCCGGAGACGACACAACGATACGCGCCGGCATCGCTGTTTGTGAGATTGTTGACTGTCAGCGCACTCGAAGTCGCACCGCTGATGTCCGACGAATCATTCAGATCGGCAAATCCGGTGCCGCTGTCGAATTGCCATTGATAGACCAATCCCGTACCGACTGCACTGATGGCAAACACCACGGTGTCGCCCGGACAGGCCGATTGATCGGCAGGCGCGTCCAGAATCTGCGGGTTGGCACTGACCGTTAAGGTGGCCGGTATGGATAGGGTCGTCGATGGGCAATCGCCCGAGACGATGCAGTCGTATGTTCCGGCGTACGTTGCGTCCACATCGTCGATCGTGATCGTGCTGTTCGTTGCCCCGGCAATGTTGCCGTCGTCTATGAGATTCTCAGGGCCGTTGCCGTCGTCGAACCGCCATTGATAGACCAGATTTGTGCCGACCGCCGTCACAACAAACGTTACCGAGTCACCGGGACAGACGGTTGCATCGTCGGGATTCGAAAGAATTGACGTGTTCGCTCCGATCGTCAATTCGGCAGCGTCGGTCATCACAGGCTCGCCGCAAGCACCTGTCACGACACATCGATAATGACCCGAAGCGTCGGTGTCCAGATTCGTTAATACGAGAGATGCCGTCAGGCTACCATCGATCGTGTTTCCGTCGGCGAGATTCTCGAATCCCTCGCCGGCGTCGTGCTGCCACTGATAGAGGAGGTCAGACCCGGTCGCTTCGATCTCGAATTTCACCGAGTCGTTAGGGCAGGCAAAATGATCTTCGGGGTTTTTCTGAATCTCTGTTTCTGCTCGCAACGACAAGAATGCGGCATTACTCGTTGCCGTGCCGCAGGGAAGCGTCACGATGCAGGCATAGTCGCCTGCATGTTCACTGCCGACAGGATCGATGCGAAGCGTGTTCGTCGTCGTACCGGAGACGATTCCGTCGTCGGCAATCGTCGCGCCGTCCTGCTTCCATTCGTAGCTTGCTTCCACTGTGAGCTCGGGACGTAGTTCGACGGACAACACGGCTGAGTCGCCGCGGCAGACATCGACGTCGGTCGGATGCTGGACGATGATCTCGACGAAATGCGCAGTGACGGTCTTGTTCTCGTCCGCAATGACGGTCGTCTGAGCCGCTTCTGCGTCCGCCGGTGCGGCGCCCGTGTCCACACTCCATGACGACAAGCAGCGGCCCGCTTCCGGAGTCGCTTCAATCGATAGGTTTGTGCACACCGGGTATTGTTCGGCACCGTTGGGTGTGACCGTCCCGCCGTCCGGTGGATTCGCCGTGACTGTGACGTTGACGAGCGCTTCGCACTCGTCGGGGATGCCGTTTCCGTTGCAGTCCGCACTGGAAGCTTGGATGTCGCATTCGTCCGGCACGCCGTTGTTGTTGCAATCCGGATCGCAATCGTTCGTGCATTCGAAAGGTCCGCCCGGAGCAGAGCTGGTCACATCGATTTCGCAGACGTCCGGTGTGCCGTTTCCGTTGCAATCCTGAGTGCTCAGCATGATGCCGAGTAGAAACTCGCCCGTCCCGTTTGCGACACCGGTGATCGTCTTGGCCGCAGTATCAACGGCCGTGGTGACATCGACGTTGGCTCCGTTATCGTGATGGTAGAGTTTGAGGTCGGTCTCGTCGGCGATACCCAGAGCGGACAAGGCAACGGTGTCATATGAAACGGTCATGGATACCGTTGTGCCTGCGCCCAGCGTCGCCGTCGTTTGGAGATCGAAGCCATAACCCACAAAGTCGTTCGGCAGCGATTCAAATAATATGCCGGAGTAATGACAACGTCCGCTCCCAATAGACGCGGCTGACGTTTCTCCCGTGGCGGCGACTTCGGCGAAAACGACATCGAGGCCGACGCACGCGCCGCAGGCATTCAACAAGGGGCCCACGACCACATCGCTTCCGCCCGGCGTGTAGAACAACCCCGCTTCGGCCCATTTGACGACGTTTCGCAACAGCGCCTCGTGATCGTCCCCAAGCAACAACTGGCCGAACATCGTGGCGTCACAGATGAACGCCGCACGGCCGCTTCCGTCGTAGCCGGAACTCGCGTCCATCAGTCCGACCACCGTACCGGGGCCGGGGTCGCCCACAAAAACATCCGCCACTTCCGGAACGCTGTCGAACAAACCGTAGCTGGCGTTGGTTCCGATTGCGTTCACCGTACCGTGCGGACCCGTCACGGCCGGATGAAACGGCAGTGCAGGTACCAAGGTGTTTCCAAAGTTGCCGGCTTGTTTGCTCAAACCGAAGGTCGTCAGAAAAGATTCATCTGCCGTATTGAAAACGTCCGCGTCACCAATCCAGATGACGCGTCCGCCGTTGAAGACATAAAGTGAGAGATTGGCGCGTTCCTGACTCGAATAGATGGACGACGTCTCGAGCAAAGGCAGCCAGACGATGTCCACGGATTCCAGGGTCGGCGTAGCGAGCAGGGAGCCCGAGCCGAGTTCGATGATGACGTGACCGTCTGCCTCCAGCGCAACGCGCGCGGCGGAAAGTTGATTGATCAGGCTTAGCTCGCCGACCTGACGACCGTCGTTCAATACGCCGATCACGGCAGCGTTCGTCGCGCTCATTGGAGCGGCGCACACGATACAAAACAAGGCAACGAATGCCAGGGGTCGAAAACACAAGCGTAATGCAGTTGTCATATATGAGAATCGGCATAATCGAGGTGTTGGGAAACTGATGAAGGGCAATAAACAAACCTGAGGCCGCCGCCTCGGGCTAGTGGCACTGCGCCAATATTGCACTCAGGCGGGCGTTTGTTGCCGATATTCGTCGCTTGAGAAAAAGTGCCACATCGGTGTCATCCGTCGGATCGGCGAAATTGTGTCAGCGTCCCGGCTTCCGAAAAGCCGCAGCGTTTCAGAAATGCCTGCCCCGTCCGGTCTTCCGCGGGCATGCGTGTCGCCAAGACACGCGGCAAAAGTCGCCGGGCTAGCCGCAAGACATGCGCCATGAGAGCGAGCGCGACACCGCGTTCCTGGTGCTTTGGCGTCACATGGAAATCCATCACGGCGGCAACGTCGCCGACTTCCAGGTAACTGATCCTCCCTGCGGCGTCGCCATCGACGAGCGCCAGAAAAGCATCATGGTTGGCATCGTCCAAGCGCTCGAATCCGGCGTTCACGTAGTCTTCATTGCCCGCGCTGCTTTCCGAAAGCGACCGTCGATAGGCGCGCTGCATGGCGCGGGCAGGGAGGATTCGTATCGATTCGTCCTCGTTGGAGTCGGACACCTCTGCGGCAGTCAAGCCGAGCGCAGTCAGTTCCTCGCGGTGCCAACCTTTGCCGGCCAGAAACGACTCGACCGGCTCGATCGGCTGACCGCTGCCGGGGACCCAAAGATGACAAGTCGCACCGTGGGCTTGATAGTGAGCTTCGGTTTGTTCGTAGGCCGCATGAGGCTCGGTATCCGCCAACCAGACGTCGCGGAGTTGGTTAACATCCGGCAACGACGAGAACTCCTTCGAGCAATAGGCGACGCCGTGACCCAGCGATTCCCAGTTTCCGACCTGTTCGCACCATGCCTGGTCGCTCTTGCGCACGGCGCTGATGACTTCCTCGTGATTCACCGGTGGGTAACTCCTCGGCGCGGATTGATGCTTATTGGCTCTTTGCCGCGTCACGGCTGAAGCGTTTTCGCTCTGTTGCATCGAGCAGGCGTTTTCTCAGGCGACAATCCCCCGGTGTCACCTCCACCCATTCATCCTCTTCGATGTATTCCAGCATCGCTTCCAGAGACAACTCCCTGGCGGGTTTCAATACTACCGTCTTATCCGCGGAAGCGGCGCGGATATTCGTCATTTTCTTCTGGCGGCAGACATTGACGTCAATGTCGTCGTCCTTGCAGTGCTCGCCGACGATCTGTCCGGTGTACACTTCGTCGCCGGGGCTGACGAACATCGTGCCCCGGTCGGCGAGATTCTGGACAGCGTATGCCGTGACCCGTCCGCGTTCGCTGGACACCATCGCTCCGTTGACTCGACCGGGGATTGAGCCCCGCAAGTGCTCATATTCGTAGAAGTTGTGGTGCATCACCGCTTCGCCGCGCGTGGCATTGAGCATTCGGGTGCGGAGGCCGATCAGACCTCGGGCAGGGATCGTGAATTCCAGATGGCAAAGCCCGTTCTTGTTTTCCATTTTGACCATCTCGCCCCTGCGACCACCGGCGAGTTCGATCACCGCACCCGACGTGGCCGCAGGTACGTCAACCGACAAATATTCGACAGGTTCACATTTCTTGCCGCCGATCTCACGATAGATCACCTTGGGCTTGCCGACCATCAGTTCGTAGCCTTCGCGCCGCATGGTTTCGATCAAGACGCCGAGATGCAACAGACCGCGTCCCGAGACACGAAACATGTCTTTCTGCGGCAAGTCCTCCACACGCAAGGCGACGTTCGACTGCAACTCCTTGGTGAGCCGATCGCGGATATGACGGGTGGTCAAAAACTTGCCCTCACGTCCGGCAAAGGGTGATGTGTTGATGCTGAAGACCATGGTGAGTGTCGGCTCGTCGATGGGGATGATCGGGAGCGGCTGGGGATTTTCAGGGTCCGTCACCGTGTCACCGATTCCGATCTCGGTGATGCCGGTGATGGCGACGATGTCGCCTGTTGACGCGTTTTTGACCTTCTTACGCCCGAGCCCCTCGAAGGTAAACAGGCCGTCGATCGCATCCTCAAAGCGATGGCCGTCGCGTGAGATCACCATGACTTTCTGGTTTTCCGCGAGCGCACCGGCAAAGATACGGCCGATTCCAATCCTGCCGACATAATCACTGTAGTCCAGCGTCGTCACCAACATCTGCACAGGAGCGTTCGCATCGCCCTCCGGCGGTGAAACCCTGCTTACGATCTCATCCAACAACGGAATAACGTCTTCGTTCGTATCGTTCTGTTTGCGCCGGGAAAAACCTTCCTTGGCGCTGGAATAAAGCACAGGAAACTCAAGTGCGTCGTCATCCGCTCCAAGATCGATGAACAGATCGAAAATCTCGTCGAGCACTTCACCGGGGCGCGCGTCAGGACGATCGACCTTGTTGATGACCACGATCGGTTTGAGATGATATTCGAAAGCCTTCGTGAGTACGTACCGTGTTTGCGGCATCGGTCCCTCGAAGGCGTCCACAACCAGAAGGCATGCATCCGCCATCTTGAGGACGCGCTCAACTTCACCGCCGAAGTCCGCGTGGCCGGGCGTGTCGATCAGGTTGATCTTGCAACCTTTCCAGTGGATGGCACAGTTCTTCGCGAAGATCGTGATACCCCGCTCGCGCTCCTGGGGGTTGCTGTCCATGATGAGGTCGCCGGACAAAGTGCCTTCGCGGAACATCCCGGATTGTCTCAGAAGACAGTCGACCAGGGAGGTCTTGCCGTGGTCGACATGGGCGATGATGGCTAGGTTTCGAATGTCTTTGATTTCGCTCATTTGATCTACTACGTACTGAATTCGCCTGTTAACACCAAAACACGCCATCTTACACTCTCCAGTCTGAAGCGAACACCGGGCGGAAACGGTATAATCCGATTTGTTCCGTTTCTTCATGATTTCAAAGCATTCGGAGGTCCCCATGTCCAACAAAGCTCCTGACGACACGCGACGCGATTTTCTCAGCAATACCGGCAAGTTGGCCCTCGCCGCGGGCGCTGTCACCGCCGCCGTGCACATGACGGTCCCGGATGACGCCCAAGCCGAGGCTCCTCGCGCCAAGAAAGGCAAGAAGATCATCGGGGGCAGCCCGAGTCGGGCCTACTCCCGGGCTGTGCGGCTGGATCGAACGGTCTATGTTTCCGGTGTCGTCGGTGCCGACAGGAAAGGCGTGATTCAGAGTGATTTCGAAATGCAAGCGATGCAGACGCTCTTGAATCTCAAGGAATCCGTCGAACGGAGCGGATCACGAATTCAAAACGTGTTGAAATGCACCTGTTTCCTGAAAGAGGTTGGAAACTTCTCGACCTTCAACAAGATCTACGTGAAATTCTTCAAGGAAGACCCACCTGCGCGGTCGACCGTCGTCGTCAAGGACCTGGTCGTGCCCAATGCGAAGCTGGAAGTGGACTGCGTCTGCTACGTGAATTAACCCGACCGGCTGAAAGCGACCTGCTCACTTCCAGAGTAGAGAAAGATCCATTTCCAGGTCCGGGAAAAGACGTGGCTTGAAGATTGCAGCGCCGGTCAAGTCGGTTGCTGGACCGAGAATCCTTTCTCGGTCCCATCCGGCATGGAATCTTCTCCCGCGCCTTCTTTGCGATAGTTCGAGTGAGCACCTCCAACTTAGTCATAGCTCAAGGATATCAACCGCCAAACAGACATCCTCACTGCCCTCATAAAACGATGCCGAGCTGTACCACCAATCTTGCGGTCTGCTAACTAGACCCTTACGTACCGGATTGTGGTGAAGATAGTCGAGTTTCTGTTTGAACACCTTGTGTGAGTAAATGGCTCTTGGATCAAAGCCCGGCCTCCACAAGCTGAATTCACCCCGGGCGCTTCGTGCCAATTCGGCCGATTCGGCTAACCAGGATAGGACCGTTTTCCGGCCGTCTTCGACGAGTTTCCCATGGATTGTCCGTGAGGTGAACCGTTTGAAATCTCGCATGATCACTTGAAGATCGGAATCGGAACCTGCGATTAAGTGAAGATGATTCGGCATGATAACGAAAGCAAAGAGTTGCAGCTCCTTCCTTTCTCGGCAGAACCGTAGGCTGTCAATGATTGGCTCGATGTATCGGGTGTCGATGAAGATCGGCAACCAATCGAGAATTGTGACAGTGCAGAAATAGGCGTAGCGTTCGTCGGCGCGATATCGTGGCATAAGGGAAGTCTAGCTTCTACTAGGAGAGGCAGGAAGGATTCCTGGTGCAGATGGATGCGAGAAAGGATTCTCGCACCAGCCACAGCCGATCGTCGGCGCGATATCGTGGCATAAGGGGCGTCTGGCTTCTATTTAGGAGAGGCAGGAAGGGATTCCTGGTGCAGATTGGTGCGAGAAAGGATTCTCGCACCAGCCGAGCAAGGCACAAAAGTCCTCATAAGTCAGACGGATGGGCTCTGCGATCAATGGTCTGTCCATAGCCGTGCTCCATATTTCCACTAGTCTTACCATTATAATACGGCGCCGGCTTTATTTTGGTATAATTATGCCCTTATTCGCCTGGCTGAATTCTCGAGGAGCATGTCATGAATCCCGACTTGTCCATTGATTTCTGTGGCGTCAAGGCGCCCAATCCGTTTTGGCTGGCCTCGGCGCCGCCGACGAACAGTGCCTATCAGGTTCGTCGCGCCTTTGAGGCGGGATGGGGGGGCGCGGTCTGGAAGACACTTAATCATGAACCGATCGTCAATGTTTCCAGTCGCTATGGCGCGGTCGACTACGACGGCCGAAAAGTGATGGGGTTGAACAACATTGAACTTATCACCGACCGATCACTCGAGGTGAATCTCGCCGAGATTCGCCAGGTCAAGAAGGAGTTTCCCAATCATGCTCTTTTCGTCTCGCTCATGGTCGAATCAAAGCGCGAGACCTGGCACGATATCGTCAAACAGACGCAGGATACGGGCGCGGACGGTGTCGAGTTGAACTTCGGCTGTCCGCACGGCATGTCAGAACGGGGCATGGGCGCAGCCGTCGGGCAGGTGCCGGACTATACCGAGATGATCACGTCCTGGGTCAAGGAGGCGGCAACGATTCCCGTGATCGTGAAGCTCACGCCGAACATCACCGACGTCACCGCCATCGGTCGGGCGGCAAAAAACGGTGGGGCCGACGCCGTTTCGCTGATCAACACCATCAACTCTCTCATGGGCGTTGATTTAGACACGCTGGCCCCGAAGCCGAGCGTTGCCGGCAAAGGTTCCCACGGCGGCTACTGCGGACCGGCCGTCAAACCCATCGCGTTGAACATGGTCTCGTCGATCGCCAATGATCCGAAGATCGGCATCCCGATCAGCGGCATCGGGGGGATTCAGGCGTGGCAGGACGCGGTGGAATTCATGCTGCTCGGCGCAGGCAGCGTTCAGGTCTGTACGGCCGTGATGCACTACGGCTTCCGCATTGTCGAACACATGATCAGCGGAATGAAGAATTGGATGCGCGAGAAGAACTTCGCGACGCCCGCCGATTTCATCGGTCAGTCCGTCTCGCGAATCAAGGATTGGGGCGATCTCGATCTTGGCTATAAGGTCGTCGCCGAAATCGATCAGGCCAAGTGCATTCATTGCGGCCTTTGTTATATCGCCTGCGAGGACGGCTGTCATCAATCCATCAAGCTGGAGTCGATGCCCGAGGACGAGTTCGTCAGGAACAACGGTCATGAGTTCGTCAAGAGCGGCGATGTCCAGGTGCTGCCGGGAGCAGGCGAGGGTTACGTCAACATCTTTACGATCAATCAGAACACTTGTGTCGGTTGCAACATGTGCTCCCTCGTATGCCCTGTTGAGGGTTGCATCACGATGAAACAGACCGACAGCGGCATTCCGTCGATGAACTGGAAAGAATATCAAAAGAAACTCGCCGCCGGTGAAGTTGACGTCATTCAGCCGCCGCAGCATGTGTGAGTGAGGCCTCGTATGCCGCGACTGCAGACAAAATCTCCTTACGACGTTCATCCGTCGATCAAAATGGTTTTGAATGCGATCGCTAACATGAAAGACAAGACCGGGCGTACACTCGAAGAGTGGACGGTCCTTGTGAAGAAATCAGGCCCGAAGTCAGAAAAGGAACGGCAGACCTGGTTGAAAAAGCAGCACGGGTTGGGGACGAATTATGCCGCTTGGATTGTGGCACGGGCGGAGGGGAAGGGGCTGGAGAATAGTGATCCTAACTCATATCTGAAGGCTGCGGCGAAATACGTCGAGACGATGTATTCCGGTCCCAAGGCGTCGCTACGGCCGATTCATGATGAGCTTCTGAAACTCGGCAAGCGCATGGGTAAAGATGTCAAGGCCTGCCCGTGCAAGACAATCGTACCGCTATATCGCAATCATGTGTTTGCGGAGATCAAACCTTCGACACGGACGCGCATCGACTTCGGGCTTGCTCTGAAGGGCGCGAAAGGCAAGCTGCCTAAGCGGCTGATCGAAACGGGAGGATTGGCCAAGGGAGACCGAATCACGCATCGCATCCCCATTGCCTCGGTTGACGAGATCGACGATCAGGTCAAACGCTGGCTGTCGATCGCATACGAATTGGACGGATAACCTCTATGGCCGAAGGCCGCCACGAATGACGGACGATCCTCAGCGCCATCCCGTTTTCACGCCCCCGGTAGCGCCTCTTATCGTGGCTCGGCCTGTGCATTTCTTGCCCTACGCTCGTGCGATTGTGTGGTCTTTTCCCGACGTCGAGATGACGCGCCGGCAAGCTGTCGCGGATTTGCTCCTGGCGTTCGTGGCCTTTGCTTTTGCTTATTTTGGCCTCGATCTGCTTCTTTATCTCCTGTTCCATGAGGATTCGTCCTTCAGTCCTTTCTGGACGGCGGTTCCGTTGGGGCTGACGATCCTGCTTTTCGTCGGAGGCGTTCTTTATGCCCGTAAGCAAGCGCCTGTCACGCTTGGCCTGGGAAAGCCGCCGTGGGCGGTCGCCACGGTGGGCACTTTGCTCGCCGTACCGGCTTGTTACGCCTCGGTCATGGTCGTCGGCATCACTTATGTGGCGATCGCCGGTTTCGAAGAGACCGTGGAAGATCGCAGGGAATTGCTGGAGATTTTGCCGGAGCCTGGTGTCTGGTCGCTGCTGGTGATCGGGCCGTTTACCGGATTGCACGAAGAAGTCCTGTTTCGGGGCTTCATTCTCACACGCATGGTCGTCCTCTTTCGCTCCAAAGTGGCCGCCATTGTGGCAAGCAGCATCCTGTTTGGCGTTGCCCATGTCTATCAGGGCGTCGCCGGTATTTTTCAGACGGCCGCCATAGGTATGGTGCTGGCCACCTTGGTGACGTTGACCCGCTCGCTCTGGCCGGCAATCGTGGCTCATGGTGTGTTTAATAGCCTTCAGTTGGCCATGATGCCCATTTTTCGCGGTTTCCTCGAAAACGCCGAGTCATTCACTGACACACCGGCCGGCTGAGCCCACGCCGGCGGCACCAGAAAAACGTGACAAAATGTATGGGGTGAAGGGGCCTGGCGCATCGGACGTATGTGACGCCTGTATCCGGCCCAACGAGGAATTGGATGCCATGACACCGATGTATCGTACCCTGGCGGCTCCGACGATCGATCCTGTGAGTGCACGCACGGACATCGACGAAACCTGGCAACGCTGTTGTCAGTCGTTTTGCCGCTACTTTGCGATACGGACCGGCGGGAACGATCATCTCGTCGATGACCTGATGCAACAGTTGTGGCTGAAAAGCCGGATCAAGCGTGGGGACTTGCGATCCACCGAAGCCGAACCCTGGCTTTGGCGAATCGCTCAAAACCTGCTACGAGAACATCGACGAAAACATCAAAACAATCTCGAACGACGCGTCATTGCAGACCCGTCCCTGGCCGGAAAACTGGCGAGGCAGTTCGACCATGAGGAGATGCCGCTGACGGTTCTCGAACGCAGGGAAGTTCACGATCAACTCTTGCTGGCCCTGACGGAGCTTCCGAACGACGAGCAGGAGTTGCTCATCGGACGCTATTTCGAAGGGCGCTCTCAGCGCGAACTGGCCGGCGCTTTGGAAATCAGTGAGCGGGCGGTGGAAGGTCGCCTTTACCGCGCCCGGCTCGCGTTGAGGAACAAGTTGGAACATCTGAACCCTGAGGAGTGAACATGATGTCGCAACAACACGAAGATCCGAACGACACGAATCGACATCGCAATCTGCTGCGTATCGGGCAGGTCTATTCCCTGCCACCCAGGGCGGATAGAGACAGACAGGCGCGATGGCAGCAGGCGACCTCAAACAAGAACGTCTACACGACTCACAAAGGAGTGACTTTTATGAAACGTCATAAGAACCTTGCATTTTTGACATCCGGCGCCGTCGCAGCGGTGCTTGCGCTGGCCGTTTGGTTTGGACTGGGCGCGACCGCCACGGTTTCCGCCGATGTGATTCTGGAAAACTTCAAGGCCGCGTTGGGCCGCAAGCTCACGATCAATATTGAAGATATTGATCTCGGAAATGTCGCTGTGAACGGCGAGATCGTGCTGGACCGCAAAGGAAACTGGCTCAATGAAGCAACCGACACGCTCTATTCCGAATTGCACGTCACACTCAAAGCGGATAATCCCGATTGGAATGATCTCGACGGCGCGATCGTGGTGTGTCAATCACCCGATCACGCGTGGACGTACTGCCGCGGCAACGGCGGGAGCACGAACGGGTTGTTTGCACCCAGGCGTGTCATCGAATCGGACTATCTCATCAAGGGCCGTCAATGGCGAGAATTTATGGAAAACCCCTTGGGTGGATTCGGTGCCATGCCGCTGAGTCTGAGCTTTTCATCGGGAGCGAGTCAGGTGACGTATCGTTTCCCCGTTGCTCAACGGACGTACGTCCAGCAGCTCCTCTATTTCCTGCTCCTCAACCTTGGCAATGCTGAGTCGGCCGACCACGTCATCGAAGCGCTCAAAGCGTCGGCCGGGGACGTTGTCGTCGAGCGAAACGACGACATGTCCTGGGTTTTGCGAGCCTCCGACATCAAGCAGATCGGCGCCCTGAAGCTGCCGGAGCCCGTCGAGGTCCCGGACATCGAGGCGCTGATGAAGGAACACGTGACGACGGTGACGTATGACCAGCGCCGCCGTGGCATCTCCAAGATTCATTACGGTGCGCTCCCCGAGCCGCTATCAAGACTCGGTGTCTCGATTGCATCGCACAACTTCCAAGGTTCAAAACCGGGCTCGGTGGAGGCGCTGATGGATCAATTGGAGCCTTCGTCCGAAGTCGTGGCCTCCGATCAAATCTCGGAATCGGAGTGGGAAATTCAGGTGAAAGGCTTTCCGGTCGAGCTGGATACCTCCGGCATTGACTGGACGAACAAGATCCTACCCGGCCTGATGGGCGATCTGGATCTGTTGGTCTATTACGATGCGAAGACGAAGTCGGTTCAGCGAGCCGAGTTCCTGGGCATCGGTTCAAAAGAGGGGAAGATCACGCTGGAATTGGGAGAAGCGCATCTTGATCCGGCCCGACTCGAATGGGACGATTGGATCAAAGATTGCACGGATTCCGATGAGGAAGCGAACAACTCAGTGCCGTGGGTCTTACGCAACTGTACGGAGATTTTCGATCGGCGCGGGAGCCGTTAAACCTGGCATGCATGAAATGACTTGATCCCATCGAGCGAGGCAGGCCATATCGGGTCTGCCTCGCTTCTTCCTTAAACGGACGCCCTTTCGTGCCGCTGCGATCGCCAAACGTCCGATCATTGAACAAAACCACCCGCACTCACTTTCGCTTTTTCCGCTTCCAAATCATACATTTCGACTTGTAGGCCCTCGTACATTTGGAAGCGAAGGATCATGCGATGATTATCGACGTCATACAAAGCGCCCCCTGGTGGGCTTACCCGGATTTGGCCGTGTTGCTGCTCTTGTATTTGTCGAGAAGTATTGCCGCGAGACACCAGGACAGCCACGAACGAGCCCATGTGCTGGCGACCGTGCAATCAAGAATGGCCTGATTGGGTGTTATGCGAGTCCCAGCACCTCGTCCAGGCAGGCCACCATGAATTCCGCATCCTCTGACGTGATGCACATGGGCGGCTTAATGCGGAGAACGTTGCCGTAAAAGCCGCCTTTGCCGAGAAGCAGGCCGCGTTCCCGGGCCGCTTCCAAAATCTCAGCGGCCTCGGTGTTGGCCGGTTCCTTCGTCTGACGGTCGCGGACCAATTCGACACCGAGCATCAGGCCCATGCCGCGGACTTCTCCGATCAACGAGTGCTTATCCATCAGTGCCTCGAGGCCGGTTTTGAGTTGTTCGCCGACGTCCCGGGCGTTTTGCTGGATGCCTTCTTCATCAATGATTTCCAGCGTGGTCAGTCCCTGAATCGCCTGAACCGGATTTCCACCGAACGTATTGAAATGCAATTTGCCGACCAGCGCTTTGGCGATCTCAGGCGTGGTCGTCACGGCACCGAGTGCCGCGCCGTTGCCGATGCCCTTGGCCATGCTGACGATGTCGGGCGTGACGTCCCAGTTTTCGAAGCCCCAGAACTTTGTGCCCGTGCGGCCGAAGCCGGTCTGAACCTCGTCGGCGATGCAGAGGCCGCCGGCTTTCCGGACTTCCTCATAGACGATTTGAAAATACTCTTTCGGCGGGGTGACGGCACCGCCGACGCCCATGATCGGCTCGGCGATGAAGACTGCGACATTGCCTGAGGTTGAGAACTTGATGAGTTCGCCGACGTCCCGCGCGCATTTGACGTCGCAGGACGGATATTCCAGACCGAGTGGACAGCGATAACAATAGCCTGGCATGGCATGGTGCACGCCGAACGCCTGGGGCATCGCATATTTCCATGTGGATTGCCCCGTCAGCCCCATGGTTGATTGTGATCCGCCGTGATAAGCGTTGCGCAGGGCGATCACGTCGAATTGCCCCGTATGCATTCTGGCGGTCATGACGGCCAGGTCGTTCGCCTCGCTGCCGCTGTTGGTGAAGTAAGTCACCTTTAGTTCTCCAGGCATGTGGTCGGCGAGCTTCTTGGCATACTGTCCCACGGTCGGGTGCACATAGATCGTGGTCGTGTGCTGCAACTTTCCGGTCTGCTCGCGGACGCGATCGACGATCTTGGGGTGGCAATGCCCGACCGAGACCGTCACGATGCCGGCGAAAGCGTCGAGGTACCGCCTGCCTGTCTCGTCCCAGAGGTACTGCATATGACCCTCGACGATCATGAGCGGGTCCTTGTAGTATCGCAGTAGGGCGGGGGTGAGATACTCCTGCCGAAGGGCCATCACATCGTTGGCCGAGGGGCCGGCGTAAGGACTTGGCGAATGATTGCAAACCGGGAGTGAGAGCGTTTTGGGGGTGACAGACATCTTTCAGTTCCTTTCTCCTGATATTGTCCATCGCAGCAGCTTTCAAGTCAAAAACGAGGCCGCGTGACTCGAGATCGGTCGCTTTTTGATTGTGCAAAATCGGTCTTTGGCTAAAATGTCCTCATGCCCATTGAAACCCACAAAATCCAGGTCGAATCCGAAGGCAACAACCAGGTTGTCGATATCACGCCGCGCCTGATTGATACTTTGAACCACGCCGATATCAGCAACGGCGTCGCGACGTTGTTCGTCCTGGGTTCAACGGCCGGCATCACGACCACGGAATACGAACCCGGCCTCGTGAACCATGATCTCAAGGACTGTTTCGACCGGATCGCGCCCGAGAAGGGGCGATACGAGCATGAGAAAACGTGGCAGGACGACAACGGCCATTCTCATCTCCGCGCCTCCCTGCTGGGGCCAAGCTTGACCGTGCCGATTCAGGACTGCAAACCGACGCTGGGCACATGGCAGCAGATCGTGCTGATCGATTTCGACACCCGGCCCCGACAGCGACATATCGTGGTTCAACTTATTGGTGAATAGATCCGACCGTCCCGAATAGAGAAGCAGACGATCATGGAGAATCCGCAAGACAATCCGGACGTGGCCAAGATCGTACGTAATCTGATGGTACTTAACGGTGCGTTCATCATGAGCGTTCTGCTGCTGCTGGCCGTTGTTCTGGTGCTTCGCAAACAGGGGGCGGAACGGCCGGAGGTCCCAGTCGTCTCCTACCTCGCCGCCAGTCTCGGGCCCGTGGTGCTGATGATCTCGCTAATCTTGGCGCCCTCCCTTGACTCACAGGCCCGAAAAGCAGCCGCAACGCAGGACCGTGATCAGATCGACCTGCACCTTGCCCGCGGCTTGGTCTCGAAGAACATCATGCTGGTTGCCCTACTTGAGGGCGCAGCCATTGCCAACCTGATCGTTTTCATGCTAGAGGACCGGTTGCTTTGCCTTGCCGTCGGCGGCGCCGTGCTGCTGGCCATGGCCGCGCACTTCCCCACGATGGACCATGCGGCGCGCTGGATTGAGCGTCAAAAGCAACTTATCCAAGACGCCTTTGAGCAAGGCGTGCAATAGTCTCCCACTCCCACTCACAGTGCAAATCTCAAGATCGCGAGCAACATCAAGAGCACTGCGACCACGAATAGCCAGCGCCGCCAGCCCCGAGTGGTTTCATCGACCGGAGTAATCCAATCACCACAATGCGGGCACTTCTGGGTGTCCTCAGTCACAACTCCACGACAGTTCGGACACATCATTTCAGGCAGGTCATCGTCGTGCCCATAGTCTGCATATTCGTCATCAAAATCGTCTTCGTACGGGGCCATCTACTTGACCAGCTTGAGAAAGTCCTTGAACTTCGGGTGATCGCAGCGTTCGATGAGTTCGAATAGAATCGATTCGGTTGTGCTGACTTCTGCCCCGGCCCGGCGAATTCGGGAGAGCGCAGTGTCGGTATCACCGGGGAAACGCGAACCGACGGCATCCGCCGGGATAAATGGGACGTAATCCACCCGAATCAAATCAAGAACCGTCTGCTGGATGCAGACATGGGTCTCCAGGCCGGCCACGACCACATGCTCGCGTTCAGTCTGCTGTAATGCCGTGCGAAAGGTCTCGTTCCGCCAGCAGCTGCAGGTCGTCTTGACGATGGGATCGTGCTCCGCGAGCAGTTTTCTCACTTTTAGATCGGTCGGCCCCAAACCTTGTGGATATTGTTCCGTATACAGAATTGGGATCTCAAGGAGGCTTGCGACGCCGATCAGACGGCGAATTTTGTCGATGATTTGCTCCGGCGAACTGCTCGTGATCGCCGCCAGCATCTTCTCCTGCACGTCAATGACGACCAAAGCCGCGAGGTCCGCCTCCAGAAAATTGACATTCGGCATGATAGGGGCCTTTCCACCGACCGGGCCGGAAGTCCTGCGCCACACGTCAACTGCCACAATAGTGGGGTACTCCATATTCGACAAGCATTGACATACCGCCTGCATAGAGGTCACGATGGACAGGTTGATTTGTCGTACGCCTGTCCGATTGGTTATCATATCGGACCGGTGCGTTGCTTGAAGGAAGCTGTACGTGAAGGATGAAGTTCGTTCGACAATCAAGGACAAAGTCGTCCTAATCACAGGCTCGACTGGTCCCATGGGGCTCGCCTTGGTGGATGCGTTCCTGAATGCAGGGGCGGGCCTCGCACTGTGCGTGCGCCGAATGGCCCATCTGCCGGAACTCGAAAAAAGGCTTCGAGCTCAAGAAAAGCACGCCATGATCGTGCCCTGTGATCTTCGATATGAAGAAAACGTCGTTCGTCTCATCCATCGCGTCGTGCAGCGCTACGGACGGATCGACGTGATCATCAACGCGGCCTTGATTTGCGGGCCGCGTCTCGCCGTGATCGACTATCCGGCCGACCCTTGGCGCGACGTCATCGCCACGAATGTGACCGGAGCCTACCTCGTTTGTCGGGAGGCCCTCCCGTGGATGACCCGTCAAGGTTCGGGCTCGATTATCAATGTCACCAGTTCACTCACCACCTCCACTCGCTCGAAATGGGGCGCATACCTTGTCGGCAACCATGCCATCGAAGGACTGACCAAATTGCTCGCCGTGGAACTCAAAGAGACGGGCGTTCGTGTGAACACGGTGGACATTGGTTTGCTGACACCGGAGTTGAAACCGGTGATGCCGGGTACGGACTGGACAAAGGCTTTTCTCTGGCTGGCCGGCGACGAATCCGCCGGCCAGAACGGTGAACGCATCCAGGCTGCCGACTTTACGGACGAAGGATGACGCCGGGCCGATTCCCTATCTTTCGGACAATACGAAGGATATCTTCTTGCCGTGGAGCGAAGAATGAACCCGCGTCGAATCTGCCTTTGGTCCGGACCGAGAAACGTCTCCACGGCACTGATGTACGCATTTGCCCAGCGATCGGACGCCTGCGTCGTTGACGAACCCCTTTATGCTTATTACTTGCGTACCACTGGTGTGGATCATCCAGGCCGTGCCGAGGTTCTGGCACACATGGATGCCGACGGCCGGCACGTGGTCGAGGATGTCATCCTCGGTCCCTGCGACCGGCCTGTGCTGTTTATGAAGCAAATGGCTCACCATCTGGTCGGCCTGGATCGCGGATTCCTTCGACAGACGGACAACGTCCTGCTTATACGAGACCCGAGTGAGATGCTACCCTCACTTGCGAAGAACATTCCCAATCCCACGCTTCGCGACACGGGACTGAAGATGCAGTCGGATCTGTTCAATGAGCTGAGGAGCTTGGGACAACATCCGCCGATATTGGATGCAAGACAGCTTCTGCTCGACCCGCGGGGAGTTCTCAGCATCTTATGTGATCAACTGGCGATTTCATTTGAGGAGGCGATGCTTTCATGGCCCGAAGGGGCCCGTCCCGAAGACGGCATCTGGGCTCCACATTGGTACGAAAACGTGCATCGCTCAAAAGGATTTCAGCCCTATCAACCCAAAACCGCGACGCTCTCCGAATCCCTCCAACTGCTGCTCGAAGAATGCAGGCCGTACTATGAGGCGTTGGAGGCCACGGCCATCAGAGCACGGACGGAAAAAAAATGAACGACGGACTTGCCGAACAGCAGGTTGGGGTCAATAATTGATCGACAACATACCGAGAAGGCCCTACCTCTTACGTGCATGCCAGGGCTTTGTCAGTTGACGCTTGACAATATTACTTCCCTCTGAGGCTTCTTGCGAAGCACTCATGCAGTCCCTACTCTCCCCTATGGCATGGGTTCAGGGTGTCCACTCCATCCCTGGACCCATGTGTTTTTTTGCTTTGACGGCCGGGTTCATTGATCATATGTGTGCCGATGGATGGACGATGCGATCGTAAAGTGTGGCGTGCACAAAACTCCCATTGCGACGACCTTCGGATGACGTCAGGATCAAGGAATGCCCGAATCGTGGACTCAGCCCGACGAAGCCCTTGTGAAGGTCGTGAGCACGCTGGCTCCCGGTCACGCCCTCGATGTCGGTTGTGGGGGCGGTCATGACACACTTTGGCTCGCCCGACAAGGCTGGTCGGTGACGGCCATCGACCTGTCGAGGCACGCGGTCTCGAAAGTCCGCAAGCTTGCGAGAGAGACCAAACTCGACGTGACGGCTGCGAGAGACGATGTGACGGCACTTGATGCCGAGCAAGAGTTCGATCTTGTTTCCATTTGTTACATGCATCTTCCCGCGGCCGATCGTTCCAAGATGCTCACCAATGTCACTCGGGCCCTAAAGGTCGGAGGCACACTCCTTTTTCGAAGCTTTGAGGCGAGCATTGACGACGCCCCGTTTGACCGGAGTCTCCTGCCGTCGCGGGAAGCCGTGCTTGCGGAACTCGATGCCGGATTCAAGATTCGACAGGCTGACGTGCTGGATGAGTTCTTCTCCTACATGAAGAAACAGATGCGACTACTGACGATCGTCGCAATCCGTGCGAAGTGACAGGACGAGCACTGCGGATTGCGGCGGTAACCACGTGCGGTAAATCAGAGCCTCAATCAACAAAGCAAGTACGAATTAGAAGTCGGGAATGCTGTCTTGCCAAGGCGGGAGACATAAGAAATCGTTGAAGCAACAAGGCCGGCGAAGCCTCAAGTATGAGTGCTCCGCCGACCCTGCGAAAATTCATGCTATTCTGTTAGAGGCGAGGGCCTATTCTCCAGAACCGGGGGGGTCGTCCAACTCAGCCGGCTCGTCCTCTCCCTCTTCCTCGGGATCGATCTTCCCGACAATATGAAAGAGGTAATCAAGGGCGACCGTGATGGTGTATGGTGCCCCTCCAGGCGGCTCTGTATACACCTGGCCCTCGAAGGAAAAGTCCAGATCGTCGACATTGGAGTTCAGTGATGTCGCACAGCCTTCCATCAGCGGCGGCATATCGAACTCCTCGAGCTCCGGGTTTTCCGTGTCGGCATGGTTCACCCACCATCTGCCGTCCGGCGTGTCCACGGTGGGGTTGAGCTCCTCCCAGTCGCCGGTCTTCGAGCCCTGTTGGTAGAACACCATCTTTTGGACGGACCATTCGACGCTGCCGTTGTCGACGCTGACCGCCTTCAAATGGATCCGAACGGTGAAAACAACTTGCGTTCCGTCGTAGATCTTGTATTCTATCGTTTGGTCATCGGGCAGCGCCGCCAGGGCGACATTGGCGCAAACGGATGAAATGCTAAAGGCCAAAAAGGCCAAAATATAGTTTCTGCGGTACATTGGACAAAAATCCTTTCAGCTAGCTTCGAGGGCCCCTGAGCGCGCGGAATCTCCGTAAGACGCTGCGCATCATTTTTCCCGAGGGCACCCGAAGGACCCCAATCTGTGAGACGCACAACCGTGCACGTCTCGAATACCGCGCGGGAGTGAGTTCACAGGTGTTCAAGTTTGTGAACCCGCTCATCAAAGATTGGGATTTGGGCAGCTTGCTGTTACAAGAAAAAGTAGATTTTTTCGGATTGCCCCGCCGTGGGTGTCAAACAGGAATGAGCAACAGGTTAGAAGAAACGGACCAGCAGATTCAGACGCTCCTGCAAGGAATGAAGGGCGATCGGGGTAGGTTTATTGAGGCGCGTAACGCGCTGTTCCGTTTGCTTGAAGGCCCTGTTAAAGGATTTGCATTCAAGGACTTAGCAACGTTTAGAAGAGCGGCTCCTTTTCCCATAAGGCTGGATGCTGTGGAAAACTGGTGGGTCGAGAATTTCAGAAAGGCCTTTGAATACCTGGAAAAGGCAGACTGGAAGATTGGTGATGGATTTGGTGTAGTCAACAAAAACAAAGTGAAGAATCCATCTTCGCTTCGCGTCTGTCTAACGGCCGCCCTTATTCGAGATGCTCGAAAGGAATGTGATAATTGGTTGAAACATGCCCCCAGAGACCCCGCGGAGAACGAGGAAAAGGTGTACGAAGCGGAGCCATCTCTAGCTGAATTGGAAGAGATCTTGCGTGCTCATAAGGCGCTGCAACAGCTTCCAGCCGAATTGCGCGAATCTTTTATTTACCATAAAGCCTTGGGCTGGTCATCACGAAGCATTGCCGACATTGTCGGCATAGGTCACGTGCAAGTACAACGTCGGATTCGTAAAGCCGAGAAGTTACTGAGCGATTACTTGGGTAACGAGAGCTAAGATGGGTGATTTTGACCAAATTGAAGCGGCGATCTCTGAATATGAGCACAGTATGCACGAAGCTCAATGGAGATTCTTGAACTCAAGTGATGATTGTTCGGAGTATAGTGAGCTTGTCAGAATGGCAAGATGTGAACGGGCGCCTACTTCTGAGGAGGCTTTGCACTTCCAATCATGTTTGTCATGTCGAACTAGAATAGCGGTTCTAGCCTGCGGAAAGCCGGTGGTTGGCCACCCGAAACTTAAGGAAGAGAACTGGAAAGCAGCCTACGCCAGACAAGTCACCTGGTCCGATTTTGTCGAACAGATTCGACAGGAAGCGCAAGAGCTTCAGTCTGCATATCTGCCTAAGCCGCCCCGCCGCACGGTTCGCTTCAAGCAAGTGGCACTGGCGGCAACAATAGCCGCAGCGGCACTCGTCGCTATCTTTATTTTGCCCTTTCACCGCGCACTGATTATCGAAGAATTCAATGTCACGACGGCGGCGGTACGAGGTGAAAAAGACACACTTAACATTGATCTTACGCTGAATAGAACTGCATACATAACCATAATCATGGTTGACGAGCGTTTTGAGCGATGGATCAAACCGTTCGATACGGACACCAGCGAGTTTGTCCAAAAAACCGACCGAATGACCTCGTTAAGCACTTCAATCTATCCGAACCCCGATGATGTACGAGGTCCTGCCAAAGCAATCATGGTTATGGCAATCGCTTCTTTAGACCCGATCCTCTCGGTTGATGAATTGCTCGATGCGATTCCAGATCCGGTCGTGCCTCCTGATGCCGACCGGCAGGCCGCCTATGCAAGGCTTAAGGAACTCGGCCGAGAATTAGAGGGACGATTAGAGTGCCTAATCCGGGTTGAGTTGATTCCTGCGCAGTAAGCGCTCTAGCTGGCCCCCGCTTTCTGCCGGCCGCACTTCACGTCAACTCACTTCTGCGCACCAGTCACGATAAAACTGGACCAGTAATAGGGGGCGGTGAAGTCTCGCATGCCTTCGCGTCTTCGTAGCCGACTGCTCGCGAGCCCTCCGCGAGCAAGGACCTCAACATCTTTCGGTGCAAGCGATCGTAGCCAGTTCTTTGCTTCGTTAAGCGCTTCAGCCACGGGCATAGGGCGTTCTTTCGAATACATTCGGCCTTTAATTTCGCGTGCTTCATCGAATTGCCCCAGCAAATTCTGATAGAAACGCGTCATTAGGAGTGCAGTCGCGGTGTCATCAACTTTCCAAAGACTTGCCACCACCGTCGTCGCCCCAGCGTACATAAAACCCCAAGGCAGAGCCACGATGCTATCGCCAACCTTAATGCCACGTTGTGTATCACACGCTGACAACACGACCAAGTTGCAATGTTCAAGTTTCGTGCGCCATCGACGAACCAAGTAATCGAGCGTTAGAAAACCCGCATCTTCCACGGAAGAGATTTCTGATGAACTCAAAGCGAGGCTGGCATCGTATGGCCACGACATGGATCCAACGTGTCCGTGCGTCGCAAGGTGCAAAATGTTCTTCCCGCAAACCACCTCTTCGAGCTTACCAAGGGAGGCGTTCCTCCCGATAAGCAGTTTGACCGAGCCCCCCGACGTTTCAATGATCTTTCCGATGGCCTCGACCTCTTTTTTTGTGCCCGGTAGCGGCTCGAGCGATCCGCCATAAAGCCTAATGTAGTCCGACGAGATTACATCGGAAACTTGCAGGTCGTCTGCCCGTGATGATGATTTTCGTACGCGATGTGATCTATTTTGAGGAGGATGATCAAAAACGGGATCACCCAATAACACTGCCGAGAGCATTGAATTGCTCTTTAGAGCAGACTCGTCGCTCGGGTCCCTGCCGGTGGCTTTAGTAAATCTCGAGGGCAACGAATTTGGTTTTCTAGTGCTTAGGTTTCTTCGATTTACATAAAGCGAGCAGGAGGTTGCGTAAACTACGATCGGTCCGTTATCCAGCCACAATCTTTGCGAACCGCCATCCTGGTTGAGAGCCAATGCCTCGAAAGGCAAGTTATTCAAGGGTCCATCCGGAATAACAATGACGCGTTCCGCCGCCATCACGCGTTTCCTGATTGATGTGGGTAATAACAAGTTGAAGAGCTCGTTCGAACGAGAATTTGCGGTTTTGCCCTTGATCGGAGGATTGGAAAGCGTCTCGCGCACCTCCTTCACGGATTTCGAAACTCTCTGAACTTCAACTGGTCCTCGGGTGAGGACGTACCCTTCAATAGAATCGCCTTTTTCGTCGGGCGACACGAGCAGTACAGTGATAAAGTACTTGGTCCAAGTGTAGCACAGCATCAGTTCTGTGCTGCCAATTGATGTCTTGATCTCATTTATCGTGGAGGGTGTTGCATCCGGCCAAACAAGACGAAGATTTGCCAAAACTCTGAGTTCGGCATCTCTAAGCGCACGACGTGTCTCATTAACCTTCTTAAGTCGCTTCTGAAATCGTTCCTCTTCACCTTGATTGCTCCGTGGACCCGTGTCCATTAACATTTTCTCAGCGGACAGGGCCGCAGCTCGAGCCGTATTTTCCTCGTTAATAGCGTACTTAAGTTCATCGCGCAACTGAGAGCTTCCCTGCACCTGGGCATCCTTGATCAACTCCCGCTCACTCCGAGCCAGCAAATCGAGCAGCGCCCTGCTGCGACCCTGTTCAAGAATCTCCAGTGCTTTCTTAGGTCTACCAAGCTCAATCAATATTTCTGACAAGAGAGCAGTCGTAAGAGTAAAGCCCAGTTTTTCCGAATACCTTGAGCGATCGCGTTCATCCCCGATGACCTGGGTTCTTTCGAATTCCTCGATCTCCAGTGCCTTATGTAGATAACGTGCAGCTTCCTTCAGTTCGCCCGAACTGAGAAGTGCATGCGCCAGATTTTTCATGGTGAATGCGACCTGTGGGTGGATATCACCAAATAATTTGCGGCGCTTCGTCAATACTCGTTCGAAGAGTTCTTGGGCTTGTTGATAATCGCCTTTTGAATGATACAGGTCGGCTAGATTGTTGAGCCCTAGTATCACATCCGGATGGTGTGCACCCAATAAGCGCTGTCGCATTTCCAGTGATTCACGATAGAATTTTTCCGCTTTGTCATAGTGATTACGATCATGAAATATCCCGGCCAGATTGTTTAAGACAGCGGCAACTTTCACGTGCTCATTGCCGTATACATTGTGATAAATCTCCAAGGCCTCAAGATATCGCATCTCCGCGCCCGCAAGATCGCCCGTGGATCTCAGGAACAACCCATAGTTATTTAACTCAAGGGCGTATTCCGGCGCATTCGCGGTGCTCGAACGATTTGTCCGATTTTCGAAAACGCTTTTGTAGAGATGCATGGCGGCCGCGTCGTCTCCCCGGCGATGCAAGAGACCCGCTAAGTTACACATCGTGGCAATCGTTCTTGGATGATCCTCGCCAAGCGCTTTTTGGTAAATCGCAAGTGCCTCACGCAGGTAGACCTCTGAGGCTGCTAGCCGGCCTTGGAATGCACATAGCGTGGCAAGGTTGTTTTGTGTGGTTGCAACAATATACCAATTTCTTTCCGAAGCGCTTCGCATTTTTGCTAATGCAAGATTGTATGCGAGCTCCGCTTCAGCAAGATCGCCTTTGTGATGAAGCAGAGAAGCAAGATTGTTCAACACCGATAGTGTGCTCACGTGCGCCGTGCCGTTGGTTTGGTAATAGATCGACAACGCTTGACGATAGAGCAGTTCCGCGGATTTATACTCGCCTCCTGATTTTAATAATCCGGCATAATTGCTTAGTACCGTAGCCACCTCCGGATGTTCTTTGCCCAAGTAATTCAATCGTATTGTAATTGCTGCACGGTGAAGAGAGTCCGTATTCTTGTGGTCCTCCGCTTTTCCGAGGAGCGATGCCAAATTCGCCAAAGAGGTTAGAGTTTTGGAATGCTTGTCGCCTAACACTTTTCTTCGAGTCATCAACTGAAGTGTTGCATGTTTCGCCGCTTCGACGAATTTCTCCTGTCGCCGGAGCTTGTCTATGAGAGAAAATATTCGTCCGGCGTCACGAAGCTCAGTCTCTAGTTCGGGCGGAAGCGCCGCAATTTTTTTTAACTCTGCTACTCGCCGAAGAGCATCCGTTGTCTGCCAATGGTTCCTCCCTTGGTTCTTCTCACGTATTTCAGCGATTCGCTGCGCTAATGGAATGGCCTCGGTGCTGTGCAAAGTTCGGATTCGATTTTCTAACTCCTTGATCTTCGATTCTACATCCTCGGGCAGTGCCCCTCGTGGAGTCTCTGGCGCTTTGGAAAGTTTATCTAGAAGAATGTCTAGATGTGGAATCGGCGATAATGATGCGAGGATTTCCTCAAGTGATTTGGGGGCGATGTCTGCAATTAGCACTTCATAAAAGCGATTGTCTGTTTCAATCGATCTGGAAGTCGTCGGGGCCGGGTCATGTGCGGCGACTTGATCCTCAGGAGGCTCTGTCTTTGAGTTTTTGGTGCAACTTGTACCGAAAGCCAGGGTGAGTAATACGAATGCACTTACAGCGGAAGAAACGCGATAGGAATGATGCTCAGGCAGAGCGATGCAAGAGTTTCTTCTCATCCGTTTGCGGGGACGGATCATTGTTTTCTCCGAGTTCTGTCAGACGTGTAACCTGCAGTCGACATCGTGTTGCGATATGACTCCGTCGGCAAACCCAGCGACTAAGCCTATTCGATATTCTGTGTCTTGTTAGGGTCTTACGTTTTGCAGCGCAGCTGTGTTCTGTAAATTGTTGTTCGTTTGACATCGGCGGTCACCAAAAAATGTGTTGTCAATGATCACAAGATCAATTGAATGAGGTCAACGATGGCCTCCGTGTATCAAATGACCACATTGGCAAGTTAATCTTGCTGTATTCGCGAAACTCGGCACTTGACGATCAAGCTATATGAACCTACGTTGGAAGGAGGTTGCCATTCTGCGTGCAGGTCGGCAACGATCATCGTCGCAGCGTTTCGGTTGTGTCGTTGGTGCTTGTGTTCGTCTATTCAGATGGAGAAGATCTTGCTGGCAAGAATGGGGGAAACTTGCCTTAGAGAACGCTGATGACTTTCAATCACTTGGAGAGGTGGCCGAGCGGCTTAAGGCGGCGGTCTTGAAAACCGCTGTACCGAAAGGTACCGGGGGTTCGAATCCCTCCCTCTCCGATTCAAGACGAATCACGAGTGGCCCCATCGTCACCGAAGACTTCGGCAATCGGTTACAGGTCCCGGCACTTACAAGAAATCCGCTGGTCATGCCTAAAAGGGCGTTTCGTCATCCGTGTCCGTAGAGGAAACGCTGCTCGGATATGACGTCGCCGGGTCAAAGCTGTGGGGCGTGTATTCGGCCGTCTCGCGGATGTAGTCGGATGCCGCGTTATCGAAGCGCGTCCATTCCGGCGTGAAGTGTAATTCGACGATGCCGGTCGGGCCGTTACGCTGTTTGTCGATAATGAGTTCAGCTTTCCCTTTGACTTCGTTCAGCCGATCCGCTCGATCTTTGGATTTGTCGAGATAGTACTCCTCGCGGTGAAGCAGGATGACGACATCGGCGTCCTGTTCGATCGCTCCGCTTTCCCTCAGATCACTCATACGCGGGCGATTGCTACTCCGCCCTTCGACCTGTCGATTGAGCTGGGCCATGGCAACGATCGGAATTTCCAGCTCACGGGCCAACGCTTTGAGGCCACGGCTGATGGCGGCGATCTCCTGCTGACGGTTTTCACGGCTGGCGGGGTCGTACATGAGCTGCAAATAGTCGATGAAAACGACCTGAATGTCGTGGAGCATCTTCAGACGTCGTGACTTGGCTCTGACCTCCATCACGCTCATACCGGGCGTATCGTCAATAAAGATCGGGCAGCCTCGCATCTGATCGTTCGCCTCATGGAGCCTTGCGATTTCCGTATCGCTCAGGTGACGATGGCGCATCTTGTTCATGTCGACGCCGGCACGTGAACACAACATGCGCTGTGCCACTTGCAGCTTGCTCATTTCCAGGGAGAAAAAGACTGCGGGAAAGCCGTGGCCCTTGTTTTCGTCGACGCCCAGATGTGTAAGCATGGATAGACCGAAAGCGGTCTTGCCCATGCTGGGTCTGGCGGCGACGATGATGAGGTCGCCGAATTGCAGGCCGCCGGTCTTCGCATCCAATTCGGTGAAGCCGGTCGGCACGCCGCTGACCATTTCCTCGTTGGACGAGATCTGCTCGAAGGTCTGATCCAGGAATTCGCGGATGGATACGGCCTGGTTGCTGATCCGTTGTTCGGTGACGTCGAATAGCTTCCTCTCCGCCTCGTCAAGTATGTTCTGCGCGGGTTCGTTATCGTCATAGGCCGTCTGCATGATGTCGCCGGTGGCGCGGATGACATCGCGGAGCAGCGCCTTGTCACGAACGATCTGAGCGTAGTATTCGGCATTTGCCGCCGAGGGTACGGAATCGACGAGCTCGATGAGGTAATCACGCCCCTTGACCTCTTCGAGCTGGTTGCGGCGGCGCAGCTCGTCTTCAAGGACGATGATGTCGATCGGCTTGTTCTGATCGTAAAGATCGATCAGCGCCTCGAAAAGTAGGCGATGATCGGGGCGATAGAATCTCTCGGAGGCTTCCCTCGGAATGGTTTGTAAGACCAATCCGATGCTCTCCTTATCGAGCAGCATGCAACCGAGCAGGCTCATCTCCGCTTCGAGATCCTGCGGCGGAATGCGACCGGTGGCGATCGGGTCAGTCGCTTTGCTCGTCTGCGGCCGGGCTGCCGGGGTTGATTTCACCACCGACGGGTTGGGCCTCGGCGGGGCTGGCATCTGTGCCATGGGTGACCTCCGTTTCACTTGCTTGCTCTTCTTCCTCCAGTTGCTTCTCGGCGACGACCCAGACTTTCACTTCCGTGCTGATGTCGTCGGCGAGCACGACAGAGGCCTGATAGGTCCCCACTTCCTTGAAGTTGTGGGTCATCTTGATCTGATCGGGATGGACGGAATGGCCCTCGTCGATCAGCGCGCTCGAGATTTCGCGCGGACCCACCGAGCCATACAAGTGTCCTTCCGGCGTACAGGCGGCACTGATCGTGACTTCGACGCTTTCGAGCCGTGACTGGGTTTCCAGTAGCATGGCACGACGTTTTTCGCGCTCGGCGGCGGCAATCTTCTTGTCTTCCTCAATGGCCTTGAGATTGGCCTTCGTGGGCTCCAAGGCCAGATGATGGGGCAAGAGATAATTGCGGGCATGCCCCGGCGAGACGTCGACCACGTCGCCGCACAAACCGAGATTTGGGATGTCTTTTCGCAACAGCAGCTTCATGATGATGACTCCTATCCGCAGAACGGCATCAAGCCGATGAACCTCGCCCGCTTGAGTGCGCGACGGGTGAACCGTTGGTGCTTGGCGCAATTGCCGCTTCGTTTACGGGAAAACTGTTTACCCTGCGACGTGACCATCTTCTGAAGAACGGCGAGATCCTTGTAGTCGATGTCGTCGGCCTTGTCTCGACAAAAACGGCACTTCATTTCGCGTCGCGCGAACTTCCGCTTCCTGTTGGGTGCCGATCCTTTAGACTGTCCTCTTGCTCGTTTCATGGCTTTTCTCTCTCGAATCCTATCTTGTCCGACTAAAACGGAATATCGTCACTGTTCGGCGGCGCCTCATCGATTGGAGGCATCTCATCTTGGAAACCTCCGGCACTTCGTCCGGAGGACACCGCGGCCCGACTGGGCTGGCGGGAGCCGCCGTCCCCGCCGCCACGGCTGTCGATGAACGTAAAGCTGTCAACGACAACATAAAGCTTGCTTCGTTTGCCGCCGTCTTTGCCTTCCCATTGATCAAATCTGAGATGACCCTCGACGAGCAAAGGCCGACCCTTGCTCATGTACTGGTTCAGGACCTCAGCCCTGCGGCCGAAAATTCGCAGGTCCACGAAACACACATCTTCGCGCATCTCATTGGTTCGCTGATCCCGCCATTTGCGATTGATCGCCATGCCAAACTCGCACACGGGCGTGTTGCTCGGCAACATCGAAAGCTGCGGATCCCGAGTCAGGTTGCCGGCAAGAATGACCTTGTTAAAACTAGCCATGGGTCGAATTCTCCCATCCCCGTGAAATCACGGCGATCATTCGGTGGTATCCGTCCCGACGTCGGTTGCCCCCGCATCGGGCTTGTCGTTGAGGCGGTTATCCCCATCCGGCTCCGCCATCGGCTCGGCGCCTTCCGTGCTGTCTGCATTCTTGGGAATGGGCGGCGCATCCGTTCTGCCTCGGGGCCCATCGGCGCGGTCGTCACGATCTTCGTAGCGTCCGGGTCGATCGTCATAGCGACTCGTGCTCCGCGGAGGATCGGCCGCGAGCGATTTCTGGATGTCCTCATCCGTCATCTTGTCCTTTCGCAGAACCAGCGCTCGCAACAACTTCTCGCTTAGATGAACGTCGCGCTCCAGATCCGTGATCTTGGCCGGGTCAGCCTGGAAGTAGCTTAAGGCATACAACCCTCGCTTGTGTCGTCCCATCGTGTAGGCCAATCGCCGATCGTCCCAATTCCTGATGCCGATGAGCTTGGCTTCGGCACGGTCCAAAACGCGATTAATCTCCGCCTCGGCCGCGGACCAGTCCGACGCCAGGGCGGGATCCAAAAGAAACATGCCTTCGTAAGTTTTCACCTGCGTTTACTCCTCAGAAGCGGTCTTGCCGTCATTCAAAATTTTCGTCGATCCGCGAGGCGGCGCTCCGCCTGGCGGCTATGGCTATTCAAGCGTCGGGCTCATCCTTGGGCTCGGCTCGGTTGGTGTTATTCATCGCTGCATTGATTCCCTCTCGCAACCAGAATTCAATCGCATCGGCCGCTTTGACGACGCTGGTCTCCGCTTCTTCACGCTCTTCCGAAGCGAAATTGCCCAGCACGAAGTCCGACACGTCGCCACGGGCAGGCCTGCCTATGCCGATGCGAATGCGCGGCACCTGTTGAGAACCGAGGTGACGCAGAATATCGCCGAGACCCTTCTGGCCTCCGGCCGAGCCTGAGGCCCGCATTCGCAGCTTTCCCAACGGCAGGTCCACGTCGTCGGAGGCGATCATCACGTCCTCCAAAGGGCACTGGAAAAAGTTCACGGCGGCCAAAACGCTTTTACCGCTCCTGTTCATGTAGGTCATGGGCATCAACAACCCCACACGTTGCCCGGCGATCTCACCGGTCTCCAGAAGACCTGAAAACTTGTTTCGCCATTTTCCCAGTTGCCATCGTTCATTCAACAATTGCACCGTGCGAAAGCCGACATTGTGTCGCGTGTTCGCATATTCACGTCCCGGGTTTCCAAGTCCGACGATCAGTTTCATCGATGCCACGTCGGAATCCGGTCGCTAACTCTTTTCTTCGCCCGCAGACTCATCCTCAGCCTTGCCCTTGGCGATCACCTCGGGCTCTGCCGACGCAGCCTCGCCCTCCGCCTCGGCGGTTTCTTCGACGGCCGGCGCCGTCGAAGGCAGGCGTACCACGGCCACGGCCGATTCCGGATCGCCCATCGCCGTGACCCCCTCGGGCAACTGAATGTCTTTCACATGCAAAACCTGATCCAACGCCAGTTCGAAGATATCGACCCGAATGGACTCCGGAATCTCAGCCACGACGCATTCGATTTCCAGCTCGGTCAGTTCGTGGTGAAAAATTCCACCCTCGGAGACGCCCTTGGGTGTGCCTCGGAAATCGAGCGGAACCGTCACCGTCACACGCTCTGTCAAATCGACCCGGACCAGGTCGATGTGGACAAGTGTCGACCCCAGGTAGTCGTACTGGGCATCTTTAAACTGACAGGGTTGAACCTTGCCTTCCATGTCCAGCTTCACGACATGGAGACCGTGCTGCATATGCTGTTCCACATCGTGATAGTCCAGGGTAATCGACGCCGGCTCCCGGCCGTGCCCATAGAGGACGGCGGGCAACTTTCCGCTGCGCCGAAGTCGAGCCGCCGCACGGGAGCCCGCCGCTTTTCTCGGCTCCACATTCAACGTTGGAATTTCCATAACCGCTTCCTTTAAGAACTCGTAAACAGACTGCTGACAGATTGATTCTTGTGTATACGCGCGATCGCTTCGCCGAGGATGTCGGCGACGCTCAGCACACTCAGGTTCGGCAAACGCTCTCTCGCCTCGTTGGTTACGGGGATCGTGCTGGTCACGGCGATTTCCGTAAACGGCGTTTGTTCCAACCGGTCGAATGCCGGACCGGCGAAGACGGCGTGCGTTGCAGCACCGCGAACGCTTCGGGCGCCTTTCTCCTTCACGATTCGGGCCGCTTCGCAAAGCGTGCCGGCGGTGGCGATCATGTCGTCGATCATCAGCACGTCACGACCTTCAACATTGCCGATGATCGTGTGGACCACCGCCGTGCTGCCGCTGGTTCGACGTTTGTCAATGATGGCCAGCTCGCAACCCATCTTCTCGGCGTACGCCCTGGCACGTTTCACGTTGCCGACATCGGGACTGACCAGGGTCAGCCTTTCAGGGCCGAGACTTCGAAAATGTTTCGAAAACGCAGGCTCGGCCTGCAGGTGGTCCAACGGGATGTCAAAAAATCCCTGAATTTGGGCCGCGTGCAGGTCCATGGCCAGCACGCGATTGGCGCCGGCTTGGGTAATCAGATTGCAGACCAGCTTCGCCGTGATCGGAACGCGACCCTCTTCCTTACGATCCTGTCGGGCATAACCGAAATAAGGGAGAACCGCCGTCACTCGTCTGGCAGACGCGCGACGCAGACAATCGATGAAGACAAGCAGTTCGATCAGGTTATCGTTCACCGGTCGGCAGGTCGATTGCACAACGTAAACGTCTCGCCCTCTGACATCCTCATGGAGCTTGACGAATAATTCACCGTCGGGAAACGTCTCGGCATGAGCACGGCCCGGCCGGATCTCGAGGTAATTGCAGATTTCGTCGGTCAATGCGGGATTCGATCGGCCGCTGAAGACCTTCAATTCCTCGGTTGGGCTCAACATGACCCGCCTCCCTGAGCACATCCGGTCGTCGCCGGAGGCTGCCTGACCACCGGTGCAGCTCGCTTGGATGTGGGATTCGAATGATTCCGTGGATTCTTCGTGGCATCAAAAGCGTTCAACACACCGGGACCGACCGTTGAATCGTCCTCAACAACCGCGCCATCGGCGAGATAGGCATACGGGCCGATCGTGCAATTGCGGCCGACCCGGGCACTGCCTTCGATGTAGCTGAACGGCTTGATCAGCGTATCTGGTCCGATCTGCGCACGGCTGTCGATCCAGGTGGTGTCGGGGTCCACCAGTGAAACACCCTCATCCATCCATCGCGACTGAATGCGCTTTTGCATCAGCTTGGCAACCTCAGCCAGGTCCGACCGTGAGTTAATGCCGACTGCATCGACGGCGGGCACGGACGTGGCTGCGCGAACGGTCTTCCCAAGGTCACGGATGATTTCCAGGGCATCCGTAATGTAGTATTCACCCTTGGCGTTGTCGGGCTTGATCTTGGGAAGGGCCTCAAAAAGGGCCTGCGCATCAAAGCAATAATAGCTGGGATTCACTTCGCGAATCTTGAGCTGCTCCGCTGAGCAGTCCCGGTGTTCGACGATTCTCTCGAAGTTGTCATTCGCGTCCCGCACAATGCGCCCGTACCCGGTCGGGTCGTCGAGAATCGTTGTGGCAATCGAGGCCGTCGCGCCGGCGGCGCGGTGACTATGGGTCAAAGTCTTCAGGGTTTCGGATCGAATCATCGGCATGTCGCCTGCGATGACGACGACGTCGCCTGTAAAACCCTTGAGCGTCTCGGAGCACATGGATACGGCGTGACCGCTGCCTTTTTGCTCCGGCTGCTCGACAAAGTGGATTCCCGGCATCTGGTCGTAGGTCTTGATAATGAGATCTTTGCCGAAACCGACAACGACATAGCATTCCTGGATGCCGGCTTCACGGCAGGCAGCCAACACATGGGACAGCATCGGTTGACCGCAAAGGTTGTGCATCACCTTAGGCTGATCGGTCTTCATCCTGGTCGATCGACCCGCAGCCAGAATAATGGCGGCCAGCCCGCGTTCCACACCCGATGTTGATTTTGACGTTTCCATGAGACTCCGTGAAAAACTACCCGGCGAGGATTTGAACCTCGACTAACAGGACCAAAACCTGTGGTGCTACCATTACACTACCGGGTATCCGGTAAGTTGCCTGAGTTTTGGATGCAGCTGCTGAAACAGGCCGTTGAACCGGCGTGGCGACTTGCCACGGGGCCCTTAGGACCGGAAGAAACGCGGCTGCGACTGGTTCTTCCCGAAGCTAGAACACCCGGCCGCGTGCTGGATGCCCTCCGGCCGCCACCGCGTTTTCCGCGCCTTCGGCCTGCTCCTTGGGGAAGAGTACGTGCGTAGCGTAGTGGACCGTCTTGGTGATGTCAACCGTAATTATCGTCATCCGCCAAACGGCAAAGCCGCATGTGACAAGGCTAGCCGTTTGGCGGGCACGCAAATAACCTCGTTCCATGGTCATCGCCCATCACCTGATTCTCACAGGTTATGGCCATTGGCTGCCGAATGACCCGAGAGGGAGCCTTTCCAGAGAAATTCGGGCGGGGAAGCTTTTCGCATTGGGCGATATTCACTACGGGCGCAAAACGCAACAGCCTTCTCGCGAAGGATTAAGGGCGTTCCAAAAGAAGGCTCAGCGACAACTGGAACACCCCGTCCTATGGTTTGATGCCGCCAAACGGCAAGCCATCGCCGATGCGTTTGATCGGGTCGTGCAATCACACCGATACACCTGTTTCGCATGCGCGATTCTTTCGAATCATGCGCACTTGGTCATACGAAAACACCGCGACAAAGCAGAAACGATGATCACCGAATTAAGGCATGAATCCACTGCGCGGCTTTGCCGTTTGGCGGTCCTACGGGCAAGCCGATTTTCAATGACTCAACAGCGCTTGTAGAGCATCGCCTGTGGAAAGCTCTCGTCGACAGAACCGGCGCAAGCCCATTCGATGGCATTCCATTCGGGAAAATAGGTGTCGCCGGTGATGTCTTTTCCATCGACATGCGTAATGATCATCTCATGCACCAGCGGAAGCGCCGTCGCATAGATTTGAGCCCCGCCGATGACAAAAGCCTTGGATTCACCTCGGTCTCGACAAAGCTCGAATGCTTCGCCCAGCGAATGGACGATATCGAGAGATTCCATCTCGCCGAAGTCACGATTGCGCGTGACGACGACATTGCGACGATTCGGCAAAGGTCGCCCGATGGAATCGAACGTCTTCCTTCCCATGATGATGGCGTGCCCCGTGGTCGTGCGCTTGAAAAACTTCAAATCTTCCGGCAAATGCCAGGGGAGACGGCCGTCTCTGCCGATGATACGGTCCCCGGTCATGGCAACGATGATGACGGCTTTCATACGGCCACTTTGAATCTGATCGGTTCATGACATTCATAACCGACCAGTTCAAAATCTTCGAATCTGAGTTCGTCAAACGGTTTTTTGGCAATGACGAGTTGAGGCAATGGTAACGGCTTTCGTTCCAGTTGTTGTCTGAGCCCCTCGACATGGTCGTAGTCGGCCGTCGCGCTTTCGGGGCTGGCCATGTAAATGTGGGCGTCGACAATCGTATGTGCGAACCGACCGAGACCGAAACCGCACTCCTGAGCGATCATCTGTGTAAGCGTTGCATACGCCGCCAGATTGAACGGAATACCGAGCGCGATATCACCGGATCGCTGGCTGAGATGACAATTCAGCTTGCCGTCGGCGACATGAAAGGCGTATGTGTAATGACACGGCGGCAGCCTGCTGCCGGTCGCATTGCCGGGTTCCCAGGCGGTCACGATCAGGCGCCGACTATTGGGGTCGGTCTTGAGCGTGTCGATCACGTAGCGAATCTGATCGATTTCGCGAACCTGCCATTCGCCGTGTTCGTCCTTGGTCGCACTGGGGAAATGGCGCCAATAGTGGCCATAGGCAGTTTCAAGGTTGCCGTTCTCGTCCGCCCAGGCGTCCCATATTTTCGTATGCTTTCGAAGGTTGCGGATGTGGTTCTCGCCGGAGAGGTACCAGAGCAACTCGCGGAGAACGGCGCTGAAGTTCACTTTCTTGGTGGTCAGGAGCGGAAAGCCCGCGGCGAGATCAACCTGATAATGTGCCGAAAACAGACTGAGCGTATCCACGCCGGTTCGTGACGGTTTGATGACGCCTTCGTCGAGAACCTTTCGAACGAGATCAAGATAGACCTGCATGCCGCTCCTCCATAAGCTTTCAGAATTGTTTTCAGAGTTTAAGTGGATTCGGGCTGCGCTTCAATCGCGGATTAGAATTTCGATCGGCTCTGTGAAATCCAGGAGTTATTTCGCCGGAACCGCTTATGATTTCATAGTATGGCTGACGTTGTTACGGTATGCTGGAAACACCCTCGTGAGGTTTTTGACGCGATGCGGATGACGACCTGCTGCTTACTCGTGGCGTTTTCGATACAAGCCCCCGCGACGATTCCCGTTTGCGACTTGCCTGAGTTCGCGTCGATCGACGAATCGGAGCCATTGTTCAACACCACTTCAACAGGTTTCGAAAGGATCACGGTTTCCGGCGAGCCGATTTTTCGAGTCGGGTCCGTCTTCGATGAGATTCCCGGCAGGGTGGGGCATCATGCCGCGAGCATCATCGCTTTTCCGGATGGAGCGCTCTTGGCGGCCTGGTATTCCTACACCGGACCGGGCGAGTTGGACGGTTCAGCCATTTACATGGCCCGGCGTGCAAAGGGTCGCGGGAACTGGGAGGCACCCCGACTTCATATCGACCGCGTCGTCAGCGACGGCAATCCTGTACTCTACGGTGAGGGAGATTCCGTGTGGCTTTTTCAGGCCGTGGTCCCTTTCGGCTGGAGCACATCCCGTATCGAAATGCAACGCTCTTCGGATCGCGGCCGTACGTGGACATCTCCCGAGTCCATTCCCGGGCCGATTGGTTCGAATGTTCGCTACCCGCCGCTGAGACTGATGGATGGGAGTTTGTTGCTTCCGGCCTATGACGATCTGCTCCAACGTGCGCTGTTCTTCTCATCACAAAACGGCCGTCAGTGGGCGTTGGCGTCCGTCGTCGTCGGCGGCCTCAGCGAGCGCCCGATTCAGCCTTCGATGGTGCAGCTTGACGATTGCCGCCTGCTGTCGGTCATGCGGAATTCCGGGGGTGATTGGCTGTGGGTTGCGGGCTCAGGAGACGGGGGGCAAAGCTGGTCGCGACCGAGAGACAGCGGGTTCCCCAATCCGGGCAGCCCGGCGGCCCTGTTGAAGCTCGCGTCCGGAAAATTAATCCTTGTCTATAATGCCAGCCGGACTGAGCGGAGTCCTTTGTGTGTGGCCGTTTCGGCCGACGATGGACGGACCTGGCCGCATCGTCGTGTCCTGGTCGAAGGCGAGGAGCGCTATAGCTACCCTTCGGCGACGCAGTCCTCCGACGGCCTGGTTCATATCGTCTATTCGCTCGCGCGGCGCAGCATTCAGCATGTCACGATCAACGAGGCTTGGATTGTGGAATCGCAGACAGGAGTCGGCCCTTGATCATCGACACGCTGCTCGCATCGGCTGAACGTGATGGTACGCTTCCGGCCGTGGCCGATCCCACACGGTCACTCGATTATGCAAACCTCGTTCGCTTCGCCGACGTCATGCGACGGCAAGTTGAAAAGTCGACGCGAGCGCCCCACGTCGGGCTGCTGATGCCTTCGACCTGTGCCTTTGCCGGTACGTTCTACGGCATCCTTTGGGCCGGACGCACGGCCGTCCCTTTGAACTTTTTGCTTCAGCCTGCGGAGCTGGCCGCTGTCGTGACGGATGCCGAGTTGGATCTCGTCTACACCATCAAGCACTTTCGCGAGTTGGCCGAAGCGATGCCTTGCCGGACCGTTTATGTTGAAGACTTGCCCCTTAAGCGCGAGATGGTGCTCCAACGCATTCGGAAAACTCCAAGCGTTCCCAAGGTCTCCGACGACGACACGGCCGTTTTGCTCTACACGTCCGGCACATCCGGGAAGCCGAAAGGCGTCTGTCAGACCTACAAAAATCTTCGCAGCGATATCGATGCCGCCATCGAAATGGCGGAACTCAAGGGAGAGCATCGTTTTCTCGGTCTTCTACCTTTGTCCCACAGCTTCGGCCTCACGACGATGCTCCTCGTGCCGATCAGGTTAGGCGCATCGGTCTATTACATTCCCCGGTTTCAACCCATGGCCGTGCTGGATGCCATTCATAAACACCGGATCAGCGTGACGATGATGATTGCCAGCATGTATGCGGCACTATTGCGGTGCAAGAAAAGTGATAAGGATGACCTCAAATCCCTCGAATATGCCGTCGCCGGAGGCGAGGCCTTGCCGGACTCGGCTTTCAAACAATTTAGGGATCGTTTCGGCGTCGAGATCCTCCAGGGCTACGGTATGAGCGAGGCGGCTCCCGTCGTCAGCCTGAACGTTCCCTGGTCCAATCGTGTGGGTACGGTCGGACAGGCGATTCCTGGAGTCCGCGTTCGCGCATTCGATGACTTCGGCTCGGAATTGCCGCCCGGTGAGGTCGGTGAGCTTTGGATCAAAGGTCCCATCATCATGAAGGGCTATTACAAAAAGCCTGAGGAGACGAAGGCCGTGCTGACCCCCGAAGGGTGGTACAAGTCCGGCGACATGGGGACGTTGGACGCCGAGGGCTACATCACCATCACGGGTCGCAAGAAGGAAATGATCATCGTCGGCGGGGAAAATGTGTATCCCAGAGAAATCGAGAACGCGCTCGAAGAGCACCCGGCCGTCCATGAAGCGGCTGCGATCGGCCAGGCCGACTCTTCCCGAGGCGAAGTCGTTGTTGCTTTCGTGACCTTATCGGAGGGGCAAGAAACCACCGAAATCGAGCTTCGCGACTTTTGTCGGGATCGTGTCGCAGGCTATAAGGTTCCTCGTCGAGTCATCATTGCCGAAGATTTTCCTCGCGGTCCGACGGGCAAAATTCTCAAGCGCAAGCTTTCGGAACTGCTTTGACGAACTTTTTTATGTGGAAAATATGCTCTCGACGCATTGAAACTATTTATAACAATTCATCATGTTGCCGAGAATGAACAAAGAGACTTAGGGTCCGTGTTCATCGTGGGATACGAACTTCTAAAACGCTCCGTAGCGACAATTCTCTTTCTGTCTGTTGCGTTACGGCAACGTCCGGAAAAAAGCTGCCGAGACGCTGCCATCTGAACAAGAAGATGTAATGCTTTCCAAAGACAAGAATTACGTTGATTACAACACTGCGGACTCGCGACCACCGGAATGTGGCATCAGGTTTGCCGCATCGGAGAGTCGGGAAAGCTAGCAGGGGAGGCAGCGGAAGAATGCCGTCGGACAAGGACCGGCCTCAGTCCAGCTCATCCGAAAGACGACAGCACCGACGGATGGAAATCCGTTTGCCCGTTGAATGTCGTCGAGAGGACGGGGACGGCGCGTGCATCATTCGGACGATCACGCAAAACGTCAGCACCGGCGGCATGTACATCGAATTGGATTCCCCTGACTTTGGCGTCGGCGACCGACTCCGGATTGAACTGACCGTGCCGGCGGCAGAAGGCGTTTCGCCATACCAGGGTCGCGCCATCTGTGCCGCCGAAGTTCTCCGGGTTCAACCCTTGTCTCCGAAAGACGCCGGCGATCCTCAACGGTTCGGCATCGCCAGCCGGTTTCTGGACAAATTGCGAATTTCCTACTGACCTCGTCCGTTTGTTTATTGGATCAATCCTCGTCATGAACATGGGCGCATCGTCCGCACGGCATGATCGGAATGTCCGGCAGGCCTGCACGATCACGCCAGTTCGACTTCGGCTTCGGCAACAAGTCTTGAAAGATGGATCGCCCGGACGATCCGTTCGGATTGGCTCCGACGTTCCTCAGAAGCAGCGTCGGCTCGTTTTGCAGCCCGACCGGGAACACGTCCGATTGCATACGGCTTCGGAGGAAGCCCAGGTCGTTTTCCAGAATATGTCGCGCGCTGGCGGCGGTCGACATCACGTCCGCGGTCTCTCCCGAGTGCTCCAATCCGAGGAGATGTCCAAGTTCATGCGAACCCACGTTCGCAATCGCCATGGCGACCTCTTCCGCTGACGGCAGCAAGTTCTCGAACATCGCGAAGTCTTCCGTGTAGATGATGGCCTCCTGCTCGATGAAGGCGTTGCCCGTGTCGACGTTGTCGGCGAGTCCGAGGTACTGGGCATTGTAATTTCCGAAATACAATTTCGTGTGTTGCTCGGTCGGTTGGGAATGGTGACGGCTGTCCAGCAGAGTGACGTTATACGGCGCAAAGTCGCGCTTCATATGATCAATGACCAGGTCGATGATATAGGCCGTCTGGCCTGCGTGTCGGCCGGAGATGGACTCCGCACTGAACGGGCGCATGGTCACGATCGGCTCCAGTCCGATCTGCACGGACGACCCGCCGTCAAAATCCATGAATACGAGTTGGTGTCGCGCATCGCGGACCGCAATGTTGGGTTGGCGGGTCACCTTGATCGTGTACGTTCCGGAGTCGTACCGACCTTGCGTCGACCCGAAATGTCTTCGACTGGAAACCGCAACGCCTACAAACAGGCTGGACGTATCCTGGCGGACGACCCGTGCGAGGAGTGGATCGATCAAGCCGCCGTAATAGGAACGATCGTCGTTGGCGTCAATCAGGTCGCCGAAGCCATCGAACAGTGCGGCCACCGTATTCAGTCCGTCATGCCCGGTGACCTCCACCGTGATTCGATCGCCTCGCTTTGCAGGACCCAGCGCGAAAAGGTCGACGTCCCCATTCGACTCGATCGAGCCTTCGATGAGGATGGCACCTTCCTGGGCGAGTGTGGCCGGTTGGGCCTCGGCGAAGATGCTGTTTTCCGCTGCGTCCTCAAGGACCGGACTCTTCACAGGAGGCATGTTGCCGGGGTCGAATTCGGAATCCAGACGCGCTGCCCCGGCCTGATCCGGAACAATGTCCGTTTCGCAGCCGAAGACGGTAAATAGGGTGAACAAACAAACGATAGAGCCCGCCAGTCGCGGGGCTTTGAAATACCGGTGAAGGTGCATGACAGGGACTCCTGTGACACTTCCACCGGCTTACCTCCGCAAGGGCGAGCCGTTGGTTTTTCATTTCGACCACTTCACAAAAAAAATCTACCCAATCATACGATACCGGTACCGAACTCGGCCGCTATCATGGTCCTCATAGACGTGTATGCGTCCGACAAAATGACGTCCAAAGTCAGTGAAACGATTCCCATAAGTCGGTGACGGATCCCGTGGTCTTTGATCCTGCAGATTATCGAAATGAAATCGTCCTGGGCGGAGGCGATTGGGCCGTTGAACTTTCTGCTCGCGGCGTCCTGCAGACAGGATTATGGGAGCGAACATACGTCGATCAGCCCGATATCGTACGAGAGATCTCAAGTGCATTCCTTGATGCCGGCGCTGCGGTGCTTGTCACGAACACGGATCGAGTCAATGACGTCGCGTTGGCAAAGTCGCTTGAGTCCGGAGACATCGCGCCGGAGGACATCTCGGCAATCAACCGTGCGGCGTCTGCGGCTTTTCGGTCGGCAGCCGACGGATTTTCCGGACCAACCCCATCGGTCTTTGGGACGATCGGTCCGGTTGAACCGCTTATGACGCTGAACGAAATCAAAGAGAGTGTGTTGCTCGCCGCCTATCGCACTCAATCCGAAGCGTTGGCCGCGGGGGGGGCGGATGCGATCGTGTGCCGTTCCTTTACGGAGTTGGAAGCCTTGCTCGTCGCCGTCCAGGGCGCGAAGGAAGGCTCCGGCCTTCCGGTCGTGGGAAGCATGACGTTCGATTGCGGTCCGGAGTACACCGAGACGACCATGGGTGTGACCGTTCCACAGGCGTGTCAGGCTTTGACAAAAGCCGGTGTTTCCATGGTCGGTTGTGACCGTGGAGAATATCCGGACGGTACGGTTTCGATTGTGACGCTCTTCCGCGCCTCGTGTGATCTTCCGATTTGGGTCGAAATCAATGCAGGACAAGCTGAACTCGAAGAGGAGAGATCGGTTTATGCGGAAACTCCGAAGGCGTATTCGGAGCGTTTTAAGCCGATCGCCGAAGCGGGGGCCACGATGATCATCGGCGGTTATGGGGCTTCGGTCGAACACATCGTCGAAATGGCCCGAGTGCGTGAACGCTACCTCAAGAAAGCGAAGCATCGGAAGTCATCGTAAGAGGCGAAGAAGGTTGTTCGTTCATGAGGATTACTGGACGAAGTGCGACGGCTTGACGGCAGCCCGCCGAATCTTGACCAGCCGGCGAACTTCCATATAATAAGATTGCTTAGATGATCGTTTTTCCCTGGAAGAAAACGGTTTATAAGCTTGTCATCCCTTGGACGTGTGGGGCTCCAGAGCGCCTGCCAGTATAACATTCGGTTGTCCCCCCAATATTCGTCTGAAGCGATCTTCGGGAGGTTTTCAGATGGTTGGTACGAATCGTTTCCGTGACCGATTTCTATTTGCGCTTGGCGTGACGCTTGCCTGTTGCCTCGCGTCCCCCTCGACCGCGCAGGAACTGACCGACGACATGGTCGGCCAGAACGCGCGGGCATGGCAAGATTGGACAGCCGCGATGCGCGCCGTCGAACGGAATGAAACCGCCGAAGCCGGCATACGGCTCGATGCGATTGGCGCGATGAACTTGTCCGATTTGCGACTTGCGCTGATGGCTGATCGAACCGGCACGCTCGGCCTTGAACAATGGGCCGAGAAGGACGATGCGCCGGATAATGTCAAAGGCGTCGTCACGAAAATACAGAACGGTCGGCGCCAGAAGGCCTTGGCCGAAGACGGTTGGCATTATGCCGCCGTAGGCCGTTTTCGATATGCTGATGCCGCGTTCAAGGCGCTTCACGAAGCGAACCCCGACCCTGTCGCTTTGCTCGAGCTTGCGCGCCGAAATCCGAATCGTCACGATATTCTGCTGAAGCTTATTAATCATGCGGAGGTGGGGCCCGCCGCTCGGCGTTTTCTGGACATCCTCGGCCGTGGTGAGGAGTTGTTGCGGACCGATCCCCATGAGATCGTCGCCAACATCGAGAAACTCGGCGGTCCGCCGCGAATGGTCTACAACGCAACCAACCGTCTAAAAGTATCCGGCGAATATGCGATCCCTCACCTCATTCAGGGCCTACAGGATTCCGGCCGAAGCCATCTGCACCCGGCGATCATTCAGGTCATTCCGAAGATCGGCCGCGATGCGCTGAATCCGTTGTGTATTGCCCTGGGCATGGAGGACAATGTCACCAAGGTCATCCTGATTCGGGCGGCCGCCGAGATTGGTTACAAACAGGTCGTCCCCTATCTCGTCAAGTTGGCCCAGGACCCGAAGCAATCGGGAGACGTCCGAGCAACAGCCAATCAGGCCCTGACGGCCTTTGGTGTTTCCGCAAACGATGATCTGTCGAAGTTGTTCTATCAGCTCTCCGACAACTATTATCGTAACATTGATTCACTTCAGGCCGACGGTCGCAGCGATTTTGCCAACATCTGGTACCTTCGCGGAAACGAACTTCGCTACATCCCGGTCCCGCGCGCGATCTTCAACGACGTCATGGCCATGCGCGCAAGCGAAGAGGCACTCATTGCCAACTCCAACCTTGAAGAGGCCACCGCGCAATGGCTGGCGGCCAACATCCGACGCGAGGCCAAGCTCGGCCTCAACGTGGAAAGTGATCAGCCTGATGAACTTGCGAACAAGGATTCCACGCGGCCGGAAAACTATCCGCGATCGATCTATTTTTCCCGGGCCGCCGGGGCAAAGTACAACCACATGGTTCTGGCCATCGCGTATCGCGATCGCGACCCCGGCGTCGCGCTTGGAGCGATCGCCGCGTTGAGGGAAACCGCCGGAGAACCCAGTCTGGTTGGGGCGGAGGATTTGAAGCAGCCGTTGGTCCAGACGTTGAACTTTCCGAATCGCCAGGTTCGTGTGAAGGCGGCGCTGGCGCTCGGACAGGCCTTGCCTGCGACCCCTTTCTCCGGCTCGGAAAACGTGATCCCGGTTCTGTCGGAGGCGCTGGTTCAATCCGATCGACAGGCGGTCTTGATCGTGGATCCGGATGACAATCTTAGAAACAAGTTTCAGGCCCTTCTTCGAGCCGCCGGATTCGAATGCGCCGTCGGTTCGAATCTTTACCAGGGCTTGCAAAACGGCCGGGAATCCAATCTGACCACCTTCGACGTCATCTTGCTCGGCAGCGATATCGATCAACCGGACGTGACCGCCGCCATCAACGAAGTTCGAGGGAATTTTGAGTCCGCGGCGACGCCGATCTTGATCGTGGCCAAAGACGGGGACATCGGCCGAGCGGGCCGTATCGCTCGAAACTTTGCCGGAGTTGAAATCGTGGATGCCATCGTCGTTGATCTTGGCGACCCCGACCGGATCAAGGAGCAGGTCACGACGCGGATCGCCAGGGCCTCCCAGGCGTTGGGAATGAGCCCGTTGGATCGGGATTTGTCTTTGACCCTGGCTTTGCATTCGTCTGAGGTTCTTCGCGACATCGCCGAGAGCAACCTGAGCGTGTACAAGTTCGCAAGGGCCGTGCCCTCGTTGATCACCGCTCTGAAGAGTAAGTCGGAAACCTTGCGAACGAAAGTGGCCCATGCGCTGGCCCTCGCCGAAAGTGCCGATGCGCAGGCTGCCATCGCGGAGTCCGCGTTTGATACGGCTCACAGTCAGGCTGAGCGGATCGCCGCTTTCGGGGCCTTGGCCGAATCCGCTCGTCGCAACGGTAACCTATTGGGTGATCACGACGTCGTGGCCCGACTTATCACGTTCACGATGAACGAACAGGATCTGGTTCTCCGCGCAGCCGCCTCGAAAGCGCTGGGCGCACTCGACCTCCCGAGCAACAAGGCCAGCGAAATCATCCGCGAGCAATACAACGGCTGAAGCTGCACACATCCCCAACCGGCAACTCCGAGCTTTTCCGTCGGGTCGGATGATTCAGGTTTTCGGCTTGTTCGCGCCGTATCCTGTTCCACCGGTATTCCATAGAATGATCGCCCCATGGCGATACGGATCCCGAGAATTGAACGCTTTGACCTGCCGGCCAACCGCGTGATCGGCGGCAAATACGTCGTGGAATCCCTCCTCGGCGCAGGATGGGAGGGCGAAGTCTACAAAGTCATCGAGCGGAAGACCGGCATTCCGCGAGCGGCCAAGGTGTTTTTCCCGCAGCGGAATACCCGTGATCGGGCCGTGACGTTCTATGCCAAGAAGCTCAATCGCCTTCGGAAATGCCCGATCATCATTCAGTACCATCATTCCGAAGTCATTCGGTTTCGAAAATTACCTGTCACATGCCTGATCAGCGAATTCGTCGAGGGCGAGTTGCTGTCTGACTTCGTAGCCCGTCAGAGGGGTAAACGGCTCGATCCGTTTCAGGCGTTGCACTTGTTGCACACGCTTGCCTTGGGTGTGGAGCAACTTCACAAGATGCGGGAATACCACGGCGACATCCATGACGAGAACGTCCTGGTGGAGCGCCGAGGGATCGATTTCGAAATCAAGCTCGTGGACCTATATCATTGGGGCCCGACCCGTGCGGCCGCGATCCGCGAAGATGTGATTCAACTGATACAAGTCTTGTACGATGTAGTAGGGGGCAAGAAGCGTTACGCGTCACAGCCGCCGGAGATCAAAGCGGTCTGTTGCGGACTCCGGCGAGACTTGATTGCCAAACGCTTTCCTACGGCGCGGCAACTTCGAGAGTATCTCGAGACGTTTACCTGGACGTCGCGCTGATAAAATGCATTCTCTCAGAGGGCTGGCATGCAAGGTGAACCGGCCATCGGCATCGAATTGTTCGTCAACCGGGACATGGTCACGCCGGACGTCCACGTCGTGGCGGGCGGAACAGTTGCGGTCCAATCGAAGCGATCACCCGACAAGCAAGCGACCGGCTCCAATGAACGAGAAAACGAAGACGGTGCGCTGATTATTCAGTTGGGTGATTCTCGGGGGGTACTCGCAGTCGCCGACGGCTTGGGCGGACAGCCCGAAGGCGGACGGGCAGCCGGGATGGCGCTGCGGGCACTTGGCGCGGCCATCGAAACCGCGAATCCCAAGCCCGACGACTTGAGAGAGCTGATTCTGAACGGATTCGAAATTGCAAACCGTGCGATTCGCGACTTGGAAATTGGCGCCGGGACGACATTGGCGGTGGCGGAGATCGACGGAAGAAGCATTCGAACATATCACGCCGGCGATTCGATGATCCTCGTCGTCGGGCAGCAAGGAAAATTGAAGCTCCAAACCGTCTCGCATTCACCGGTCGGATACGCCGTCGAAGCCGGCCTGCTCGAAGAGGACGAGGCGATGCACCATGAAGATCGGCATCTTGTGTCGAACATCGTCGGGTCCGCGCAGATGAGGATTGAAGTCGGGCCGGTGCTGGATCTCTCTTCGCGTGACACACTGTTGCTGGCGACCGACGGGCTCTTCGACAACTTGCGTGTTGAGGAAATCGTGGCACTGATACGCAAAGGCGGATTGGAAAAGGCGTCGCAGGACCTGGTGGCGTTGTGTGACGATCGGATGCGAAAAACGAAGCACGGCATGCCGTCAAAGCCGGACGACCTGACGATGGTCGCGTTCCGGCCGAGAACTCGAAGCCCTTGAAAAGGAATTTTATCCCGAATAGTCGCGCGAGTGCTCCAGGTGACGCTCAAAATTGTCCAGGTATTCCGCAAATAGTCTCGGATATCCTTTGATAATCAGCAGATTCTCCGCGTTTTTTTCTTCGGCCGCCTTCGTGAAATTGAGTGAGCCGGTCATGATGGTCTTGTTGTCGATCAGGATGATCTTGTTGTTGGCCGTCGCGTGTTTCGCATCGATTTTCACGGTGATCCCGGCACGGCGAAGAATACGCAGTCTGCTATAACGCTGCTTTTCCTGAGATTTGTCGAAGATGGCCACGACCCTAACGCCACGTTCGTGCGCGTCGACCAGGGCGTCGGCAATCGGCTCCGAAGTGAAGAAAAAAGCCTGGAGCCGAATGGCGTCTTTCGCTCTTCCGATTTCCTTGACAATTCGCGCTGTACAGCCGCCGTTCGGAGAGAATAGAACGTCAATGTCTTTCTTGCTTTTGCCTTTTCCCTTGGGGCCCAACGCGGCGGCCTGGCTCCAGACGGCACAGATGCAAAGTCCGACCGCCAGAAACGCCGCGAGTTTTCCGCGAATTCGCGCTGATTCTGAAAAAGATGACATAAGGTAATCCTCCACTCAGCCCTGATGATACGACTTCGCTGGATAGTCTAATGAGAAATTCGGGGAATACTAGGCGGAGGAGAGCCACACACGTCGCCTCCGAGAGACGTTTATGCACGTTTTCCCCGATGCCACGGACCACATCCCGACCAATACCCTTTTCGAGCGATTCGTGTTTGCCATCCTCGACGCGACAATCAAGTGTCTAATGATGTTGATTCCTGAACGCATCTGACAGATGTCAATATCAACAATCGAAGCCCGTTGCTCTTGCGAGTCTGTTCGTCTGACGTCTTTATTTTCGGACGATGCACTGGAAGTTCGCCGAAGCAAATTGTCCTTGGTTTGCCACAGAGGACGTTTTCCGACCGGGCAGGGTGGCCGGGCTGGGACCGATCCTGTCTTGAGAAGAGGACTTCCTTCCCGCCAAGCGAGGACGGTGGGTTGGCCTCGCTCCGCTACGGCGTTGTAACTCATTTCATTGAAATACGTTAGAGTTGCGACAAAGGGCCCGCTCGGGCTTGTTTACACAACTGTTACACGTCCCGCCGTCAGGGCATGATATAGTGCTTTTGCAGTTGATTCGGTTCCTAGTGTAATCGCCACCCACTTTTAGGAGTTCATTGCTGGATGAATAAGAAACGACCCATGACGCTCGCATTGGGTGTTGCGGTCGGAATCGTTGCCGGAGTGGCATTCGATTCGGCCCTCGCGCAAGACGAGACCAAGAAAGCGTTTGGCAATCCGCAGGCCGCCAAGCTCGCCAAGGACAAGCAGAATGAGCCCGTGGTCGGTCCTCCCAAGCCGTTCGCCAAAGGCGTCCAGGCGAATCGGGGCGGCAAGAGGCGTTCGATTCCAAAGCCGACCGTTGTCCTTAAGCCGGGCGAGATTCCCAAGATTGAGTTTGATACCCCGGTCTACAACTTCGGGCGCATCCGATCCGGCTCGGACGTGCGCCACGATTTCTGGTTTACGAATACGGGAAACGGTCCACTCGAAATCCTCCGCGTCAAGCCTTCGTGAGGCTGCGCCATGGCCGGTCAGTATGACCGGATTATTCAGCCTGGCGAAACAGGAAAGATTCCAGTCAAGTTGGCGACGAAGAAGGCCAGCGGCACCATTACCAAGACCATTTCGGTCAACACCAACATCAAGGGATCGCAGTCGTCGATTACCCTGAAGATTACCGGTGAGGTCTGGCAACCGGTTCAAGTGACGCCTCGTAGTGCAGCCTTCGGCAGGATTACCCCTGAAAAGGCCGACGAAGGTCTCGTTCGAAAACTAACCATCGTCAATAATGTTGAAGGTGCGTTGAAACTGGAGAACCTCAGCAGTTCGAGCCCGAATTTCAAGGCTGAGCTCAAGCCGTTGGAAGAGGGCAAGAAGTACGAATTGGTCGTGACGCTCATCCCGCCGCTTAATCCCGGCAACAATACCGGCAAGATCACGATGGATACCGGCCTTGAGGACAAGCCGAAGCTGGATCTCACGGCCTACGCTTACGTGACGGCGCCGGTCGACGTGACGCCCACGAAGTTGTCCTTGCCGAGTAACCGTGCGACCGATCTTCAACGGCAGTTCTACATTAGGAGCAACAACAATCAGCCGGTTCAAATCACCGATTTGACTTCCAGCAGTCCGGCGTTGCAATTGGAACTCAAGGACATCAAAAAATCCAAGACGTATCGATTGACGGTCGATATTCCGACGACGTATAAGCCTCCGCCTGCGGGCGACAAGATCACGTTCAAGACGGACAACCCTTCGGTGCCGTTGATCACCATTCCGATTGTCGGGCGCAACGCCACGCCGTCTGTCGCACGACGTCCGAATTCCAACAAGCAAGGTCTTAAGAACGCTGTGAAACAGAACCTTGTCGTCGGCAACAAAAAAAAGGCCCAGACCAAAATAGATTCGTCGAACAAGAAAAACATCCAGTCCTCCACCGTCAAGAAGCCCAATCGGGTTTTCGACGAGGAAAAAGGTGAACCCGCCGTCAGGCAGGAATAGGCGCCTGTCGCCAAATCAGGAAAGTTTGGCCGGCAGTCCTTCTAGAGGATTGCCGGCTTTTTTTTGTGCTGAAGGTTTGCGACTTCTTAAAGGCGACAAATAGGATCGCTGTATTCCTTCGTCCCCTCCCCTTTATGGGACTACGTCTCGTCGTCGCACTTGTTAGGAGCGACGGTCTTAAACACGGCTTCAGACCAAAACTTCAAGGGTCTTCGTTCGAAATCGGTTGAGACAACATGAGGCAGGTGTATGGCACCCGGATGGTCCTGCGGAACTCAGTCACGCGCAAGCAATGCCGGTCGGCTTGATCACGAGTCTTTTAGAAGTGCCCCGATATTCTCGGACGCCGAGCCCGGTTTGAACATTTTTCGGAACCAGAGTTGATTCAAGGACGAGGTTTGCATTACATTGACATGAAGTGGTTCCGGAAACACAGTTCGCTTCCGAGACCGCCGGCTTTTTTAGACCATTGACAATTTTCTTCATCGAAAGCTGACCGAGTTTCTTCCTCCTCGCACGAAACTTGGAAAAGTAAGAATAATCCGGAAGCATGAGCGATGAGCCGTTGGTGATCGGGTCACGAGCGAGTTCATCTTTCACCGCACCTGTCATGGCCGAATTTCATCTCGGCGTGATGGTGTTGAACGAGAATTAGGCCCGTCTGGAAACCAAAGGGCATTTTGGGAATTAGGAAAAGCTTGGGAAACGGCAAAACACTTCGGGGGAATTCTCGAAAGTTGCGTCGAGGTTAGAAAGGACACTAAATATGCGCCGCCTACTTACTCTTTGCTTAATCTTGTGCCTGTGTTGTCTCACGACACCGAAAAACGTCTTCGGTGGAACCGACGTCTTCGATTGTGTCGATTGCCCAAAACGGATCCCGGAGACAGGGACTCAGGGTGCGATGGACCCATCGGTGATCATCGTCGCGCCCAAGAATGCCTGTTCGATTCTGAACGTACGCGTCCGCGTTACGCTCCAACACGATGCCCGGGGTGATCTCGAGATATTCCTGACGTCCCCCGCCGGCACTTTCATTGAGCTGTACGACAATCACGGCGGCGGATGCGACGACATCGATGTCCTCTTCGACGACGCCGCGGATTTTCCCGTCGGAGCGAACTGCGACAACTTTCCTTGTGCTTCCTGTGACAATCATGTCGTTCCCGACGAAAACCTGACTCAGCTCGCCGGCGAGGATCCTGCCGGCGATTGGACGCTGGAGATCGTGGATGACGCCGGCGGCGATATCGGGTCCTTAATCACCTGGTCGATCGAACTCGACCTGGAGAGTCTCGACGGTGATAGCATCTCCGATTGTTTCGACAACTGCCCGAACGACGCCAACGAAGATCAGACCGACACCGATTCCGACGGCGACGGAGATGCCTGTGACGCCGACGACGACAACGACGGGGTCATGGACGGCAGCGACCCCGAACCGCTCAATCCCCTGATCTGTGGGGACGCCAACGGCAACGGTTGCGACGACTGCGACCCCAGCGATGCCAATGACTTCGACGGCGACGGCACCTGCGACGCCGCCGACCCCGACGACGACAACGACGGCGTTGATGATGTCGATGACAACCACCCGAAGAACGAATCCCTTTGCCAGGACCTTGACGCCGACGGTTGCGACGATTGTGCCAACGGAGCCGACGGTTTCGCTCCCGCACCGAACTTCGACCCCGCCAACGACGGGACCGACTTCGACGGCGACGGCATGTGCGACCTGGGTGATCCCGACGACGACAACGACGGCGTCATCGACACCAGCGACAGCAACCCGATGAATTCGAGCGTCTGTCAGGACGTCGACGGTGACACCTGCGACGACTGCTCGAACACCGGCCCTGCCGGCTTCCCCGATCCCTCCAATGACGGAAACGACGCCGATGGCGATGGCATCTGTAACGCCGGCGATACGGACAACGACAACGACGGCGTAGACGACGGCCCGGATACGGCGAACAACAATCCGTTCGAGTGTCGGGACGTGGATGCCGACGGGTGCGATGACTGCTCCAACACCGGCCCGGACGGTTCCGGCGGTGACCCGAACAACGACGGTTCCGACATTGACGGCGACGGCATCTGCGACGTCACCGATCCCGACATTGACGGCGACGGCGTCCCCAACGGTGCCGACGGCGCCCCGAACAACCCGAATCTCTGCGGAATCGACATTGACAATGACGGCTGTGACGACTGCTCGTCCGGCACCAACGACCCGGCCAGCGACGGGCCGGACTTCGACGGCGACGGCATCTGCGACGTCGCCGATCCCGATCGTGACGGCGACGGCGTGGACAACGGTCCGGACATCGATCCGGATAACCCGAACGTCTGTGCCGACAACGACAACGACGGCTGCGACGACTGCACCAACACCGGCGCCAACGGCTCCGGCGGCGATGTCAACAATGACGGCCTCGACACGGACGGCGACGGTCTGTGCGACGCCGGTGATCCCGACGACGACAACGACACGGTCAACGACCTTATGGATCCGTTGCCGCTGAATCCCAATCAGTGCGGTGACAGCGACGGCGACGGCTGCGATGACTGCACCAACACCGGCGGTCCTCCGGATACCAACAACGACGGCACGGATACGGACGGCGACGGTCTCTGCGATGACGGCGATGTGGACGATGACAACGACGGTGTCATCGACGTCGATGACGCCGATCCGCTGAATCCCTTCGTTTGCCGTGACGTTGATAACGACACCTGTGACGACTGCACCAACACCGGGGCCAACGGCTCGGGCGGTGATCCGGCCAACGACGGGCTGGATACGGACGGCGACGGCATCTGCAATGCTGGCGACCCGGACGACGACAACGACGGCGAGTCGGATGGCTCGGAGATTAACGACGGCACCGATCCGCTGGACCCCTTCGAGTGCGGCGATGGTGATGTCGATGGGTGCGACGACTGTGCCGTCACGGGCGGCCCGGCCGATCCGAACAACGACGGCATCGACACCGATGGTGACGGTATTTGTGATCTGACCGATCCCGATGACGACAACGACACCGTCCCCGACGGCGCGGACTCCGATCCGCTCGATCCGTTCGAGTGTGAAGACGCCGACAACGACGGATGTGATGACTGTGCGGTCACCGGTGGTCCTCCGGACCCCAGCAACGACGGCATCGACACTGACGGCGACGGTGAGTGCGATGACGGCAGCAGTGACGACGACGGTGATGGCGTCGTTGACGGGCAGGACAACTTCCCGCTCGACAACACGCAGTGCCGTGACGAGGACGGCGACGGCTGCGATGACTGTTCGTCCGGCACCGACGATCCGGCCGCTGACGGCACGGACACCGATGGCGACGGCATCTGCGACGCAGGCGACACCGACGACGACAACGACGGGGTGCAGGACATCAACGATCCCGAGCCGCTGAACCCGAACGTCTGCGGCCGTGACGTGGATCTCGACGGATGCGATGACTGCACCAACACCGGGGCCGACGGTTCCGGCGGTGATCCCGCCAACGACGGTCCGGACAACGACGGCGACGGCATCTGCAATGCCGGCGACAACGATCGTGACGGCGACGGTGTCCTCAACGGACCGGACGTCGCCAATAACGATCCAAACCAATGCCAGGACGTCGACAATGACGGCTGCGACGATTGCACCAACACCGGCGCCGACGGCTCGGGCGGTGACCCTTTCAACGACGGCCCCGACCTCGACGGCGACGGCATCTGTGACGCCACGGACACCGACCGTGACAACGACGGTGTTCCCGACGCGACTGACGCGGATCCCAACGATCCTTTCGTATGTCAGGATGTCGATAACGATGGCTGCGACGACTGCACCAACACCGGGGCTGACAACTCGGGCGGCAATCCCGCCAATGACGGCCCTGATCTCGACGGCGACGGTCTCTGCGACGGCGGTGATCCGGACCGAGACGGTGACGGGGTCGACAACAACACGGACGTCGCTCCAGACAATGCAAACTTCTGCGGCTTGGACGTGGACGTGGACGGCTGCGACGACTGCACGTCCGGCCTCAATGATCCCGCGAACGACGGCCCCGACCTCGACGGCGACGGCCAGTGCGACATCTCCGATCCCGATATCGACGGCGACGGCGTGGACAACGGTCAGGACGACGATCCGAATGATCCGAACGTCTGCCGGGACGTTGACGGAGACGGCTGCGACGACTGCACCAACACCGGAGCCAACGGTTCCGGCGGCGATGTCAACAATGACGGTCCGGACAACGACGGCGACGGCATTTGTGACGACGGTGATCCCGACGACGACAATGACGGGGTCAACGACGGCATGGATCCGTTCCCGTTCGATCCGTTCCAGTGCGGCGATTCCGATGGCGACGGCTGTGACGACTGCTCGGTCACCGGTGGCCCGCCGGATCCGGCGAACGACGGTCCCGACTTCGATGGCAACGGCATCTGCGACAACGGCGATCCGGACGATGACAAGGACGGCGTCCGCGACGTCGATGATGCCGATCCGCTCGATCCCAACGTTTGTCGCGACGTCGATAACGACACGTGCGACGACTGCACCAACACCGGCGCCGACGGCTCGGGCGGTGATCCCGCCAACGACGGGCCCGACCTCGACGGTGACGGCATCTGTGACGCGACCGACGACGATCGCGACGGGGATACCGTCTCGAACGGCTCCGAGGTGAACGCCGGCACCGATCCGGATAACGGGCTTGAGTGCGGCGACGGCGACGGCGACGGCTGCGATGACTGCTCCGTCACCGGCGGCCCACCGGATACCGCGAACGACGGCGTCGACACCGACGGCGACGGCGTCTGTGACATGACCGACGCCGACGACGACAACGACGGTGTCCCTGATGGCGGCGACGTTGATCCGCTCGATCCGACCCGATGTCAGGATCTTGACAACGACGGCTGCGACGATTGTGCGGTCGGCGTGGACGGCTTTGGTCCGGCCGATGACTTCGATCCCGCGAACGACGGCGAAGACCTCGACGGCGACGGCCAGTGCGACGACGGTGACAGCGACGACGACGACGACACCGTTCAGGACCCGTGGGACAACTTCCCGAACGATCCGACCAAGTGTCGTGACCTCGACGGCGACGGATGCGACGACTGTGACTCCGGCACCGACGACCCGGCCAACGACGGAACCGACACGGACGGCGACGGCCTCTGCGACGCAGGGGATCCCGACGACGATGGCGACGGCGTCGATGACGGTCAGGACATCGATCCGCTCGATCCGAACCGCTGTCTCGACCGCGACGGTGACGGCTGCGACGACTGCACCAACACCGGAGCCGACGGCTCCGGCGGCAACGTCGCGAACGACGGCCCCGACTTCGACGGTGACGGCATCTGCGACGCAGGGGATCCCGACGACGACAACGACGGGGTGCCTGATAACAACGATCCGGCGCCGATGGATCCGTTGATCTGCGGTGACGCGGATAACGACACGTGCGACGATTGCAGCGCCGATGAGGCCAACGACGTCGATGGCGACGGCATCTGTGACAACGGTGACCCCGACATCGACGGCGACGGTGTCGATAATGGCGATGACGATGATCCGTTCAATCCGAACGACTGCCGCGACACCGACAACGACGGTTGCGACGATTGCAGCGTGACCGGCGCTGACGGCTCGGGTGGTGATCCGGCCAATGACGGTCCGGACAACGACGGCGACGGCATCTGTGACGACGGCGATCCCGACGACGACAACGACGGGGTCAACGACGGCATGGACAACTCACCGTTCAACCCGAACTTCTGTCGCGATGTCGATAACGACGGTTGCGACGACTGCAGCTCGGGCACGGACGATCCGGCCGCCGACGGGCTGGATACGGACGGCGACGGCATCTGTGACGTCAGTGATACCGACCGTGACGGCGACGGCGTCCCGAACGGCCTCGACACCGACGAACTGGATCCGTTCATCTGTCGTGACGTCGATAACGACGGATGCGACGACTGCACCAATACCGGTGCAAACGGTTCGGGCGGCGATCCGGCCAATGACGGCGCCGATTTCGACGGGGACGGCCTCTGCGATGCGGGTGACCCCGACGACGACAACGATGGCGTTGAAGACGGTCAGGATACGGACCCGTTCAACAACTTCGTCTGCGGCGACGTCGATAACGACACCTGCGAGGACTGCACGTCCGGCGTCAGTGATCCGGCCAACGACGGTCCGGACAACGACGGCGACGGTGAATGCGACGCCAGTGATCCCGATGACGACAATGACGGTGTCCCCGACGTCGACGACAACGCAGTCTTCAATCCGAACCTGTGTCGCGACGTTGACAATGACGGCTGTGACGACTGCACGAATACCGGCGCCGACAACTCCGGCGGAGACCCGATGAACGACGGTACGGATACCGACGGCGACGGTCAGTGCGATCTCAGTGACGGTGACGACGATAACGACGGCGTCTCCGACAACACCGAGCTGGATCCGAACCTCGAGGGAGGCGTGAGTGATCCGCTGGATAACAACAGCTGCGGTGACCGGGACGGCGACACCTGCGACGACTGTGCGGTCGGCGTGGACGGCCTCGGCCCGCTGAGTGACGTTGATCCGGCCAACGACGGTCCGGACAACGATGGCGACGGCACCTGCGACGCCGGGGACGACGACGACGACAACGACGGTCGTCTCGACATCTGGGATCAGCCCTTCCCGTTCGATCCGGAGAAGTGCGGTGACATGGACGGTGACGGATGCGACGACTGTGCGGTCGGCGTGGACGGCTTCGGCCCGCTGCCCGACTTCACCGAAGATCCTAACACCGGCCGGTTCATCAACGATGGTCCGGACGATGACGGCGACGGCCTATGCAATGCCGGCGACAACGACAGCGATAACGACGGCGTCGATGACTTTGAGGATGCGGATCCCGACAACCGTTTCGTGTGTCGTGACCTCGATGGTGACGGCTGCGATGACTGCAACTCCGGCACCGACGATCCGGCCAACGATGGAACCGACACCGATGGTGACGGCCTCTGCGATGCCGGTGATCCCGACGACGACAATGACGGCGTCGCGGACGCGGACGATACGGATCCGCTCGATCCGAAGATCTGCCAGGACGTCGATGGCGACGGGTGCGACGATTGTTCCCGTGGCTGGGATGCCTTCGGGCCGTTGCCGGACTTCAACCCCGCCAACGACGGCGATGACTTCGACGGTGACGGCATCTGCGATGACGGCGATCCTGACGCCGATGACGACGGAATTCCCGATGTTGACGACCCGCAGCCGAACAACCCGTTCATCTGCGGCGACAGCGACGGCGACTTCTGCGATGACTGTGCAGTGACCGGTGGTCCGCCTGATCCGGCCAACGACGGAAACGACTTCGACGGTGACGGCTTGTGCGATCTGGGTGACCTTGATGACGACAACGACGGTGTGGCCGACTTCCTGGACCCCGCGCCGTTTGATCCGGCGAATCCTGCTCCTGGTGCGGGACAGGGAGTACCGGGCGACGACGGAGTTAATCCGTTTGTCGGACTCACCACGTTCCCGGGCCTTGCCCCGACGTGCGGCATCACCTTTGCACTGCCCTTGCCGGCGATCCTGCTCGGCCTGGTCTGTCTGAAGACCCGGACGCGGCGGTCGCGCCAAAAGCGCAGGTAAATTCGTCATGATCCGTCGGAGCGAGGTCGGGCGATGAGCCACCCGCTCCTTCGGATTGGCCATACGTTTTTTCGATTCTCTCCCGAGGGCCCGGATCCTGATCCGGGCCCTAACTTTTTGCGCTTTGCGTATCTCGCGTTGCTGCTTGCCGCGCCACATTCGAGCGCATAAGCTAGGCAGCCGGCGACGAGTTTACATCTCTGAACTGCATTCAGGGGATTTATCATGTCCATCACGCTGACTTTCCTCGGCCACGCCGGGTTCCTTCTGGAAGACGGCCCTGCCGCCGTCGCGATCGACCCGTTCCTCACAGGAAATCCCGTCGCTACGGCGAAACCGGAGGACATAAAGTGTAAGCACATCGCCCTCACCCACGGGCACGAAGACCACTTCGGCGACACGGAGGCCATCGCGAGGGCCAACGGTTCAGTGGTCTACGCCGCCTATGAGATCATCAACTATCTGGGTGAACTGGGAATCGACGGCGACAAACTCCAGCCGGCCAACCCCGGCGGCAAAATCGATACCGATTTCGGGTGGGTGGCGTTCACACAGGCATTTCATTCATCGTCCTACAAGGGGCGCTATATGGGGCCGCCGTGTGGCCTCGTCGTCAACCTCGGCGGCATCACCGTCTATCATTGCGGCGACACGGGGTTGTTCAGTGATATGAAGCTGATCGGCGAGATCTACAAGCCCGACATTGCCTGCATTCCCGTCGGCGATCGATTCACGATGGGGCCCGAACTGGGCAAGAAGGCTGCGGAGTTCATCAATCCCAAGGTGGCGATTCCGATCCACTACAAGACGTTTCCCATCATCGCCCAGGACATTTCAGCATTCAGTCCGACAGGCATTGAAGTCAAGATCATGGAACCGGGTGAGCGCTGGTCATTTGGGTGACGCACTGCAATGACAGACAAGCGTATGCCTAAATGGGTTGTCAATGCAGTCGTTCTTTCTCTGTCGAGTCTCACAATGTCGTGTGCATCGACCGGCCGACAGTCGACCACTGCACGATTCTCCATAGACGACAAGGCGGATGTCAATGCTATTGGGCATCTGCTTGATCAAATTGCCGCGGCCGATTCTGTCGGAGATCTCGACGGTGTCACTGCATCGTACACAGATGACGCCCTGTTGTTGCCACCCGATCGTCCCGTTCTTAGGGGCATTGACGCGATTCGTGAACACTATCAGAAACTTTTTGACAGATACGACCTCAAAGTGACGATTCGATCAGATGAAATTCACATTGCCGGTGATTGGGCCCATAGCGTGGGGGTAACGTTCGTGACATCTCTGCCGCGCACAGGTGGTCAGGCTGTGCAATCACAAGACAAGTATATGATGCTGCTCAAGCGTACCAGGGACGGTCACTGGAAGATTCATCGCCTGATGTGGAGTCCTGTTTTTCGCGGATCTCGTCGCTAAGTCATGGCCCGGTTCGGCAGTATGTCGGTGTAGTCGCGAACTGGACGAAAAATCATTAACTGAATTGCGATCATTTCAGACAGTCTCAGACTCAGTGCAGTTCGCACTGGGGCTGGATATCCGGAATTATGCATTTTGACACTGCATAAATAGCCATTTGTGGTTTCGGACTATGCGGCCTGTCTGATACGACTGACTGCAATGGAGTGCCATTATGTGGCACTCATAATTTTTTTAAGCCCGAGGTGTGCCAGGTTATATGGCACTCTGTACCTTGCACGTGTATAAATCATCTGTAGTCATATCCAAACAACCCCCGATGCTCATACGAAGGTTGCTGCATACCACGAGCGGGACTGTGTGATGAGTCCGGTATGCAGACTTAGGAACATGCTCTAACGATCAAGACGTTGATAGAGATCTTGACTAAGCAAAGAATCGACGGGTTTTCAGACATCGAGGCCGAGAGCGACGGATTCGAACTCTGAGCCTGCCAAAATGTCTCTGCGCAAGCTGCGTCCAGGCCGGATCGTTAACAAAGAGTCACTCTTACTCACGGTTAGTGAGAGTGATTCGACAGCCTATGTTCATCCTGCACCGGTCAGCGTCAACAAGAGAGGCATCTGCTTGGAAAAGAAGCGCGATGTCGACAATCAAGCCGATCTGCCCCCCCGAAGACGGGACGAGAGGGTTGCGCGCCTATTGAAACTTGGAACGCTCCTGCAAAAAAGCCCGGGGACGATGGGAGCCACGTCTCTTTGCAAGGCACTGGACATCAGCAAACGCACCCTTCACCGTGACATCTTCATCCTCCGGCGAGCCGGTGTACAAATCGATTATTCTCATCGCGACAGGGGCTATTTTGTGACCACGCTGGGTCCCGTTCTCGGTGAGATTCTCACGGTTCGAGAAGTCGCGGCGCTCTTTACCTGTCTGGACGGCGATCTTCCCAAGCCGGGAACGACCTTTGAAAATGCGCTGGAGGCGGCCAAATCCAAACTGAAAACCAGCCTCTTGGGCGAACATCAGTCCGTCAAACCGGTCATGGAAAAAACCATCCAGGACTTCAAGGAAAACCAGTCTCGACGTTCTAAGTAGCCGGCAGGCCACACCAATCGCGGCACAAGATTGCGAATGCGCCTCGGCGGCGTTATTCTCAAGTTTCTTATGCGCTTCGTCTCTCAATTCAAGTGTATTGTCTGCGAAGGTTCCGCCGATCCACCGTTGTCGGCCGGAACGTGTTCAGCCTGTGACGATGATTTTGCCACCCTCGACGTCCATTACGACATGGAAAAAGTCGCCAAAAGCCTGACGCCTGACGCGCTTATGGCTCGGCCCCTTATGCACTGGCGATACCACGAATTGCTTCCCATCGAGCCGAACGAGGATGCTTTCAGTTGGCCCGTGGGATGGACACCCATCGTCGAAGCAGATCGGCTCGCAGCATGGGCGGGAATCTCACGGCTACGGTTGAAAGACGACGGCCGTAACCCGACGTCCAGCTTCAAGGACCGGGCTTCCAGCGTCGGCGTGCTCCATGCCCTGCAAAAAAAAGTCGAGCGGATCGCGTGCGCCTCAACCGGCAACGCGGCCAGCAGCCTGGCCGGATATGCAGCCATGGCCGGGCTGCCGTCGACGATTTTCGTGCCTCAACGGGCCCCTGAGCCCAAGGTTGCCCAACTCCTGATTTATGGCGCTGAAGTCCGGCGGGTCCGAGGAACCTACGCACAGGCTTATGATCTGTGCACTGCCGCGTGCAAGCAACACGGCTGGTACAATCGCAACTGCGCGATCAATCCTTATCTCGTTGAGGGTAAAAAGACCTGCGGCTTGGAGATTGCCGAGCAGACGGCCGGACGCGAGCCGGATTGGGTCGTCGTCAGTGTCGGCGACGGCTGCACCGTCGCCGGGATCGCCAAAGGGTTGATGCAGATGCATGAACTCGGTTTCATTGCTCGTGTGCCCAAGGTGCTCGGTGTGCAGGCGGCCGGTGTTGATCCCATCGCCTGTGCTTTTGAAACCGGGGAGCTTCCACAATCGCCCGAGACGGCGAACGGAACCCTCGCTGACAGTATTGACGTTCCCGTTCCTCGAAACTGGAAAAAGGCCGTCAAGTACGTCAAGGCGACGGACGGGGCCTACCTGCGCGTCACCGATGATGAGATCACCGAAGCCATGAAGGCCACAGGAAAACTAGCGGGCGTTTTCGCTGAGCCAGCCGCGGCCGCGGCCGTTGCCGGTGTCAAGCGGGCCGTCACGGATGAAGTGATCGGTAAGCATCAAGACGTCCTGGCGGTCGTGACCGGCAACGGTTTAAAGGACATCAAAACAGCCATGGCCATCGCGGGGCAGCCCAAGGAAGTGGATCCATAAGTCTCTTCTGATTCCCTCTCCCTGCAAGGGAGAGGGTTAGGGTGAGGGTCCGAATGACGAAAAACACCCGACATCGCGTTCACCCTCTCATGACCACGCGCGCCCGTGAGCTGCGCAAGAACATGACGCATCCGGAAAAAGTGCTCTGGCACCTTCTTCGTTCCCGCACACTCGAAGGCTTCAAATTCCGCCGCCAACATATCATCGATCCGTATATCGTCGATTTCTATTGCGCAGATCTGCAATTGGTGATCGAGGTGGATGGCGAGAGTCATGATGATCCGGAGGCTGATGCGCGTCGTACGGCCTTCCTGGAATCACATGATCTGACGGTATTTCGTGTCACGAATGATCAGGTTTTAAAGGAATGTGTCGCGGTGTTGGATGCGATTCTTGAAGTTGCAGAAAAACTGGAAAAGCAGAAGAACCCTCACCCCGACCCTCTCCCTTCCAGGGAGAGGGCGTAAGGAAAACCAGCAGCATTTCAAAAAAGGCCGTGATTCAACTAAGATGTTGAGTTTCGTGATTCGACTTGAATAGCCAATCTCCGAGGGACTCAATGCAAATCAACGAAGTTGTCCTGGAAAAAACGATCGCTCGATGCAGAGAGCGCGGCATTGTCATTCCGACCTTTGCGCAACAGCGCGACCCGGCCTTGATTCCCGATTCCATCAGGACCAGGCTCAAGAATGTCGGGCTCTGGGACGTCGATCCGCTGAATTTATTTCGGATTACCTGGAAGAATGAGCCTGTTGAGCGCGGAGGTCTCTATAACGAGGGAAACTGGATCGAGTTTCCCCCGGCGATGACCGGTGTCGAGTCGCGAATCATCGGATTGGTCGGCAAGTGGTTTCCGACCGGGGCACATAAGGTCGGGGCAGGCTTCGGCTGTCTCGTGCCGCGGCTCGTGTCCGGACAATTTGACCTGACGGCGCAAAAAGCCGTATGGCCTTCCACGGGCAATTATTGTCGAGGAGGGGCGTTTGACTGCGCTCTGCTGGGATGCCATGCCGTCGGAATCCTGCCTGAAGAAATGAGTCAGGAACGATTCGAATGGCTTCACGAAATCGGCGCCGAAGTCATCGCCACGCCCGGATGCGAGTCGAACGTCAAGGAGATCTATGACAAGTGCTGGGAAATCCGGCGCACCCGGCCCGACTGTGTGATTTTCAATCAGTTCGAGGAATTCGGCAACGCGATCTGGCATTACCACACTACCGGAAGCATCATTGATGAAATCTACCGGAAAATCGCGCGGCCCGAGGATCGGCTCGCGGCGTTCATCTCCGCGACCGGTTCCGGTGGGACCATCGCCGCCGGCGACTTTCTGAAGACGAAGCATCCACATCTTCGCATCGCCGCTGTTGAGGCGTTGCAATGCCCGACGCTCCTCCAGTTTGGCTTCGGAGGCCATCGCATCGAAGGCATCGGCGACAAGCATGTCCCCTGGATTCACAACATTCGTAACACCGATGTTGTCGCCGCGGTCGATGATGAGCAATGTATTGCCCTCATGCGATTGTTCAACGAGCCCGCGGGCCACGATTTTCTGGTCAAAGAAGGCGTGCCCGAATCATTTGTTAAACAATTGCCGCTGCTCGGCATTTCATGCATCTGCAACCTCGTTGCATCGATCAAGACGGCCCGAATGTTCGACATGGACGACCGGGACATTATTTTTACTTGTCTAACGGATTCCATGGATCTTTACCAAAGCCGTATCGAGGAGCAACAGAAGATCAACGGCCCGTATCATCCAACGACCGCAGCCCGGCATTTCGCCCGTTATCTTGAAGCCATCTCAACCGACCACATGCGTGAGCTGACCTATGCCGATCGCAAGGCTCTGCACAACTTTAAATATTTCACGTGGGTCGAGCAGCAGCAGCGTGACGTGGAGGACCTGCGCCGGCTTTGGGCCCCTGATTTTTGGACGGAAACCTTTTCGCAAGTCGAAGAATGGGACCGTTTGATTGAACAGTTCAACGCGCGCTTATGACACCGTTGACCTGATCTCCACAGCCGAACGAGATTCTTTCTCCAGGTTATTCGGCCGAACAGCCTCGGAGACATTCCCCGGTTCGGGGTATGCGGTTCGTGCTTCTTCGTCATCGTAACGTACGGTGGTGAGCAGACCGTGATAGGTGTTGGGGAAGTTCTCCAGGCCTTCGACCCCGATGGACTCCGGCCACCGGCCCTTTTCGTAATACAACGTACCGAAAAGCCAGTCCCAGACGGAGAAGATGGAGCCGTAGTTGGAACGCTGCCCTTTCGCTTCCGTCGAGTGATGCCACCAATGAAGCTCGGCTGAATTAAAGACATAATTCAGAGAACCGATGTAGGTCTTCAAGTTTGCGTGATGCCAGAAGCCTTTGAGGACATCAACGGCGGAATAGAGCAGAATGATCGAGGTGTCGACGTGGAGGAAATGGAACGGAAGCACGATGACGCCATACTTGATCACCGCTTCGAGGATATGGACCCTGAACGTGGAAAGGGCGTCCATCTCGACGACCGTGTGATGAACGCGGTGGATACGCCAGAGCAGCGGCGATGCGTGATGCCATCGGTGAAGCCAATATCGGGCAAAGTCATTGACGAGCAGAAAGACGGCAAGCTGCAACACCCACGGCCAGGTCGACATCCCGTCACTGACGAGCGCCGGGAACTGCACGACGACCCAATACGCGGCGATTTTCGTTGCCGCTGATAGAACAGGTCCGTTCACAAGGCTGGCGGTGAGGTCGGCCAGATAGCCTCGTCGCTTGAGCCCGGTCTTGTATTCAGGGATGACGGGAGGGAATTTTCGTTCCAACCAATGGAATGCAAGCAAACCCGCAAAAAAGATGCCGATCAAGAGTTCCACAAAGCCAATCCCTACGTTGTTATTTCAATTGCACGGCTGGGCCATGCCCGCCGTGACCGCTTCATCCCAGGGTCGCATCCCGGTCACGTCTTCGGTGCGAAGCTGCGAAACAATGCACGTCCGTTTGCCGTTCGGCGTCATCGGAATACTCGAAACCTCGACGGCGCGGACCTGCGTTTTTGCGCCAAAGCGCTCTCGGATCGCCTGCATGCCTTTCTCGAGCGCCGCCGAGCTAAAATCATCCTCAGGAACATACTCGTAAGTCAAATCCTCGGGAGCACGCTGGATCACGCGCCATTCCTTGACGGGACTGCCGCCGGCATGGTCGAAAATATGAAACAAGAAATGCGGCGAGACCAGATCGCCTTGTGGTGTCGGCAGGAAATCGTTGATCCGTCCCTGAACGGGTTCCATCAACGGAAATTGTATTCCGCAGTCGCACGTCCGCACGGACAATGCCGCCACATCGAGAAGACGATAGCGAATAAGCGGCATCGTGTAGCCGTAGAGGCCCGTGCAAACGACCTGGCCGGTTTGTCCATGGGGGACAGGCTTGCCGGCGTCATCGACAATCTCGACAGCCATTCGATCGGCATCGACGTGGTAGTTTCCGCGGCGGCATTGCCAGGAAACCGCCCCGAGTTCGACGGCACCATAAAGGTCGCGCGGTTCAGACAGAAACGCGTCTCGCATCGTTTGGCGCATCTCCGGCATCAGCGTGGCTCCGGTGGGTGCCAGGAACTTTAGTGGATGGTGCGTGCCGCGCCGTAACAGTTCGCGTGCGAGGAGATAGAGTCCGCCGGTCTGGCCGGCAAGCCCGACCGCCCGAAACGATTTGAGCGTTTCGATCTGTTGGTCGAGGCTGTCCTTTGGAAATAAATGTTGCGTCTTGCAGATCTTGCGGACGAACAAGCCTCGCTTCGAATGCAACCATGTGCTCGCAAACGTCACGAAGCGATGCCACGGCCGAGCGCCGACGTAAAACAGCGAGCGCAGATAAGAGCGGCGCGAGACGCGAAGTTCTCTGATCGTTCGGCGGATCGTAATCGCCCTCCCCGATGTCCCGCTCGTGCTTAGAGTGTCCAACTCCTCTTCAGGGACGCACGGGTCAAGCACGCTCTGCCCGGCTTCCACAATCATGTCCTTATCGACCATGGGAATGGCCGGAAGGTCCGTTCGGCCCGTCAGATCGTCGGGATGAAAACCGGTATGTTTCCAGTAATCACGATAAAAAGGAATCCGTTCGTAAGCATGACGAACAAGCATCCGCAGCTGCGCATCGACCGTCCGTCCGAGCGCCTCCGGCGATCGCCGAGGACTCTTCAGGAAGATCTGCGGAAGCGTCGGAAAGGTGAGTTCGTCATGCATGGATGAAATCTAAGAATGATTGGCTCCCGTACCGATCCCGGCGTTGACGCCGATACCCGGCCGGCGGAGATGAGAGCACATATCAAGCATCGCTCGCCAATAATTCGGAAATACGGGCGCGGACGTCTCGCTCGACTTCAACTCGTACGCTTTTTCAAGATGATCATGAGGCATTTGAGGATATTGATGATGCAAGCCATGGGCGGAAATATGGAAGCTGGTGTATTCCATGGCGCGTCCGACAGGGGACTTGCTGAGCACCGTTCTCGCACCCAACATCGGATCGCCCGCAGGCAGCCCCAGGTGCTCCGTCAGTTTGCGTATGGTCTGGATGACGCCCGTTAACCAGGCCGGAATGAGATAGACTTTCGCGAAGAGCCACCAGGCGTCGGTGTAGGCGACCAGTGTGAGAATCGAACCCCAAAAGACAACAATCAGCAGGTATTCCAAGAGAATACGTCGACGCAATTTTGGATCGGTCAACGGTGAGTGTCGCACGAAAAAAATACGACCATAAACATAAGGCCCGGCCCAGAGACCAAGGAAGATGTCGAAGAACAGGAAAATGCGTCGAAAACGAAGTGATTGACCGGGATCACAGTACGGCCAAAGTTCCCAATCATCCGGTGTGCTCATCTTCGCGTGATGTCGAATGTGAACCTGTCGATAAACCGAAAACGGCACCATCAGAAGAGTGCCGACGATCATGCCGTTGAAGATATTGTGCCACCGGGCACGATAGAGGGTGTGGTGCGCATCCTCGTGGAAGATGGTTGTCCACGTGTGCTGGAAATAGGCCAGCCAGAGAATCACGAACCCCGTCCAGAACGGGTTTGCCGTCGGCCAGGCCCAGGCCAGAGATGCCCAGGCCGCTGTTACGCCCGCGAGGTTCAGCAGCATCGCGGGGACGTTGCTGCCCGTCGGCTCATGCAACGTCCTTACCTCAGTTGACCCCATCGTCGATTGGTCTCCTTCATTCACAGGTGTCGGCCCACGGATACCCCTGGAACCGAACGAGCAACCCCGCCATTCTCGAAAAAACGGCCTGATTTTCAAGTCAACTTCAACGATCAAGTTGTAGACACCCTGATCCCGACCAGGTTGGGCGATTCATCACAGCCTCAGCCCGTTTATTGGGCACCAGTCCTATTCACCCGTGAGATTTGATATAATGGAACGCAACAGGCAGGTACGCCATGTCATCGAGCACGGACACAATCACCCCGCCACAAACCGCAGTCGTCAAGCCGGGGCAAAAGCCGAAACAGCAGCCGCAATACCATGTCATCCTTCTGGACGACGACGATCATTCTTATGAGTACGTCATCGAAATGCTCGGCAAGCTCTTCAGGCATCCCCTGCCCCTGGCCTATCAGATGGCCGTGGAAGTGGATACGTCAGGACGAGTTATCGTGGATACGACCACTCTGGAGCGCGCGGAGCTTAAGCGAGATCAGATTCACGCTTACGGATCGGATCAACGAATTCCCCGCTGCAAAGGGAGTATGTCCGCGATTCTTGAACCGACAACCTGAACCCCAGCGCGATCGTTGGAATCATCCGGCATGGTGACGGATCAGCGCGCTGATTCGGGCGAGATGGTAATCATCATGCTCGGCCTGAAAGAAAATCATGTCGACGATTCGCATGGGCTTTTCCAAACGGGGATGCAACGCCGTCTGGCCGAAGCGTTCCGGGTCGAGACGCTCGAGGCGTGCCACCATCTCACCACGAGTTTGACGAAAAGCCCCTAGAATGTCCTCCAACGGCTTCTCGTTGTGATTCGCCTCATGAGTCGCGCGATTGGTCATGTCCGCGGCCCGTAACGTATCCAGTCCCCGGTCATAATCGTCGAGACGTCCTGTCACCAGCGTTTCGGTATCGAGTATGTGGCCGATGTTTTCCTGAATGGACCATCCCTTGCCGTCACGCTTTGTCAGAATCTCTTTCGGCAACGATTGCACGAGCGCTTCGATCCGGACCGGAGTGCCACGCAGACGCTCGATGATCTCATGATACAAGCCTACCGGGAAATCAAAGTTGAACTTTCTTTCGACCCAGGGAATCCGATCAAACACGTCTGTACTCCGAAGGAAACGGTCTCAAGCTGACTCTGGGAAACACGGAAGCCCGACTAATTCGGCCCGTGCATGTACTCGTGAAGGTAGCGGATCGTCTCTTCCTGGTCCTGGATTTCACGGGCGAGGATATCACCGCTGGAGATGACGCCGACAAGCTTGCCACCCTCGACAACGGGGAGATGGCGAATTTTGTTCTTGGTCATCACGGCACGGCAGGATTCAAGCGTCGTATCCTGTTCGCAACAGGCGATCTTGGTCGTCATGACGTCCTGTATCTTGGTTGCGGCCGGGTCTTTCCGTTTGGCGACAACACGGTTTAGTACGTCGCGCTCCGTAAAGATGCCTGCGATTTTGTCGCCGTTCATGACCATCACGGCCCCGATACGACGCTCGTTCATGATGGTCGCAGCATCGAGCACGGTTTTCTTCTGATCGATCTTGCAAACATCGGTTCCTTTTTGGGCCAGGACATCACGGACAAGAGACATGAAAGAGCCCTTCCAATGGATTTAAGAGAAGCTTCGGGCTTTATACACGTGAACAAGAGACGACGCCAGAAAAATCTTCTCGTCGCCCCGACACCTTGTGAATTTATTCGCAAACTCCAATCGGCCGTCAACCCGTCGAAGGGCCGTGTGTGGCCGCGCTATCGACGTCCCCTCCTTGACTGGCCGGCAACCTGACTCGAATCAACGTGCCTTCATTCGCCATCGACTTGACCGAAATGGACCCCTGGTGTTCATCGACGATCTTTCTGGCCACCGCCAAACCCAGGCCCGTTCCGCCATGCCCTTTGGTGGAATAGAACGCCTCGAAAATCCGATCTCGGAGTTCTTCGGGAATGCCGGGACCGTTATCACCGACGGTCAGCACCGCCGCCTCGCGGTCGGAATCAAAATTCAACTTCACGTTCACGACGCCGCTCGTATCCGGTGCGGCGTCGATCGCGTTCGTGATGATGTTGAGCGCCACACGGTGAATGCCCTGTTCGTCCACCATAATCGCGGGCATCACGTCTTCCAGGTCGCTTTTGAGCAAGACGCCCTTATCTTCTGCTCGGTGCTTGATCAGCTTGAGAACGTCCTTGAGCACGCTGGCCAATTGCACGGGAGAGCGACGTGGCTCACGCTGCTTCGCAAAATGCAGCATGTCCATGGTTAACGAAAAGATATTGTCGAGATTTCGCCGCACGATTTCCCAACCCTGGTCCACAGACTCAAGCGCCTGGCTTTGCAGCCCCATCTCCACGACGTCGGACCCGCCCTTCAGGCCCTGAAGAATGTTCTTGATGTAGTGTGATAGCGCAGCCACCGCCTCGCCGGCGGCGGCAAGACGCTCTGTTCGCATTCGATCGTTGACCAAACGGGCATCTTCAATCGCCAGGCCCGCCATTTGTCCGATCGCCGTGACAAGCCGTAACTGCTCCTCCGTGTAGATGTGCTTTGACATCGCGCAATCGACATAAATCACGCCAAGCACAATGTCGTGCGCAGTCATCGGCGCACAAATCACCGACTTGAGCCCGATCGCCTTGAGGCCTTCCCCGCCGGGATCGGCGAAGCGTTCATCGCTCATGGCATTTGAGCAGAGGATGCCCTCATGGTGCTCGATGACGTGATCAACGATCGTTTTGCTGGCCCGCATCTTTTCCTGGGACTGATCTTCGGCGCGCACGGCCTCGGTCTCGAACTCGCCGTTCTTCTCGTTCTTCAGAAGGATAAAGCCGCGGTCGGCCGGGACCTCCTCGAACACGACGTCGAGCACGCGCTGCACGAGCTGAGCCGGGGTCAGCGCGGCACCCACGGCATCCAAAAGCGTCGAGATCACGCGCCAGGACCGCACGGCCTCCGCGGCGGCGGGCGAGGCGAGAATCATGCTGTCGTCGCTGGAGGTGGCCGTGCCGATAATGGACGCGTCCGTTCCGTTGCTGCCCGCGTCCAGGTCGAGAAGGTTGGTCGAGCGAGTGGCCAATGCATCCACCATTTCCGAGGCCGTGCCTTTGGTGGCGTCCCAGACCAGGAGTGTTCCGCCCATGCGGATCTGGTCACCGTCTTTCAGCCGTGTCGGGCGCTCCAATCGTTTCCCGTTCAGATAGGTGCCGTTGGCGCTCTTGAGGTCTTCGAGCACCCAGTCCTGGCCCGCGTACCGCAGTTCCGCATGCCGACGGGAGACGGTGTAGTCCGTCAAGGGAACGGCCTTGCTTGCGCGCCCCATCAGGACCGGCTTGTCCTCGGCCATACGAAAACGCTGACCCTTATCGGGCCCTTGCAGTACCATCAACTTGGGCAAGGTATGACCCTTCTAAATCCACGCTGGACTGAGAAGTCCGCTCAACATCCCCCGGGGTTCCCGTGGGCGGCTCGCTCCCGACGAACGCCGGAAAGCCCTGTGGGACCAAGCCGGGAGAACACGGCACAACACCGATCCGCAGTCACAAGGTCCCAAGCAAGTCTACGCTTCACCCGGGAAACCGTCAAATGCCGCATCCGATAAGAAAAGCCCCGGTCAGGCATGCCTGACCGGGGCTTTAATCACGTCCTCATTGGCCAAGTTCCAGTTCGATCGAAACATCCTGTCGGCGATATAGACATTTGCCGTCGACACCTCGGCAAACATAATAGAGAGCATAAGCCGGAATGCGTTTTTTCCCGGCGCCGGCATCTTTCGGGCATCGAATCTCGAACTCCAATATCCGTATCTCGTCGCTGACAGGCTTGGACGCCTTGGACATGACATGGAAACGACGATTGACCGTCCAGCCTTGCGGCGGATTAATCCACAAAACGGAATCGCCTGCCTCGTTGTTCCAATGTGCTTTGACGCGATCGTTTGGAGCGAAGACAAGATGAACCCGGGAAGCACGGCCCGCGGAGATGATGGGCGGGACGACGGTGGTCTCAATTTTGATCAGGGCTCCGTCGTCAGTTGTAATTCGGGACTTCGGGTCGGGTTCCGTTTGCTCGCTCTCCACCGTCCGGAAGTCACGGGACGGATGAGCAAGCTCTGCTCCGCTGGGTTCAGCCACCAATTCAACCGGCGCCTTGCCGCGCGCACGAACATCGTCTCGCGCCTGCCGGACCCAATCGTAAAACGGATACGGCTTCATCAGACGCGGACCATATTGCTGGATGCGTCGTCGCCAGATGTAGTTGTTGGGATCAAGCCCGAGGGCCTTGTTCCAATGATCGACCGCGTTCTGGAAATCGTTTGGCCTACGTTTTCTTGAGTCATATCGCTTGCGGTAGGTCGTGCCAAGCCGAAAGTGGGAAGCCGCATCGCCTTCATCCATCGAGAGAACCCGTTCATAGGCCTCGATGGCAAGATCAAGATGTTTTGACGAGTTTTTAGTGCTTTGACGGATCGCCAGATCCGCGTACGCACGCCAGCTGTCGGGGCTGGGATGTTGCTCAGCATCCTGGCGAGCCTTCTTCAGGCTTGCCGAAGGCTTTGCAATCGTGGCAGATTTCGACGGTTTTTCATAGGGCATCTTAACGAAGCTCTCGGTCAGCCAAGCGATATTGACGCGCCGGAGGCCGGTGTGCCGAATGACGCCGTATTCGTCGATCGCCAGTGTAATGGGCACGACCGAAACGCCCAGCAGATTGTACGAATCCACCAGGACCGGCCAATTCATTTGCTTCCACTGCATAAACAACCGGCAACGATCCGGGTGCTGCTCCTGAATGATCCCGACCATTCGGACCCGGCCTTGCTCCTGCAATTTTTTTGTCGCTTCATGCCACACGGGCACGTGTTTCCGGCAACCCGCTCACCAGGAGGCAAAGATGTGAAGGATGACTTTTTCGCCGCGAAAGTCTGCGATCGATAACGTTCGCCCGTCGAGTGAAGGGAGAACCAACTCTGGAAACGGCTGCCCGACCCGCAGATCCGGTGGCGCTGCATGCAAAGCATTCGCGAAAATAAAAGAGAGAAAAACCACGGAGAATCGAACGCACGAGTTCACGAAAAGCCCCTTCCTGATAATCCAACGTCGCGCTCGCCGTTGGTCGATTGTACCGGTGATACAGGTCAGAGCCCAAAACCATCCAATGAGGCCTGAACCTCTTCTTCCAGCAGCACCTGAAACTCATCATTGAGAATGGGATCTTGCCGCAGCACACCGTCGAGCCACCCATTCACGACGGAACGGTACAAAACAGGATCGATAAACATCTGCATCGCATGATCGCCCTGGATCGCGACGAAATGCTTCGGCTGCGGCGCTAGTTGGAAAATCTCCCAGGCACCCGGAAACGGTGTCACGTTGTCGTCCGGAGAATGGAGGAACAGCTTGGGCTCCTCGACCTGTGCAATCCAATGCTTGGTGTTGTAATCGAAAGGCGTGCTGAGCGCGGCGACGGCATCGGCGATCCCCCAGATCGGTGAACCAATCCCGATATGCTCCGCGAAAAGCGAGGATTCCTCCCAGAGATTCAAGGTGCCCTCGAAAACGCATGCCGTTAAATCATAATCAGCCGCGACGCGGGCCAGCACCGACGTGCCGAGGCTGATGCTCACCCCGACCACCGTGTCGTCCTGGGTGAAGGCATAATCAAAGACAGCATTCGTGCTCTCAATTAAACCCTCGAAAGAAGCCGTGCCGGTGCTCTCACCGTAGCCGACGTAGTCCATGAGGATAACGTCCCACCCGTCGTCGACGTAGATTGGGAGACCGATCGTATACCGGCTTTTGTTGGCGTCGAGCCCGGGCACGATGACCAGAATTCCTTTTCGCTCAAGGGACGTTCGCACGTGCCATATGCTGACTTCCTCGTCAGCTTTCATCCGAAGACGAACTGAATCCGACTCGAATCCGAAATCGGCCGGCGTCCTCCGAATGTCCGGCGACGGCCGCAGGACGATCATGTCCAACGCATCACAACCGGTCACGGCGGTGATCAAGAGCACATTCAGCATCAGCACGACGTTTTTCATAACGATCTCCAGGGTGGTCCGACAACGAACACTGCACGTGCCAAATTAACTCGATTGAGAGCATTTCTGGTCCACGAGCAGCCGGCTCTCCAGGCATAAAACAGGCAGCGGTTGGTCCCCCGCTTTGAGCGAGCATTCTACACGAGAATCTTCAACCACATAGGATGCTTTTTGTATCGGCGGATAGAAAGGGTCTTCGCTTGCGTCGCTTCGGGAACGCTTCCAACGATTGCTCCAGGATGTGAATCAGAGGGTACTTTGAACGGTCTTCGCTGCCTAACGTGCCTCCAACAAGGCTGTTCGATCGACAAAAGCGGACATCACCGTTTTGCCGAAAGCCCTCGATAAGACGACTCGGACAAAATGCGGTCAAAGACTTGCGCCACCGTCTCGGAACTACAGCGTATCGTGGTCGACACCGTTGGTGGTGCCACCGTCGTTGGCTCGGAACTCGCCGGTGGACTGGTCGTAGTACCAGGCCTTTGTCGGACCCGCGGTGTCCGTCGACACGTCGTTACCGGGCGACGTCGGCGGGTT
>JAKSDK010001434.1 GCA_022360095.1 Phycisphaerales bacterium
GAATATTGTTTATTTGCGCCCTTGTAGTGTCGACACTACGCGGGCGCAAATAAACAATATTCCCGAAAAAAGTCATGTTATTCCCTAATTGGCGTTAAGGTATGCACAATAAAGCCATCCAGATTTTTGTCCGCTTCTCAGTCATGAAGTTAAATGCAAACTAAATGATAAATTAAACTGCTCACTTACTTAGCAAAGTCCTTTGATTTACGACTTCTCCTGCAGTTTTGCTGTCGAAAGAAGGGCGCTCAGTAGTGAAGGGGGTTGATGTAGCATGTAACCAATCACAGCATTGGTTACATGCCATATCAACCCCCTTGACTACTGCGCTCCCGAGGAATACACTGAAAAGAATATTTCAATCCATTTACTGCTTTGATAACGGCGTTCAACGACTCTTCAAGACTGCGACAGCTACAGCTTTTAATGATCAACAGGCCTTGCGAGTTGTCGAGTATTCCGAAGTTCAGCGAAGAACTCACGCTCTCTTTCGCCAAAAGTAGATGGATCGCGATAAATCTTTCTATTTTGTTTTTATACTTTGACATCCCTGGAGGGCAAAACATCAAAGAACAACCTTTCCATATTAAAGGAAAATTGTATATGTACTCTGATACCTCAGTCGTTAACTGGTCATAAGTAATTATCGTTTTGCAGCTTTTCTACCTTGGTAGTTTAATAGCTACGTTTTATAATTACTGAAGTAAATTCGGGGGTATGGGCTCTATTAAAATAATTAACAATTAGTTCATGCGTCAGCGTGCGTATGTCGCGATACTGAGCACGCGGGAAGCTTGGAGAGCACGAAAGAGGCGTAAGAGTTGCACGAAGCGCAGCCGAGTGCAACTCTAGCCTCTTGAGTGCTCTCCAAACTTCCGAAGTGCTCAATATCTCGACATACGCACAGCTGCAGCATGAACTAATTGTTTTATAACATTATCAAAGCGATCAATGCAGCGGTTAACTTAAAATTTTATTATTGTAGGGCACGCTCAAAGCAGTACGCATCAATGTTTACGTGACTATATTTTTTTTCCTCACAGTTAATCTTATGTTTTTATCCTGAAACTGAGAGAAAGTGTACTCTAAAATGATTGTAAAATCCATATTTAGGTGCCGGAA
>JAKSDK010000494.1 GCA_022360095.1 Phycisphaerales bacterium
CCGGAGGCGTCGGAGATCGCGTCGTCGTTGGCAGGCTGCGCTCCGCTCGGTGCCCTCGCTCCGCTCCGCCCGCCAACGACGTGTATTCAGAGCAGTGTCAGAGTAACATAGAAACTGGAGTTAAACGCGGGGAAAGGTCAATGCGCGAAGACCATGTGCTCCGAGTCAGTGTTACCCATGACCTCTGTACGACCAGACGTGTCCGCCTGAGCATTGCGATGTCCGTCCTTGTGTTCGGATGTTTAGGCAACGGCTGTCCAATGGATCAACCAATGATACCCGAAATGATGCCTGAGCCGATGCTCGACAAAGATGCGCCTCCGATTACGGAGGGCGACTGGTATCGGCCGGGCGTGAATACATCGTGGCAATGGCAGTTACAACCTGACGCCAACGGACAGATCAACACCTCCTACGACGTCGATGTCTATGATGTCGACTTATTCGACGTGGGCGAGGAACAGATACGGCAACTCCAGGCTGCCGGACGCAAGGTGATTTGCTATTTCTCCGCCGGTTCCTACGAGGCTTTCCGCGTCGATGCGGCCGAGTTCAATGTGGAGGATTACGGAAATGTACTCCAGGGCTTCGAAGACGAAAACTGGTTGGACATACGGTCACCCAACGTACACCGGATTATGCGAATGCGGCTGGACCTGGCGGTGGCCAAGGGGTGTGATTGCGTGGAGCCGGACAACATGGACGGTTACCAGAACAACAGTGGATTCGATCTGACCGCCGATGATCAGCTCGCCTTCAATCGCTTTATTGCAAATGAGGCTCACATGCGAAAACTTTCGGTCGGCCTCAAGAATGATCTCGACCAGATTCCAGAACTCGTCAACTATTTCGATTTCGCGGTGAACGAGCAATGCCACGAATTCAATGAATGTGAATTGAATGACCCGTTCATCGACGCCGGAAAACCCGTCTTCAACGCGGAGTATGCCGATCCGTTCGTGAACGACGCGGCACAACAGGCGGCCATGTGTGCCGCGGCGGTTGCGCGAAACCTACGCACGCTCGTACTCCCGCTTGATCTGGATGATTCCTTCAGGATCAGTTGTGATCCATAGCCTCAGGGGTGCTCCGCACCAGGAAACGGATCAGTTGTTCGTTTGCGAGCGGAATAATTCATCGGCCTTTTCCCGCGAGATTCGCCGCCGGTGTTCGACGCGCGGAGAACGATTTCGCAGGAAAATAACCATCGGCGTGTCATCCACTTCGAGTTGAATTGGATAGTAGTGTCGGTCGAAGGGCGGATAGCCGAACGCCACGGTATGAACCAGGATGTCGGCGGCCTGCGTCTCGATGGTGTATTGAATGTCCATCTTATTATGGCCGGCACGCGGGATCGATGTATCGGCCGGGAGTCTGGCGATATAGGTATCGCACTTGCCGAGGGTGTCGTAGCAATGGCGTTTGGAGAAGTATGGGAACGCGCCGGCGTAGCCGACGGCAACGGTCGCCTCAGGGTTTGCGACCTGATCGACACAACGCACGAGCCTGATGTTCAGTCGATTGGATGCCCATGTGAAGGGACGATCCAGTAAAAGCGGGCTTCGCCAATCCAGGATGAGCATCTCAAACAGACAGGCCGCGACAAGGGCGGCGCGCGCCACGAACGCAGGCGTAGACGCTCCGTGTCTGAAGAAAATCGCGATGAGGTGGTGCATTCCGCAAGCCGATGCGACAAAGAGCGCCGGGAGGTAAGGTACGACGAATCGATTCAGCCTCCACGCATCGCCGCCGACGTACACTTGATAGGCGAATGCCATCGTGGCCGGCAGGATAAGGGCCGCTTGCCATCTTCGCGGTTTGAGAAGCGCCATCAGGCCAAGCGAGAATGGCAGCCCCAGGGAGATGACGGTCCACGCGGCCGATCGAACGCCCGTTGGAATGCGATGGAGTAATGGCCAGCCGGTCAGCTTGAGGTAATACGTGTTCGGCAACCAATCTCCGTAGTAGGCGTGCCGCCATGTTGCATGGGCAAGCAGCGTTGCTCCGACTGCGACGATTCCGAGAGCGATCCGCCATCGGGCGCGGCGTACGCTGATCGAATTCACGAAGCCGAGCGCCAGTGCGATCGGAAGCACGTCCATTCGAACGAGACACGCAACGGCGAACCAGAGCATGGGCCCGATTCGGCCGGTGCGATCCTGCATGCTCTGAACGATACCGGAGATTCCAAATGTGACGAGCAGGCAGAGAAAACCGGTCTCCATCCCGTACAGCGTGAGAAACAGCAGATTCGCCTGCAGAGCCACCAACGTCAGCGCGGCAACGGTCACCAACGGCAATTGCCGACAGGCTGAGGAAAGACGGGCCGTCGCGACCAGGATCCCGATCAGAATTGGAATCCCGAGCAACTGGGTCAACATGCAGGTCGCCGAATCGCTGAATCCGGGAAGGTGCAAGAGCGCGAGGATCGCCGTCCAGACGAAACTTGTGTAGCCTTCGATGAACTCACCGCGATTCCATACGATGCCCTGCGAATTCGCCCAATTGGACGCATAGCACATTGAGACCATGGCGTCATCAAAAAGGCAGAAGTATCGTTCTCCCTCCACAACGATGCTCGACCGATAAACGAATAATATTGAATAGATGCTCACAACCATCGCGAAGAGGACGAGGCACTTTCTGACGAGCCGGCGATTGGGTCGGATGAATTGTCGGGCCAACGAGGGCGTGGAGTTTCGGCTCATTATCGCTTTAGAACCCTGTCGCAATTGTTTGAGGTGGCGTGTTGGGCATGCACGTCGAGCATCTGAGGAAAACTAAGATACTTTTGAGATCTTGTAAAGGCCGACTCGGCTCACTGGCGACCGAAGCACCTGCCGTCTAACATAGTGTTTGCAATGTGTCTTAGCGCACGGCCCATCGCGACATGTTGAGTTTTGCGACGCCGGACGAGGAAGAACCACGCAAGCAATGAACACGATTGAAACAGACCGTGCGGGAGAGGACAAGGCGATTCGTGCGGCATTGTTCCGTTTTGTTCTCTTGATCGCTCTGTTGATCCTGGCATTTCGCCGAGATGTAATTTCGATTTTGATGACCGCGTGCGAGTTCTCAGACTGGTCCCACGCACTTGTCCTGCCGATCGTCGTTCTCGCATATCTCCGGTTTCGAGGGTCCGAGTTGCGCGAATTGGAGATGTCTCCATCCGCGTGGGGACTCCTGCTGGTGCTCGGCGGATTGTTTGTGTGGTTTGCCGCGATGACCTTGGGGCTCTTCGCATACTTGCGGGTGTTGGCTTTTTGGACCGCAATCGGCGGTGTCGTGCTGCTGGCGGCCGGGCGCAGTGTATTGCGTCTTTGTATTCCGCCGCTGTTAATGGTCGCAACATGTCTCCCATTGGAGGAGCGATCGATGGATCGCTTCACGATTCCGATTCAAGTCATCTCTGTCCGAACGGCGGCCACCGTCGTGGACCGTTTGGTTGGCGATGAGGTATGGACCGATGGCGGTGAGATGCTGAGGCGGACGGCAGGAGAGAATTCGCGTGTGGGACGGGGGGAGCATCGTTTCGGTTTTCGAATGTCGCAGGCCGGTGCGCTGATAGGATTGCTGGTCGTGTTCTCACGAAAGCGCCCTGTCTGGCAACTCGTTATTCTCGCAATCTCATTTGGACCACTCCTGTTTTGTGTGAATGTCGCCCGGATTATTGTGTGGTCGATGTCGGCATGGTCACGGGGCAACTCCGTGGTGGATGTCGTGCCGCAGAACCTGTCGGCCGGCGCCTCAATCCTGATGACGTTTCTTGTCTTCGGGATTGTCGTCTGGTTGCTTGACAAAGTCTCGTGCTTGGGCGGATTGTTCTATGTAGAGGAAGAAGAGACGGATGACGAGGCGAACTACGAGAAACCGCCGTCACACACGGAGGCGTCGCGATGACAGGGCGATCCTTCGGTAACAAGTGGTTCATCGGTGGGGCGGTGGTGCTGGCGCTCGCGGCCGTGTTCATGCAGAGTGCCGCGGAAGCGACATCGCGGGCCCTGCGAAAACGGTCGATTCCGATTCGGAGACACCTGCGCGACCTCGATATCGGCGCGCTGAGTGATTTTCGATTCATCGAGGACATGAACGCCGGCACGGACGTCGTTGCAGGAACGGAGGAGTTTATTGAGTGGCGATTTTCACCGACGGTAAAGCAATTCGCAGGCGTTGAGACCATTTCGCTGCAGGCGTACTACTACTCCACCGAAGGGAGGCCGCCGATCATTCCACACACACCCGAAGTTTGCTATCGGCTGCTCGGCGATCACGTTTCGTCGATCAATGCGACGACCATTGACGTTGATCTTGGTGACGGCTCGGGGTTCGGCGTCCCGGCCAAGTCCCTGAGGCTGACGCAGAATCCGAAGAATGAGCCGCGTGATTGTTGTGTGTTGTACACGTTTTGCGTGAACGGCGAGTTCCTGGGTGATCGTGAACTTGCGCGGCTCAAGATCGCGATGCCTTGGAATCGGGCCGTCTACTTCGTAAAAATAGAAACCGTGGCGTCCGTGCCAAGCAACGGAGATTTTCAAATGGCGTTTGAAGCGGCACGAAATATTCTGGCCGGGGCGATTCCCGAGATGGTCGCAAAGCATCTGCCGAAATCCGCGGATATCGAGGCTGCTGCGGCTAGGGACGTTTCCGAGAGCGCCAGAGCACAAGAATGAAAACAAGCCCAGCGACGAGCACCGGCGGCAAGGCGGTCGCCGTCCAAGGTTCTTCTTGAAACGTCATGACGCTCTCGACGTGTACGACACGGTCATCAGCCATCGTGATTTCTGCTGTCGTTCTGCCGGGTTTGCTTCCGCTGGCGCCTCCCGTCAGGCGGAATTCTCTTGACTGGTCCTTGCGGATTCCGCCTCTCTCGTCTTTTGCCCATGCGTGCATCGACGAATTCGATTTCTCGAAATTCCAATAATCCGGCACGACGTGGTCGTAAGTCTGGCACGTCGGGATGTGGACACGCGTGATCGGCACATCGCTATGGTTGGTGACGCGCCAAGTGATCTGACGGCCGATGACCTCCGCGGTGACGGTCGCGGCGGCGTTCTCGTCCTTTGTCTCCGCGGTTGCAGAGTTGGCAATCGCGATAATCGCCGTCCCGAGAATGGCCAGACGTTTGCGGATTGCTCCTGCAACAAGATGACGTGCGTGATGCTCCGGGTTCGAACGGTTTATGCTGTGCATGGTTTATTCAATTCACGTGCTCTCGTTTTGCCCGGGCGCTGAGGACGCGCCCGCGACGTCTGGACCGCTCCGCCACAATTGGCGAAGGTAGAGGGCGACGATGATCGCGACGAATGGCTCCATCGGCGCCCTAAATCTTAACTTGGTAATCGTCAGGCAATACACCATGGAAAACAACACACAAATCAGGATCAGCCAGCCGGCGTGTCGAGGGACTCGGCGCAGAAACAGTGCCAACATGATCATGAGCAGAACCTCGCCCATGATGAACAGCATCACCAATCGTCTTGATCGACGGCTCGGAATCGCGCCGCCGGAGTGGGTCATGGTCGTGCCAAGCCAGTAGTCGGAAGCTCGACGAAGGGAGAGGCGCGTCCATCGGGCTGGATCCGATTTAATCGAAGTGACGGCGTTATTCAGGCACTTGTCGAGGTATTCCATTTCGAATGCGCCGGGCGTGAACTCACCGGATGACGCCAGAGTCTCGTTTTGCATCGGATAGTGGTGGCGCCAGACGGAATCGCCTCCATCGGACGCCTCCGGGCAAACACCGAGCCAGAGCTGAAGTCCCAGGCCGTTGCGAATATAGATGAAGCGATCAAATGTCGTGTAGTTTCGAATGATCCATGGCGAGACAATGATCCCAAACCCAACAACGGAGGCGGCAACAGACGAAACGAATGCCTTCGCGCGCGCGGATTTCGATTGAAACAGCGGCCAGAGTACGAGAAGCGGATATGCGATCGTCAACGCCGGATTGAATAGGGCGATTCCGCCGAGAAACAGGCCGAAGGCAAACATGGACGGGAGGGACGGCCCCGTTTGGGCGATTCTGACCGACACGTAAGCCGCCAACGCGACGAAAAATGAAAAGATGGCCGTGTCCCAGATGTAGTCGGAGAACCCGATCAGCAGTGGATTGATGCTGACGGTCAGGGCGGCGATCCAGGCGGCACGGGTATCGGCAAGGCGGCGCGTTGTTAGGAAGATAAGAGGGACGATGGACGTTGTGGCCGCAATGTTGAGGAATTGCAGCAGGATCGTGCTCACCTTGCTATCAACTCCGAAACAGGTGTAGGTGCCGGCGACGAGCCCCGTGTAGCCCGGCGGCATGATCGCAGACGGGACGCGGGCATTGTCATCGACGGGCCACGGACTGAGGAAGGTGCCGTGCGCCACCAGCCGTCGGGCGGCGACAACGTATTCGAGATATCTGTCTTCGGAATGTTCGCCCAAGCGCCCGATCGCAATTGGGTAAGCGATGCGGAGGGCGCCTGCGATGAGCGTCAGGAAAATGAGCGCGGCGCGTGATCGTTGCGGCGAGATTTGCATTTAGCGAATCCTGGAGAACGAATGTGGACCTCGTCCTGAAAGCAAAAATCCCCAAAGTACTAGCGCAAGTAATCCTATTACAATAGTTTAGCGTGTCAATTTGACCCGCTTCACAATCTTCGGCAATGGTCCGCTTCATCCCGTTTCCTGCTCGGGCGTCGTCGCAAATTGTCCGGAAGTGATCCGTCGCCGTCCGTGTGCATGACACCACGGCCATCATGTCTATCCAGGCGGCAAGGTCTTGTTCCATTCATCCTCGAACAACGCGCCGGCTGCCGACCAAACGCCGATTGTCATTTGCATTCACGTGGATGCGGTGCTTGCTTGAAGTGAGGTCACAATCATGCCGGCTGATGGAATACGAACGCCAGGTGGATGTCAGATTATATCTTCCGCATGCAATACCGAACGCGATGAACGACATATGAAAAAGAATAATCAAGGCTTTCACTCATCACGCGTACTTTGGAGGATTGCGAAGACATGTTCCTTGCACGCAACCGAATTTTGACCGTCGTCGTGACGCTGTGTTTGTGTATCGGGCGTCCTTTGCCATCGCTCGCCGGCGACTTCGACGGAAACTCCCTGATTAATGCTCATGATAAGTCCACTTTTCAGGACGTGCTGCTTGGACGCACCAGCGATCCTGCTTACCTCGACATCGCTGACGTCAATCAGGACGGCGTTGTCAACGGTCGCGATATCGGCTTATTCACGCAGATGATGACGTTCAGCGGACAGAACCAGTCCGGCGGCCCCCAAACCAACTCCGGCGCGTGTTGCTTTGAAAGCTCTGAAGGATCGGTTTTCTGCGTTGTCATTCCGGAGCAACACTGCGAAAGTAGTGGTGGCACCTATTTCGGTGCAGGTTCGGTTTGTGATGATCCCAATGTCGGTTGCACCACACCGCCGCCGCCGCCCGTCGCCTGCTGTCTGCCTGACGGTACGTGCATCGAAGCGCCGCCCCTGACATGCGTGATGATGATGGGTTCGCCCCAGGGGCCCTTTACGAACTGCGACAGCACGACATGCGACGCCCCGGCGCCGACCGGAGCATGCTGCCGTGTCGTTAACGACGTGACGAATACCTGCTTTGAGATCACTCGCGAACGCTGTGAGGCTGACAATGGGGTGTATCAAGGTGACGGTGTGAGCTGCGGTTCGTCAGACATTCCCTGCGCGCCGCCGTCTGTTGGGGCGTGTTGCGACCCTGACGCCGAATTGACTCCCGTCACATGCTTCGAAGTGACGGAAGCTAGTTGCTTCAATTTTTTCGGCGGCTTGTTCCTGGGCGACAACACGACCTGTGACGGCGGCGATGCTTGTCCCCAGCCGGAAACCGGGGCGTGTTGTGTCTTTTCGCCGTTGGGGACTCCTTTTGATTGTTTTGATCTCACTGAAGCGGAATGTGCCGCGCAGGGTGGTGAATACGCCGGTGACGGAACGTCTTGCGCGGACGACGGCTTCGCTTGTCCAAGTCCGCCGGTGGGCGCTTGTTGTCTGCAAGGACCGGTTCTCGATCCACCGTGTGAAGTCATTACGGAAGCCCAATGCGCCGCTCGAACGGGTCTATACAACGGCGACGGCAGCGTTTGCTCCCCGCATCCGTGCCCGGCGCCGCTCGTCGGCGCTTGTTGCGTGCCGCCCGACTTCCTTACGCCACCGGGCACTTGCATCGAATTCAGTGAAGAGGCGTGTGATGGCCGCGGAGGGATCTTTCACGGCAATGGTATTGCTTGCTCGGATCTCGATCTCGACGTCGCGTGCCCCGTACCGCCGATCGGCGCTTGTTGCGCGGCGGACTTTTCTGTCCAGCCCTGTATCGGCATGACCGCGGCGATGTGCGATGATTTCGGCGGAACGTACCAGGGTGACGGAACGGTTTGCACGGTGAACTCATCTTGTCCGTAATCGCCGATGGCGCGTCGGGTTTTTCACAGGATCGGCTCGAGATCTGATCGAGGGTTGGCGACGTCGGACCATTGGAGTCCAAAGCGCTCCAGATATTTTCTGAGCCTGTCGGCGTCGTTTGTCTTCTTTCTTCGCCGGCGTGAAGCGGCGAACAACATTCGACCCGCCTCGGAAAGCGTGCGACACGTTCGACAAACCGTCAACACGTCGGCGAGTTGCACGCGATCAAATCGATCCAGTTCAAACACGCATTCCGGGCCGAGCAGTTTTTCCAAAAAGATGTTGTCTTTATCACCGGAGCGTGGGTTCCAGGCCAGGCTCAGGCGCTCGAACTCCTCGCGCACCAGATCGATGCCGATCCGTCCTCCGGGGGCCAGCGTGGCCATGCGCGTAATCGCACCATTCAGATCGCGAAAGTTGTTGATCCATGGAGCGGACTCTGATTGCGCAAACTTCAGGAACAACGAACGGGCTTCCTTGTTAAAAACAACACGATGACCGGTTCGCGCAGCATAGCTTTCCAGTTCAAAATCAACGTTGGGCTCAATGTCCTCGCGGCGCTCGCGGAGGCCGGGAAGTCGGAAGGTCCACAAGCTGATGCGCGCCAGCAGATCGTCTCTGAACCGGCCGGTGCGAACGTCGGCGGGCAGCTCCCTGTTCGTGCCCGCGAGAAGTTGAAATTCGCTTCGAACCTCTTGGTCGCTGCCGACTGGCAGGAACTGTTTCTCCTCTAAGGCGCGGAGCAGCATCGCTTGTTCGTCGAGTCCCATATCGCCGATTTCATCGAGGAACAGGACGCCGCCGTGAGCCTTGCGCAATAACCCGGTTCGGGCTTGAACGGCTCCGGTGAAGGCGCCCTTGGTGTGACCAAACAGGGTGGACATTGCCGAATCCCCTCGGAGGGTGGCGCTGTTAACCTCCACGAACGGCCCGTTGATCAGCTTGCGGGCGAGTTTGAGCTCGTAGATTTGGCGGGCGAGCCGTGATTTTCCCGCCCCCGTCGGCCCCATGAGCAGGAGGGGCGCGGGCGAACGAAGTGCGACTTGTTCGATCCGCTCGATCATCGTGTTGAATTGTCTGTTGCGTGTTTCGATGCCGGACTTGAGAAACGTAAGGCTTTCGCGATGCTCAAGCGAAAAGCGTGATGCAAGCCGGTCGTAGCGCGACAAGTCGAGGTCGATGATTCGATACGCGCCCGGTGCGGTTTTCTGTCTCCTTGTCGGTGGAGAAGTCTGCAATAGCTTGCCGGGCAGGTGCCGTGACTCGGTGAGCAGGAACAGGCAGATCTGTGCAACGTGGGTGCCGGTCGTGATGTGGATCAAGTATTCTTCTCGATCCGGATCAAACGAGTAACTGCGTGTGAAATCATGCAGCGCGGCAAAAACGTCTTCGAAATCCCAGGGATCATCCCAGTCGATGTCGCGTTGAATGACTTCGGTTTCAGGCGATATTGACCGAATATCTGCAGCGACAACGTCCGCCAACTTGCTGTGCTTCGGCTGACGAAGGAGTTCGAAGCGTTTGACGAGCAGGTCTTCGTGTTGGCAGACCGAGACCGATGGGCGCCAGTTCTCCCATCGTTCGATGTCGAGCAGTCCGTCGAGGACTGGGCCAAGGAGTCCGATGACGACGTGTTCTGTCATATCTAATATTATAAAAAACTATTAAAAATAATAGCAATGGTCGGGCGTTAAATAGTGGAGTCTATCGTAAGAAAACCGCTATGGAATCTATAAGTCAATTATTTGAAAATGTTTACGTGATTCCCAAGAACTCATGCCCGTTTCTGGCACACATCATGACTATCTAAGAGCAACGTAGGGTACGCTTAACCAAAAAAGAGTGTCATGATGGCGAATAAAACACTGTTTCAAACCGCGGCAGGACGTTACATCCCGGCCGCCGACACGATCAACGAAGCGAGGTCGCTGGCTTATGCGTTCACGAATGAACACGCGCTGGCCCGGTACGCCGCCACAGGCTGTCTGAACACGACGTTCTACGCATCGGATGGTGAGCAGCTCGTTAAGCTGTTGAGCCTGGCGAACAAAGTGAATCCGGAATTCACCGCAAAGACGGCCGTCTTCTGCCGAGAGCGCGGCTTCATGAAGGATACGCCTGCCGTCCTTTGTGCGTTTCTGGCGGCCCGCGCACCGGAGCTACTCGACAAAGTCTTCGATCGTGTGATCGACAACGCGAAGATGCTGCGAAACTTCGTTCAGATCATTCGGAGCGGCGTCGTCGGCCGTAGGTCGCTGGGGTCACGGCCCAAGCGCCTGGTACGTCGGTGGTTGGACGCTCGGACGGATGAGGCGTTGTTCCGCGCTTCCGTCGGTCGGTCGCCGTCGCTGGCGGACATCGTGAAAATGGTTCACCCGAAACCGGCGACACCTCAGCGCGCGGCACTTTACGGTTATTTAATCGGCCGGGAGCACGACCCGGCAGCGTTGCCGGCGCTTGTCAAGGAGTATGAGGCGTTCAAGAAACGAAGGTCTGACGTTGTGCCTGACGTGCCGTTCCAGATGTTGACATCGCTGGAAATCCAAAATGTCGTGTGGAATGACATTGCCCGTCGGGCGCCATGGCAGATGACACGCATGAACCTGAACACGTTTGCAAGACATGGTGTGTTTGACCGGCCGGAGCAGGTGGACATGATCGCCGATCGCTTGAGAAAGCGTGGGGCGATTGCGAAGGCGCGAGTCTTTCCGTACCAGTTGCTTGCTGCGTATCTGGCGGCTGACGACAACATCCCGTGGCGGGTGCGCGATGCATTGGAGGATGCGATGGAAATCGCGATCGAGAACGTCCCGAGGGTTGTCGGGAAAGTATACGTGTTCCCGGACATTTCCGGGTCCATGCATTTCCCGGTGAGCGGACACCGGCGCGGCAGCACGTCGAAGATCCGTTGTCTGGATGTGGCGGCCTTGATCGCCGCGGCGATTTTGCGTCGTAACCGCGACGCGGTCGTGATGCCGTTTGAGAGTGACGTCGTCAGCGTGCGCCTGAATCCGCGCGACAGCGTGATGACGAACGCGCAAAAGCTGGCTTCTCTGCCGTGCGGCGGAACAAATTGCAGCGCGCCGCTGCGCCTTTTGAACAAGCGCAAGGCCCATGGAGACTTGCTGATTTACGTTTCGGACAATGAGTCGTGGGTTGATGGTCCCCATTACGGATGCTGGGGAGGCGGTCGGACGGCAACGATGAATGAATGGGCGATGTTCAAACAGCGCAATCCGGCGGCCCGGATGGTCTGCATCGACATCCAGCCGTACGGGAACACGCAAGCAAAGGAGCGCCCGGACATCCTGAACATTGGCGGCTTCTCGGATCATGTATTCGAGATCCTGGCCGCCTTCGCGAAGGGAACACTGGACGCGGATCACTGGGTCGGCTGCATCAATGCTTGCCGCGTGTAGCGGGAGCCGAGGCCGGGGCTGAATGCCTGTTGGGACTACATTGAATCTCCTCAACAATGTCTCAACAACCGATTGTCAGAACCCCCGGCCTTGGCGGCTGAAATGCGTCAGGTTCGGAACATTTGACGGTGAGGCAGATATCACGGGTGTTCGCGAAGCTCTTTCACCAGGTTCAACCCTGGTGAGTTGTGGAGCGAATGCCGGGGAGAGAGTACGGCGAATGCCGGTGGAACTACATGGATCATGACTCCCGAGGTCGCGGGTTCGAATCCCGCCGGGTCCATTTTTTGGACGGGCCCGTAGCTCAGAGGCAGAGCGCGTCGTGTTTCGCCAAATCCTTGTCGCCGTACGCCTTTTTTTGGAGGTTGTTCGATGGAAATGCGATCCGAAATGGGCCATGCCATTCGCCTCCACGAGCGAGTCTATGCGTTGATCAACTGGTTGCGCGATGCGCGCTGGACGGTCGTTCTCCACTTCGACGAGCATCATCGAGCGATGAACGAATTCGATGCGGCGACGCGCTGGCTGGTGCGCAACCAGGATGTGATTCCAGCCGAGTTGCTGCCTGCGGACCAGGATCGGGAAGCGTTTGTCAATATGCTTGTTTCCTTCGGAATGACGTCGGAAGGGGCCGCGCGGAGGGAGCGGAAACATCCGGGGATTGACGGCCAGAAAGTGTTTCGATCAAAGAGTATCGCGCCAAACTGTTGCAATTGTCGATTCTGTGCGGATCTTGTCTGGCGACTGGGCGATCGGTCGTGGTTGCGCCCGCAACGTGATGACAAGCATGGGGCGCGCCTGCTCAAGCTTGCTTCGTTACGTGCGCTCGTGGACGAAGGCCGGTTGCCTCTGCTGGAATCTGATCTCGAAAGGATGCTGGATGGCTGCGAGAGGTTCGATGAGGAGTCGGCGATCTGGGCCTATGCGTGTGAGTTGGTTCGGCGGTGCCGCTTTGATCGAAACAGGCTCGCCTATGTGCACACGGGACGCGGCGTGCTGTTGCTTTGGCGTCAAATCGCCCGTGACCGAAACGGAAGAATTCCGCGAGATTTTCGCCTTGGAGCGGAACGAGTCTTTGCCGCCCGTGACAAACTGATGGTCGAATTGCAGGCGGAAGTTGCACGTGAATTGAAATGACGAATACGTTGATACAAGCACGGCGAAAGAACGATGGCACGACATCGATGATGAATTGCGATCCCGTGTGACAAGAAGGGAGGACGGATCATGGTTTCTCAGTCGCAAACATCTGAAGACATCATCCCTACCGGAGATGCAACAGGCATCCTTCCGGTCCGTCGCGGCAAGACGAAGCCAGTCACGGTCATTGGCACGGCGCCGATCCGTCAGACCTTTGATGATGCGTGCCTCAAGCAGGCGCGGAACACGGCCGCCGCTCCCGGGGTGACTCAGATGGTTCTTAATCCTGACGCTCACGTGGGCTATGGCGCGCCGGTAGGATGTGTACTCGCATCACCGACGCACATTTACCCCGGACCCGTGGGTGTGGACATCAAGTGTTCGATGAGCTTGCTTCAGCTCGACACTCCGGCGGAGCAGATCGAGGACAAACGCACACGGCGAGCGCTGATCGAGGCAATTTGCGAGCGCACACCTACGGGGGCTGGACGGGGGCAGCGCAGCGTGCCGAAGTCGCGAGCCGTGTCTGAGGCACTCGGCCGTCGTGTGGTTGTGGAGGGCGCTTCACCGAAGGTGTGCGAGGCTTTGGGAATCCCGCCGGCTTGGGCGGAGCGCTGTGAAGATGCATCGCACGTGGGCCACGACGGGACACGTGACGCATTGGCTGCGCGACTGGACGGGCTGCTGCATCGCGGCGCGTTCGAGAATTTTGAAGAGAAAATCCGCCAACTCGGTTCCTACGGCGGCGGCAACCATTTCGGCGAATGTGAGGTGGTGCTCGTATCCGAAAACGGCCGAGCACGGTTCTGCGCGCGAAACTTCGGTTTGCTGGACGGCCACGTTGCGTTTTTGTCGCATTGTGGGTCTCGCGGCTTCGGGCATCATTTGGCAACCGGGCAGTTTCGTGCGCTGGAAGAGAAATTCGACAGGTGGCGTATTCCCCTGCCGGGCGGCGATCGCCATCTGGTGCACGCGCCGCTGGGGACGCAGGAGGCGGATGCGTACCTCGATGACATGGCGCTAGGCGGCAATTTCGCGACGGTGAATCATATGCTGATCAACGCGCTGGTGCTGGAAGCGTTTCAGGAAGTGCTGCCGGGTGCGACGGGGACACTCGTGTACTTCATCAGCCACAATATTGCGCGGGAGGAGATCGTCGAAAACCGTAAGGTGTGGGTGCATCGCAAAGGCGCGACGCGAGCTTATCCGGCGAATCATCATGCGCTCAAAAATACGCCGTTTTACGAGACCGGCCATCCCATTCTGTTACCGGGCAACCCGACCGCGGGCTCGGCGGTCATGGTGGCTGAACAAGGCGCCGACAAGAGTTGTTATAGCATCAACCATGGCGCCGGACGACAAATGGGTCGGAAGCATGCGGTTCGCACGCTCGATCAGAAGGCGGTTGATCGCGAGCTTGATGCCGTCGATATCTTGACAAACTGTCGGCACTATCCGAAGGATGAAGCGCCCGCGGCGTATAAGGATTTCGGCGAGGTTATGAATTCGGTGGAATTGGCCGGGTTGGCGACCACCGTGGCGAAGCTGCGAGCAAGGTTTGTCATTAAGGATGCGGACAAGGCGGATGATTGATGATGCAGGAACGCCATGAGAACGAGCAATACTTCTTCGACCAGAAGGCGGTGGACGCCGTCGCGGATCTACTGGAGCCTTTCGAACGCCCCTGCGTGTTGTGTGCGCCCATGGTCGGTGTCGAACTCGAGGATCGCGGCACGGATGTCGTTATGCTGGACATTGACGAGCGTTTCGCGTCTCATCGGAGTTTTCGTCGGTGGGACCTGTATCGCCCTGAGCGGCTCGAACAGAGATTCGGCGTGGTCTTTTGTGATCCGCCCTTCTTTAACGTGTCGCTGAGTCAGCTGTTTCATGCGTTGCGCGTGCTGGCGCACTTTGACTTCGGTCAGCCGATTGCGATCAGCTACTTGAGCAGGCGTCGCAACGCATTGCTTTCAACCTTTGCGCCGTTTGGTGTGCAGGAGACGACCGACCGACTGAGGTATCGCACGGTGAAGGAATGCCGAAAGAACGAGATCGTGTTATTCGCGAACTTCCCCATACGAGGGACCGCGTCATGATTGCCATCGACGGATCGCAGGGTGAAGGAGGCGGACAGGTTCTGCGTTCGGCGCTGGCGTTGTCACTGGTCACGGGGAAGCCGTTCAAGATCACCAACATCCGCGCGCGACGCAAGAGGCCGGGACTTATGCGCCAGCACCTCACGGCCGTCCGTGCAGCGACGGAGGTTGGACAAGCCCGGGTGACAGGTGCGTTGCTGGGCAGTCGCGAATTGACATTTGAGCCGGAAAACCTCCGTCCCGGCGAGTCCCAATTCGCGGTGGGGACGGCGGGCAGTGCCTCACTCGTATTGCAGACGGTGCTGCCGGCTTTGTTATGCGCATCGGGGCCGTCGGTCCTGCGTCTCGAGGGCGGCACGCACAACCCGTGGGCGCCACCTTTTGATTTTCTGGCGAAGACATTCCTTCCCTTGATCAATCGCATAGGCCCGACGGTGGACGCGACACTCGTGCGTCCGGGGTTCTACCCTGCCGGCGGCGGTGAGTTTCGAGTGACGATCACGCCGGCTGTGAGACTTGCTCCGCTTGAGCTGCTTGAACGAGGCCGGATAAAGCGGATCAGTGCCACGGCAAAGGTGGCGCACCTGCCCCGCACAATCGCCGAGCGTGAGTTGCGTGTCATCGGCAGGAAGCTTGGGCTCTCCGATCGCGATCTTGTGGTGGAGGAAATCGCCGATTCTCGTGGACCAGGGAACATCGTGACGATCGAAGTCGAGTGCGAGCATGTGACCGAGGTGTTCACCGGATTCGGCGAACGTCAGGTTGCAGCCGAGAACGTCGCAAAAAAAGTGGCCGAGGACGCTCGGCGTTTTCTCTCAAAGGACGTCGCGGTCGGTGAGTATCTGACGGACCAGTTGCTGATGCCACTCGGACTGGCGGGAGTCGGAGCGTTTCGAACGCTGGGTTTGTCGCGGCATGCTCAGACGAACATGGAGGTGATCAAGTCTTTTCTGGACATTCGCTTCGAAATTGATCGAGACTGCCCGCCTGGGGTCGTGGTGAGAGCGTCTCCGCTGCCCCCGGCATAATGAGCCTCTTGTTGTGAGCTGGTGGCTGTCGAATGCGACGGGCTTTTGATTAGCGCGCGAACTGCCGCGTGTAGCCAATGTCGTTGCACGTCGCCGGTTCGTGGAGGATGAACCGGCGACGTGCAGATCGTGGTCCCTTACGGACATGCTTGTTGGCTCAATATTGCATTGATGAAAAGTTCGATATCGGCACCGTTGACCTCTCCGTCAAGGTTCATATCGCCTGGGCACGTGCACGTCACTTGCTGAGGCATGAATATCAGGAAGGTCGGCAATGACAGTCCACCGCCTGCGGCGCAGTCGGCGATGCATCCTCCCGTCGTTCCGTCAAGCCCCACGACGATGTTGGCGTTTTGGCTGGCGACACAGAGATCCCCATTGGGACCGAAGAGCACGCCCTGGGGCGCACTTAGTCC
>JAKSDK010000694.1 GCA_022360095.1 Phycisphaerales bacterium
AGTGTGGAATTAGTAAAATTAATTGGGATTTTAGTGAAAAGAGCGAACTAGAGTTATTACTGTGTAAAAGTTTAGTCATCTATCGTAACAAGGCGGCCTTAGATCAGTTTCTTGAAGGCCTTCAGCGGGTAGGCCTTCTAAAATATGTCAAGGAAAATCCAACAGGGCTTAAAGACGCGTTTTGTATGTCACCCTTTCCCCTTACTGGAGATTCCTTTCGGAAATTGCTGAGGAGAAACTATTCAGATCCTAGCAGCAACAGAGACAATCAGGCAAGAGAGGGGGAAGAGGCCACCATTTTATGGTCGGAAGAGTTTTTGGACAACCTGAATCAGTTCGATCCACAAGGACTTCTCCCGCAACTTTTAATTTTTATCACGGGTGCCGACAACATTCCCGTTTTGGGATTTCGCAAAAATATTGACATCGATTTTTTTGATATAGAACCCAGGTCACGTTGTTTTCCTACGGCTTCCACTTGCGGCAATTACCAAGAGGCATTCATTCCTTTGATGAATTTGAGGGACTTACTGTTCGAGCTTTAAAAGAGGGCTCCCATGGTTTTGGTAAACTTTACGAAACGTTAAACTACGAACTTGGTTTCAACAAAGGGACTACTAGGTGGACCCATTAATCTAAAGTTGCTGTAACAATACGATAAAGGATACAATTAAGAAGGCTTTTTTTTGCTCGACTTAAGGAAAAGTATGTGTACTGCGTAGTGAAGCAACAACAGAAGGCTATTTCATACATAATGTTCATTCAAAAATCATTTATTACTTACTACTTAAGTACCAAAATGGTCAATAAACTTGATTACTCCAATACTCTATTCTTCATTGATATCTAACTTTAGCAATAAAAGGTATTTAGCAAGCAATTCTTCCCTGGCGTTATTCATGATGATTTATGCCTGTTCGAATGGATTATCGTAAACATTCTATACTTTCTCCTAGATTACATTGCAAGCTGCGAAAGGTCAAAGTATAGTTTGAGGGCTTCTTCCCAGTTGTTTGGCAGAAGATAGCCTCGATTATTCATTAGGTATTGCGCATAGGCATCGGAATCAGAGCTGCCACTCAAATTAACTGGTTTTCTGCATTGTGTTTGGCCCATAACACTTTAACAGGCCATAAAGGCTGCA